>CAXUFL010000021.1:0-67384 GCA_964250455.1 uncultured bacterium
AATCGGCAGGCGTGCAGCATTTTGTGTTTGTTTCTGTTTTAGGCGTCGATCGAGGGTACGACGATGCGACTGTTTTCAAAGCCAAGCGCGAAGTTGAGAAATATCTACAGGCAAGCGGTTTAACCTACACGATTTTGCGTCCGTCAGGATTAGCGTCAAACTTGTTGCCGTTGGCTGAGCAGTTTCGCCAAACGGGAATTTATCTACTGATTGGCGATCCGCAAAATCGCACGTCAATTATTAGCACCGATGATTTAGCCAGAATTGCGATCGCGTCAACGACGATCGAGGCGGCACAGAATCAAATTTTTCCGGTTGGCAGTGCCGAAATTTTGCAGCGAAAAGCCGTTCCAGAGATTTTTGGGCGAATTTTCAATCGGGAGCCGATTGTAATTAATGTGCCGTTAGCTGTGTTTGATGCATTGCGCGGCGTTGTCGGCATTGCCAGTGCAAAAAATCGTGAAGATTTGGGAACGCTGCGAGCGCTTCTTGCCAATGAGTTTTACATCATGCCAACCGAAGCGGCACAGCTTGAATCGGTTTACGGATTTCGGTTAGAACCGCTCGAAGCGTTTTTGCGACGCAACTTAGGCGCGGTTTAACAAAAATCCGATCGCGATCGCCACGATCGCCCCGATTAACGTATTGAGAATATTCACAATATCGTGAGTCAGAAACGGGACTTTATCTTCGATCGTGGCTCCGATCAAGCTTTCGATCGTCGTTGCCACAAATGCGGCGATCGCCGCAATCAAAATTCCCCACACGCTGATCAAGCCAACTAGCCAACCGACGATCGCAAGCGCGATCGAGCCAACTACACCTGCCAACGTGCCTTCTAAACTAACTGCGCCTTCGGTTCCACGCGGGACAGGCTGTAGTGTCGTAATCAAAAACGTGCGCTTGCCGTAAGCCTTGCCGATTTCAGTTCCGCATGTGTCGGATAGCTTGGTGCAAAAACTAGCGACAAAGCCAAGTTGCAGCAATTCGATCCAGGACCGTTGGTTTTGAATTGAGAGCGCAAAGATCGCGATCGCGCAAATTGCCCCAGTTAGCGCTGATCCCCAAACATTCCCGGCACCCCGCGCCCCGGATCTTGCTTCAGCAATGCCCAACGCTTCTTTTTCGGCTTTTCCAACAAACGTCACCGCAGAGCCAACCAGAAAATAAACCATTACCAGCGCGTAGCCTTGCCACCCGACGCAAATCCACAGCAAAACGCCCAGAATCCAAGCGTTAATCAGTCCAACGGGCGTTAAAAGTTTTTTAGGTGCGATCGCCGCAACGCCCAATAATGCAGAATTGAGCACGATCGCGCTCAGCCAGTCTGTGATCGAAGGAAGATAAAACGGCATCGTTCTAAAAAGAAATTCGCCATAATTATTTTGACATCGTTTTCAGATAGATCATGGTTTCAACGTTGTTTCATTTAGCGTTTCCGGTGCGCGATATTCCGACGACAAAGCAATATTATGTAGACGGTTTAGGCTGCGGACTAGGGCGGGAAAATGATCGATCGGTGATTCTCAATCTCTACGGTCATCAGCTTGTAGCGCACGTGACCGACGACGAAATCGAACTCCAAAAAGGCATTTATCCGCGCCATTTTGGTTTGGTCTTCACCGAGGAAGCCGACTGGGAAGCTTTGCTAAATCGCGCACAACGCCATCAGTTAACGTTTTACCAACAGCCAAAGCATCGGTTTATCGGGACTCCGCTTGAGCATCGCACCTTTTTTCTCGTCGATCCGTTCGGAAATTTAATAGAGCACAAGTATTACGCTCATGCTTCAGCGATTTTTGGCGATCGTGAGTTCACTCAGATCGGCGATCGCGAAGAGAAATCTGCTTCAGCAGATCGTGCTCTAACTTAACGTGAGTTCGGGTCGTCGCCACGAACGCGGGCGCGACTAAAGGCGCGGCTACACAGACGAAGTGCGCCGCCGCGCACTAACAGCCAATGCAATCGAGCAACCCGCCTAATCGCGGGTTTTGTCTGTGTAGCCGCGTAGCCGCAGGCAATATGCGCAGCTAATAGCAGTCGCGCCCGCTTGACCGCAACTGACGTTATGTGATCAACAACTTACGCTCTGCTGCTTAACCGCAACTGACGTTAACTTAATTCTGCAAAGCGGTTGCGACTGCCTCGATCGCTTTGCGCTCTGTCACCATCCAGGCGTGAAACGGCACCTGAACTTGAACACTTTGCCCAACGGGTAACACCGAACTCGAAGCCGGAATAATCATCGTATCCATCGGCGTCCAAATCGAGGTGAATTTAACTTGCTCTAGGGTTTTCACGTCTCGGTTCAAATCGTTTAGAAACGCACTATTCGGGCGCATCTGCACACAGCCCGGACGCCACGACAGAAATCCGGTTAACGTTCCGTTGTGCGGCGATGCGATCGACACAAACCGCTCAATCCGCTCAACGCCGCCTAATCGCTGAAGATAATATCGGCTCACAATTCCGCCCATGCTAAAACCCACTAAATCAAACGGTCGATCGATTGGAAGTTTCGTTTTGATAAAGTTGGCTAACTGTTGCGCCAGCACTTCAAGCGGTTGATCGCCGTTGGAAGGAATCAAATCTAAGCTGTAAACCGTCCAACCCAGACGCGCTAACTGAGGCGTCATTGTATTAAAGATTGCGGCGGTGTCGGTTAAACCGTGAACTAAAACGATCGGGTTGCGTGCCATCGTTGACTCAAAAAGCTCCGCTTCTAGCCTAATGCAACCGCAACGCACACGGGTAAGGCAAAACATTTTGCCTTCTGTCTTGACTCATTTTAAGCAAGTTTTTCGCGCTTGACTTTGGGAATCGATTCGGGATCACGCACCGATGGAATGTCTTTTAAGATTGCAACTATTGCAGAGCATCCTGTCTTTAGATCAGTATCACTTAAAACGTTTAATACGGGCGCTTCTGCAAGTTCTTCGATTAAGGCAATAATTTCAGGTCGCAAGGTTGATTCGAGCGTTGAACGGAATTGTTTCGCTAAATCTTGATGATTCGATTGAATTAAAAACTGTTCGGCTGGAGTCAGAATTTGTTCGAGAACGATCGCGAGTTTTTCGTCAAAAAATTGACACGTAACTTTCTCAGGACGTTGACCTGTCCGGTCACGGTACAGCGCCTGTAAGCGTTGACCTAGAGCACGTTCAGTCTGACCACGGGTAGGATTAGAACTTTGCATAGATACTCATTTATTTAGAGGAATAAAAATAGGAAAAACAGAAGCTCTGCTTTTCCAAACAATCTAGATTGAGTGGCTCCAGAACAAGCTATGATTTCTTACTTAAGTAAAAGCGCTCCAACTTTCCTGATCCTCTATCGCTAGAAGGGAATACCAGTCATAACGGTTTAATTTCCTGTGCATCATCGTCATTTTGTGAGTTATTTATGGTTGTAAGATCGTCGTTGAAAATTGCTTTTTTTGCCTGTGGTATCTTCGCCCTAACTCCGGTCGTTTTTTCAGCACAAGCCGCTCCGGTTCTGGTCGCTCAAGCTCAGAAGCAATCCGCAGAAGCAATTGTGAATCAGGGCTTGCAGTCTATTCAGCAAGGCAAACTCAATGAAGCGATCGCTTCGTTTCGCCGAGCCGCCCGCCTCAATCCAAAGCTGGCCGCCGCCCACTACAATTTAGGATTGGCGCTCCGGCAAGCGGGAAAGCTGCAAGAATCCGCAACAGCGTTTTATCAAGCCACGCAAGCTGATCCCAACTTTGCTTTAGCGTTTGCCAATCTCGGAGCCGCCCTGCTCGAAGGCAACAATCTCAAACTCGCACAGGATTATTTGCAGCGATCAATCGAACTCGATCCGCGCTTAGGACTGGCGCACTACAATTTCGGCTTAGTGATGGCTGAGCAAAAAAACTTTACCAGAGCGGCTCAAGCGTTTCAGCAAGCCGCCCAACTCAGCCCAACCGCGCCAGAGCCGTTGTTTCAGCTTGGCGCGGTGTATCAAAAACAAGGCAAACCCAATGACGCGATCGCGGCATTTCGCCAAGCGATTCAGCGCAACCCAAACTATACCGAAGCGCACTACAGTCTTGGTTTAGTAGCCTACAATCAAGGCAAGCTCAACGATGCGCTGGCGGCATTTCGTCGATCGACTCAAACCAATCCGCAGTTTGCGAGCGGCTATTATGCGGCAGGTTTAGTGTTTGCGCGGCAAAACAACTATAGCGAGGCAGAGCGCGTGCTTAAATACGCTAAACAGTTGTATGTTGCTCAAAAAAACTCCCCCTGGGCAGCAAAAACCGATCAACAGCTTCAGCAGCTTCGGCAATTAATGCCGCGATAAATGAGGCGATCGCTTTCGCGATTTTTGTCGATCGTTTGAGTAGCTTCGAGACGCGGGCGCGACTAAGTTAGCTGCGCACATCGCCTGCGACTAAATTCAGTCGCTAAGGCACAACGAAGCCATTTTCCCGAACTCACAATTCAATTTGCACGGCACCATCTTCACAAAAACACAATGAATCACGCCTCAACTAATCGTTGCACCGTCCACCACCACAGATTCCGCCCATTAATTCTGTTCCAATACCAATACTCACAGCCCCACAGCAAAACACGACTGTAGCCAATATCTGTGAGTGTCGTGACCAAGTATTCGATGCGCTTCGGTGTGGAACTGGGGTAATCGAGTTTGCGAGTGGCAACCAGTTCATTTAACTCCCACGGTTCGGCTTGAGCCTCAGAAATCCAATCCTCCTTGCCCTGAGCGATCAGCGCTTTCTGCCAGTCCTGCAATTTAGCTTGATAAGCAGGCTCAGGCTCTAGATACTCAATCGCGTTTCCATGCGGAACTTTGGTATAAACATTGATTCCAACAGCATCGGCAAGGTTGAGACTTTCTGCAAACGCACGATCGTCCTCTACATTTTCGGCCGCAGGCAACGTAAGCGCATTTGTCATTAATAGTTTCTGTCCGGGAAGCGCGATCGAGCGCACAAGTTCAGCTTCCCGCCGCACAAATTCATTGCTAAGATACCGCCCTGCCGTAATTTCTAAACGAGTAAAGGGTTCATTTTCAACCTGCCAATACTGCAAATTCGGCGCATGACGAGCGTGCTGCATTACAGTCTGGATGAAATGAAGGGTACGATCGGCAATCTCCGGATCGCGATCGATCGGCTTTGGGCTGCCGGATGTGTCTCGACGATCGCGCAGCCATTGCGGAAAATGAAATTCTGACCAGCGAGGCGCTTTCATGCCCACGGTTAGCACAACGTTGATTCCGCATCGGTGACTTTCATCGAGCAGCCAGTCTAAAGTCGAGAAATCAAACTGATTTTGAGCGGGTTCAAGCTCATCCCAGTAGCTACACAGCCGAATTGAGTCAAAGCCTAGCGAGCAAATCGATCGAAACGCCTTTTGATAATCTAATCCGAGGTAGCGGCATTGAAGCTGGCTAAAAGTCGTGCCTAAATAAGCAGGTCGTTTGCGGGCGGATTGCTGAAACTTTTGTGCAGGCGGCGTTGCAGTAGCTTTACCAGCGCTTAATGCCATCAAAAAGGAAAAGCCCCCCAGCATCAGCGTGAACTGCTTGCGGGTGACGAGTTGATTGAGTCTGCGGGTGTCGAGTCGATCCATTGTTGCCGTGTCAAATGCTACTTCCGAAAATTCAAGAAAAGTCCGCCGAGAGGCAGTGTACTGATCTTATCGAAAGTAACAATTGAACCGTTATTAAGATGATCACGGATCAAAAAACACGGGTACCTCGATCGACGAAGTACCCGTGAGACTAGCTTTTAAGGTTGACCAAAATTAAGGAAAAGAATTACATCAGACCCAAGAAATGCAGCACACCGCCGCCAGTCATGTATTCAACGATCAATGCAGCAACAAAACCGATCATCGCAAAACGACCATTCCACAGTTCAGCTTGCGGAGTGAAGCCAAATTTCCAAGCGTTCCGATCTTCGAGAGCAGCAGGCGCGATTTTTTGTGTGTCTTGCATGGTTAGTACTCTGAATTGCATTAGCTACAGGTATGCTAAACAATGTTACAAAAAATGTCAAATTGTAAAGAAAATTGATTGGAGTGATAAGAATTGCTGTATTGCAGTTCGGATTGGAAGATTAAGCAGATTCAGGCGTTGACGAAGACGCGATCGATTTTCACCAACATCTGAATTTTGATTTTTAGAACGCTTCCTCACCAGAGATATAGAGATATGATGAAAACACTTGATTGATATTTGTAACAAATCGTCAATGATTGTTTCTAACTCTCGTTTTGCCAAGCTCAAAGCCGCGATCACCGAAAAGATTTTTTTTGGTCACGAGCCAACGGCTGAGCTAATTGCAATTTTGCTGGTGTACTTTGTGCAAGGCATTTTGGGACTAGCTCGGTTAGCGGTGAGTTTTTACCTCAAAGACGATCTGCACCTAACCCCGGCCGAAGTCTCGGCTTTGCTCGGAATCGCCGCATTGCCCTGGATGATTAAGCCGTTGTTTGGTTTTATTTCGGATGGGTTGCCGATTTTTGGGTATCGTCGCCGTCCTTACCTGGTTTTGTCAGGGTTGCTCGGTGCTTTGTCTTGGATGGTGATGGCCACGATCGTGCATTCCGCGATGGCAGCAACGCTCACCATGATGCTGGGATCGCTGTCGATCGCCGTTAGCGATGTGATCGTCGATTCGCTGGTAGTTGAACGGGCGCGAGGAGAATCTGTAAGCGGTGCCGGATCGCTGCAATCGCTCACTTGGGGCGCATCGGCAGTCGGTGGAGTCATCACCGCATACTTTAGCGGCGCACTGCTTCAACACTTTGACACGCAAACGATTTTTTGGATTACGGCAACGTTTCCGTTGATTGTGTCGGCAGTTGCTTGGCTAATTGCTGAAACGCCCGTGACCGAAAAGCCGGACTGGTCGATCGTCGGATCGCAGCTTACGCAGCTCAAGCAAGCCGTCACGCAAAAATCAATTTGGCTGCCAACGCTGTTTTTATTTCTGTGGCAAGCAACGCCTACAGCCGAAGCGTCGTTCTTTTATTTTTCAACCAATGAACTCGGATTTGAGCCAGAATTTTTAGGACGAGTGCGGCTCGTCACCAGTGTTGCCGCACTGGTTGGAGTTTGGGTATTTCAGCGATTTCTTAAAGCCGTTCCGTTTCGCACCATTTTTGGCGGGTCGATCGTGCTGTCGTCGATTCTGGGCATGACGATGCTGCTGTTGGTGACGCATACCAATCGAATGTTAGGAATCGACGATCGCTGGTTTAGCTTGGGTGATAGCTTGGTGCTCACGGTGATGGGACAAATTGCGTTTATGCCCGTGCTGGTTTTAGCCGCAAGACTCTGCCCACCGGGAGTAGAAGCAACGCTGTTTGCTTTGCTAATGTCGGTTGTGAACCTGGCGGGATTGGTTTCTTATGAAGGCGGCGCGTTGCTAACGCACTGGTTTGGCGTAACGGATACGAACTTCGATCGATTGTGGTTGTTGGTTCTAGTGACGAATCTCAGTACGTTGTTGCCGTTACCGTTGTTGGGCTGGCTTCCGAACGAATCAGACGCACCGACTCAAACGGCTACTGAAACTGAGTTAGCGACGCCGATCAGCGCAGAAAGCAATCCCGAAGAGACCTTGTTTAAGTCACCCGTTGTTTGAAAATCAGGATTTGAGTTTGAGCGATTATGCAAAGTTTTCAGCTTTTTGAACACGCTTCTACAGTTTCGACCGCTTCGTATAACACTAAAGAATGGCAGAAAGGGTATCGATCGCTCAAACAAGAATACGAGTATTGGATCGATGACATCGAAGGCGAAATTCCGGCTGAGCTAACCGGAACCTTGTTTCGCAACGGGCCAGGACTGCTAGATGTAAACGGTCAGCGCCTTCAACATCCGTTTGATGGCGACGGCATGATTTGCGCGATCGCCATTCAAAACGGCCGCGCTCACTTCCAAAATCGCTTTGTCAAAACTGAAGGCTATCTGGCCGAGCAAAAAGCTGGACGCATTTTATATCGGGGCGTGTTTGGCACCCAAAAGCCTGGCGGGTGGTTGGCGAATGCCTTTGATGTCCGGATTAAAAACATCGCCAATACGCAAGTGCTGTACTGGGGCGGAAAGCTTTTAGCACTTTGGGAAGCCGCAGAACCGTATCGACTCGATCCGAAAACGTTAGACACGATCGGAACTGAATCCTTTGATGGCGTTCTATCTAAAGGTGCGCCGTTTGCCGCGCATCCGTGGATTGATCCATCGAGCAAGTTTGATAACGGTGAACCTTGTTTGGTGAACTTTGCGATCAAAGCGGGGTTGTCGTTTACGATCGCCATTTACGAATTAGACGTAAGCGGAAAAATCGTTCGTCAACACGATTATCCGGTGCCAGGATTTTGCTTTGTGCATGATTTTGCGATCACGCCAAACTACTGCATTTTCTTTCAAAATCCAGTCAGCTTTAATCCGATTCCATTTTTTACCGGATCGCGATCGGCAGGCGAGTGCATCAAGTTTCGCCCGGATCAGCCAACCCGCGTGATTATTATTGCGCGTGATGCAGCAACCCAGCGATCGAAGCCGCAAATTCTCGAAACGCCATCAGGCTTTGTGTTTCATCATGCCAACGCCTTTGAGCAAAACGGCGAAATTGTAATCGATTCGATTTGCTACGAGCAATTGCCCTCGGTTGAATCTGGAGCCGATTATCGAGAAACCGATTTCGATGCGTTGATGCCCGGACAACTTTGGCGATTTCGGATGAATTTGGAAACACGAGCGGTAGAGCGAGAATTAATTGAGCCACGCTGCTGCGAGTTTCCGTTTATTCATCCTGCCAAAGCCGGACGCCAACATCGTTTTATCTACCTGGGAGCCGCTCACGCACCAAGCGGAAACGCGCCTCTGCAAGCGATTCTCAAAGTGGATGTCGAAACCGGAGAACGTTATCTGCACAGCTTCGCGCCGGATGGATTTGTGAGCGAGCCTGTGTTTGTGCCGCGTGGCGCAGCGTCAGAAGCGGGGCTGTATACCGACCTGCACGGGGATGAAGACGATGGTTGGCTGTTGACGATGGTGTACGACAGTAAGCACGATCGATCCGATGTGGTGATTCTCGATGCTAAAACGCTTGATCAAGTAGCGCGTCTGCATCTCAAGCATCATGTGCCTTACGGCTTGCACGGCAGCTTTACTCCGCAAACGTTTATCGATTCAGCAGCATGATATTCCGCATCTGGACGAATCGAATCGTAATACTACTGCTCACGGTCAGCATTGGCATTGCGCCTGCTGTGACTGCACGATCTGAGACGCCTGATGAATGGATTACGCTAGGACATCGAGTTCACGGTGGATTTGGAACGTATATCGCGCTGGGAATTCGCATCGGTTTGGATGCGATGCAGCGCTTGAAGGCAAATCCACGTGAACTCGATGTCACTTACCAAACCGGAAACGCGCCTTGTCCGTGTGTTGCAGATGGAATTATGTTGGCGACGGTTGCAACTCCTCGACAAAACACGCTTAGAATAGCTTCGATTCGAGCATCCGATCAGTTTGGCGTTGCAATCATTCGGCACCGAAAAACCGGACAAACGCTGCGATACACGATTCCGATCGCTGGAATCAAGCCGATCCCCGTGCTCGATTCGATGCCGTCATGAATGCGCCGCAAGATAGTTTGTTTCAAGTGCAACCCCTTCAAAAGGCAGTACAACCTTGAGCGATTCACGCCTGAGATCTGCCTATTGATACGAAGTTTTATTGCACGATCGACAGAGGAAAAGTTATCGATCGTTGCCTAAGCTATTAGGCAACTGTAATGGAGAAAGAATAATGCAAATCGTAGATAGAGAAGAAAATTTAAGCTACAAGCACTATAGCGGTCAGTGGAAATGGGGATTTACGCCGAGCGCTGAAATTTGGAACGGACGCTTAGCGATGTTTGGAATTGTGGCAGCGATTGTGGTTAATTTGCTCACCGGACAAGGAACGCTTCATTTTCTAGGATTACTTTAATTAATAAGCCATTATTAGGAACTACAATCATGCAAGAATTACAAAATCAAACTGCAAAAATCAATCCGCAGCAAGGCAAGGTTGAACAACCATATAACGAAGCCGCAATCAATATCGAGCAAGGCTTCACGCCCAACTCTGAAATTTGGAATGGACGTTTTGCAATGCTTGGATTTGTGATTATTTTGTTTATTGAACTGTTGAGCGGTGAAGGAATTGTTGATTTCTATCGCAGTCTTCTCAGCAACTTCTTCTAACAAGATTTCGTCGATCGTACTGATTGCCCACTGATGCCTAAACATCCAGTGGGCTTTTACAGGCTTTGATTGATAAACTATTTCTAATGAATCAAAGCACGATGACTTAGAACATGGAATGGACACCAGAAGCCGAAACCAAACTAAAAGAAATTCCCTTTTTTGTACGTCCTGCTGCTCGTAAAAAGATCGAGAAATTTGCGGCGGATTTAGGAGTTGAGCAAATCACGATCGAGATTTACGATCAAGCCAAACAAAAGTTCGGCAATTCCTAGCATCACTGAAGCGCTTTTGGATCGATTCCTAATTGTCGCAGTTGTGTCATCAGAGCTTCATTTCGTTGCCGCTCTGCCTCTAGCTGTGCGATCGCGCTTTCAGCCCGTTGACGTTCCTGCTCAGCGCGTTGACGTTCTAACTCAGCCTGCTCAGAACTCCAGAGCAAGAGATTTCCAGATTGATCCCACCAGCGTAACCAATGAATGGTTGAACCTAAACGAGTCCCGTACCAAACTCCTAAAAACAATTCGAGTTCAGGAATCCAGAAGTAGCCAGTCTCGTTAGGTTGCTGCAAAACATACTGATCATTCTGCAAGCGACGAACTTCGAGAATTTGCTCGTAGGGGTTGAAAATGATGTAGGTGGGAATTTTTAGGATTTGCTCGTAAAAGTAATACTTTCCATAAGAAAAGGTCGGGCGGATCGAGTATTCGCCGTTGTCAGTTTCCGATAAAAACTCCATCACAACGGCAACGGGTGCACCTTCGCTGTTGGGGGTGTAACTGCGACGAATGAGATTTTCAGGTAGTGGTAGCACGCGGGGAACATAAAGCCAATCGGGGGCTTTAACGACCGTTTTCTGGTTAATAGTAGCGGCGATGCCTAAATTTGAAGCAATCAGACTTTCAGGATGAATCCGATTTGCGGCACCTAATGCATCGGTCAGTGCTGCTGCAAGTTGGGGTTGTTGAACGTTTTCCACAGGTTCATCGGGCAGAATGAAGTCTTCGGGCAGTGTGTCCCAAGTGACGGTTAAGCGGTTGCTCGTAAGGTCGCTTGCCTGACGCTGAGTTTGTAACACCATTCGATATTTCCCTCGCAACGTAGTAAATATTGTAAGAGGTTATTTTTTCGAGATTCCTTCAAACGGCTCAGTGCCCAACGGACTCGGCACCCAACCGTCGATCGTTTTACGCTGCACCAAAAGCGGATCAGAGTGCACGATCGAGAGCCTTACCGCTTGATCATGCACGATTTGATCGATTTCAGCGTAAAGCTTCGATCGACTCGGTTGATCGCTAATCGATCGTGCTTGATCTAAAAGTTGTAGAACACGATCGTTTCTCCAATTTCCAATGTCATTCGTGCCGCCTGTGCCAAAGTGCGGATAGTAAAACGTGTCTGGATCGCCATAGTCCCCGGTCCAGCCCATCATAAAAGATTGATATCCAGGAAGTTTGAGGCGATCGGCAAGGTAAGCGGCCCAATCTTTTGTTTTAAGATTGGCGCGAATTCCAACCGCTTGCAGATCGTTGGCAAAGGCTTCGGCGATCGGCTTCGGATTGGGAAAGTACGGACGCGCTACGGGCATGTACCACAAATCGAGATCAAAACCGTTCGAGTAGCCTGCTTGAGCGAGTAAATCTTTAGCTTTTTGAGGATTGTAGTCGTAATCTTGCAGCGTGGAAGATTGGGCCCAATCGAGCGTAGGCGGCGTAAAGTGGGGCGTTGTTTGGGCTGATCCTTTCCAAAAGGCTTGCACGATCGCACTTTTATTGATCGAGTGCGCGATTGCTTGCCTCACTCGGACATCAGAAAGCGGTTTGTAGCTTGGATTCAAGGCAAGATAACCGACGTTGAATGAAGGACGATTCGCGATCGCAACGTTCGCATCGCGATCGATTTCGGCTTTTTGATCCGGAGCGAGATCAACCGTGAAATCAATTTGTCCGGCTCGAACTTGCGCTAACCGTGCGCCTGAATCGGTTACAAACCGCATTACAAGCTGATTAGATTTAGGCAAATTTGGTTTCCAGTAGTTCGGATTTTTTTCAAGCACGATGCGATCGCCGCTTTGCCATTGCTTAAACACAAACGCCCCGGTTCCAACGGCACCGCCCGCAGGGGTGCCATAGTTCGCGCCCGCTTTTTGAATTGCAGTTGGGCTGGCAATCCCGAAGTAAGCAGACGCGATCGTCGTGGGAAAAATCGCAAACGGCTGCTTTAAGACAAACTGAATCGTGGATTTATCTACCACTTTGACATCCTGCACGATCGAAGCGGGTTCGCCTTTGTAGCCGCCGAAGATTTGACCCCAAATTTCGTAGGATTTGCCAGCGTTGCGAAAGCCGTTCGGATTGTTTTTATCCCACCAGCGATCGACGTTGAATTTCACAGCATCGGCGTTAAAATCGGTGCCATCGTGAAATTTAACGTTGTCTCTGAGTTTGAATGTCCACGTTTTTCCATCAGGTGAAGCGTTCCAAGCGGTGGCTAAACTCGGCTCTAGATCGGTGGTTCCGGGTTTGAATTGCAGCAGGCGATTGTAAATCTGATTGTGAACAATGAGCGAATTTCCATCGGTAATGTTTCCGGGTTCTAAATTCGTCGGTTGCCCGCTTGCCGCATACACAAGCAGATTTTGAGTCGATGAATTATTCGCAGTTGGATTAGAAGCGCAATTGGTCATGATCACCGCAAGAGCAAACAGCAACGATAAAAATCCAAATCGCCAGAATGATTTCTTTAATAAAGAGGTTTTCAAGGTCACCATTGCGTTTCAATCCAGTGCAGTCTCGTTTCAGGATTCTAGCAATTGAAACCAAACTTCTATCATTTCCATTTGTATTATGTTTGTAGTACGTTGATTAGATTAACATGAGTTCGGGTTAATCTAGGGACGCCTGGCGTTTTAGGCAACGACCCGCCCACCGATCGATCTCGCTAACGTCTGAGGCAACGATTCACCCATCGATTTCGCTAACGCTTAAGGCAACGACCCGCTCCCGATTCAAACTCTATTCAAGCAATTTGTTAGCCCGTCACGTTGGATTATGGTGATTCAACTCAAGATGAAATCGCCAATCAAGGAAAGCATCGATCGTGCTATTAGACTGAGCGATCGCTAAAACAATGCAAAATTGTTTCAGTATTACAGTCGCGATTTGTTTGGAAGCTTGCAAGACGATCGCTTATTCTCATTCCAAGATCGTCAAACTTGGCTCGAACCTGACCTGAAATCTATTCTAAAACCGAATGCCCACTCAACAAGAACACCTTGAAGGCGGATTAATCGGATTGCTGATCGGTGATGCGGTCGGTGTTCCCTACGAATTCAATCCACCGGAAAATCTGCCAGCGATCGCTCAAATCGACATAAAGCCGCCGATCGGATTTCGTCGAACTTATCCGGATGTCGCGATCGGAACTTGGTCAGATGACGGAGCGCAAGCACTTTGTTTACTGGCATCGTTGCTGCACTGCAATCAGCTTGATCCAGAAGATTTAGGGCGACGATTGCTCGATTGGTACGAGCACGGATACATGGCGATCGACCGCTATGTGTTTGACGTTGGCGGGCAAACGGCACGATCGCTTTCGATGCTTAAATCGGGTAAACCTGCTTTAGAAGCGGGATCATCTGACGATCGCGCTCAGGGCAATGGTTCTTTGATGCGAGTTTTACCGTTAGCGCTTTGGCATCGAGGCAGCGACGAAGATTTGGTTCGAGATGCACAAAACCAATCTAAAGTTACGCACGGTCATTTAGTCGTTCAGGTTTGCTGTGCGGCTTACTGTTTGTGGGCACGACGCATTCTGCAAGGCAACCGGAATGCTTGGCGGTGCGCGATCGACGATCTTTATCGAATTTATCAAACCGATACCAAAGCACAAACCGCTTTAGATTCGATTTGTCCAGCCGATGCGCCAAGCGGACACGGATCGGGCTATGTTGTGGACTGTTTACACTCGGCAAGATGGGTGCTTGAAGCAGGAAGCTATGAATCCGTTGTAAAAGCCGCGATCGCGCTGGGCAACGATACCGATACAACCGCTTGTGTCGCTGGAGGAATTGCAGGACTTCGAGACGGAATTCAGGCAATTCCCGATCGCTGGCGGCATCAACTGCGCGGACAAGCATTAGTCGAACCGTTGCTGATTCAATTACTCGATCGTGATCCACGCCTCGCTTAAACAATAGGTTAGCGATGTCGATCGAGCGGATCATTTTATGAGATAACGTATAGCTTTAATTCGGTTTGAAAAACTGCTTTAAGATTTCTTTGGGCGATCGATCCCAGTGATCTAAGTGATTGAAAATTAATCCTTCGGGCGTTAGCTTGTACGTTGAGGTGCCGTTGAAAAATAATTGCGCTTTCCAGGGAACTCGCAGCGTGCCGCGAACTGTCCATTCTGCCAAAATCGTTGTTTCGTCGATCGAATCAACACGATGCAGATCGAAAAACAGTTCGGTGAAAAATAGCTTCCCGTGAAAGCGCAACGTCCAGAAAATGATTCGGTAATTAAATTTGCCTTTGAAGGTATTGACCGGATCTTTGAAGAAAATATCTTGGGTGTAAACGTCGTAGCTGATGTCGCGCTCAAACAGCGTGGGTAAATCGTGCTTGAGCGTTTGAATCACCGAGTCTATTGACGCTTGCGACATGTATTAATTCCAATCACCGCTTTCTTGGTTGAGTCCCATCCATGTTAAACATTTTTGCATTTCTTGCTGCATCGTTTGGGCATCGGCATGAAATCGGCGTCCGTGCCCCGGCAAAACCCACTCGAAACGGTACTGACTGAGATGCTGCATTGATCGCTTTTGTTCATCCCACGAGTACCAGCACACTTCCCGAAATCCAACGAGCTGATTAATTCGAGCCGACCACGCTAGATGATCCCCAGTGAAGAGAAACTTGTTTTGATACAGTAAAGCCGTGTGTCCTTTGGTGTGACCGGGAACGGGGATAATCAGCAAATCGGTGTCTAACTGAATCGGATCGTGTCCGGTCAGTTTAATTTCAACGGTTTGAGTTTGGCGCGTGACTTCATTGGCATGAAGAATACGATCGCAGCCAAAATGCTCGTGAAACTTTTGATGATCCGCGACATCATCGCGATGCGTTAAATACAAATACCGCACGCCGCCCATTGCTTCTAGGCGTTTGACGAGGGGCGGTGCAAATCGAGGCGAGTCTACAAGAATATTGCCTTCGGGACGTTGAATCAAATAGCTTGCCGCTCCGTAGGAATTCTCGGCATGATAACCGCAGTGATAAACGTTTTGATCGATGAGAATCGGGAAGCTTTCTTGAGCAAGTTTGATGTCTTTCGGCTTTTCAACGGTGCCGATCGAAGCGGTTGGACACGCTAACAACGCCTGCATCGCTACCAATCGTTCCGGTTCGGTTGCAGGCTGGTGATACACGATCGATTGGCTCCCGTCACGCGAAAAAATAGTCGGTGCCATCCAGCGACAGGTATCACAATCAATGCACGATCGATCTACATAAAAATCGCCTACCGCATTTTCTGAGCGACGATCGATAAGATGAGCCATATCAATGAATTGAACTAGGATCTATATCATACTCGTTACGATTTTGGATTGTGGTTAAACTTCGTTGCTAAGAGGCCGTTTGAGAAGTATAAAAATATCCTTCGCTTCGATAGTTGTCCGCCCGCGACTGCGATGAACGACTACTTTTCAAACATCCTCTAAGAGGGTGTACGCAGTTTCAAAAATTCTGTTAATTTTTTAAGTGATTAATGCAACAGTTCAACTGGGAGACACCCCATGAGTGCAGCACTACTGATCGCAACGGGTCGCTACGATGATGCAAAATTTCAATCGCTTTCTGCACCTGTTCAAGATGTAGAAGCGTTCTCAACGGTATTGCGTCATCCTGATATCGGCGCACATCGCAGCCGCGACACAACGACCCTGATCGATCCAACGCTGCAACAACTCAGAACCACGATCGCCACGCTTTGCGCCAATCGCAATCCCGATGAACTTTTGCTGATTTATCTATCTGGACACGGCATTGTCAACGATCAAGGACAATTGTTTTTTCCGTGTCGCAATACCGATTCGCTGCATCTTGAGCAAACGGCGTACTCTGTGTCTGAACTGCAAAGCTACCTCGAAGCCTCGCGATCGCAGCGCCAAGTGATCATGCTCGACTGCTGTTTTAGCGGCACGTTTGCCAAAAACATGATCGCCCCTGCCGACATCGACGCGATCGCTCAGCAGCTAGTCAGCAATCGCCGCGCTTTACTTACGTCACCCTGGTCGATCGAGTACTCCCCAAAATACAAATCTGGCAGTCCTTCGAGATACACCCAATATTTGCTCAACGGACTCGAAACCGGAATGGCAGACGAAAAAACGCTCGATGGCGAAATCACCGTTGCTGAACTGCACGACTACATTCGCACGCGCCTTGAAGAAGATCTGCCGTCGCTGTATCCAAAACTTTACAGCACGGGAAACGGCTACGACATCGCGATCGCCCACGCGCCGTATTTAGAATTTCGTCGAGAAGCCGTAAGCCTTGCCAACCGGGGCGAAATCTCGATCGTCGGACAAAACATTCTCGAACAACTGCGGCAAAAGCTCGGCATCGAGAGCACGATCGCCGATGCGATTAAAAAAGATGTGTTGCTGCCGTATCAGCATCAAGCGCAAAAACAGCGACAGTTTGACGATGTTCGCGCTCAAGTCAGCCGTCGAGAAATGCCGATTAGCGATAACACGCAAGCAGAATTGCTGCGACTGCGGCAAATTTTCGATTTACAAGACGATTCGATTCCGACTCCAGTTGCAGCGCCGATCAATGCCGTGGCGAGCGATCCGAGTCCAACCCTGCTTCCGCCCGATCCGGTTGAAGCGAATGAAGC
Source organism: uncultured bacterium (assembly GCA_964250455.1). Taxonomy (GTDB): domain Bacteria; phylum Cyanobacteriota; class Cyanobacteriia; order Leptolyngbyales; family Leptolyngbyaceae; genus CAXUFL01. Next base: position 17,139 of record CAXUFL010000021.1, read on the forward strand.
TGAGCCGCCTGCACCTGAAAATCGGGTGACTCGATTTTTTCGAGAACGCGGCTTGATGCCAACCCCCCTAAGCGATGGCGCACCGCTTGATGAGCCCGAACCGCGCACCGCCAGTCCATTTTCTCAGCTTTTGCAACATCGCAATTCCTCGGATCGATTGCGGCTCGCGATCGCAGGTGCGGCGGTTTTAGCGCTTCTAGCTGCCGTGCTTTGGGCGGCATTTCAACCGATTACTCAGCCAAACTCACCGACCGAGTTTTTTAGCGAAGGATTGCGTCGTGCAAAAAACGGCGATCGCAAAGGCGCGATCGAAGCCTACACGCAAGCGATCGACCGCAACGGCAATAATGCTAACTTTTACTACAATCGAGGCATCGAATTTGCCCGCGCCGGAGATCCGAACCGTGCGATCGACGACTATAACCAAGCGATTCAGTTCGATCGGGCGTTTGCTGATGCTTACTTTAATCGAGCTAACGTTTACGCGAGTCGTGGCGATCGTGCGGGTGCCATTCGCGATTATCAGCAAGCGGCACGACTGTATCAACAGCAAAATCAACCGCAGCTTCAACGCGATGCGCTCAATGCCGTCGATCGGCTACAGCAGCAATAACCATAACGTGATTCGGGTCGATGCCTGAAACGCCAGGCATCGACCCGCTAATCATTAAGGCGCGTTCAAGCGATTTATTGTCCCGAACACTAACCGTACCTTAAACGCAAATCAATCTGCGCTAGTGTAGAAATGTCATTTTTCGATCGATCGCTGTGTTGCTTAAACAAGTTACTGCTTCGTTGGGTTTAGTTGCACTGCTCGTTTTGCCACTGGCAAGCTGTTCTAATACGCCTGCGGCAAAATCGATTCAAGATGCGGTCGCGGCAGATCCAAAGCTAAATAATACGTCTAATGGCTCGACGCCAACGGCTCAACTTCCGGCAAAGTTTCCGGCAGAAGTTCCGAAATATCCAAATGCAACCCTGCTGGATGCACAGTCTACTAGCCAAGCGTCGGTTAGCGCAGGGCGCAACTCCGCAGGAACCGACACGAGTACCGATTTAGTCACACGCTGGAGCAGTTCTGATTCTCGCGATCAAATCATCAATTTTTATCGTCAAGAACTGCAAAAAAACGATTGGCAACTCGACGCGCAATCGAATCAAACTTCGGTGATCGCCACTCGTAATGGGTTAAAAGTTGCGGTGAACGTGCAGCCAAACGCCCAAACCGGAACGAATTTTACGATTCAAACGCAAGCGAGTGGGGGTCAAACCGCTCAAGCTCCAAAACCCGGTGATCAAAATTTTGTAGGCCCCGTTCCGCCTGCGAGTCCCGCTCCGAACGCGAGTTCAGCCGATGCATTTTCTGATTTCAACAAAGCCCCGCAACAGCTTCAGCAATACGCGAGGGATTTAGCGCAGCTTGGCGTCATAACTGCATCAAACAATAAATCAAACGCTCTCAATCTGTTCGAGCCAAATCAAAACATTAACCGTCGCACGTATGCCCGTTGGCTAGTTGCGGCAAATAATCGCATTTATCAAAGCCGTCCCGCTCGTCAAATTCGCTTAGGGGTCGAATCTTCACCGCCTGCGTTTCGAGATGTTGAGGCAAAAGATCCAGATTTTCCTGCAATTCAAGGACTGGCTGAAGCGGGTTTAATTCCGAGTCCGCTTTCTGGCGATAGCACGGCTGTTTTATTTCGTCCTGATGCGCCGCTTAGCCGCGAAGACTTGATTTTGTGGAAAATTCCGGTGGATACTCGTCAAGGGTTGCCAAACGCGACGATCGAGGCCGTTAAACAAACTTGGGGCTTTCAAGATACCGCCCGGATTGATTCAAAAGCGCTGCGGGCGATCTTAGCGGATTATCAAAACGGCGATCAAGCCAATATTCGTCGAGCGTTTGGATATACAACGCTATTTCAACCCAAGCGCCCCGTCACTCGTGCTGAAGCGGCTGCCGTGCTGTGGTATTTTGGCTTTCAAGGCGATGGGCTTTCGGCACAAGATGCGCTAAAAGGCGGCAATCGTTAGGCGCGTCCGGTGACGGATAATCCTTCGACGATCGCGGATGGCGTAAAGCAAGACCCATTCCAATCGGCATCGCCCCCGAGTTCGACAAGCTGTTTTAGCGCAGTGTACACATTGCCTGCCACCATTGTGTCTTTGACTCTCCCGACGATTTGACCGTTTTGAATCCGGTAGCCTAAATCCACGTTGACCGAGAATTCACCAGAGATTCCCGCCCCGCCGCCGAGCATTTGATCGAGAATCAAACCTTCGTCGATCGACGCGATCAGTTCCAAAAGCGATCGGCGTCCCGGCTGAATTAATAAATTAAATAATCCTGGCGTCGGATAGCTGCCTAATCCCGGTCGAAATCCGTTTCCGGTCGTGCCACTGCCTAATAGTTTTCCGGTCGTGCGATCGGTGTAAAACAACTGCAATTCACCCCGATCAAGAAACGTAATCGGGCGGGTCGGTGTGCCTTCATCGTCAAACGGACAGCTAAACGGCCCGATCGCTGGCTGCTGCGAAATCGTGATTGCTTCTGAAGTAACAAGCTTACCCAAACGATCGCTCCAGGGGGATGCGCCTTCGATCACTTGCTTGCCGTTCATCGCCGCTTGCACCGTTCCCCAAAGCATGTCTGCGGCTTTTGAGGTGAACAAAATCGGAACTTTCCCGGTCGGCGTGGCAACGTTGTTTTGGGCCCACGCTAAGCGCTGCAAAACTTGATGCGCGATCGCGTTTGGATCTAAAATTCCTCGCTCGGTTTGACCGTCAGACACGTTAAGAAAATCATCGCCGCGCACCCATTCCACATCGAGATAGCCGCTTAGCGTCGTGTCGGTATAGCCGCAGTCTAAACCGTTGGAATTGATCAATCGGGTGGTTTCCGCTTCGCAATCTAACCCGCACGAACACAGCACTTCAGGATAAGCCGATCGCACAAGCTCGATCGCTTCGGTACCCCACGCGACAAGCTGCTCAACCGCAACTAATTCGCCCACATCCGGATAAATCAGTTGCGATGCGGAAGAAAGCTCGATCGCTTCTGGCTCGTTTAATTCGCTAATGGCGATCGCGCGATCGACTAAATTCTGTGCTTCGACTAAGCCGTAAGCGACCGCCAAGCCCGGACGCCCATTTTTCCAAAGCCGTAATGCGGTTCCTTCTGCCTGAGCGCTTTCAAGCTGCTTGAGCCGATTCGCTTCAAAAAACACCGGACGCGACAGCGATCGAGATTGAAACACCTCTGCTGCTTCTGCCCCTGATTTTTGGGCAACCTCTAGTAACTGCTCGGCAAATGCTTGAGACTGATCGATCGTCATAATCCTACGCTGTGCCCTGCTGAGTCCAAATCCCCTGATGTCACTCTACGCCAAAGTGATTTCCTGTAGCAGCCAAAATCCTGCAAACGCCTCGACATCGGGACTCGATTGAATCGCGAGAAAATGAACGCCGTTCGAGTTTTGCTTTGCTACTTCAAAGTCTTGAACTTCGGGCTGAGTCTTCTGATCGAGCGTGGTGAGAATCCAGCGATCGCTGACGCCCGTTTCTAATAGCAATCGATTCGGCAGGGCTAAATCATATTTAATCGTTGCCAGTTCTAATCCTGACATCCAAGCCGCCATCGCGGTTGCACGCTGCGAATAAATAATCAATCCGGGAACGGGTGCGGTATCGGCAAGGTTAGCAAGCGAAAGCGGAAAAGATTCACCAAAATCGATCGACCATTCGCCCATTTCGGCAAAGTCGCCCGCGCTTAAAGTGGCAAACGTCCATTTCTGACCGACTAAGGCATCGGGAAGCGATTGTGGCGGCGTGACGGGAAAAACCACCGATGGATTAGCTGACGCTTGATAACCTGGTTGATTCGGGTAAACCGTTTCCATCCGGTCTTTGGCCCAGGCGTTGAGCGCCAGCGTTCGCCGACTCAGTTGAGCCGGAATATCTAATCCTTTACAGGCAGTGGTAATCATGTTCGTCATGGCTTGACGAAAAAAGCGAATCTTATCCGGCGGATTCGGAGCGCGATCGATGGCTTGATCGATCGCGCTTTTTAACCAAGCGGAATTCACCTGTGTACTCGGGCAATAATCCGCATAGCGAAACAAAGCATCGGGATTGGTGTCGATCGTGGTTGGACTTTCACAAATCAGCACTTCCCAAACTTTTTTATTTTGCTCATCTAATATCGGACGTGAATAATAATCGAGTTCCCAAATAGTCGTCATACATTCGGTTAGGGTCAACAAGTGCGGCGTTGATACCGCACTTTTGATCATACCGACTAACCTAGAGAATTCTTGCGAGCGAAAAGCTACCAGATTTTTCTGCTTTCGAGGCAATCAACCGCTCAACCAACAGAGCTTTCAACTACCCCACTCTAGCCTTCGGCTTTAAGGGTGGGGATTGTATCTGGACTCCACCGCAACGCTAAGAATCTCGAAAGACTCTTAGCTTTGGCTTCTTTGTCCGACACATGAGGGACTGCTGAAAAAAGCCCCGTACTCATCCAGTCTTGCCGAATGAGTAACGCTCTCAATGCAATATTTCTAGCCCCCACTAAATCGCTATGAAGCTTGTATCCGCAACATTGGCACTCGAAACTTAGACCCTTGTTTGGTCGGTTTTCACGTGCAGTATGACCGCATTCTGGACAAGATTGGCTAGTGTAGTCTGCCAACACTTTCACCGCTAGACTGCCATTCAACACAGCTTTGTAGTTTTAGCTTGGCGGTGATGACCTGTTCCATAATCTTCACGAGATAGCAAAGATATTGTATTTCGTGAAGATTAGCCGTGACAAGTGGGGAGAGATTGCTCATTCCACTTCGCTCCATGCGCCTTCGGCGAGGCAAAGCCTACGCGGGGCATTCCTCCCTACCTTGCTCACTCCGTACCTCGCGCTCGCTGGTACTGCGTTTGCTGAAGATGGGGATTCCTGCCTAGATTCGTTGAATTTGCTGAACGCTTTCGATCATCTTTTGTAGAGCTGTTGAAACCTGATCAGTGGTGCAGGTGGCTTGTTTGGCGTTGTCTACGATCGTGTTCACCGATTCCCTTGCCGTTTGAGCCGTTTGGTTTTGAAGCCGGACTGCTTTTGTAATGGCAAACACAATCTGATCGAGCTGCTCGGAAGTGTCTAAAATCTGCCTTAATTTTTGCCGCGCTTCTTGGATAGACTGCGCTCCTGCTGTTGCCTGAGTTGTGCCTGAATTCAGCAGCGCTACCGCTCCAGCAATTTCTTGCTGAATCTCATTGATCGTTTGTTCAATTGCCTGAGTGGTCGTGACCGAGCGATGCGCCAGTTCACGCATTTCTGAAGCCAAATGAGCTAATTGCCCGCCTTCTTTTGCACGCGACGCTTCAAGACTTGTGTTTACAGCAAAAACGCTGAGCTGTGCCGCAGTTTGGGTCGCAAACTCCTTCATCTGCGAAATAACGATCGCCATTCGTTGCGATGATTTCTCTAAATGTTTGATTTTGTCAATGGCTTTGTAGGTTTCTGCTTGAACGGTTTCAACTTGTTGCGCTGAACGATCGGCGCTTGCTTCTCCGGCTTCTGCGGTAGCAGCAACAGTTTTGGAAAAAACGCTCATGCTTTGAACCTGATCTGAAATGGTTTGAATCGCATGACTCATTTGCTCGACAGATCTGAACGTTAATGTAGAACTCTCAAGCTGAGAATGCAGGGCCGCGGCGAGGTCGCGCACCGTTTTCTCATCTTTGATTAGCGCTGTTTCAACGTCCGCTAGAGGGTGCATTAACTGCGATCGTAGCGATTTCGTTTCATCGCGCTGATCTTGCCAAGCGGTTTCGACTTGCTTCAAACGATTAGCCTGTTCCCAAGCGAACCCGATTTGAATCGCTACTTTAGCGAATAAATCGATGTCTTCGGGTTGCCAAATTCGAGGTTCAGAACATTGATGCCCGATAAACAAGGCGATTAGTTGACGATCGACGAAGATCGGCGCGGTTAAGTTCGCCTTCACATTCAAAGATTCTAGCTGCTCAAGCTGACGCGAAGTTAACCCCGCTTCAGACACGTTTGGGGTCGCAACCGTTTCTCCTTGCCGATAATTCTCAAGGTAGCCTTCTACAAACCAAGACCCGCGAATCGAATGCGCGATCGCCGACGAACGAGCCGGATCAACCGCTTCTTGGACGATCGTGCCGCTCCAATCTTCGCCGAACTGATACACTAAGACGCGATCGAGCTTGAGGGCTTGGCGCGTGTTTTGCGTTGCCGCTTTGAGAATGTCTTCTTGTTTGAGCGATTTGCTGATGTGTAGCGTTATTCGCTGCACCAGTTGTGCCCGCTCAGCTTCTGTTTCTTTTTGCCGAACAAACGCCTGCATCTGAGCCGCCATGCCGTTGATATTCCGACCCAGTACCGCCAGTTCATCTTCACCCTGAACGCTCAAACGGGTATCGAGATCGCCTTGTTTAAGCTTTTGTAATGCGCTACAAGCCTCTAAAATTGGGCGAGTCATGCGGTTTGAAAGCAACGCAGCGATCGCGCCAATGCCAAGCGCAGAGACAATCACAATGCCAAAATAAATCAAGACCAGTCGCTGCTGCTCGCTTTGCAGTCCGCCAACATCCTGAGCGAGAATAATACTCCACTTCAAATCCGGCCCGGTTGGGAGTTGCTTCAAGGGAACATAGCTTGCGAGCAGGCTTGCTCCTTGAGGATTTTTTGTCGCGATCGTTCCCACTCCCTGACGCAGGTTAAAAGCCGAAAAAGCCGAAAAAACCCGCGAAATAGGCTGCCCAACCTCGTCTTTTCGAGTGCCTGAAAACACCAATCCTTCTCGATCCATGAAAAGATGCTCTCGCTGCTTAAAGTAAGGATTATCTTGGAAAACCTCTTCTACTTTGGCGGCAGGCATTCGAGTGCGCACGACGCCGATGACTTTTTCGGTAACGGTATCGATCACAGGAGCAGCAACGAAAATAGAATAAACTCCATTGACTTCGGATTTTTTAGGAGACCCCACGACTGCGCGTTTTGTCGTCAAAGCTTCCTTAAAAAAGTCAGATTCTTTGTAGTTCTCGGCGGCAGGAATTCCAACGCTTAAAGTAGGCTTACCGTCTAAATCAATCAGTGCTACGCTGTCGTAGACCGCGTGAGATTGAATGAACTGATTGAGAATTTTTTGTTTTGCCTGCAAAGACGTTTCTGCGGCGATTCTTGAATCATTCAAAATCGTGGAGTTGGCGAGCATTTGTATATCGCTATACCGTTCGCCCATAAACCGATTTAGTCCTTCTCCAAGCAGAATTGCCTTCGCTTCTTGATCTTGAGTAACTTTGTCTCTCAGCAAGTTGTTGTTGTAGAAAAACTCAGCTATTTCGGCGACCATCACGGGTAGTACACTAAGCGCGATCGCCACAACAACCGTTTTTGTCTTCAAGCTTGATTGCTGCCACCCAGAAAGGCGAGGTGTAGCGTTCTCGCTCCCCGGTTGAGGATTTATGCTCATTAAAATATTCCTTGAACTGGATACAAAAACCGAATTGCACCCCTTCAAGCGGTCATCTCTGAATCGAACGAATCAAGTCGGGTTCAAATTGAAGGTTTTCTAATCTTACGTGCTTTTCTTTGTAGAACTAGAAAATTTAACATTCACGATCGCGCTTTAGCTTTGAGTAGTTATTCTAGTTATCGAAGGCTGGCTGTAGATGCCAGCCTTCTCGTCATAACCTGCATTCTCTGCCGATTCTCTTATCCCAGTAGGTTCTTTCGAGCACGATCGACCCGTGATTCTGCTTCGTCGATCAGTTTGGCAAAATCCTCGATCGCTTCACCCGGATAATTCTCAAACACTTTTGTCGAAAGCGAAATCCGCCCGCGACCTTCATCGAGTTCAACAATCATCGCTTTGATCGGTTGTCCGATCTGGATCAGTGCGCCCAACGATTGAACATAGTTTTTGCTGATTTGGTTGATGTGCAGCAGTCCGGTTGCGCGATCAAATTCAACAAACGCACCAAACGGCTTCAAACTCGTTACGGTTCCTTCGATTAGTTGACCGACTTCAAGCTGGCTAAAACTTGCGGCTCGGCTGGCTAAGCGATTCGAGAGCACAAGTTTATTCCGATCGCGATCCAACTCTAAAAACGTCGCTGAAAGCGTTTGTCCTTTCAGCGCTTCGAGGTTATCGCGATCGACTAAGTGCGATCGCGGAATAAACCCGCGCAAGCCCTGAACATCGACCGTCACGCCGCCTTTATTCGCGCCCGTCACGCGCACTTGTAAACTTTGATTTGCTGCTTGTGCTTCGATCAAGCGATCCCAAACTTTGCGCTCTTCGAGCTGACGCAGCGAAACCGTCACTTGTCCATCGGCGTTTTGTTCGCGAATAATCAAAAACTCGCGTTCTTCCTGCAACGGCAAAATCGAAGACACATCGCTCACCCGTCGGACGCTGGCTTCTTCAACCGGAAGAAACGCGGGAGACTTGCCGCCAACGTCGATCAACGCGCCATCGCTTTCGTAGCTGAACGCTTTACCGACGACGATTTGTCCTTTTTGGAACCCGTAATCGTGTTGTTCTAGCGCTTTCGCAAAATCTTCCATCGAAAAGGAAGCATCGATCGACTTCTCTGGCATTGCTGTATTCCTAACGTTCCGATCTGCCAGTTTACTCGCTAAATCTACTTACTGTGTCAACCTTGAGAACAACTCTTTAACATGCTCCCAAGCATCCGCCGCCGCCGTTGGATTGTAGCTTTCTCGCTGATCGCAGAAGAATCCATGCGTAGCCGGATAGCGAAACACTCGATGATCAACCTGAGCGGCTTGCAGGGCGGCTTCGACTTGATCGATTTCTGCAACCGGAATCAACGGATCTTGCGTGCCAAAAAAGGCGTACAGCGTCCCCTTAATTTCTGGCGTTCGGGCGATCGTGGGTTCTCCGCCTCCGGGCGTCATCGTGGCAATTCCCGCACCGTAAAACGATGCCGTGGCTTTCACATCCGGCAACGTTGCCGCTAAATAAACCACATGACCGCCAAAGCAAAAGCCGATCGTGCCAATAGCAGCATTTTGTATCACGGGCAAAGTTCTGAGATAAGCGATCGTCGCTGAAATATCACTTAACAAGTCTGATGCTTTGGTTTCGTCTTTGTGAATGCGTCCTTGTTGGGTGTCTTCGTCGCTGTAGCCAACCGAAAAACCCGGAGCCGTGCGCTGAAAAATCGCAGGCGCGATCGCAACATAGCCTTCGCGGGCAATGCGGTCGGTGACGGCTTGAATGTGAGAATTAACGCCGAAAATCTCTTGAATTACAATAATCGCGGCGCGGCTCGAATCAGTCTTGATCGGCGTTGCAAGATAAGCGTCAATTTCAAGGGAATGGTTGGGTACTTTAACCCAACAGGTACGAATTTCTTCAGGCATAATCGCGTATTTGAGCGTTAAATAGTGTGCTTTTTTACGGCTGTTTTTTCGACGTACTGAACTCAATCGATCGGTGATTTAATCAAATCGTTAACTTGCCGATTTCTAAGGGTAATCTAAGCGCGAACCTGATGCAATTCCTATTGTTTAGAATCAGCAACTCAATATTTCTTGAGCAGCAACAAAACGCTTCTGCGCTATACTATGCGCAACACGAGCCAGCGCTTTCTGAAGTCGGGTGCATAAAAAGATTTCTGATTCGTGCAGAATTCGGAAGATTACGGACTTTTGAAAGTAAATTCAATTACAACCTCAGAAATCCGCTCAACGATCGTCAAAATTGGGCATCTAGAATAGTAGAAAGCGTTCGCAAATTCTTCAATTCAATTTCTGCTTAAATTGGGTTGGTTCAGTCAGCAAGTCTTGAGGCGCACTCAATGGTGCAATTTCACATACAGCCGGATAGTGATATTCCGGCATCAACACAGCTCTACAATCAAATTCTATTTGCGATCGCGTCTCGGCAATTTCCGCCGGGGCATCGGTTGCCCAGTACACGTCAGCTTGCGATGCAAACCGGATTGCACCGCAATACGATCAGCAAGGTTTATCGTCAGCTCGAAGATGCAGGCGTCGTTGATGCGCAAGCAGGATCAGGGATTTATGTTCGCGATCAAGGGCACGAAACCGCCGCGCATATTAAATCGCCGTTGCTCGATCAATATCCCCAAGCGCACAAAATCATTCAAAACAGCCTTGATGAATTAGTAAAGCAAGGTTGCTCACTCGGTCAAGCACGCGAATTGTTTCTTGCGGAGATCGATTGGCGATTGCGCTGTAGTGCTCAAGTGCTGGTAACCACTCCGATGCACGACATTGCAAACGGCGAAGTGCTGATGCGTGAATTAGAACGAGCGCTTGATATTCCGATGCAGCTTGTACCCCTCGAAGACCTGGCGCAAGTGCTCGATCAAACGCGATCGAGTACGGTTGTTACGAGCCGCTATTTTATCGCCCAGGCTGAAGCGATCGCGTCACCAAAAGCGGCTCGCGTGATTCCTGTCGATATTTACGACTTTGATCGCGAAATCAAAATGGTCAAAGCCATGCCTAAAGGAACCTGCGTGGGAATAGTCAGCCTGAGTGCGGGAACGATCGGCGTTGCAGAAGTAATCATTCACAGTTTGCGCGGAGACGATTTGCTTGTGATGACCGCACAGGCGAACGATCGCTACAAATTAAATGCAATGGTTAGAACGGCTCAGATGATTTTTAGCGATCAAATTAGCTGTGCGACGGTAAGAGCGACGATTTCTGCGGCCCGTGAAGATATTATTCGTCCGCCGCAGGTGACATGTTGCGAAAACTTTATTGTGGGTAAATCGATTAGCCTGCTAAAACGCGAGCTTGGACTTGAATAAAAAAAGGGGTGCAAAGCGTCTTTTGCACCCCCTGCTAACCTTCACCTACAAACTTTGATCTGCGCTAAGAAATCATCGCTTCGGATTCTAAAGCGCGTAAAAGCTGTCGATCGCCCCGTGCAGTCGCGGCTTCGATGCGTCGTTCTAAACTGCGGCGAATATTCGCTCGATGAATGCGGTGCGCTTCGGCGTTAAGATTTTGAATCCGCACCATTGATCGACGTGACGTTTGAGAAAGCTGGGATTTTGGCGCTGTGTGTGTCGGCGCTTGTCTCGGTAAACTTAGTTGAGCAACGGTTTGGCATCGAGCCGCTTTCGGGTTGCGCAGTTCTGCTTCACTGACTTCTAGGCTAGAAGTGCAGGATTGATACTGTTGAGCAAAACGGGAGTGACGCATAAAAGTTGAGCTTAAAAAAGTTTGAGAAGCAGTGTCGCTTGAGCAGAATTTTAGTTGAACTTATATTCTGTAGCCTACGCGACAGTTTCATTTTAGACTATACCTCCCAAGAAAGATTTAACTACTCTTTATCGTGACGTAAAGCTAAGCCTATATCGTGACCCTAAGGTTAAAAGGTTTTTTCGGGTTGTTAGCGTCGCCGTCTATTTTTCTCAAGCTGAGACGACATCGAGCAAACATCCCCTTAACGAGGACGCCGATCGTTGCGCTTCTTTCCACGCCGCAGCACCTCAGACAAAATGACAAAAACGCCGATCGTCGCTGTTGTCGCTCGATTCACAATCGGATTCAGAGGTCGATTTTGACGCGATCGTGGCGCTTGTCGAGGACGGTCTTCAGCACTTTTATGCGTTCTGGGAAGTCCTTGCTTCAGGCGTGACGCTTCGCTAACAGGCATCGCATTTTTGGCGGGTTGAATCCGCGATCCGAAACGGCGGGCATACACCTGCGTAAATTCTGCACCCAACAGCAAGATTTGCGCAGAATAGTAAACCCACACTAAAAGGATAACGAGCGATCCGGCGGCCCCGTAGGCTGATCCGATCGCACTGCTGCCCAAGTACAACCCGATCAAGTATCGACCCACGCTAAATAAAAGTGACGTCACGATCGCGCCAATCCACACGTCACTCCAAGCGATTTTGGCATCGGGAATCACTTTATAAATCAACGCAAACAAAAACGTGACAACCGTGAAGGACACAACGATATTCACAATTTGCCAAACTTCAATCAATCCTGGCACCAATGATTGAAGATACGTAGCAACTCCGGTTAAAACCGCGCTCAGAATCAGCGAAACCAACAATAAAAATCCGGTTCCCAATACCATCGTGAACGACCAAAACCGATCTTGAACAATGCCGCGAATCCCTCGATCGGGGCGAGGCGTCACTTCCCAAATCGTATTGAGTGCGTCTTGCAGTTGTCCAAACAAGCCGGACGCGCCAAACAACAGCGTGATCACGCCGACGATCGTGGCGATCGTTCCGGCTCCCGGTCTGCTCGCATTCAGAATCATGGTTTGAATTGCTTCTGCTGCTTCGCGCCCGACTAAGCCTTGAATTTGCCCGACAATTTGATTTTGCGCCGCCGTTTCACCGAAAACAAAGCCCGCGATCGCAATCGCAATAATCAGCAACGGTGCCAACGAAAAAACCGTGTAATACGCCAACGCTGCGGCTAATCGCGACGCTTTATCTTCGTTCCATTCCGCGATCGTTTCTTGAATTAATTTAACTGCAACTTTAAGATTCATTTTTGTTTAAGCGTTAATACGAAGAATCGGCGATCTGAAATAGCTTCTCGATCGCCGATTATTAAATTCCGAATTTGCTAAGGCACCCGTCTAGCGCCAAATCTGCTTGCCATTTTCATCGATTCTCGCTTGGCGAATCACGTCAGAAATTTCTTCTGCATCTTTCACATGGTGCAGGGCTTTCTTTTCACCGTCTGGCTCGTCAACTACGAAATACTCAGGAACGACGATATGATCGCCTGTGATATCCGGAGCGTCTACCGCAACTTGCTTAGCTTTTTCCTCGACTGACATCGCATCATCGATGCGATCGCCCGGATTGGACGCAAGGTACTCTTTATCTAGTTCTTCTCTTTGCGCTAATTTCTGTTTAGGATCAACTTCTTCTGCCGTCATCGGCTGATTGATTCCGGGTTCATTTACACCTGGTTTTGAATCGTTATTCATAAGAAGAAATATGTGAATAGTACAAGCAAAAGTATAAAAAAATAGAGGCGCGATCGCCTCTTTCAAATGAAGGAAGTTTAGAGTCTTCCAAAAGCGTGAACTTAGTGCGGGCGGTGTTTGGGACCGTTGCCGATGACCGCCACTTTGTGACGATAAATCAGTTCAGCACCATACCAGCCCGTAATGCCCAACGTTGCCGCGACAAACGTAGAAATCAAGATTCCGGTGGGAAGAATCGCTCCGGCTTGATTGTTCCAGCGCAGCCATAAGCTCACAGCGCTCAACGTCAACGCAGCGATATTTCCCACCATGTGTGCCCAGCCCGCGCTATGTTCACGAACTCGACCAATCCGCAGAAAATCGCTCATTCCAGTTGCAGCAGCCACGAGACCCGTGATCAATCCGCCGAGAATCAACCAAAATGAAGCTCTTGCCCAGAATGCATCTGAGGTAAACCAATACGCCACATCGGTTGCGAGTGCACCTGTAAGAAACGCGATCGGGAACGTCACGAGCAACGGATGCAACGGGTGTTTGGCAATGTGAACTGTACTTGGCACACCGCTATCAACAAATTCCGCATCATCGGATTCAACGAGCAAAGGAATGTCGGGTGTGGGGGATTTAGCCATTGTGTTCTCCTACATGAAGTATGACTCCTCGATCGGGGCGACAAGCTGCACGATCGTAAGCCTCCTCTTTACGATGAAGGAAATTGCTCGATGTGCGCCTCAGACTCAAGGACTAATTTGCCTTTTTGCGCGTCGAGTTTCTTAATTCGCAGCGACATTCCTTGAAGTTCAAAGTTTCGCAGATCGAGCAGTTCCCGCGCTTGAGCTAAAAGCGCTTCGGTCAATTCTGGCGAGAGTTCTTCCCCGTTGACGTATTGAACGTCGTCTAAAACAATTTGCTGTCCGTTTGCGCCAATTTTCGGAATTGCGGTAAATGAAACGTGTTTATGCTCCTGGGACTTTTGCAAAATGACATCGGTACTCAGCAAAACTTTTCCATCACCGGGAAGCCCAAAATTAATCTGATGTGTATCAACGGTGGCGATTTCTCCGTTTACGGATACGTCTAAATTTTGCATTTTATCGCGCACAAATTCAGAGTTAAAAGCGCGGTTAATATCAGCTTCATTCAATACAACATGAGTTTCAGCATCGGTGGGGTGCTGAAGTTCAATTTTGCCAAACGCAACGCTAAAAGGATTAATTGCAACGCTGTTGGTATGAAGATCCATTTCTTCGATGCGCAAATCGTGCTGCATCACCATGCCTTCGCCGTGAATTGTGACCGAATCGACGTTTCCGCCCATGAGTTTAAACGGGTCGGTTTCGAGTTCAACTTCTAACGTTTCAACTTCATCAAGCTGGCTTTTGATGCCCATTTCTGCAACTTTATTGATTGCTTGTTCACCCAGATCTGACATGTTGTACATCTCCGTGCAACGGTGTTTGCGCTACTTTAGTCTAGGTTGATCCCCATCGGTATCTACAAGCTGACGGAAAGCTTAATCTGCCTGAAGAGACACACGACCAGGAATTTCAACTAAAAACGTAGAACCGATGCCGAGTTCGCTTTGAACGGTAATTTTGCCGCTCATTAATCGAGTCAAGGCTTGAGTAATAGCCAGCCCAAGTCCAGTTCCACCATGTCGGCGCGTGGTCGTTTGATTAACTTGGCGAAACTCTTGAAAAATTGATCCCAAATCGGCTTCTGCAATCCCAATTCCTGTATCTCGAACGGCGATCGATACTCGGTCTTGACGCGGCGTTTGCTCGGCAGTTGTGCTTTGCGCGAATCGAACCTGAACGCTCACACTTCCGGTATCTGTAAACTTGATCGCATTAGAAATCAAATTCACCAGAATTTGGCGCATTCGATCTCGATCGTTGATGATTGTTAAGCTCGATGTCTCAAGCTGAACGTCAAGCTTGATATTTTTGCGTTCTGCCAGCGATCGAAACTCTTCGACACAGTTTAGAACCAATTCTACTAAATCAAACGATTCAAGCTGAAGTTCTACTTGATTCGCTTGCAGTTTAGAAAAATCTAAAATGTCTTCGATTAAGGCGAGTAAATGACGACCATTTTCAAAAATTCGTTCGATTAATCCTAAATGTTGTGAACTAAAATGCTGATGAAACTGTCGCATCAAAAGATTTGAAAATCCCAGAATTGCCGTTAACGGCGTGCGCAGTTCGTGAGACATCGTGGCAATAAATTGCTCTTTGAGTCGATCGGATTCAATCAGTTCTAAATTCTGAAGCTGAATGTCTTGCAGTTGTTCTTCGATTCGTTTACGTTCGGTAATGTCTCTCACGATCCAGCGAATCCAAGCGGTATTTCCTGCTTGATCTTGAACTGTTGCCACCGTTAACGACGCTTCAAATCGCTCACCGCTTCGACGCTGAATCGTGATTTCCCATTCTTGAATCCGATCGAGCGTTTGCAAATTGAGCAACAACGTCCGAAACGCTCGACGCTGATCTTCAGGCACAAACGTAACCAAAACTTTATTCACTAAATAGCGCGATTCAACGCCCAACAATTCTGAGGCAGCCCGATTTGCTTCTTGAATTTTGCCGTTTTGGTCGGTCACAATATAACCATCCGGCGCGAATTCAAACAAGTCACGATATCGACGCTGTTCAGCTTCAAGCGCGTGCCGTGCGCGAACTAACTCTTCGTTTTGCTGACACAATTCTTCTTCAGCCGCCCGTAATTCTTCGAGCGCAACCGACAGCGTGGCGACATAATCCACGATATCCGGCGACGAAGAAACACCTGTTCTATTCACCGATTGATAGAGTGCCGCAGCATGTTGATCAACGGCATTCAATCGATCGGTTAACTGTTCTCGGTCGATCGGAGCAGAGGTTTTTTGACGATCGCGCTTATTTTCCTGTTCATTCATATCATCCTTCAGTTTTTAAGCCGCAAAGTTGAACTAAGCGTCTAACTTCACTCCTCAATTAGTGAATATTAGGCGGTCGATTTTTTACACGATAAAATTAAGACAATCAGAAAACGTAATAACTCATTCAGTAAATATAAGGTATGAAACTATTTAATATAGTGAATTGCGTCTAGGTTTCCTGTAGATTCATCTTTACAAATAGCGCTTAGTTGCCAATCTTCACTAAGGCGGAAATTCGGTCAGCAGAAAGTTGGGTTCCGATCGAAATGCGCTAAATTGGCAGAAAGACCGAGACGACCCCCGCCTTCCGAATGTCACACAAACTTCACCGATGGTTTTTGCCGAGCGTTCAGGTTGAGCCAGAAATTTTTGAACTCTACCGCACCACGCATCAGTTTTACGACGAAGCGCAGCACCGCGAATCGCTCGATCGCTATTGTGAGTGGTACTACTCGGTTGCCGAGCAAAATCGCCGCGAACTCGAAAAAATGCGCGGCGACATTAATCTATTCGGTTGGTTCCGGCGAAAGTCCTAAATCACTTCCAGTTCTGATTCGTGCAGATGCGCACGGAACTTAGGGCCAAACTTCACCAAAACCGGAAAATTTGCGCTGACAGGGCGACCTTGCCATTCTTTGACGATCGCCAGCACTTCCCCTTCTTGCCCTTGCATGTCAAACCCCTGATTGCGGTGTTCTGGGTGGTGATACACCACAACCGACGTATTAACCCGAACACGAGCACCAATTTCCATAACCTTGAGTGTTCCTTTATCAGCAACGTTCACCACAAGCGTTAGTCCTGACAGAACGATAAACAGCTTTTTTATCTTTGCATAATCAGTGCCCTTGTTTTTATCGTTTGAACAAATCGTGCTGAATGCGATCGCGGATAGTTGCGGCTCCCTTGCATAAAGCTTCAAATTCACGCTTCACGCCCTGCTGCATTCCCACAGGATCGCAGGAATACCAAACGCCCGCTCCAACCGCGCCACTTAGCAATAACAATGAAATTCCTTTGAGCCACAAACGCGGCTTGCGATTTGGCTTTTGGGGTTCAGCAGGTGGAATGACGATCGGATCGGGTAGCGGTTCATCATCGAGTTCGGGTTCACCGAGCGCGATCGGCAATCTCAGATCCGGCAACGGCGACGAAATCTGACAGTGTGTCAGCACGATCGAGGCGTTGTCGTGGCCGTTGTGCTGGTTGGCAAACTCTAGCCACGACTGCACGGCCGTTTCAAGCGGAAACTTATCGAGCAAAATTAATTCTGCGTAATCCGACCAAGATTGTTCAACGAATCCGTTGTCGCTCATGCCGTCCGAGCACAACAGCAAAAGTCCGTCTTCTTCGAGAATAAACCGCCGCACGGTCGGATAAAGATATTGACCATCGCGGGTGCCAAGTGCCTGCGTTAATGCGCCTGAATCCGGGCGTTTGAGGGCTTCGCGATACAGCGATCGACCCATGCGCACTTCTCGCACAGCCACATCATCATCCACGGTTAATTGCTGACAATAGTTTGGCGTAATCCAATAAGCGCGGCTATCGCCCACGTTTACTAAATACAATTCGTGAGCATTGCTGGCAAACGTGCCGTTTGATAATCGAACACGCTGCGGAATCTGGATCGCCATTACAAGCGTTGTTCCCATTCGTCGCCGCGCTTGGCGGTCTTGAGCATCGTTTTGAGCAGCGATTACGTTGTTTACCACGCGCACGATCGCGGCTAACTGTTCGCAAACCAAATCCGGCGCGACGAGTTCCGGTTGTCCCGCAATTTCGCTCAGTAACGCTCTAACTTGAAGCTGAATCGTTTGCACAGCAAGCTGGCTCGCGACTTCGCCGCCGTCATGACCGCCGATGCCGTCACACACGATCGTTAATCTCGGCGCTAAATCATCAAACGCCTGCGATTTCGATCCGGTGCTGATCGGGTAGTAGGCGTCTTCGTTGTGCGATCGCTGCCCGCCCACTTCGGTTGCACCCAACACCTGCAACCGTAGCGGTAGTTTTGCAGCTTGCTCGATCAAAAGCTGATTCAAGCGCGGCGCGATCGCGCCGTGTTCAGTTCCTTCTGCCTGCATTAAGGCCAAAATCGCCTGCAACGGCTCCGCGATCGGTTCTTTTGCGCTCGTCAGTAGCGCTGACCAACAGTTTGCTAAATCCGCCAGCGACGGGGTTGAACCTGCCTCGATTGTTTCGTCTTCGATCAATTCTTTTAATCGAACCCGCCAGCCTTCGATGCGAATGTTGTCAAGCGACAGCAAACTCGCGGCGACGTCAAGCTGAGAAAATGGCGTCCACAGTTCAAGCAGTTGCCAAAGCCAGTACGCTTGTCGGGTTGCGGTGGCTTGGCTCCAGGCTTGTACGATCGACGGCTGCAACGCTCCCGATGGCGCGATCGGCACGTTCTCTAGCAGCAAAATTTCTTGTCCAGTTTCATCGTCGCGGCAAACGCCGTACACCTCTGGCACATGCAGTCGATACGGATAAAGATGCAAATAAGGCAGTGCCGCATTTAATAACTGCGCGGGAACATCCGGATCTTGCTCTGGTTTTGTATCCAGCCAAATTTGCGGAAATCCAACTTGATACCGAGAAGCGACTTGCCGACCCGATGCTTTACGAATCGCTGTTTTTCCAACTGCCCAAACATAGTGAAAGCCTTGAGCCGGAGAACGATTGGCAACGATCGAAGAAGTGCGATCTTGAACTTTACCGGAAGAAGTCATAGCGTCGTGCGAGGAATGAAGAAGCCAAACAAACGAGCTTTAAACCAGATTAAAAAACCGATACATTACGGAATTTTGGGTCTACGATCGGAATCTGTATTGAACCACGATTTCTATGAATGGTAAAAATTTGGGCGAATTGAACTCGTGTGACAAGACACTATAGCAGCGTTTGTTCAATTTCGTTCGTTGTTTTCTAAACCTTTATAACTTTAAATCTGACGGTAATTTGGCGGTTGATTGGGTCGGAGCTTGCTTGATCGAATTGATTATCCCGACGGCGTTTGTTGCTTTTGTTAACCTGAGTCTCCAACAAAGGCGCACCTGCGGGAAGCGCGACAGAAACAAACGGTTTGCGGTCGATCGGTTTTAGTCCTTCATCCAAAATTTGTTTCTTAGAAGTTCCGGCTAAGGACGCGCCCTGGCGACTGAAGGCGCGGCTACACAGACCAAGTGCGCCTCCGCGCACTAACAGCCAACGAGATCGACCAACCCGTGGGTGGTTTTGTCTGTCTAGCCGCGTTGCCGTAGCCGCTCGTCTCTTGCGCAGCTAATGGCAATGCGCGAAGCTAACTTATTCGCCAGGCTTAACCGCAACTGACCTTATGTCGTGGGCGTGAGTGCGCTAATCGTCGCAGCAGTCTCGCCGATCCTGTAATTTAGCAATCGAGTGATTCTATGGCTTGGATTGTCGATTTTGCTCGTCTGGCTTTTGCGACGATTTTTTAACCGCCTATTCCTGAATGTCGAGATAAATGGTAGTACAATCTACACTTTTTCTTGACACCGATCGCAGACGCCAAAAAATTCCAGCATGTGATAGTAAATCTTGAACTGATGCAGCGAGTTTAATTGCTGTTCAAGATCGTGGACGGGGCATTCCTCGATCGCCACCGATGCCCCGCACTGCAAACACGTTAAATGGTGCCGATCTTCCTGAATTAAGCCGTACAGCGATTCTCCGTTTGCCAGCGTCCGAACTTGCACCATCCCATCAAGCTTTAACGCTTCTAAAGCGCGGTACACGGTTGCAAGCCCCATACCTTGATCGCGGTTGCGCAACTCAACGTACAAATCCTGAGCAGAAATCGATCGATTCAGGCTTTTTAAGATATTCAGAATGCGCTCCTGACTGCGGGTGCGTTGAGTTTTCATAACATCGGGTGGGTCGCTCAAAAGGATCGATCGGCGTTTTAGAGAAGCACAGTCTTAAAATGGAAAACGTTCGACACAGAACAACGCTCATCACTAGGATACGACTGTGACCCAGAATTACCAGGCTCAGATCTATGTTACTCTCCGTCCTTCGGTGTTAGACCCCGCAGGAACCGCCGTACAGTCGGGACTCGCTCATATGGGCTACGCCAACGTATCGCAAATCAGAATCGGGAAATATGTGGAGTTGACGATCGCAGCCGCTAACGAAACCGCCGCCCGCGAACAGCTTGACACGATTTGCGATCAGCTTTTAGCCAATCCGGTGATCGAAAATTACCGCATCGAGCTTGAACCCATTTCAACGCCCGCAACGGTTTAGGAGGCTGCAATGAAATTTGGTGTTTTAGTATTTCCAGGGTCAAATTGCGATCGCGATATCGTGTGGGTGACGCAAGGCTTAATGAATCAGCCCACGCGAATGATTTGGCACGAAGACCGTGATTTATCCGATATCGATGTGGTTGTGATTCCGGGTGGCTTTAGCTACGGGGATTATTTACGGTGTGGCGCGATCGCTCGATTTTCTCCAGTCATGCAAGCCACGATCGAACACGCAAAAGCCGGAAAGCTGGTACTTGGAATTTGTAACGGATTTCAGGTTTTAACCGAAGCGGGATTGTTGCCTGGTGCGTTAGTGCGGAATCGAAATTTGCATTTTATTTGCGATCGCGTTTCGTTGCGCGTAGAGCGAGCAGATTCACGCTGGACAGGGGGATACGATCAGCATCAAGTGATCACGGTGCCGATCGCGCACGGGGAAGGCAGTTACTACGCGGATGCCGATACGCTTAAAGCCCTTGAAGATCACGATCAGGTTTTATTCCGCTATTGCGATGAATCGGGAAACATCACGCCCGAAAGCAATCCAAACGGTTCGCTCAATAACATTGCGGGAATTTGTAACCGTCAAGGCAACGTGCTTGGAATGATGCCTCACCCAGAACGCGCTTCGGATGCAGCACTGGGTTGCGTCGATGGCTTCGCGTTATTTGAAGGATTGCTTCAAGCGGCTCCGGCATTTGTGTAAACTTTGTTGACGGTTTGTAATGAGGGGGAGGAATCGCCCTCATTTTGTTTGCGGGAGCGTCGATCGTAGGCACAACAAGCTATTCACTTCAAATCGATCTAAATTAACAACAACTTCTGCAACAATTTTAATATTTTGTTCCAGTTTATGTAAAGCTAACTCAATGAAGATAAATGAATATTTTGTGTAAACAAAAGTGAATTGAAACGAATTCTTAACGAAAAATTCTAGCCCTAGATTTTTATTTCGCCTGTTCTTAAATTTAGTTCATGAAAGCTCGCAATTAAATTGATTTTGAGAACGCCTGTCTGAACTATTGGGTTGAAATATTTGGTAAACAAAGCGACAAAATTTAACAGTTAGTCACTAGAAAAATGAAGATAAATATCAATAAGATGAGAGTTAGGTAGATTCAATTTCTTGAAATTTGCCTAACTTCATTTGTTCTTTCTAGCAATCATTAAAACCATGACCACAACATTACAAAGACGCGAAAGCGGCAATGTGTGGGAGCGTTTCTGCAATTGGGTTACTTCAACCGACAACCGCCTTTATGTGGGTTGGTTTGGGGTGTTGATGATCCCAACGCTTCTATCAGCAACAATCTGCTACATCATTGCTTTTGTCGCTGCTCCTCCGGTTGACATCGATGGCATTCGTGAACCTGTTGCAGGTTCGCTGCTGTTTGGTAACAACATTATTTCGGGTGCAGTTGTGCCGTCGTCGAACGCGATCGGTCTGCACTTCTACCCGATTTGGGAAGCT
Source organism: uncultured bacterium (assembly GCA_964250455.1). GTDB lineage: Bacteria > Cyanobacteriota > Cyanobacteriia > Leptolyngbyales > Leptolyngbyaceae > CAXUFL01. The sequence continues at coordinate 38,805 of CAXUFL010000021.1, forward strand.
GCTTCGCTTGATGAATGGCTGTACAACGGCGGCCCTTACCAGCTTGTTGTCTTCCACTTCCTGATCGGCATTTTCGCTTACATGGGTCGTCAGTGGGAGTTATCTTACCGTCTCGGTATGCGCCCGTGGATCTGCGTGGCTTATTCTGCACCGCTATCGGCAGCAACGGCTGTGTTTTTGATCTACCCGATCGGGCAAGGCTCGTTCTCGGATGGAATGCCGCTCGGAATTTCGGGAACGTTCAACTTTATGCTGGTGTTCCAAGCCGAGCACAACATTTTGATGCACCCGTTCCATATGCTGGGCGTTGCAGGGGTGTTTGGTGGCTCATTGTTCAGTGCGATGCACGGTTCGCTGGTGACTTCTTCGCTGGTGCGTGAAACGACCGAAACTGAATCGCAAAACGCAGGCTACAAGTTCGGACAAGAAGAAGAGACTTATAACATCGTGGCTGCTCACGGTTACTTCGGTCGCTTGATCTTCCAGTATGCTTCGTTTAACAACTCGCGATCGTTGCACTTCTTCTTAGGTGCATGGCCCGTGGTTTGTATCTGGCTTACTGCGCTTGGTGTTTCCACAATGGCGTTCAACCTGAACGGCTTCAACTTCAACCAATCGGTGCTCGATTCGCAAGGGCGCGTGGTGAATACCTGGGCGGACGTGATCAACCGTGCAAATCTGGGCATGGAAGTGATGCACGAGCGTAACGCTCACAACTTCCCGCTTGACTTGGCGGCTGGCGAAGCAACTCCAGTGGCCCTGCAAGCTCCGGCAATCAACGGCTAATTCCTTAAAGAAGATGGGAGTTAGTTCAGTAACCCCCACGGCATAACCCTTGATTAAACAGAAGCCCTCAGTCTTTTTCGGATTGGGGGCTTTTGCCTTAATCTAGCTTACACGTAACAAAACTTAAAGTTAAGCCTTTTGTTGAGGTTGAGTTGCGATCGTTATTCTTTCCCTGCACAGCTCTGTGGTTGCACCTTTTACTCAATTAACGCTTTTGCCATCCTCTAAACAGATATGCGAAGGAGTCGATCGAGACCTTTGTCATAATATTCTTACAGGTATAAATCCAGAAATAGAGATTGCCGTTTGGGAAAATATGGCTAAGGCTTTTTTCCCAAAATCGACGATGTTAAGTATTTGAGTAACAAGCAGAAAAAGGAAGCTTTTTGCTTACGCTTGATGCGCTCAACGATGATAGGCGAAGTTCTAAAAGAATGTAAGTTAAAAGCACCAACCAAAAAAGTGGCAAAAGAAGTATCACGGCAGTATGAAGCTAATCCTGTTCCTGTAGGAATATCCTTTCGTTGATCTAGCTGTTAAGTTTAACTTTGCTCACAGTACGCGCGGTTCTTTCGATCACCGCTACGATACAGTTATCGTTGATCGAAACTGCTCTGTGTCTCTCCCATCACCGATCGCCCAATCTATTCCTACCGATCCAATTTGGCGTTTAAGCGTAGAACAGTATCACCGGATGATTCAGTTGGGCATTTTGACCGATGATGATCCGGTAGAACTGCTCGAAGGTTGGCTTATCTACAAAACGCCGAAAAATCCACCGCATCGAATTGCGACCAAACTGACTCGTGATGCGCTGGATCGAATTTTGCCGTCAGGGTGGTATGTCGATTCTCAAGAACCGATCACGCTTGAAGATAGTGAACCTGAACCCGATGTGATCGTAGTGCAGGGTAAAACGCGAGATTATGTTGATCGACACCCCAGCGCTCAAGACATTGCGCTAATTGTAGAAATTTCTGACTCAACCTTAGAGCGCGATCGAACCCTCAAACAACGCCTCTATGCTCGTGCAGGAATTCCGGTTTATTGGATCCTTGACTTACGAGAGTCAACGATTGAAGTTTATTCTCAGCCTGTTGGCGACGTTTATCAGCAACAACAAACCTTCACCGCAGCCGATCAAATTCCGGTCTTGATTGCACAACACCAAATTGGACAGCTTCGTGGACAAGACTTACTGCCTTGAATCAGAATGATAAAAATATTTAATAGCTATTTTTACCTAATTTGTTCCGCTTATCGCCCAGATCGGTCTTACTTGATGAGTAAAATTGCCTTAAGATTGTCATAACAATTCAGTTTTTTAACTCGAACTCGTTGACCATACCAACCAGGAGAACTTCTTATGGCGCTTGTACCGATGCGGCTAATGCTGGATCACGCGGCTGAAAACGGCTACGGCATCCCGGCATTCAACGTCAACAACATGGAGCAGATTCAGGCGATCATGCAAGCTGCCCATGCCACCGACAGCCCAGTGATTCTGCAAGCTTCCCGTGGTGCGCGTTCCTATGCAGGCGAAAACTTTCTTCGTCACCTGATTCTGGCTGCGGCGGAAACTTATCCCCACATTCCGATCGCGATGCACCAAGATCATGGTAACGAGCCTGCAACCTGCTATTCAGCCATGAAAAACGGCTTTACGAGCGTGATGATGGACGGATCGCTCGAAGCCGACGCGAAAACCCCCGCAAGCTACGAATATAACGTCAACGTCACCCGCGAAGTCGTGAAAGTGGCTCACGCGATCGGCGCATCGGTCGAAGGCGAACTCGGCTGTCTCGGCTCGCTCGAAACCGGAAAAGGTGAAGCCGAAGACGGTCACGGCTTTGAAGGTGAACTCGATCACTCGATGCTGTTGACCGACCCCGATGAAGCTGTTGACTTTGTAGAACAGACTCAAGTTGACGCGCTGGCAGTCGCGATCGGCACCAGTCACGGCGCTTACAAATTCACCCGCAAGCCGACCGGAGAAATTCTGGCTATCAGCCGCATCGAAGAAATTCATCGCCGCCTGCCGAATACTCACTTAGTAATGCACGGTTCTTCGTCGGTTCCCGAAGATTTGCTGGCGCTGATCAACCAGAACGGCGGTTCGATTCCTGAAACCTACGGCGTTCCGGTTGAAGAAATCCAAAAAGGCATCAAGAGCGGTGTACGTAAAATCAACATCGATACTGACTGCCGTTTGGCGATTACGGCGGCAGTGCGTGAAGCGTTGTTCTCGAAACCGTCTGAGTTTGATCCACGCTTTTTCTTGAAGCCGTCGATCAAGTACATGCAGCAAGTCTGCGCCGATCGCTATCAGCAATTCAACGCCGCCGGACAAGGCAGCAAGATCAAGCAAGAATCGATGGAGATTTTCGCTGTTAAGTACAAGAAAGGCGAATTGGATGCAGTCACGAAGAAAACGGCTGCGGTTTAACGATCGGCTTTAGCTGATATTTTGAAGAGACCTTGCTTGAATAAACTGAGGGCTGGATAGTTAAAGCTATCCAGCTTTTTTAGTTAATAAGTCATTTGAATGTGTCCTAAGTAACGTCAGTTGCGGTTGAGATGCTTATCCGAAACTTGGGTTAAGGTATGAACTTTGTATTTAAGTTTAATTATGTTTCAGCGTATTCGCGATCGCTGTTGCCAATCTTCGGATCAGTGCTCTCGTTTGCAGCAAAGGCAATCTCAATTTCCGTTCCAGAGCTGCTCGACGACGGCGTTTATTTAATCGTTGCCCTTGTGCGATCGTCACGTTTAGATTGCTTTCTAATAGCACCGCAGTCATCATCAAGGCAATAATTATTGCGCCTTTGATGTTGCCTCGAGCGTTAGAATTTGGGGTGCTAATTGGTCATGTTCCCCTGTTTCGTCAAAGCGCGATCGCCCTCACACTGGAAACGATCAGCTTGCAGGTAGCAAAGTAAATTGGATTGCTGAACCTCCAGAGGTAAGATTGGAGGTTCGAGCCAATCAACTCGTTATCTCAAAGCAAGTGCGGCTGCTAGAGAACTTGATTCAGCGCGAAATAGGGCAGCGTTTCACCTTAATTTTTCAGGTGAGCCAGGTTGAGGAAGTTCGGGGAACTCGCGAAAAATTATTTCGCTAAGTCCCGATCGCGTCATACAAATCGTACATGCGGAGTGAACAATGGAGAAAGCACCAGACCAATCGAGCCGCAAACCGCGTTGGAGTTTGATTAGCACGAATGCTTTAGTGCGATTTTTGCTGTTCTTTGCGTCTGGTTGGGCGTTTGTTGAACTCCTGAAGTATTTTGAATACGTTATTTTTGTATTTGCGTCAGCCGCAGTTTTAGCATTGCTGCTAAATTATCCGGTGCGATATCTAGAACGATTGATGTCGCGTCGCTTTGCGCTTGCGATCGTGATTTCGTCTAGCTTGATTACGATTCTGGTTTTAGTGGTTGCGCTCGGGTTGACGCTGGTTAATCAAGTTCAGCAGCTTACAACGCTTTTGCTTCAGATTCTCAATTCTGCAAACAATCCGCTCGATCAATTGCAGGTGGCATTAGCCGCTAAGAATATCCCGCTTGATCTCGGCGCTGTTGAATCTCAGATTCGCAATGCGTTTGTGTTTGGATTGAATTGGGCGGTCGGGTCTTTGCCGATGCTGCTTCAAAATTACGTTACGTTTATTATTATTTTAGTGGTTAGCTTTTTCATGCTAATCGATGGTGAAAAGCTTTGGCGACTGGTGCTCAAAGTGGTTCCTGCTCAGCATCGAAAACGATTTACGATCGTGGTACAGCGAAACTTTGCAGGGTTTTTGCAAGGTCAATTGCTGATTTCGGTTTTGCTCACGTTCTCGACGTTTCTGGTGTTTGCAGTATTTCAGATTCCGTTTCCGTTTTTGCTATCGGTTGCGATCGGGGTTTTTGATTTAATTCCCGGAATTGGCGCAACGCTAGGAGTTAGCTTGGTTTGCTTGATTGTTTTAGTGCAAAGCAGTTGGATTACTGCGCTCAAAGTGCTGATTATTTGCGTAGTGCTGCAACAAATTCAAGACAATCTTATTTCTCCCCGCATTATGCAAAGTACGGTTCACCTTAACCCAGTGATCGTGTTTTTTGCGCTTTTAATCGGAACACGAGTCGCTGGACTGTTAGGCGTGTTTTTGGCAATTCCGATCGCGGGCGTAATTGTCAGTCTGCTCGAAATTGAAGAGGCGCAAGGCGATTAACGCGGCTAATCCGTTGTGGAAAGTGGAATCGGCAACACGGCGTCGCGATGGCTGAATTCACCCGCGCACTTGAAGCGTAACGCGGCTTTCTGCGAGGTTTATAAAAAGCACGCCTTAGATTTTCCTTGTACCTTCGAGTAATGCGAAATACACTGTTTCTGATGAATCGCCGCCAGTTTGTAAAAGCGCTTTTGCAAAGCGTTATAGCGGTGAAAACAGATAGCGATCGTCTCTCCTTATTTCCTCACTCATTTGGTTGAACCGCGCTTTCTAACTTGCGACAGAATTTCAGCGCTGAAGCAATAAGTAACGTAATTGACATCGAGCCTTTTCCAAACCGGAGAACACACATGACTTCTGCATCAGAACGTCCAGTTCAAACGACTGATTTTGAGCAATCGATTACGGTGAATGCGCCTGCTGGTAGTATTTTCGAGTATCTTGCTGATGTACGCAACGTTCCAGAGTATTTGCCCACGGTAAAAAGCGCTCAACCTCAATCCGGCGAACGGATTCGCACACAAGGACAAGCGGGCGAACGCACGTATGATTCTGACGGACATTTCCGCGCTGACCACGATCGACACCGCCTGGAATGGGGGTCTGATGGCGAAAATGATTACAGTGGCTGGATGGAAGTTCAAAGTCAGGGTGACTCACAGTCGGAAGTGAAAGTCCACATTCATTACTCCCCACGCCCGGAAATCAAGCAGAAAATGGAGGAACAAGCCGCCGGACACAGCTTTGAATCTGCCATGAACGAAGGAGTTCAGAAAACGCTTGAATCGATCAAGCGCATTTGTGAAGGAACGGGCGGTAAGCAGGAAATTTCGCCGAATCAGTAATGCTAAATCAGGGATCGAGCTATTTTTGGGTTGCTTCATCCCTGAGCTTTTTGGATAGCTTCTAAACCGCGATCGCTTGCTGCTGCTGGGCCGATCGCTGTGCCGCCGTTGCCACTTTCAACGTGTACAAACTTTCTTCAGCTTGAACATAAAGCGGCGTTCCATCGATTAAATAATCGAGTACGGCGGCCGTATCTCTAGAAAACAAGCCGCGACGACCGCCGACTTGGATCGATTGAACGCCGTTAGCCGTCACGATCGCGCCTTCGTCTCCATCGAAGATTAACGCACCGCGATCGCCTTGTACTTCCAGCTTGCGTTCAGCCGTCCAAACCGTTTCGCCTTTTCCGTAAACAACATGAGCAATCAAGCCGCGCTTAAACCGCAGTTGAGCCGTACAAATGCAAGCCGCGTAATGCTCAGCTTGCAGGTTCCAATAGTGATTCTGAGCGCTAACCGTTTCAACCTCTCCGAAAACGTGAACAAAGCGATGCAGTCGAGACAACGCCCCAACAAGCGGAAATCCGAATAGCTTTGGATTGTATGTCCATTTTTGCGGTGCAGGATTTTGCGGCGTAATCGTTGAATATCGCGCATAAAACGGTGTTCCAATTTGCGGTAGCGCTTGAACAAAAGCTTGATGAACGCCGCCGAGCAGTTCAATGTGTTCGACGTGGAGCAATCGGTTTTGAGACTTGGCAAGCGTGATCAAGTGCTCGGCTTCGGCAAAGTCGATCGACAACGGATATTCAACCACGACGTGCTTTCCGGCTTGCAAAGCGGCATCAGCGATCGCGCCGTGCTCTGAGTTAATGCTGGCAATAATAATCAAATCGATTTGGTCGGAGCTAATCAACGCTTGCCAAGCGTTAAAGGCTTGCGTTTGATGCGTGTGAGCGAATTCGGCGGTTTTATCAGGGACGTGTCCGGCAACGCCTACGAGCACTGCACGACTATCATCGTTAATTGTTTCTGCTCGCAGTTTTGCGGCGTATCCCGTCCCTACTAATCCGACTCGAATCACAGCATTTCCTCGGTTAATTCTCTCAAAATTATACCGATCTCGCGATCGATTACCCGTTCAAGAAAGGCCATGCAGCCGATTTAGTATCATAACTAACCACAGAAGCGATTCGAGTAACGCAGGATAGAATGATCCCTTTTGCGTCAAGCCTTCACAGGCTGGGTTATGGCATGACAGCGCAGACAGTTTCAGTGATTTACTCAACGCTTGCTCCTCAAGCGGTTATTGAACAGGTGAGGTCGGCTTACCCGATTGAACCTGTAAAAAGCTGTTACTTTTGGCTTCGGGGATTAAGCGATGTGTATTTGATCGAAACGCATCACAATCAATTTATTTTTCGGATTTCTCATTGTCAGTGGCGCAGCAAAGCCGATATTGAGTTTGAATTAAGCGTTCTCGATTTTTTTCATCAGCGTTGTTTACCCGTTGCTTATCCGTTGCGCACAATCAACGATCAGTTGTCGATCGAGCTAGATGCCCCCGAAGGCAAACGCTATGCGTCGCTGTTTATTTATGCACCCGGAGCGGTGGCGATCGGCGATCTCAACACCGTTCAAGCAACTAAGCTTGGCGAAACCGTAGCAAAACTGCATCAGGCAGGACTGGATTTTTGCTGCGAAGAAGATCGAACGCCGTTGACGTTAAATCATTTGCTTGATGATTCTTGGCAAACGATCGCGCCGTTTCTCAAAGATTCCAATCAAGGTTATGTCGAAGACGCGATCGAGCACATCAAACATCAGCTCAGCGATTTTCCGCAAACGCCGCCGTACTGGACAATTTGCTGGGGCGATCCGCACAGTGGAAACGCTCACTTTACGCAAGACAATCAAGTGACGCTGTTTGATTTTGATCAATGCGGGTATGGGTGGCGATCGTTCGAGCTTGCCAAGTTTCGGCAAGTGGCACTCAATACGGGAATTAGTCGCAGCGTTCGCGAGTCGTTTTTGAATGGCTATTTAAGGGTGAGTTCGGTTTCCGAGTTTGAACTAGCAGCAGTTCCTGTTTTGACGCAAACGGCGCATCTTTGGGCCTGGTCGATTAGTTTAACGTATGCCTTGCGCCACAATTACAGCCGTTTAGACGAAGGTTATTTTTCGGTGCGGCTAGAGCAACTCAAAAAGCTAAAATCTCCAGATTGGCAACTGTTTTAGCGCTGTAAATTCGTTGATGAAAAGTTTGCTGTCTTTGGTGCAGTAAAAGGCGGAGGAGTTGAGGAAGCGGTTGCAATGACAGAAAATTCACCCTCTGAAGAAGTAGTTCTGTTTGAAGTTGAGACACCAATTAGTTTTCGAGTTCGGACTACTGTGAGTTATTGGGAACTGATTACAACGGTTAAACATCCGATTATGCGAGGGCGAGAACTCGATATTCAAGAAGTTTTAATTTATCCTGATGAGATTCGTTTAAGTCAGAGTGATCCACAGGTTTATTTGTTTTATCGTACAGATGGAGATCAACGATGGCTTTGTGCGATTTCAAAGCGGCTAAATGGTGAGGGTTTCTTAGTCACAGCTTATCGAACTGGAGCAATCAAGGAGGGCGCAGTAGTATGGCACAAGTGAAAGTGTTTCACGATCGCATTGGAAATACGTTAACGGTTTGGTTTGGCGATCCTGAAACTGAGGCTGAGGTTGAGGAAACGGGGGATGAGGTGATTTTAATGAAGGATAAAGAAGGTCGGGTGATTGGATTCGAGAAACTGAATTTTATATCAAACTCAGCAGAAACGATTCGAGTTGCCTTTGAGACGTACGCTGTTTAGAATGTCATTGCATCACAGCACAAATCGATCGTATCCACAATTCGAGCAGCTTACATAATGTCCTTGCCATCGCACCGTTTCACCGCAGATCGGACATTGAACCGTTAAATTCCGGGTCATCAAAGCAGAATTTGAGTCTGGTTTCTCAGTCGTTGCTAGATACTGTTCGCGGTAGTTTTGAGCAGCGAGGTGTTCGGCTTGATCTTTTGTCCAGCGTCGATCGGGCTTGAGCGTGGGAACTTGACGAAACGGAGCCATAATTGAACTATCTCCGGTTCGGGTGGCGATCGTACTCGCGATCGTTTTACAGCAGCTTGCAGGCGATCGAATAATTTGCGCTTCGCTAAAGCGAATAATGCTCCAGCCGTGATCTAGAAAAAATTTATTTCGCGCTGCATCTTTTGGGCAGTTAAGATAATGCAACGGTTGGCGCGTGTCGTGCGTGTATGGCTCATCGATTTCGATGTCGATCGCAATGTCTTTATCGAGATAAGCGAAATCCGGCACATACGGCTGAATTAAATCCGGGCGTTTGATTAGTAATCCGGTGTGAATTTTTCCCGGAAAGTACTGCCATAAATCACGCTCGAATTGCGTTTCTGATCGTCCTTTTGGGGCTTTGTGGTGAGTCCCAATCGAGGCAAGGGGAACCGCGATCGTCGAATGCAAAATCGTGGGTAGCTTCTCCATTGCTTTATTTTGCCGCGACCAATGATAGATTGACCACAGAATGGAGCTTGATCAATGACTGGGAAATTAACCACGCACGTGCTTGATACCGCTCATGGCTGTCCTGCGGCAAACATGAAAATTGAACTTTGGAAAATCAATTCGCAAACCGATCACAAAACGCTAATCAAAACGCTATCGACCAATACCGACGGACGCACTCATAACCCGTTACTCAACGAATCTGAAATCGAAGCTGGAATTTACGAAATTGTGTTCTCAGTTGGAGAATATTTTGCAGGTCAAACGACAACCATTGCATTTCTCGATCGCGTTCCGATTCGATTTGGAATCGCCGATCCAGATAGCCATTACCACGTTCCGTTATTAACGTCGCCCTGGTCATACAGCACGTATCGCGGTAGCTAACGCGAACTCACCGCCGAATTAAACAGCTTGATAATCAACTGACGATAAATCCTTTTGCCGTCGTTATTGAGATGCACGCCATCGAACGTTAACTCGGCTTTAAGCGAGTGATCGCGAAACAACGGCTGAAGGTCGGTTGCTACAAGCGGAACGTCTTCTTGCTCGGCAACCTGCTGAATCATGCTGCTGATTTGATCAACGCGATCGAGCGATCCCGCTACATCGGGGTCTTGACTCGCCTCGATCGTGGAATAAAACGCAGGTAAAACAGTAATGTCGTTTGTCCCCATCGTTCGCACCAGGGTAATGATTTGGTGCAAATTGCGCTTGAACGCAAAATTGCTAATCGCATACATCGCATCGTTGGTGCCGATTGCAATCACGGCTTTTTGACACTGCACGTTAGCCGCTTTGAGGCGTTTGAGTTGTTCAAGCAGCGAAACCGAACTTAAGCCACCGATCGCAAAGTTTGCGGTCGATTGTCCGAGCGTGTTGCCTAAACCCGATGAAATCGAATCGCCAAACAAACAGCCGTTGTAGCGACGATTGGCGTGGGCATTGGCTTGAGACTGAATTTTTGATCGCCACCAGCCTACCGAGGGCAGTTTATCAACACGGGGAGCAGAAGCGGCAGAATAAACCCCAGACGATGCAATCAGCAAAACAAGTGCTGTAAGCAAGCTTAACTTAAAACCGTGCCTCATGCCGCCTATACTCCTCCCAAAAAATTAAACGATTAGACCTTAGTGTGGCAAGTCGGGGTTCACTTTTTCGTATCCGTAAAGGTTAAGTTTTGTCAACCGAAAGACAGATTTCCCTAGAGTACCCTGTTGCGTTTACTACTTTATACGATCAGTTGCTTTGAGTTGAAATGTCTGAGCACCTGTTATTAGCGCAGCAGAGATCTTAGTGTACAGGGTGGGTTGTATTTCCCTAAATACAACTTACGATCGAGGGCAAGTCCTGTTTCCCATTCTGAATGCCTTCTTTGTTTGTTCGCGATCAATTTACCTGGCTGGCTTATGCGATGTCTGCCTATTTCTCATATTTGCAGGCGGCACTGGCTCCCGCGATGGTTTTTCTAAGTACAGAACTGAATCTGAACTATAGCCTGAGCGGGCTGCATTCAAGCCTGTACGCGATCGGGATGGTTTTGGCAGGATCGGTGAGTGCAGCAATGACGCGGCGTTGGGGGCGGCGATTTAACTTTTGGGGCGGCGCAATTGGAATGGGGGTGGGTGCATTGTTGCTGGTGTTGAGTCCGTACCTCGCTCTCACGCTGCCGAGTGCCGGATTAATGGGCTTTTCTGGAGCGGTATTGATAATGGCGGTTAATGCTGCGCTTTCCGATCGACATCGAGAACATCGCACCGTAGCGTTAACCGAGGTAAACGTTGCAGCCAGCTTGAGCGCTTGCTTTGTGCCGTTTTTAATCGGGCAGTTTTACGCGATCGGTCTTGGCTGGCGAGCAGGATTATACGTGGCAATTATTGCACTGACGATCATGCTGCGACGTTGGAACGTGCTGATTCCCAATCAGCCATCAACCCATGACTCGACTGCGCCTCAATTGTTATCAAAACAATTCTGGATGTATTGGTTGATTTTGTTTTTTGGGGTGTCGATCGAGTTTTGTGTTTATTTCTGGAGTGCATTTTACCTCAAAGCTGGAATCGGGTTGACGCAAGGCGATGCGGTGAGCGCAACCGGAATTTTGATTGTAGGAAGTCTGATCGGTCGAGTTGTGATCAGTCGATTCAGTCGATCGATTCAGACTGAAAAACTGTTGATCAGTGCGATCGCGCTGACTTGGATCGGCTTTCCGATTTTCTGGCTTGCGTCGATTCCCTCACTCAATTTAGTCGGATTATTTATTCTCGGATTTGGCATTTCTAATTTTTATCCCTTAATCACGTCGCTGGCGCTAGGAGTAGCAGATTCTAACGCTGATCGAGCTACAGCACGACTCGCGATCGGCGTTGGATTAGCGATCGCAATTGCGCCTTTTGTTTTAGGTGCGATCGCCGATCAAATTGCACTAAAACAAGCGTATGCGTTGGTCATTGTACTGTTGAGTGCGATGACCTGTGGGGTTTGGACAAGTCAGCAGAAACCAGCTTGATCAAAATTGCTTGATCAAGCCGTAGCCATGTAGTGTGAAACACGCTTTTTATTGTTCTGGATATTCCTGATTCAAATCTTTAGCCAATTTTGACGGTTAGCTTGCCATTGATTTGCAAGTGAGTCTTTGCTTAATCAAATTTTGAAGTGAGCGATCGCACTTTCCTTGCTCTTTGTGATCAACCATTGCGCAATATTACTTTCAGCGTCCGAACTGGCATAGAGCACCTTGAACCAAAATTGCAAACGATACACTCAAGATTGATACCCGTCCTTGAATCGCTACAGAGGGGTGGTTTCACCTCTACAGAACACTAACCTATGAATGCTAATGAGTTACTGCACCGCTATGAGCGAGGCGATCGGGATTTTGCTGGAGCCGATTTGTGCAATGTTGACCTGAGCGGTACAACGCTCGTTGATATTAATCTCGAAAATGCGAATCTGACTGGCGCAAACCTGAGTCGCGCTTTTTTAACAAAAGCGAATCTTCGCGGCGCTTTTTTGAACTGGGTAGATTTTCAGTTTGCCAAACTGAGCGAAGCCTGTTTGATCGGGGCGGATTTAACAAAAGCAAGGCTAAGCGGTGCGTTTATGGTCAAAGCTGACTTGACACGATCGCGCCTGAGCGGTGCTGACCTTAGCCATGCCAATCTCAGGGGAGCGATTTTAGCTCGATCGAACCTGTGCGGCGCAAAGCTGGTAAACGTTAATCTTCGAGGGTCCGATTTATGTGGAGCCAATTTCAATTGGGCAAATTTACAAGGCGCACGGTTGAGCGGTGCCCAGTTGAAAGGCGCTTTCTTCAACGCAACGAACTTTGCAGAAGCCTTTCTCAACGGGGTTGATCTCGAAGGACTCGATCTCAGTGGCGTCAATCTAAGTTCCGCAAAATTGAATGGAGCGAATTTGCAGGCAGCTTTATTAATCGCTGCAAATTTTTACAACGCCAAGCTGCAAGGCGCAAACCTAAAGGGTGCAAATCTCAAAGGAGCGAATCTAGAATCCGCTTTTTTGCATAACGCCAGCTTATAGCAGTCGAAGATTTGCTACAGAATGAGGAGTCTACGATCGTTTCTCATGCCTTGCCGCGAACCGCTTTCACTGGCGTTAATCTAGCGCGAGTTCAGAATGACAAATCGGCTTGAATGAGTGAATTGGCGGGATCGTTGCTACAGACGCGAGCGCGACTGAAGGCGCGGCTACACAAACAAAGTCACCCACGGACTAATGAATGAGATTGACTCTTAACCCACGGAGGCGGGTTTCGTCTATTTAGCCGCGTAGCCGCAGGCAATGCGCGAAGCTAATATCATTCGCGCTCGCGTCTATGGATTAACCCGAATTCATGTTAATCCAGGTCGCTTTGCAAAATATTAGAAATCGCTGCTTTTGCACTGTTGCGAAAAGCATTGACATCAACGCGATTCAGCAGCACAACCGCGATCGTCATCCCGATCGCCTGCACGCCAAATACCAATCCATACGCCAGCGCCAAACTCGGAAAAATACTTTTCCCGATATCCAAAACGCCGCCGCCTAAAACGGTTGCCAATGCTCGCGCCAACGCCTGCGCCAATCCCCACGCGCCCACAAACGTCCCCGCCGTTTCTGCGGCAGTTAGATCCAACATCAAGCTTATCGCGCCAGTCGTCGTTACGCCCGACGCCAAGCCAAACAAAAACAAACTGCTTTGCAGCAGTTTCGGGTTAGCGGTAAAGCCTATGAGAATCAACAAAATCAGCGAACCTGCAACCAATAAACAGCCGAGTTTTGCCGTTCTTGGTTTTCCCAAGCGGGGAACGATTGCAAAGCCCGCCGCGCTAATGCCGATTAAAATTCCCATGCCCCAAAACGCATTTAGCCGAGTCGCTTCTGCAACGCTCATTCCAAAAACCTGCCCGCCATACGGCTCCATGACCGCATCTTGCATAAATAAGCTAATCGTCATCACCAGCAAAAACGTGAAAAACAATCCGGTTTGCGGCGATGCAGTCAACACGCGCACGGCACGATTCAGCGTGATTTGATCTTCACGATCGACGCGGCTTGCGCGGGTTCTAAATCGAGAATATTTCTTTTCAACGCCAAGCGTTGCCAAAATCGACAAGCCAAATACAAACGCTGGAATGATGATAAACAACCGATTAATCGATGCTTGCAAAATCGGAAATTCTGGCGTGCCAAAAACCGTATTTCCAGCAGGAAGCAGTCGAGCGCTGATAATTGCGCCGCCTACAATGCCCAGCATCAGCATCGACCACACGACGCCCACGACTTTCGATCGCTCTTCTTCATCGGTGACATCGACAAGCAGCGTGGCAAACGGCGTTGAACTCGCACTCAGCGCTAATCCATACAGCGCAAACACCGCGCCCAGCAAAATCATCCAGCCTTGCGTTGCCGTTGACCACCCGAACGATCGTAAACTCTCGCCAAGCTGCCACATCACCTGAACCGCGAGAAATGCCGTCAGCGCAAACAACGCCGATCCGATCCACACATAGCCTGTTCGGTGATAGCCCAAAATCGGCTTCGCATCCGAGAGCTGCCCAAACCAAAGCCGTGCGGGTGCCATAAATTGATGCACCGCGATCGTTCCTGCCGCGATCGTAGCGGGAATCGCCAACTCTTTGATCATCAGTCGGCTGAGAACGCCAAGCGTGAGAATTGACATCATGCCCAGTCCCATTTGAAATAAACCGAGCTGGAACATGGTGAGCAGATTAATGGCGGGTCGATTGCTTCGCGGTTCCCCAGGAGGGTAATCGACAAAATCGCGTGGAGTCATAGGACAAACTAAAACAAGCTGTGATCAAAGATTTGTATTCAGCTTACTGCGATCGGTCTAAGGGATGGTTGACAAGCATCATTTCTTTGACTTTCTGAGCGGTGGCAGGCGCTAACAGAACGCCGTTTCGATAATGTCCGGTCGCGAGTAAAACGCTGTTGTCGCCCGGAAGAAATTCGACGATCGGAGCCGGACGCCCTTGAGGACGCGGGCGTAAGCCGTGCCAAGTGCGAATCGTTTCGGCGTTTGCAAGGGCAGGACAAAACGCGATCGCTTGCTGCATTACGGCGTCGAACTGCGATCGATCCATTGGTAAGACGTTTCCCGATTCGTCAGGAAACTCGACCGTTGCCCCAATCCAATACTCTGAATTTTCTAACGGAACGACATGCACATCGTTCCCGGTGATCACGGGTTGCAGCATTCCAAGCGGTTGAGGCAGTCGAACGTGAATTGCTTGACCGAGCACAGGGCGAATGTCTACAGGCTGATCGATCGCGCTTGTAATCGCCATCGAGCCGACGCCTGCACAAATGATGAAATAATCAGTTTCGATCGTGCCTTGTGTGGTGAAAACCGTGCGGTCTTGAAATCCCGTTACAGTCGTGTCGAATTGAAACGTTGCGCCGTGCCGTTTTGCACCCGCAATCAAAGCGTGCGTTAAGGCAACTGGATTAACTTGTCGATCGTTGGGTGAATAAATCGCACCGGAAACCGTGTCCGTCGCAACTTGAGGAAAATCAGCTTTTAAGCGATCGACGTCCAAAATTTGAAGTGAGTATCCTTGCGATGCGCGAACTTCAACGAGTCGATTCCACATTGGCAAATCGGCATCCTCGAATTGCAGCATCAAAATGCCATGCCGATTAAACGGAATTTTATACCCCGTTGCCGCTTCGAGTTCGGGAATCGTTTTGTTGTAATACTCAATGCTCGACAACCGCATTCGTAAATTGTTGCCTTTTTCTTTTTTGCTAATCGCGCCCATAAGCACACCGAGTGCGGCTCCGGTTGCACTTGGGCAAACGCTCAAATTTGCTTGAACGGGCGTTGCTTGAGCATCAACAACGGTCACGTCTAGATTGCATTGACTGAGTTCATAGGCGATCGTGGCTCCCACAATGCCACCGCCTGCGATCGTAATTTTGGTCATACCAACGGTTCAGTTGAGCGGTGGCTAGTATCGTTTGCATCCTCACCAATCGCTTTCGCTCGATCACTCCGATATGTTGTTAGACCAGGCTTTCGTGATAAATCCACAACTTCTCTTCCGCTTTGTGCTTTTACAAATCAGCAAAGAGCGCTTTCAAGTCATAGTTGAACGATCGAGAATACGCTTCACGAATTTTGTGAATCTTTTCTACAATTGCATTCTGATACCCCCTTTAGCAAAATGGCAAATCCAGGTGTATAAGATGACTCACAGTAGTAATCTAAATATGCTTTTACACAGTCATTTGCATCTGAATCTTACTGCTAACCTTACCTAAGCTAGGAGAAGGGTACTGGTTATTTTTGCAAGGATTCTACGTACTGATTCAGCCGATAACTGAAAGTAACCCTACTATTCTTTAAAGAGATGAGGAATGAAATTAAGAGTCTTACTTCATTCCTCATCGCTTATCTTTAACCTAGCCTTGTGGCACCAGCTTAAAGAAAGCATCGAGATCCTTGATCGTTTCTCCGTAGTAGCGAACCGCATCTTTGTAGTTTGTTCGGGCAGCCGCTTGATCAATTTCAACCAAATCGTTAGCAACTTCTTTTGCCAATTGACGCGCTTGTTTTTGCGAATCTGGCAGCAAATCTCGCGCAACCTGGCTCATTTTGACGCGAATCTCGCCGAGCGGCCCGTGAATAAAATTCCGGGCGAAAATCCAATCTTCTTGCTGAATCAGATTTTGTAATTCTGGCAAGCGATCGCGCATTTGCGTTAAATCCGTTGCCGTGGTTTGAATCGTTGAAATCTGTTCTGGAGTGTAGGTTAGTTTTTTGGTTACGGTTGGGCTGCTGCATCCAACCATAAACACGGTAATTACCGCAAACACAACCGCCAAAATAGACCGATACTTCGTCATAACCCTACTGCTTTATGGTCACAAACTAGTTTTAGCGCAGACTTGACCGCAAGCCGACGCACACGAAGCAGTGTAGCTCAAAACGCACCCACCTTACTTTCTGAATCGATCGTGTGAACAACCTGAATAGACAAGGCTAAACTGAAGCATAGCGCTAGTGTTTTGCGGTTGCGAGTATGGTTCTTTCCTTCAAACAAGTGGCGATCGGAGCTTCATTGCTCACGATCGGGGGCGGCGTTGGATTGATTGCGAATCATTTTCTGGGAAATCAGTTTCGATCGTCGCCGTTTCCGGTGTCATTTGCGCCACCTAGTCCAATTGCAACCGCCCGCGATGCCAAAAATAACGAGAATTTTATTTCGGCGGCAGTCGATCGAGCGGGCCCCGCCGTGGTGCGAATTAACGCTACTCGTCGCGTGTCGAGCAACGTTCCCGAAGCGTTTCGCAATCCGATTTTTAAGCGGTTTTTTGGCGACCAGCTTCCCGCTCCGCAAGATCGCGTTGAGCGAGGAACCGGATCAGGCTTTATTGTCGCGCCCGATGGTCAGCTTGTCACGAATGCTCATGTGGTTGAAGGAACAGATACCGTCGAAGTGACGCTCAAAGATGGTCGCACGTATGAAGGGCGCGTCGTGGGAAGCGATCCAGTCACCGATGTGGCGGCGGTCAAAATTAACGCTACGGCTTTACCAACGGTTGTGCTTGGAAAGTCATCGACGCTGATTCCGGGGCAGTGGGCGATCGCCATTGGCAACCCGCTTGGATTAGATAACACAGTCACCGCCGGAATTATTAGCGCAACCGGACGATCGAGCAGTCAAGTCGGCGTTTCAGATAAGCGCGTGAGCTTTATTCAAACCGATGCGGCAATTAATCCGGGTAATTCAGGCGGGCCGTTGCTCAACGATCGAGGTGAAGTGATCGGCATGAATACTGCGATTCGGGCAGACGCGCAGGGGTTAGGATTTGCGATTCCGATCGAAACGGCTCAGCGCGCGATCGATCAGCTTTTTGCCAAAGGCAGAGTTGATCATCCTTATTTAGGAATTCAAATGATTGATTTGACGCCTTCGATTCGCGATGAAATTAACCGCGACTCTGAATCAAAAACAGATATTACTGAGGATCAAGGCGTTTTTATTGCTCGAATTGCCGATAACTCGCCTGCCGCTCAAGGCGGGCTGCGTCCGGGCGATATTATTCAAAAAATCAACGGCGAATCGGTGAAAACGGCTTCAGACGTGCAGTCTAAAGTAGAAGCAAGCGCGATCGGAACGCCGCTTCAAATCGAAGTCAAGCGCAACAAACAAACCCAAACGGTGCAGGTTCGTCCGGGCGCGTTTCCCACGAACCGTTAAGACTCGATATTTTCTTCGAGTTCCATGCGCTGTTCCATTTGGCGCAGAAAATATCCGGTCAGCATGGCTGATGCGAGCAATCCCGCGAGGTTTTCGCGATCGGTGGTGATTTTGACGTTAAAGCCATCGGCGGGAAGCACGCCGACTAAGCCTTGCACGTTGTGAGAAATAATTTGCTTGACTTGCGGACTCACCGATCGCGCAACTCGCTCTAATACTTCTGGCGGCTGGTGCTGAAGGTAGCGAAGAAGCGCGTTGAGATCGGCGGCTTCTGCGTCGGTTTGGAGAAAGTTAGCGCTATCAGGGTTAAATGCCATTGGGTTCCAAGAAAGCCTATCCGATTATTTTGGCACTTCTTCCTTGATTCGCCCACTCTTTAGCGCGAGAAACATCAATTTTTCAAACGGTTAAACGAAAATTCTCGTAAGATCTCAAGAGCGCAATTTTACCAAATTCCTGTCTATGCTGATTTCTGCTCGTCCTTATGATTACGAGTTGCCGATCGACACTCGTTTAGCGTTAATCGTGATTGATATGCAGCGTGATTTTCTTGAACCGGGCGGATTTGGCGCAGCGTTGGGAAACGATGTTGAGCGCACCGCCGCGATCGTGCCCACGGTGAAACGCCTACTCAATGGCTGTCGTGCGCTGGGAATCCCGATTTTTCACACGCAGGAAGGACACAAAGCGGATCTGTCTGATTGTCCAATCTCGAAGCGCAAACGCGGAAAAAGCACCCGCACGATTGCAGGGCAAGCTTCCTGCGGAATCGGGGATGCTGGCACACTCGGACGCATTCTAATTTTAGGTGAACCGGGAAACGCAATTATTCCAGAACTCGCCCCGTTGCCCACCGAAACGCTGATTGCAAAACCGGGAAAAGGCGCGTTTTATAATACCGATTTAGATCCTCTGCTGCGATCGCAACAAATCACGCATCTTTTATTTGCAGGCGTGACCACAGAAGTTTGTGTGCAAACAACAATGCGCGAAGCCAACGATCGCGGCTATGAATGTTTACTGGTTGAAGATGCTACTGAAAGCTATTTTCCAAAATTCAAGCAAGCGACGATCGACATGATTTGTGCTCAGGGCGCGATCGTCGGTTGGGCAGCAGCAACCGATGCTGTCCTGCAAGGGTTGCAGGCTTGGATCGATCAAAAAAATGCGGAATAGTAATTCATTCCGCATTCTTAAACTTTATTTTTGCTTAGCGTAGTCTTGGAACGATCGATAAGCTACGTTTGGATCGTACAAATGGCATTGATCGGTAATTGTTTTCATTAACTGCCACGAAAAGCGATGTTCACGCAGTCGATCGCCCCAGGTTGCTTTGAGACTATGGTGCGCCATGCGCAAATTGTACGAAGGAATCGCCGTCGAAAGATGATGCGGAATATGCACATTAATGTGATGACACAAAAATTCAACCCCCATCGGGTATTCGCAATGCACTGTTCCAAATAACTGCGCTTCGCCCGCGCTCCAGTCGATCGGTTCGTGAAACTGAATATCAGGCAGCGTATGGTGAACCAGCGTAAACGTGCTCATCCAAAAGTGATACACCAACCACGGCATCAGCCAGAACTTCACAAATCCCCAAACGCCAACGGTCGCAAACAAAAGCGGAAACACGATCGCTGCAAATAGCGCGACAACGGCGATCGATAATTTCACTTTGCTGTGATCTTTTGAGCGGTAGTTTTTCAAATTGAAGTGAGTGACTGCCCAGTGCAGAATCGACGCCAACCACCACAATCGCCCGCGTGTCAGTTTGTAGGCGATGCGAGTGATCGGATCAAGCGCATCATACACGTCCGATCGCCACGGTTGCCATGCATTATCCACGTCCATTTTGTTGGTGTGGTTGTGGTGCTGATTGTGCGAAATGCGCCAGCAGTGGAACGGATAAATCAACGGTGCCATAAACAAATGACCTACGACATCGTTGACCCATTTGCGTTTAGCAAACGATCGATGTCCGCAGTCATGCGCAACGACAAAGAATCCGGTTAGCGCTGTTCCGGTGAAAATCCAGGCAAACGGCAATAAATACCAGGGAGCCGTTTGAATCAATGCGTACCCTAAGCCAACCATTCCGACGTTGGTGATCGCAGAAATCCAGGCTTTGCGCGCGTTTTGCTTAAAGCAATCTCGCGGTAGGGTTTTCAGAATGTCTTTAAGCCGGAGCGGTGAATCGAGACTTGATACAGGTGAACTGTTAGGCGTGAGCGATGCCGTCATGGGCGGATTTCTTCTCCGGGTAGATTATAGACGCACGAAAAAACCTGCCAGGCAAGTAGCAGGTCGTTCGCCGTTGAGTTGAACTGTGCTAAAGATTGCCGATCGCGATTTTGTTAAAAAATCGTGCTAAATGTGACAAAACCTTAATCTTTATATCACGATTCGGACGTTGCGATTAAAACAGTCTTTTCATCACGAATTAAACAGCTTCTAAAAGGCATAAAGTGGCTTGATAAATTTGATCAAGCTCTTGCGCAAATCGATTCACTTTTACAAGACTAAAGATACGGGTTTTTACCCTTATTTCTTCCA
The DNA here is from genome assembly GCA_964250455.1 of uncultured bacterium. Lineage (GTDB taxonomy): Bacteria > Cyanobacteriota > Cyanobacteriia > Leptolyngbyales > Leptolyngbyaceae > CAXUFL01. The sequence continues at coordinate 59,436 of CAXUFL010000021.1, forward strand.
CGGAATAAGCGGATCTTTAGCAATATGATGAGATACAGCATAAGCCCCATACCGATTTAAGTGACTCGGATCGGAGAAAAAGTCGGGCGTTGTTTTCCAGTTCTCAAGTAGATCGCGATACACAAATCCTTGTTCGGTTGACAGTCGCGTTAGGTATTGCTGAAATTCTGCTTCACGCTCACGCCGGAACGAATCGAGGTAATTCTCAGTAAGCGGTAGATTAATCACTACAAGCGGAATATTCTGCGATCTTGTAAAGCGTGCTAACGCTTTTAACGCATCGGTTTGGCTGCCGTTGAGGTTGAAATTGTCGTAATCGGCGTCGCTATTGCCGGGAACCCGCGCATATTTCTGATAGTAAGTGGCGGGATTAAATCGATTGGAAATCGGCAAAAATCCGTTGATATCAATCAGTCCTTGTCCGCCTTGCGCGATCGTGGATTCTGGGTCGGCTTCGGTTGTTGGCGTGAGATTAAACCGGGACGCAAAATTGCTTCTCAGTAGCTCTTGCAGTTGCTCACGCTGATCGTAAAGCGTTGATAGCTTTCCGGCTTTTTGCAGCAGTTGAGAATTCAGAGTTTGATAACTATCGGTGACGATCGAATTTGTGCGCGAGATCGTTTCTAGCGGTTTGGTCAGCGCGTCGGTCGGGTTAGAAGCAACGGACGCAGGTGCAGAATCCGGAAGCTTTTTCGCTCCCGGAGACGACGCGATCGCGTTGTAGGTGACGTCGGGGCGTCCGCTATTAAAAGCGCGGAGTCCATCAGCGAAAATAATCAGCTTGGGCATTTTCTCAGACGGCAAAATCCGGCGCACAATCAAATCGACTACTTGAGCCGTTGCGCCATTCACGCCAAAGTTAAAAATCTTCATGCCCGGATAGCCTTGCGTTGCAAGAGCCGTTTCTAAGGCAACCGGATCGATTCCGCGCATCGCTCGTGAACTGCCGACAAGTAACACGTCCGGAGCGCCAAACTGCGCGACGTACTGACGATACAACACAAATTTCTCGTCGAGCTGATTCGCGTTAAACGTTGGATACGGCGATCGCGACGAATCGATCGCGGCTTTGGGTTTGAGCGGCGACGCCTGCAACGCTTTTGGAGCAGGGTCACTTGTTGCTGAACGGCTCGAAGTGGCGGTTTGTCCAGGCTGCGTAAAACTCGACGCATTAAACACAGACTCAGGCTCAACCGTTTGATCAGACTTGGGTAAAGTCAGGGGCGGTAGCGTTTCCGAGGGCGATTCCGTTGGAACTTTTGATTGCAGTCGAATCACTTGTCCTAAAACCCAATCGGTTTGCACGGTCAGCAGCAGTCCGAGCGTTCCCCAAATCAACGCCGCCCTCGCGCCCTGAGTTGATTCAGATTTAGCCGAGTAAGCCATCGGATTAGAAGGCGATTGAATCGTGAAAATCCGCGATCGGGCGAATCCTTGCTGAATTGTTTCGATCGCCCGATTCCAAATATTGTCATCCTCTTCGCCGCCTAGATCGGCTCGCACACTCAGCGATCCTGGCTCGGTTGTGAGCAAATCGCCGACATACGCATCCGAAGCGGCGAATTCTGGCGTTGCTTCGGGAATCAAGCGGCTCCGGGACACAAAATCGACGCCATAGCTCCACAACGGGCGCTTTTGCCCGGATCGACGCCCATACACGCGCACGCCCTGCACAGCCGGAGCGTCGAGCGCCTGAACAAACCGAGCCACTTTCGCGCCGACTTGATTTTGTTCCGGGCAAAGCGGCGCATCGGTCATAATGTGCAGCAAATCTTCTTTTTGCCGCACTTGAATCCGAATGCCCCCGGTTGCAAGCTGCGCACCGAGATCAGGATTTAATAAGCGAGTCAGCAGAAACGCGATCGCAGGCAAATCTCCGCGTTCTGCCAGCGATCGCGTTGAATCTGCTAAAGCTGGAAACTCGCTGGCGGGCAAATTAACCCACTGCACCCACGCTGGCGCGTCGGGAATCGACGGCGACGGCTCGGAAACGCCGTAAACCGTGGCTGCATGAATGCCTTGCGGCGCGATCGTGTCGAGCAGTGGCGCGATCGCGGCTAACACTCGTTCTTTTTCTGGAGGTTGCGCTCGCTGACAAGTTAAATGCAGCGTGGTGTCAAGCAGCGTTACGGACGTATCCACACTTTGATCGCTCAGAGTATCATTTAATAATTGCGTCAACGCTTCGACATCGCCCCAGCGTGCCCATTCTTTGAGCATTTCATGCGGAGGAGTCAAGTCAACGCGCAGCAGCCATTCCGGTGATGTTTCACCGCGCACGCGGCTAAACACGATCGCGTCTCGAAATCCATCGAGATCCAAATAACGCAGTTTTGCGGCGATCGATTCGGTCATCAGCGACATATCGGGACTGTACGCCGACTCGCAAACAATCCACAATCGATTCAACAGCGATTGCGGCGTTAAATCATGCTGCGAACTAAACACCGAAGCTAAGTTTGCCGTTTGCGGAAATCCTACATCTTGAGAAAGCGCCACCGATCGCACGCTTGCCCGCACCGCAACGCCAAGCGAACTCAATTCTTCGCTGAGATAGCGAGCGATCGCGTCGGGTTTGCCTTGCTTGGCTAGATATAAATCAGTTAGCGCGATCGCAGCGTTCGGTTCAATCTGCGTTTTTGAAGTTTGACGCTCTAAATAGCGATCGATCTGCGCTAGATAAATCACTTCTGCCCAACGGGGACGCTTTTCGCCAACCGATCGCCCATACAGCACAATTTGATAAACGCTCGGCTGATACGCAGGCAGAAAGTCTTCGATCGGCGTTGCCGCGCACGCCTGCACGATCGAGTCAAAAATCTGGGATCGATCCGGGCAGGAACGCCCTTCGCACAAAAGATACAAATTATTGCCGCGTAGCCGGACTTGAAGCTGAACGTTTGGAACGCCGATCACGCGGTAAAGCCACGGCAGCAGCGATCGCCGACCGTTGATCGTATCGGTCGATCGAAAACGCTCAGATTTAACAGAGCTTTGTGGAACGAATCGATTCCCCATTCGTGTCTAAATTCCTCTGCTTGAGTCAAACGGCACTGCGTATTATTCAGGAAAACTCCAGTTAATCCGAGGTATTTAAGCCTAAATTTTGATTTTTGGACACTTTTCTTTGTTATGGTACGCACAAATTGACATCGGTGTGAAGAAATTTTGCAAACCGATTGATCTTGGGCGGTTTCAATCCAAGTCAATAATAATGATGAATACACGGTTAGAACGCGCCGCGATCGCTTCTTTACAAAAGTGCGATCAGAATTTGCGCGATTAAACCGTGGCAATCAACACCGAATTCAAAAAATCTCGCGTTTAAAATCAATGGAATCGAATCGTTCTGCTGATCCGTTTTTTAACTCAGATCTAGCGCTGAGTGTGGCAACCGTTCCCGTTCTCGCGCTGCTTGTAACCGGACAAGCGATCGTCAAAACCGTGCAGGATTTAGGCATGATGAGCGAAGAAATTTTTCGGGGCGATCGATTGCCGCCGATCGAGTTTTCCGAATCATCGTTTTCTGAGGAATCCCGCTAAATGCGGATTTTCCTCAGAATCTTTCCCGTCTCCCTCTAAAATTGTTGAGTACCGTTGAGTTAAGCTGCTGTATGACCTCAACCCGCCCTACGCCAGACGACTCGCTTTCCAGCATCACCACTGCTACTGAAATCGCAGACGATCTCTTGGCGATTAACTCAGATTTATTTTTGCGCCACCGAGTCCGAATTATCGAAGACTTGTGGGAAGCAGTGCTGCGTCAGGAATGCGGGCAAGAACTCGTTGATTTGCTAAATCAACTCAGGCATATGTGCTCTCCAGAAGGTCAAGCCACCACGTTTACTGGCTCTGAAGTGCTGCAAGTCGTTGAAAAGCTTGACCTTAATGAAGCGATTCGAGCCGCACGAGCGTTTGCGCTGTATTTTCAGCTTATTAATATTGTGGAGCAGCACTACGAACAGCGCGATCAGCAGCTTCAGTATCGAGCCGCCCGCGACGGAGCGCAATCTGGCAACGGCAAAAATGGTCGTCACAACGGTTATCAAAATGGCTCTCACACCGAAGAAAGTAGCGGACGCCCTGAAGCCGACTTTCTAGAGCGCAGTTTGCACGAAGCGGCATCGCGTCGAGAAATCGGCACGTTTCACTGGCTGTTTCCCCGTTTAAAGCAGCTTAACGTTCCCCCTCAGCAAATTCAGCGATTAATCAATCAGCTTGACGTGTGGCTGGTGTTTACTGCCCATCCGACCGAGATTGTGCGGCACACAATTCGCGATAAACAGCGTCGTATTGCCAAAATTTTGCGTCAGCTTGACACGATCGAAGACAGCCTCAAAGCGTTTAACGTAGAGCATAACGCCACCGGATACGGTGTGACATCATCGTGGGAATCCCAAGCGCTGCGGGATCAGCTTACTGAAGAAATTCGCTTGTGGTGGCGCACCGATGAACTGCATCAATTCAAGCCGACCGTGCTCGATGAAGTCGATCACGCGATGCATTACTTTCGTGAAGTGCTGTTTGATGCAATTCCTCACCTGTATCAGCGATTGCAGCAGGCGCTGCACGCTTCGTTTCCCAGTATGGAGCTACCGCGCCGCAATTTCTGTCAGTTTGGCTCGTGGGTTGGTGCCGATCGCGACGGCAACCCCTCGGTAACGCCGCAAGTCACCTGGCAAACCGCCTGCTATCAACGCAAAATCGTTCTCGAAAAATATATTGGCTCGCTGCAAACGCTCACCGATTTGCTCAGCTTATCGCTGCACTGGAGCGATGTCCTTCCCGATTTGCTCGAATCGCTCGAACAAGATCAGCAGCGAATGCCCGATGTGTACGAGCAGCTTGCAATTCGCTATCGCCAAGAACCGTATCGGCTCAAGCTTGCTTATATTCGACGTCGGTTAGAAAACACGATCGATCGCAATCAAGTGATGGCGGGCGGCGATTTTCTTCAGCAAGATACGCCTGAATACGACGAAACGACGATTTATCGCTCCGGTGACGATTTTCTCGCTGAACTGCGATTAATTCAGCGCAATTTGGCTGCTACTGGCTTAAGCTGTCGAGATTTAGAGCATTTAATTTGTCAAGTTGAAATCTTTGGCTTTAACTTAGCGCATCTCGATATTCGACAAGAAAGCCCGCGCCATGCCGAAGCCATGAACGAGATCACGGAATATTTGCAAGTTTTGCCTAAACCGTATCTCGACATGAGCGAAGCTGAGCGCTGTTTGTGGCTGGCAACCGAGCTACAAACCCGACGCCCCTTGATTCCTGCCGAAATGCCGTTTTGCGATCGCACTCGTGAAACGATCGCGACGTTTCGCATGGTGCGCAAACTTCAGCAAGAATTCGGGGTGGATATTTGCCGCACGTACATTATCAGCATGAGCCACGATGTGAGCGACTTGCTCGAAGTGCTTTTGTTGGCAAAAGAATCAGGACTTTACGATCCGGCGACCGGGGCGGGAACGATTCAAGTCGTGCCGTTGTTTGAAACCGTCGAGGATTTACAAAAAGCACCGGGCGTGATGACGGGCGTGTTTGAGCTGCCTTTTTATCGAGCGTCGCTGTCCGGCGGCTTTGATGCGGTTCACACGCCGGGAAACGCGCTGCAAGAAGTTATGCTCGGCTATTCAGACAGCAACAAAGATTCAGGATTTCTTAGCAGCAACTGGGAAATTCACAAAGCGCAGCAAGCCCTACAGCGCATTGCCGATCGATTTGGCGTTGCCTTGCGTATTTTCCACGGTCGCGGCGGCTCGGTGGGCCGTGGCGGCGGGCCAGCTTACGAAGCAATTTTGGCGCAGCCGGGACGCAGCGTGAACGGTCGCATTAAAATCACCGAACAAGGCGAAGTACTGGCGTCGAAGTATTCGCTGCAAGAACTCGCGCTTTATAACCTTGAAACGGTGACAACGGCGGTGATTCAAGGCAGTATTCTGCAAACGGGATTTGATGAAATTCAACCCTGGCACGAAATCATGGAGGAATTAGCCGATCGATCGCGTCGTCACTATCGCAATTTAATCTACGAGCAACCGGACTTTATTGATTTCTTTCATCAAGTCACGCCGATCGATGAAATCAGTCAGTTGCAAATTAGTTCCCGTCCGGCTCGACGCGGCGGCAAAAAAGATCTAGGCAGTTTGCGGGCAATTCCCTGGGTGTTTAGCTGGACGCAAAGCCGATTTCTACTGCCGTCTTGGTATGGCGTCGGAACCGCACTGCGAGCGTTTCTTGATGAAGAACCGGAAAAACACATGCGATTGTTGCGCTATTTTTACTACAAATGGCCGTTCTTCAAAATGGCGATTTCAAAAGTAGAAATGACGCTTTCTAAAGTTGATTTGCAAATTGCTAGTCATTATGTCGACGAACTAACTCAGCCTGAAGATCGCGATCGCTTTGCGCCCGTTTTCGATCAGATTCGCGATGAATTTTTGCTCACTCGCGATCTGGTGCTCAACATTACCGGACACAAGCGCTTGCTCGATGGCGATCCGGAATTGCAGCGATCGGTGCAGTTGCGCAACGGCACGATCGTGCCGCTCGGATTTTTGCAGGTGTCGCTGCTGAAGCGATTGCGGCAGCACCGAACGCTGGCAGCATCCGGCGTGGTGCGATCGCGCTACAGCAAAGGCGAACTGCTGCGGGGTGCGTTGCTCACGATTAACGGAATTGCTGCCGGGATGCGGAATACAGGTTGAATAATTCTAATTAAGAGAGAACTAGTTAGAATGCTTGACAAGGATCATCAAGCGGCGGGTGCCAACCGCTTTGTACCCAAATCGAACGAGCATTCTGAATGGCTTGATCATCGTGCTTTTCGTCGTTGAGGTCGAGTCGGTCGATCGTGGTGCGACCGATCGCCGTTGTACCTAAGATCTTTAGAGCATCAACTGTCCAATTAAAATGATCTGACCACTGCTGCTGACGGGGATTGAAAAGCGGAACTATCGCTTGGGTTTTGGGATCTCTGCCTGTTATGAAGTTGTAGTGACGCTGGTTGCAGCGATGACACGCTAAAGCGAGGTTTTCTAAATCGTCGGAGCCACTGATTGATTGGGGTTGAATGTGGTCGATCGTAAATTGATCGGGGCTTAAATATTCGGGTGAATGACAGTATTCACAGAGGAATTTGGCTCGCTGACGGATAAGGTTTCGGGTTGCATTGGACACCATTTCGCTTGGGCTGCAAGTTGCGCGTTGATATATGTAAAAATGCGTGAGAGTTCTGAGATTCCGTCTAGCTCAGCTCGCTCTTCGGGGATGAGCGCAGTTTGTTTGTTTTTCTCTAAGAGATATTCAAAGCGCGACTGTAGCTCATCGGTGAATTTGAAAATTTGCACGTCACCGAATGGTTTCATGCATAATCCTTTGGGCATCAGAGATGAGGGTTGAACCATGAGTTGCATATTCATTGCGATCGCACTTCAAAACTAAGCTACTAGATTAATTGTGACAAGTGAACGATCGAACGGCGACGATCGCGCTTTTTATTCTTAATTTTGTACTGTGAGCATTCGCACCAATGCTTTCCCACACAGACGGCGACACGCGCAAGGCGACTTCTTTGCAGCGCACGATCAGTTCATTGGACTAGAGATGGTTTTCGAGCGATCGCCTATGAACTAAGCAGGGCGAGAAGTGTTGGAGGATCGATTGCATTTAGATGATTGATTTGCTGAAAATCTTTAAGATTGTAGGTCACAAAATGATTGATTTGTGATTCTAAAGCTAGGGCGGCGAGACGCAAATCGAAAATTTTGGCTGAGGTGATATTGCGAGTTACGGCTAAATTCAAGAGGCGATCGAGGGTAGAGAAATTAGGGTAGAGAATTTCAAACGCTCCATTCAGATAGGTTGTTGTGAGTAATGCTTGCGCTTACTTGGGGGAAAGCGAGTTGCCAGTCATAGCGATTGGATTGGTCAAAATGCGATAA
>CAXUFL010000022.1:0-66539 GCA_964250455.1 uncultured bacterium
CATCAGCAGCGGCGGCGGCGGCGGCGGCTTCAACGGCGGCGACGACAACTTGGGTGGCGGCGGCGGGACTGGCTTTGTTAACACCGCATTTTTGGCTTCTCCTAGCAACACGGTCTTCCAGGATGGGGTCAACTCAGGCAATGGCCGGATTGACATCACTCCGGCAGCTCCAATCCCAGAACCCTCAATGGCCGGGGGTGCTGCCGCTGCCTTGACGCTCGGCTGGCTCAAGCGCCGTCAGCAGCGCACTTCCAAGCTAAAAGGCTAATACTCCTGAACAGATTTCTAGTTAAACGACTCTAGCCCAGCAAAGACACTGCATTCCTCGCCTTGCTGGGCTTTCTGTCTTTTCGCACCGCTCAGTCTCTTTCCGCTCGTCGATCGCGCTTCTAGACGCATCATAGTCATAATGAACAAACGCTGGCAGACTTATCGTGAGCAGATCATCAAATCGTCTTTCGATTGTGTCGCGTCTCTTGATAAATGACGGGAATCTCGCACTGGATGGCGTGAACAAAAAGAAGCCAAAAGCCGTGTATCAAGAGAATTAGAAATTTATACAGCCCCTTTTGCAAAATTTAGCGCTGCGTGACCAAATTTTCCCCGGATGATTCGGGATGAATCAATTCATGCCGATGTGCGTAGTCGAGTTTGATTTCCTAGAGTTGAGCCTCCGCACTTCCGTTTTGAGCAGATTGTTCCTTCGCTTGTTTGAGATCGTTTTTTGCTTTAGCGATCAAATCGTTGACCAATTCCTGGGTTTCGGCGATCGCAGTCTGCATTTAGCCAAAGGGCTGAAACGCCATTACGATTCCTTGCTTAGCAACAGTACGGGTACTTTCTGAGAACTTGCCGCTCGTTGCGCAGAGTTGATCGCGGCGACAACTGGGGTAGCGCCCACAGCACTAACTCCGATCGCAGCAGTCAACAGTTCTAATCCCAGCAGCAGTGCTTCCCACTTCATTTGCTCTTTCCTCCGGAACCTAGAAGTAATCGCAGGATCGGTTTTGATCGATATTGGCTTAGAAAATTAGAAAACCTGTGCCAAGCTTTACTGAAATTTTGCTATGACCGAACAGCCTCAAGGTAAATTTCAACCAGAGTGTAACGCTTTCCAGAGCAGATTTTTATTAGCAAAACCGCGACATCAAAGGAAAGACTTAAATCGAAGAAAGATCATTCTTTTTGTGCATCAACGGCTGGGTTTTCTTTGGTAATCTCATTGCAGCAAAACACTTTAGATTTTTCGGTTGGCAGACCATGCAAACCGCATTTCAGGTAGTTCACACCATTCCAGGCCGAGTTCGCGTGCGCCTCCCCGTGTTGAAGCGCCATCATGATTACGAGATTGTTCTGCAAACACAGGTGCAGGTCCTGACTGCGGTCAAAACAGTGCGAGTTAATTCATCGGCTCGATCGCTGATTGTTCAGTATGACCCCTGCTTAACGTCGGAAAAGACCTTCAACACGACTCTAATCACTGCGATTCAATCTGCCTATTCATCTGATTGCTCACGCTACAACAAGCCGCTAAATTGCGAACTGATTAATCTAACAGCTTATGAGGAAATTCAGTTTGAAGCGATTGCAGCTTGGAAGCATCGGCAGATTGGCGGACTAAAAGAAATCATGGGTCGCCTGCTAATGGCAAGCAGTGGACTGCTTAACTTTCTTTTTCTTAACAAAGTTCTAGAGCAAATCGCGTCGCTGTGTGAACAGGCAACCGCAAGTTGGCAGCAGGATTGGGAGAAGCTAAAACCGTTAGCGGGTATTGAGAATGCAGTCGATCTGCGTCGGGGGGCGCTCGAAACGTGCGATCAGCTTTCTGAGCAGGTAACACAGGCGGCTGAAAGACAAGCAAGCGTGCAGGGAAGTCTTAGCGGACTGTTTGACTTGATTGGAGAAGTTGCCGATGAAGGGCTAACGCTGGTTCTCGCGCTGCAAACGATTCATCGGGTCGGACTGTGCTATGGCTATGCGCCCCAAACCCTGGATGAACAAGCCTTCGCTTGGGCGATTCTTAATGCCGCGATCGCTCAAACTCAAGAAGAGTTTGAGAACACCCAAATCACGATCCGTCGCCTCCAGCGATCGCTAAAACAAGCAATAGAAGATGAAACGCTGCAAGATACGCTCGAAGAAGATATGGAAGACCTGTTAATGGATTCGGCGATCGAACAAGGAATTGCCCAACTAAGCGGAGAAACGCTTGGCGGAATCATCCCTATCTTCAGCATTGTGATGAATGTCTTCGCCGATTTCGATCTGATTCACGAAGTTAGCGAAGCAGCAAAGCGGGAATTTCAGTTGCGCTGGCTCTTAGAAAACCAAAAAATTCGTTTCCCTGGACGTGTTTCTACATAAGGCTTTTAGGTCGAGGTGGTAACATTTTTTCAGAATCGTCGCCATAACCCCCATTAGTGATCGATCGCGCCATCGGGTTGATCGCGATCGATCGCATTTGAACTCGCTCCAGAGCTGCTCAACTTCTCGATAAACGGGCGTTCCCCGATAACTTCTAATTCACTGAAAATCGCCTCAGTCACGAAAGAAGGCGACCGGGGCGATTCAATTCTGAAGCGGTTAAGGTTAAACTGCGTGGAGCTGCAAAAACCATACTACAACATGCAAACCGCTCTGTTATCTACGTTTTAAGCTCTCGTACTCACGGTTTTGCATCGTCGAGGGCAAATAGCGTAGAAGGCAACAGTCGCTCAAATTAAAGAGGCAACCATTGCAGCCAAAGCAGTTGGCTCCACAGGTTTCGCCAAATGAGATTGAAATCCGGCAGAGGTCGCTTGTTGTTGAATCAATTCCGCCCGCATAAGCAGTAAGGGCAAGGGCTGGAATGTGCTTAATCAGATTGGGAAGTTGTCGAAGTTGGCGGATCAAGGCGTAGCCATCCTCATTCTTGAGAAAGCTGGTCATCTTAGCAATGCTGAATCTAGCGATCAAGAAATGGCTGTATTCGAGGCAAATGACGCACTAGCTGCTCAAAACGTACTGCTTGAACAGAGGTGACATCCTCTGCAGTGATGAAACCACTTCAACGCAGCGATCGACCACTAGCCTGATCTCTTCTTCGGTGTTGAATCGCCCAATGCTAAAGCGGATACTTGCATTTGCGAGGTCGTCGCTCACTCCCAGCGCTTTCAGCACATGCGAGGGCGTCGTCTGCGAAGAGGTACAAGCCGATCCTGCCGACAGAGCGATATTTTGCAGCTCCATTAACAGCGCATCAGCATCGATAAACTCAAAGGAAAGATTAAGCGTTCCCGGAAGACATTGAGTTAGCGTTCCATTCACATGAAGATGGCTCAACCGTTGACTCAGCAAATCATACAGCAAACTGCGCAGCCGCCGAATCCTTAAGCTTTCCTCTGGCATTTCTGCAAGGCTAATTTTAAGCGCCGCCGCAAATCCCACAATGCCCGGAACATTCAGAGTCCCTGATCGCCTTCTCCCTTCATGCCCACCACCATGAATCTGCTCATCTAGACGAGCGGACAACAGACTGGAATCGGCGTACAGGGCACCGATTCCTTTGGGACCATAGAATTTATGGGCGCTGAACGAAGCTAGATTTACACCTAGCTCTTTCACATCGAACGGAATCTTGCCAATCGCTTGGGTCGCGTCGGTGTGGAATAAAATGCCGCGATCGCGGCAGAGCTTACCGATCGATTGAATATCTTGAATCACGCCAGTCTCATTATTGGCAGTCATGATCGAAATCAAATAGGTTCGATCCGTGATCGCACTCGCTAAATCCTCTAGATCAATTAATCCGTTGGACTGCGGCTTGAGATAGGTTACAGATACGCCCGCTCTTTCAAGAAATGCACAGGTGTCAAGCACTGCTTTGTGCTCAGTCAACGCAGTAATAATATGATTTTTGCCAGCGTCGCGTCGAATGCCTTTGAGCGCTAAGTTGATCGACTCTGTTGCACCCGACGTAAAGATAATGTCATGAGCGCTGCTGGCATTAAGCGCATCAGCAATGATTTGTCTAGCGCGATCAACGGCATCTTTAGCGCACCAACCAAACATATGGCTATTGCTAGCAGCGTTGCCATAGTCGTCCATGAAATAGGGAGACATCTGAGCAAACACACGCGGGTCTAAGCGCGTGGTAGCGTTGTTATCCAAATAAACTAGGCGACTGGCTGGTTGCATAAAACTAAATCTCCGGGGTGAACAGAACCGTCTGTGGTAACAAGGTTGAGGCGAAGTCCAACCTGAAGACCTAAAGAATGCGCCAACTGTAAGCCGCGCACAAACGTAAGGACGCGCGACCAAGGCGTATCTTCAAAAAAGACCTCTAGAACAATGCTTAATTCCTGCGACTGCTCAATTGATTTAGTAGATTTCCGAAAATATTCGCTGACGATCGCAGCACAGGTTACTTGGTTGCTGTTGTCTTTTGCCACAATTCTGTTCGCGACGGCTTTTGGAATAGCAGTGGTTGCACACAGGTGAGTCATGTGGCTTCTTGCCGAGTCCTCACGAATCACAGTGATATGATCTAAAGAAATTCCTGTTTTGTGAGCGATTTCTGCAAACGGTTCAACTGCGTCTCGCTTAAGCTGCGACAGCCGAGGATTCCGTTTCTGGCTATTGGTTAAACCGTCGATCAAGAACTGCTTGCAGAAAATGCCTTTGTGGTCAAAAGCGATCGAAATTGGCGGCAGGCATCCGGTTTCTTGATAAATACGGGCAGCATAAGTCAGCGCTGCTTCAAACGCATGGATTTGCGCTTCAACCTTGATCTGATTATTGCTATCTAGCTCCAGACGCGAATTTCCAGCCAGAATAGACGGATGTTTTGGCAATAGATCAGAAGCGGTAATAGAAGCAGTTTTGACCGATGTATTCAACGCTATGTCCGCTGATGTATCTAGCATGATGTTTAGCAGCAATTAGTTTAATAGTGTGAAACTTCTAGAGCCAATCAACGTTTGTTGATCAGATACAGAGAGAACCTGAACATTACATGAAATTCCAAAAAGACTCCACAACGTGCCGTAAAGTATTCGGCTTAAGAGCGCAAAAGTACGTCAAAGCTGTAAGCAGAGTGGATAAAACCACCTTGCTCACTTTGCCACAGGAATCTAGTAGCATCATTTCATCTCAAAAGTGACACCTCTTTTAAGTGCAAATCCATGAGAACTCGCTTAAGAAGTGCTTGAGAAGGTTTAAATTTTTACAGAAGTCCTGATCTCCGCACAAATCCCAAGCCTTTCGGTAAGGGAATAGCTTGACATCTTCGACAGTCTTAAGGTCTACTAAACAACGCAAAATGTATCTGCGTTTTTCTGCTTATTTTCTTGTCAAAAATATTATCAGAGCAATTAATTTATTGCAATACGAATTTTGAAATTGACACTAAGAATTGTTTCTTAAGTCCTAAATAATATTTCAATAACCTGAGCTATGTGAGCCAGTTTGCACTATCACCTTGATCGGTAACTACTGCGAGGTCTATCGCAACCTGTTCGTCGATGTTCGCAGCTTTGAAGCCTTTAAGTACCTCCGTCTCGGCATGATTAGTGAGCTATCGTGTAAGACGCTACCGAAAATTGCACAAGCAGTTGCGCGAGCGCTAAACAAGTTCTACACCACTGCTTGACCGAATCACCTTGGTCAGTCGAAGCATTCCGAAAACAACGCTTAACGCTGATCTTATAACAGTTGAACCGGAAAGCAATGACGTTAGTGATTGACGAAACGGGCGACAGAAAGGGTAGTGCCACGGAAATAATGATATTGCTAAACCAGGAATAGACCTTATGGTTTAGTAACTTCCTATGGCAGTTTGTCTAATCTGCACGTCTGTTCGTACCGTCAAAAATAAACGCATTCACATCGGCAAACAACGATTTCGCTGCCAAGAGTGTGGACGGCAGTTTGTTGAGCAACCCACTAAAAAGGGGATTGACCCAGCAGCACGAGAATTAACTGACCGGACACGTTCCGTGAAGCGAAGCTTGTGCTGCTAGAGCGGATTTCATTAGCTAGGATTGCTCGCGCTGTGCAAGTGTCTGAGACCTGGCGCCAAACGTGTGTGAATGAGAAATACGCAGGAGTGCGGCGTGAGGTCGAGGTCACGCCCAAGAAAAGGGGCAGTTAACCATTCAGTGTGATGAGTTGGGGTCGTTCGTGGACAACAAAGGCAATCAACAGTGGGTGTGGTTAGCACTCGATGCCGATACCCGTGAGATTATCGGGGTCTACATCGGTGCAAGAAATCAGAGGGCACAAATTATGGAAATCACGACCTGCTGTGTCTCGACCATGCGCGGTTGCGTACACCGATTTCTGGTCAGCTTATGCACCAGTTTATGCACGGTTTTGTCTGCCACCGTCAGTCCAAACGTCTGCTCCAACCACTTACAGATCGCTTGGTCGCTCTCAACGCCTTCCGGGTCTTGCAATCGTTTGTGCAACGCTTGTTCTGTCCATGCCGGAAGCTTGCGTGATTACCCTTACGGGGAACTGCGCAAGCTTCCGTCCAGTCGCTTTTTTGCTCTGTAGCAAGCCTTCGAGTCCACCGTTGCGATAGTGTTGCAACCATTCTTGAACAGTGACGCGGTTGCGTCCCACTAAGTCTGCTGCGGCTTGTACCGTTTTCGCTTGCTGTGTCTGGAGCAGGTACAGCACCTGGATGCGTTCTTTGCGTTGAGCCGTTGTCTGACTTCTCAGCAGTTGTTTAAGTTCTTCGGCACTTTCGTGAATCTCTAGCTTGTAGACGCCTGCCATAGCTGCGAACAGAATGCAACTTCTGAGTTATACCATCTGTAGCCTAGCTTCGGAGAATTGGTATTAGAGATCGATTGTCGCTGAACGTTTGCTTTAGAATCACCACTCAATTCTTACTCGATGGCGATTGCTTTGAGCGATCGCTGTAACAGTAGAAGATTTCTTGAGGGCGGAGAAAACAGCGCAGAAACTCTCCCCGCGAAAAATCTGCAATCGTTCGCCATCGCGGATCAGCAATGTACTGCGTCGTTTGAGATCGGTGCTGCATCAGAGCCTTGTATTTCAAATCCAGATCATCTTGAATCTGGATCACATGACGAAAATCGCGCAGTAACACCCAGCCCATCCGACTTGACCGCCTCACATTTTTTCGCAACGCTTTCAGCCCGCGAAATCTTCCGCTCCACTCGCGCTTGCAGCCCACCCAGGGATAATGATCCCAAAGCCAGACTGGATACTCATAAATCAAGGGCGTAATGTCTACCTGCTGCAACGCAGCTTTAACAATGCGATTCGTCGCACCGTGATCCGGGATATCATCGGGTTCTTGATGGTGCGGAATAAAAATTTCATCGGGTTGATGCTTCAGGAGCAACTCGCCCACCTGCACGATCGCCGTTTCTGTATTTGCCGCTAGTTCTCCATCTGGAAACCGCAAAAAGGTAACATTCTGACCTGGAACTCCTAAAACCTCAGCCGCTAAAAGCGCTTCCTGTTCTCGAATTTCCGCTAGATGCTGAGGGTCAATCAGTCCTGGATAAGCACTACTGCCATCGGTGAGATAAACAATTTGCACGGCTGCACCCGCTCGCGTCTTCTGAAGAATCGTTCCGCCACACGCTAGGGTTTCATCATCGGGATGCGGCGCAAAGACGATCGCGCCTCGGCTCAAGTGCGATCGAGGGATTGGGATTGTGAAGTATTTCCAGTTCAATTCATAAATCGATTGCATCCACTGGCGAAAAATGCTGGAGATTTTGGCGCTCATCGTGCTGTCACCAAATTGAGTTGCTCATAAACGGCTTTCATCTCGGTTGCGACTGCCGCCATTGTTCTGACGGGCTGAATGCCCTGCTGCCAGCGTTCGATCACTTCTGGATGCTGAGCAATGTGAGCGATCGCGCGAGTCCAGGCTTCCCCGTCGTTGAACGGCACAAGCCAGCCATCGACATCGTGGCGCACTAATTCTGCAATGCCACCAAGATCGGAGCCGAGTACCGGAGTCTTTACCGCAAACGCTTCGAGCGCCACAAGTGGGCCAGTCTCCTGACATTGTGAGGGAATTGCCAGCAGATCAAAGGCGGCGATCGCGCTCAACACGTCGGTTCTTGCCAACACAGGTCGAACCTGAATGCGTGAATCCCGCGCTGCCAAACTCAATACGCGCTGCTGAATCTCGCTACCTGTATGGTGCTTGCCGTGTAGCGACGCATGAATGATTAAGTCTACGGCGATGTCTTGCGGTAATCGATGCACGGCTTCTGCAATCAGATCGATGCCTTTGATCGGATGCCATCGTCCGAGTACGCCAATTCGCAGCGGCGTATTCTTTGCTCTTGGTTGTTTAAGCTGCGGCTGTGCGGCAATCGGCGACGCTTCGGGGCAGAAGATAATCTTTTCCGGCGGAATGCCATTCAACATCAGGGCGTTGTACATCCAGTGACTCACGGCGACGATGCGATCGCTTAAATCTGCCATTGCTCGGAGGCGATCGCGTTGTGCGGCAATTAAAGCAGGAGTCAGGATCGTGGTGCCCAATTGTCGCAGCCGCAGTGAGGATTGGCGGTGCAATCTCGTTTTGGCACTCTGACCCCACAACAAAGGCAGGTGGGAGAGCGATCGTGCAATCCAAGCAGGAACTTTCTCGGACATGCCTAAACAAATGCCGCACTGAGCCGGGTCGATTTTGCCGTTGCAAGGTTCGACGCCTTTGTACATCATAGTTTGTCTCAAGCAAAGCGGTTCTGGTAGATGCAGCGTCACGATCGTGGCCATGCCAAGCTGCTTTGCAAGCTTGAGGTGATAAAACCCGCAGTCAAAGCGGTACGAATGTTGGTGGTAGATCGCAGCATGTTGCAGTTTGAGCCATTGCTCGAATACTTCAAACTGACGATGCGGCATCTTCTCGCCGCGCTCTGTGCCCGACGAATCTACTGGAATAGGGTAACGGTAAACCTCGACCTGGTTGTAAATATACTGAGCGGGTTGAGTGCCCGATTGCGGGGCGACTATGAGGTTGCGAATGCCTTGACGCTGGAGATGATGCGCCAGTTCTGCAACATATACCTCAGTTCCACCTTGAGATGTGGGCAGAAAACAACTGGCTGCTTGAATCACCTTCATACAAACTTGCAATCCACTCTCTCTGCTTTCACATCAGCGCACCAGGCATTGTAATCGCATCAACCCAAGTTTGACTACAGTGGATTTAGCGAACGAGCAGACGCTTGAATTCATCAGGACGAAAATTCAGCACCGCTCGCTTGAAGATTCTGTGGGGATGACAACTCAATCTCTTGCTGATTCACGATGGCAAACGATGACGAACTTCTCAAATGGAGATTTCTTTTGCTGCTTTTTACACGATCGAGAACTCTTTTGCCGTCGCATTTAGGGTTGTTAATGTTTCTGATCGCGATCAATCTTAAGCGCGATCGTGAGTCAAAGTTGATCGCAATTTGTAGAATAATCCTGATCGAAATCTTCAAGTCATTGGAAAATAGTCAACGATCGTACTAACAATACCCGGAATTATGAATATCGACCCTATGGATCTCGTCAGCGACGATTCCAACCAAAAAGACCGTGCCCAGGACGACAAACGCAAGAGTCAGTTGAATACGGCGGTCGCCATCTCAGTCGCGTTACTCGCAACCTTTATTGGTGTCTGCAAAATCAAGGACGATAACGTGGTGCAGGCAATGCAGCAAGCACAAGCAAGTCGCATTGATGATTGGGCACTTTATCAATCGCGCAATCTTCGCGCTGAGATTGCGAAGTCTACCGTCGCCCAACTTCAGGTTCAAGCGGCGACCCTGACTGGCGCAGCTCGCGCTAATGTCGATCGTCAAATTCAAGCGTATCAAGCTCTAGCAATCAAAGAAGACCAAAAGAAAGTCGAGCAAAAAGCAATCGCCGAAGCTGACCAGAAAACCTACGATCAGCTTAACTTTCACGACGACCAGTTTGATTTATCGGATGCGGCGTTGTCGATCGCGATTTCGCTGCTGGCGATTACCTCGCTGTCACAAAAGCGCTGGCTATTCGCAGTGGCGATGCTGCCAACGGCGTTTGGAGTGGCGATGGGTTTAGCAGGACTGTTGAATTGGAGCCTGCATCCAGACTTTCTGGTCAAGCCTTTATCTCACAATCTTCACGCACCAGAGTGGCAAATTGCAAATAATTTTTCACACTGGGCCGTCGCAGAGCAGAGTGTGAGACGATCGCCATCAGAGGGGTAGCCGTACGCTCTCTATCCAAAGCGGCGCGGGATGTAGAGCGCGTTTATCGAGCAATCTAGCTGAGTTTCTAGATGCTAAGATCACGCTCGATGTTGCTATCAGTGATGCTCCTCGCCCTTTGGAAGTGTTCGTCGAGCTACCAGAAAAACGATTTTTCCTGATTTCTATTCGGACTCCGGGAAAAGGCAAAGTTTTTCACAATGAACAGCGCGAGGTCATTTTTCCCAACGCAAAGGAAAAAGCGATATGACTTTTGCAAATGCGTCCAAACAAATTCCTCCAACTCTGATTCGTTATGGAAACTCCACTCATTGCCACACTGTCGTAACTGAGGCATAAAAAATTGGGCAACGGCTTTTTAGAGAATTCCCACTACCATTAATTCGGGCTGCAATCTCATCCCAGTTCACGTTGAGCGCCAGCACTTAAGGCTTCGGACTCGAATTAAACGATTTGCTCGAAAAACAATGTGCTTTTGGGAGTCGATTTGGCTGCACGATGGGGTGATTGGATTGTTCATCATGCACGCTTTGCATGAGAGCCGAAGGCATCGCTATGAATTTGGTCGAGCAGTATGATGTTCATCCGTAAGTCTAGAACATGACCAATACCTTAGAGATGGCTATGAGGAGCTTTATAACTAGCAATGGAGAAGAGAGGTTCCACAAAATCAAAGAACTGCGCTGATTGAGTTGAGTGACATTGTAGAACTTTCTGCTTCAGAAAGTTCTGCATTCGTGCAGAGTGTTGAGTTTGGTTCGCACTATTTATATGAAGAGTGGGAGCGCCAGAACCTGAATAATCTCGATCGTATTCTTTGCCGACCTAGCAAAGCCAGTCATCGAGCGCTCTATCCAAACCTATAAAGCAAGTCTGAGAAGTGCAAGCACTATTGTCACCCGTGAAAAAATCTTTAGCGGCGTTGGCTGCGTACGATTGCAAGTCAAAAGTTTCCGCGTCCAGAACTTGGGTAACTATTGATTTCAATCGAACAAGTAACCCGCTCGATTCTTTTGAGCAATGGTATGGGTACCGGAAAAACCTCTCTGCTGCTTGACTTTCAAGACGATATCTATGCTGAGGTACTCAATAATAAATGGATTTTTCGAGGTTTCCATAGAATTTCTCAAAAACATCTAGACACCGTAAATTTGCTGAGTTATGCTCGTAAGCATGATTTTAACTTCCTTACAAATAATTAGTAGTGCGGTGCATTGTGATGCCAGAGTCAGCTTCAACCGTTCAGGCGATTTATGATAAGAGTGCTCCCAGTTGGGTTAGGCAAGAGCCAACGATTCTATCGGATTTTACCGCGCGTCCACCCACGTTGGACTTTTGTGGAAACCTTACTGGAAAGCGAGTTTTAGATTTAGGGTGTGGAGAAGGATACTGTGCTCGCCAACTCAAAGAACGAGGAGCAGCATCTGTTTTGGGCATTGATATTTCTCCAGAGATGGTTGAACGTGCCCAGCTTCAAGAGCGTCAATTTCCTTTGGGAATTCAGTATCATGCTGGTAGCGCAACTGACTTAAAGGCATTAGAGACTTCGACTTTTGACTTGGCGGTTGCGGTCTTTTTATTTAATTACCTTTCGATCGATGAAATGCTTCATGTAATGCAAGAAGTACATCGATTGCTGACAGTGGGTGGAGCATTTGTGTTTGTTGTTCCTCATCCGATGCTGCCATTTACTCACCGTCACTCTGCACCGTTCTACTTCGATTCCGAGTCGCAGGGATATTTCTCAGGACGCAATCATCCGTTTACTGGAAAGATTTGGCGACGCGATGGAATTGCATTGGATGTGCGAAGTTTTCACAAAGTCTTTTCAGACTATTTTGCAGCGCTAAAGACGGCTGGATTCACAGCAATGCCCGAAGTCCAAGAACTCACAGTCACACCTGAACTGCTGCAATTGGATTCATCTTTTTTTGAGCCTATTTTTGATATTCCACTGCACTTGTTGATGCGAGTGACTCGTTCATGATCTCAATTATTCGATCAGTAAGCGAGGGCAACTGTGAATCCGATCGCATTTGTGCCCAAGATTGGACAAAAGCCGACATGCTGCGATCGTCACAATGGCAATTCATGATTCCGGCAGTCGTTCTTCAAGAATTCGATCAAGCATTTGCTGATCCGTATTCCCACTTGCCGCAGCTCGATCAGTTTGCTCGATCAATTCAGCAAGAACTCTTTGATGGAAGTGGCATCGTTCACCTGCGTGGCGTTCCACTCGAAGTTGATGAATCAGTCTGCCGAAACTTCTACCTGGCATTAGGTCAACGGATTGGCAACCCGATTGATCGCTACGGGCTGGTTTATGAAGTGACGGATACGGGGCGATCGTATCAAACCAGTCGGATTCCGATCTCTCAAACAAATGCGGAAACTTGCTTTCACACTGACAGTAGTGCGATCGATTGTTTGCCAGATGTCATCGGTTTAATGTGTCTTCGTTCTGGGCTATCCGGTGGAGAGTCGCAAGTAGTTAGTATCCCTGCTGTTTATCGCCGTCTAGCGGCAAGTCATCCCCAAGCGATATCGCTACTTCATCAAGACTATACTCGCGATATCGTCACACCGGGAGTTGAGTTTTCGTTAGAGAACTTACGAAGAAACCAGTTCCCCATTTTTTCTGACCAGGCGCAGCGCGGTTTAACTTTTCGCTATATGCGCTATTGGATCGAGCGCGGTCATCAAAAAGCAGGATCTTTGCTCAGTGCAGCGCAAATGGCGGCATTCGACGCTCTCGATTGCACATTAAACGCCGAGGATCTTGTCCTGCAATTTAAGCTTGAAGCGCGAGAAATTCTGTGGATCAACAACTGCAAAATTGCACACAATCGAACCGAGTATAAAGATCATCCTGAGCCACACAAAAAGCGTTTGCTGCTGCGGATGTGGCTCGAACAGTCGCTTTCTGACCTCAGGTGATTGATGGGTTCGGTGATGCTTTGTCTTCCCTTAATTGATGTAACTCTTTTCTAACCATGCATAATGCAATTCCCCCGGTCAAGCCAACGAGACTGAAAGTTGATCATGAAGTTGAGCAATCGGCTGCTTCGATTAGACGGCAAGATTTAATCTCGATAGAATCTAGGTCATTCAAGCAACCTAGCACCCGCAGAACTGCGGCTGAAGCTCGAATTGAGCTAAATCAATTCATGCAGTCGCATCCGTTCTGGAACAATTCATTATTTCAAGCTTGTCGATCAGGCAGCCTCTCGCGATCGGATTTTCAATTGATTTTTGGACAATACTCGCTCTACTCACAAAACTTTACGCGCTATCTTGCGGGGCTAATGGCAAATATGGAACTCGATGCACTGCGCGTTAAGCTGATTGATAATCTTTGGGAAGAAGGCGGTGGAATGAATCCAGACGAGCGGCACACCGAGATTTTTCGGAAGTTTCTCCAAGAAGGATTGAACATTAATGTTTCCCAAGTTCAATATCTGGATTCAACGGTTTTATTTGTCAAAGAGTATCTTGATTTTTGTTTGCGATCGCCTGCATCCTTAAGCAGTGCATTTCTTTCACTTGGAACAGAAGCGATTGTTTCTCGAATGTATGGCATTTTAGTTGAAGGACTGCTGAAAGCGGGAATTTCAGAGACGCATCTTCATTTCTTTAGACTCCATATGGAGGTAGACGATGCTCATGCAGAAACACTCGAAGAAATCATGATGGCTTATTCGGATCAGCCTTACTGGTTTATTCAATGTCAGCAGTCGATCGAGTTCGCCTTGTCGCTACGCATGAGGTTTTTTGAACAACTCTATAGGTATGTTTCTTGTCATCTCTAGCGATGGTGAAATGCCACCCAAAACAGGAACTGGCGTATAGATTTGTTTCGCGATCGCCAGTTCCTGCCGCGTTCTAGGGCGTATGTGCAAACGCTGAAGCGACCCTAAATCTGGGTGTATTCTAGAGCCGTACTGGGCACTCTAACGCCTGGAAACAGACCGATGAGAAATGGCACAGCACCGAGGCGATTTGAGCGATGCACGGCAGAACCTGCAACCCTAATTGCCCAAACCCGCCCGAACAGGTAGACCTGCAACCGATTCTCGTCAAGTGCTCAACAGCATTTTGTGGAGCGATCGCACGGGCGCACCCTAGTCAGACTTGCCCGAGCGCTATCAATCGACTCAAGCAAGCTCGACGGGTGGCAACCCGGAACGAAAAACGCGCGGAGAACGATCAGGACATGCTGACCTATTGCTGCGATTCTGGTTTGGCTCAAATGAGACGTTACAGTTAGATGCAGATACGCCCTAGCAAGCTGATCGAACTTCGTTGTATTTGTATTGATGCTCTAGCCACGTTCCCACATTCTTTGGAAGATGCTCAGTACCGCTCTGCCAAGCTGTATGTAAACCGTAACGATCAAGAAGGCAGTTCGCCCGCAATTCATTTGTGGGTGGACTGGAAACGCAGCACAAAGCTTTAAGACACTCCAAACCGTTTTACCATTTACCCAAAAGTAGCTTCGAGGTCAAACGCTTTGGCTTCTAAGCTGCGCGATCGTGCGAATTAATTCATCCGGATCAACAGGTTTCGCCAAATGTACCGCAAAACCCGCTTGAAGTGCAGCTTGTTGATTGGCGTCTCCCGCATAAGCAGTTAGCGCGATCGCCGGAATTCTAATCTGCCCAGAATTAAGCGATCGCACCGCTTGCAAGAATTCATAGCCATCGAGATCGGGCATGCCAATATCGCTAATCAAGACATCAAACTCGTGGGCGTCGAGCATCGGTAAAGCCGTTTGTGCGTTGGCCGCCACCATGACTTGTGCGCCTGCCATTTCTAGCACCACTTGAATAAAATCGCGGGAATCTTCTTCGTCTTCGACAACTAAAAGCCGCAGCCCTGAAAGCGGGACATCTTCTGAAAATTCAGGCGCGGCGATCGGATCGGCAGACGGTGTTAATTGAGGCAAACCGGGAAAATCAATCGTAAACGTCGTGCCCTGATTTTCGCCCGCGCTATCGACCGCAACGCTGCCTCCGTGCATTTCGACAATGTGACGCACGATCGCTAAGCCTAATCCTAAGCCGCCAAATCTGCGCGTGGTGCTGCCGTCTTCTTGACGAAAATAATCAAACACATACGGTAAAAAGTCCGCCGCGATGCCTTTTCCGGTATCGATCACGTGCAGCCGTATTGAATCGGTTCCTACGGAGTTGCGCTTTGCGCGAAGCGCTTCAAGCTTTACGGTAACTCGACCGCCTTCAGGCGTGAACTTCACCGCATTCGATAACAAATTCCACACGACTTGCTGAAGCCGTCCTGCATCGCCAGAAATACAGCTTGAATCGGTGAGAATTTCCACGTTGATTGCAATGTGCTTTGCATCTGCCGCAAGCTGCACGGTCTCGATCGCATTTCTAATCACCGTTGCCAAATCAACGCAGTGCGTGTTGAGCGTGAGTTTCCCTTGCAGAATACGCGACACATCGAGCAAGTCTTCGATCAGTTGAATTTGCAGCCGAGCGTTGCGATCGATCGTCGCGATCGCCGTTTGCATTTGTTGCGGTGACATAGATTGCGTCATCATCATTCTTGCCCAGCCTAAAATCGGGTTCATCGGTGTCCGAAGTTCGTGCGACAGCACGGCGAGAAATTCGTCTTTTAAGCGGTTTGCGGTTTCGGCTTGGGCGCGGGCAGTTTGCTCTTGTTTGAGAATGCGATCGCGCTCTTGTTCAAGTTCAACGCGATCAGTGACATCAAGCACCAGCGACAACACCGATTCGAGCCGACCGCTATGATCGACGATTACAGAATCGTGCCATTCTGAGTAAATCATCCTGCCGTCTTTGGTGTAGTTGCGGTTGCAGGTGACTTGCTGCGGATACTTGCCGCTCAAAATGCGACGAACGGCATCATCGACGATCGCTTCATCGTCGCAATGCACAAAATTGCCCCATTCTCCCCAGCGATGACCGATTACTTCATCGGCACGCCAGCCAAAGATTTTTTCAGCTTCTTTTGACCACCGCATCACGCGCAAATCACGATTCCACTCGATCACGCCGAGCGGCGTGTTTTCGATGTGCAAATCGAGCTTTTTGAGCGCTTGCCGCAGCGTGTCTTCGGTTGCTTTTTGCTCGTCGATATCGGTTGCCGTGCCGTACCATTCGATAACCCGTCCCGTCGCATCGTAAATCGGCATTGATCGACTCAAAAACCAGCGATAAGCGCCATCCGAAGCGCCCCTGAGCCGATATTCTGCTTGAAACGGCTGCTCGGTTTGTTTGGCTTGTGACCATTCGGCGTAGACGCGATCGAGATCATCCGGGTGAATCAGGTGATTCATGACATCGCGGTTTTGAGCTTGTTCGAGCGTTAAGCCTGTGTATTCGATCCAGCGTTGATTTACATAAGTCAAATCGCCGTTTGGATTGCACACCCAAACGATTTGCGGCATCACATCGGCAAGCTGACGAAACTGAGCTTCGAGGTGTTTCCGCTCGCTCAAATCCAACACAAACGCCGCAACTAACCCTTCATCGGTGTGCTCGACGATCGAAAAGCACACCAAAACCGAAATTCGACTGCCGTCTTTGCGAATGTATTCTTTCTGATACGGGGTAATTGGCTGACCGTTTCGCGCTCGATTGATCGCCGCATCGTCGAATTTCAGATATTCGATCGGCGTAATGTCGCGCCAGTTAATCGGGGTTTCCAAAACTTCTTGGCGCGTGTACCCGATAATTCTCAAATATTCTGTATTGACTTCGTAAAGATTGCCCTTAAAGTCGGTTAAAACAATGCCGACCAAGTTTGAGTTAATTAAACTGCGCAGTTTGGCTTCTCGATAGCGGAGTTGATCTTCGATCGCTTTGCGCTGAGTAATGTCGGTGGCAATTCCAACGAGTTTAATCGGATGGCGATCGTCGTCGTAAATTACTCGCCCGACATCGAGCACCCACGAAATTGCGCCGTTGGGTAAGCGATGACGATATTCGATGTCAAACTGTCCGGTAACGCGAAGCGCTACGTCGAGATGTTGCTCAAACCGCGATCGATCATCAGGATGAATCAAATTAAGTTTGTCTTGCAGCGTTTGAACCCCGGTCCCGATGCGCCGCGCTGAAATCGAATCCGGCGTGTAAAGCTGAGTTACGCGATCGTTGGAAATGTCCCAAACAAACGCAATCATTCCGGCTGACTCTAACGCTAAACGAAGCTGTTGTTCTTGGGTGTTGATGTCTTGCTCGAGGGTCTTAAGCTGTGCTGCGACTTGCTGAATCGAACCTTGAACCGAAGAAACAGTTTCTAAACACGGCGGCTCTACTTCTGACAAAACGTTGAGCGTGATGACAACTGCATTCGGGGCGGTTTCATCGTCACCAAACAAAGGCTGTGCGTCGATCGACATCCAAACTGTTTCGCCCTGTTTTTGATAAGCGCCAATCTGCTGATTGGCTTGTCCGGTTTCAAGCGCGATCCGAGCAGGGTGAATCGTTGCGCCTGAATCTGTTAGAAACTGCCACCGCTCTGAGTGCCAAAGCTGCGCTTGAATGTCTTGCCGCGATAATCCTAAAATTTCCTCAGCAGCTTTGCTGCACGCTTGAATTCGACCATTCGCAAGCTGCAAAATCATGCCCGATGCAGCTTGCTCTCCGGCGGTTAAGTTTGTGCGGTTGATTGAAGACATCGCGATCGCAGCTTTAAAGGTTCAATGATTAAATTCAGGAGAACAAGACTCATTGCTTTGCAAGTTATCAAGATCAATTTCTGATTATTTTCAAGCTGCCTTGATTGATTCAGAGTCTTTTAATTCTGATCAATTGTCAAAAGCAAACTTACTCAGTTTGTCAGGTAAAAACTTCTATCAAGAGAAAGAATTCAGCCTTTCTGACGGTTTGAGAATCAATGCAAAATCCTCCGATCGTTGACCCCGAATTCTTCCTGACGAAGCACGAAGCACAAAATCTACTCTTCTAGATTAGAACTACTAAGCGTTCTACTTAAAGGTTGAGGGTATGGATGTTCCTAGAGTGCGTCGTCCAGCAAGGCGTCGTCCAACAGTATTAATCGGGCTGGGGATCGCTGCCTTGATCGCTGGGCTAGGCACCTTTTTTGTCGCACGCCGTCCAACCTCTGCGCCGCAAGTCGCGATTGCACCCGGGCAAAGCGTTACCGTTGCTTCGGTGCAAATCGGCTCGATTAGCCGCACGATCGACGCAACGGGAACGGTTGCCGCGATCGATTTGCTGCCCGTTTTGCCGCAAGCCACCGGATTACAAGTTCAGCAAATTCTCGTTTCTGAAGGGCAAACCGTAACCCGCGGACAAGTTCTAGCCCAACTTGATCGATCCGTGCTTGAAACGCAGCTTAACCAAGCTCGATCGCAGCAAGCGTCATCGCAAGCCGTGATCGCACAGCGAGAAGCAACTTTACAGCAGCAGCAAGCCACTCTTGCCGAAGCGCAAAGCAACCTCGATCGTTATCGTCGGCTTGCAAATGCGGGCGCGATTAGCGGTCAAGAACTCGAATCGCGATCAACGGCGGTTGCTACGGCTCAAGCAGCCGTTGCTACGGCTCAAGCCGCTATTACCAGTGCTCAAGCGGATGTTCAAGCGGCTGCCGCTCAAGTGCAGCGATTAGAAACGCAGCTTGCTCAAACCGAAGTTCGCGCCCCTGATAGCGGCACGATCGCTGAAAGCTTAACCAAAGTCGGCGATGTCACGTCTCAAACCGGGAAGTTATTCACGATTATTCGCAACGGAGCGCTAGAACTTCAAGCTAAAGTTCCCGAAACGCAGCTTCCCCAAATTCGCGTCGGTTCTCCGGTGAAAATTACCTCGGATTCAGATAAACGCTTGCAGCTTCAATCAACCATCCGAGAAATTGCGCCTTTGGTTGATCCGCAAACGCGCCAAGCCACGGTCAAACTAAATCTGCCTCAGAACGCCGCTTTGCGACCCGGCATTTTTCTACGAGCGTCGATCGTCACGCAGCAATCTCAATCGCCAACGGTACCAACAAAAGCGGTTCTACCGCAGGCAAACGGGACTTCACGAGTGTTTGTAGTGCAGCCGGATAACACGGTGCAGGCTCGCACGATCGAAACCGGATTAACGCAAGGCGGCACCGATCCAAATGCTGGCAGAGTTGAAGTCATTCGTGGACTCAATCCGGGTGAAAAAGTCGTCGTATCGGGTGCAGGCTACCTCAAAGATGGCGATCGCGTCAACGTGATTGGCGGATAGGTTGCCAAGCTTTGAACAGCAATCTCGCGTCTGTACGAAATTTCAGGGTTAATTTTTTCGGTTGAAGGTATGTCATTTAATATTTCTGCTTGGTCAATTCGGCACCCGGTTCCCACGATCGTTTTGTTTCTTATTCTGACGTTAGCCGGACTGGTTGCTTTTCCTTTTCTCGGCATCGATCAAAATCCAAACGTCGATGTTCCATCGGTAAGTGTGACAGTTGTGCAGCCCGGAGCCGATCCGTCTGAGCTAGAGTCACAAGTCACAAAGCGAATCGAAGATGCCGTCGCCAGCATCGGCAATATCGACGAAATCACCTCGACGATCACCGATGGCACCTCTACCACGCAAATTAACTTTGTGCTAGGAACCAACAGCGATCGTGCCACCAACGACGTGCGCAATTCGGTGTCTCAAATCCGACAAAACCTGCCGCAAAACATCAACGAGCCGATCGTGCAGCGTGTAGATTTTGCAACGGGCGGCCCGATCGTGACGTATGCGGTAGCGTCTCCGAATCGATCGGTCGAAGAACTCAGCACGTTAGTTGATCAAACGATTAGCCGCGCATTGCTTGCCGTGTCAGGGGTGTCGCAGGTCAATCGAGTTGGCGGCGTAGATCAAGAAATTCGCGTTGATTTAGATCCAACTCGGCTACAGGCGCAAGGCATCACCGTTAATCAAGTTAACGATCAGCTTCGAGCGTTTAACATTAATCTTCCGGGGGGACGGAGTACGATCGGCGGCAACGAGCAAACGATCCGGACGTTAGGCAGTGCGCCAAGCGTTGAAGTGCTGCGCGAGTATCAAATTTCCTTACCAAAAGGCGGATTTGTGCCGTTGTCGAGTTTAGCCAACGTCACGAGCGGCACCGCAGAACCCCGTCGTGCAGCGCG
The DNA here is from genome assembly GCA_964250455.1 of uncultured bacterium. Taxonomy (GTDB): domain Bacteria; phylum Cyanobacteriota; class Cyanobacteriia; order Leptolyngbyales; family Leptolyngbyaceae; genus CAXUFL01. Next base: position 20,341 of record CAXUFL010000022.1, read on the forward strand.
ATTAAACAATCAGCCTGTGGTTGCTTTTTCTGTTCTTCGCAGTTCTGGCAGCGTTTTAGTTTCTGTTGAAGAAGGCGTTACCAAAGCCGTTGATCAACTGCGAAAAACCTTACCGCAGGACGTTCGCTTAGAGCTAATTAATAACGTTCAGGCTCAATACATTCGAGAATCGTATTCCGCTTCGATCGAGTCGGTGATTCTAGGTGCGATTCTTGCAGTCGTTACGATTTGGTTGTTTTTGCGCGACTGGCGAGCAACCTTAATCACTGCCGTTGCGCTTCCGTTATCGCTGATTCCCACGTTTGCGGTGCTCAAAGCGTTAGGCTACACGTTAAACAATATGACGCTGTTGGCGTTGGCGCTAGTCGTGGGAATTTTGGTTGACGATGCGATCGTCGAAATCGAAAACATCGAGCGCCACATGCAAATGGGCAAATCGCCTTACCGTGCCGCGCTGGATGCATCAGCAGAAATCGGCTTAGCCGTGGTTGCTACAACGATGTCGATCGTCGCCGTTTTTGGCCCCGTTGCTTTTATGACAGGCGTTACCGGACAGTATTTTCGCCCGTTTGGAATCACGGTTGCCGCATCGGTTTTATTCTCGCTGCTGGTGGCTCGAACGGTAACGCCCTTGATGGCAGCGTATTTCTTAAAAGAACACGATTCCGGTCACAAACGCAATCACAAACACAACGGCAACGGAAACCATAACGGTTATTCTAATCGCGACTCGGGCAATGGATTTGCGGCAGCGTTGACGCCGACTCAAGAATCAAGCGGCGGAATCACCCCGCAGCCCGAACGCAAACGGCGCGATCGATTAGTCGAAGCGTATCAGCCTTTGCTGAGTTGGGCATTGCAGCACCGCATGATTGCTTTGAGTGCAGCGCTGGCGTTTTTTGTCGCGAGTATTGCGCTCGTTCCCGCGATTCCGTTCGGCTTGTTTGGCAACTCAGACGTAGGATTGTCTACGGTTTCAATGGAGCTACCCCCCGGATCAACGCTCGATGATGTCGATCGCGCTACGGTGCAGTTAACCGATCTGCTGCTGCAAAATCCGAACGTGGCAACCGTGCAAAGCGATGAGCAAGTCGGAGCGGCGACGATTTATGTGGGCTTGAAGCCACGCGGCAAAGGACGCAGCATTTCGCAGCAAGACTTTGAAAATCAGTTTCGTCCTCGGTTTGCCAACGTTCCCGGTGTGCGGCTGAGCTTCGCAGGTGGCGGCTTTGGCGGATCAAAAGAACTGTCAGTTGTGCTAAAGAGCGAGAATGCCGATGCGCTAACGCAGGTAGCGACGACGCTAGAGCAGCAAATGACGCAGGTGCGTGGCTTAGTTGAAATTTCCTCGAATGCCAGCTTGCTCAAGCCAGAACTGCTGATTCGCCCAAATCCAGCATTATCGGCGGATCAAGGCGTTTCGGTTCAAGATATTGCTCGCACGGCTTATGTTGCAACGCTTGGCGATACCGATGCGAATTTAGCCAAGTTTGATTTGTCGGGTTCCTTCGGAGTTGCGCGCAGCGCTAATCGACAAATTCCAATCCGGGTTCAGCTTGCGCCTCAGTTTCGCACTGATCTCGACACAATCCGCAATTTGCAGGTGAGAAGTCAAAGCGGAAATTTAGTGGCGCTGCAAACTGTAGCAGATATTCAGCTTGGAAACGGCCCGTCGCAAATCAAGCGCTATAACCGCGCTCGTCAAATCTCTGTAGAAGCCAATTTGCAAGGCGTTGCATTAGGCGATGCGCTGCAAAAAGTAAATGCCCTTCCTGCTCTGAAGAATTTACCGACTGATGTCACTCAAGAACGCATTGGTAACGCCAAAATTATGAACGAACTGTTCACTAATGTTGGTGCTGCATTAGGTGCCGCAGTGCTGTTTATCTATGCTGTTCTGGTATTGCTGTTTGGTGACTTTTTGCATCCGCTTACTATTATGGTTGCGCTGCCGTTTTCGCTGGGCGGCGCGTTTTTTGCACTGCTCATCACGCACAAAGAATTAGGATTGTATGCGCTAATTGGGATTGTGTTGCTGATGGGACTTGTGACCAAAAACTCGATTCTGCTAGTTGATTATGCGTTAATCAATCAGCGAGACGGTAAACCGCTTTATCGAGCCATTTTTGAGTCTGGTGTAGCGCGATTGCGGCCGATTTTGATGACCACGATCGCGATGATTACCGGAATGCTACCGATCGCGCTTGGCGTGGGTGCGGGTTCAGAACTGCGCAGCCCGATGGCGGCTGCGGTAATCGGTGGATTGATTACGTCAACGCTGCTAACCCTGATTGTGGTTCCGGTGATCTTTACATACGTCGATCGACTGCAAAACTTTATCTTCGGCTCGGTGCTCAAACGAGTCACCGAGCAACGTGAAGAAGATGACGCAACCGAACTCGGCGATCGACCGCTTACAGGAGCTAGACGCGATTAAACGGGTTGGCTCACTGCTGTCGCTTTGGATGGCTTAACCAACTGCCGCCTACGATCGTGGGCGGCAGTTGTAGTTCTGATTGCCTCACTGGATCACAGGGAAACAAATTGCATTGATTTAATCATTGATGCTGGTTTAAAGCTGATAAGCTCCGACATCATAGCCACCGTGTTGCGGTCTTGCCCTGTTAAAAAAGTCGTTGTTGACTTCAGCAAGGGCGACTCCGGCATTATAAACCGGAGAACCCGTCCGCTCTTTGTAATCGGCGGCGCTCAGTCCACCCGGATTTACAAGCTTCGGGTCAGCCATGACATCGCTGCTGCTCTTGGCTGGATGGTCTGGGGTTCCGCCTGACCATAAGTTGTGATCAAACGAAACCGCCCCGTTGAGGTTATCGGGCAGTCCCGTCAATGCATGTCCGCTGCCTTCAACAAACACATTGTTCGCCACTCGGTTGTTCGTATGACCCGCAGAGCCATCGATTCGCATCAGCGCGTCTGTAGTTGTGTCATTGCCGTAGAAGGTGTTGTTGGCGATTACAGAGTTCTTCATGCCACCGCCGACGCCGTAGTTACCGTAGTAGAATCCTTGAATGCCGCCGATCACAATGTTGTTGATAATCTTCAGGTGGTCGAGTTTATCGTTGCCTTGACCCTTGATCCACCAAGCGCCTTCGATGCCGAGTTGAATCCCCGATGCGGCAGTCGGGGTAACGCCGTCGTGCTTAGCGTAGTAGTCGGTGTTGCCCGTGTTGTAAATCAAGTTTTGCTCTAGCGTCGTGTTCGATGCATCGCCGATGTACATTTCGACGTTGTAGTTATCGTGTACTACATTGTGTCGCACCGTTTGATGATTTCCGGCAACAATTCCTTCGCCGTAGTTCTCGTACACCGTGTTGTTTTCGATCGTGTCGTTCGGGCAGAACGAAGACAGAGCTTGTCCCCAACCACCTGCATTAATGCCTATTGAGCGGGGTCGATTGCTCAGAACGGTGTGGTAAACGGTGTTGCCGCTAATCACATTATTGCCGCCGGTCTGCGTGTCGCTGTTCTGCATTGAAATGCCCATCGATTGGCTATCATGCACCACGTTGTCGAGAATGCGCACATGATTCGCGCCCCAGGCAGCAATCCCCATGTCTGCGGTGTTCTTGACTTCTAGCTTTTCGATGTCTACATAGTCTCCGGCAATCCCAATGCTGGCCCCGTCAAGGGTAACGTGTTCGTTTTGGTAAGGGCGGATGACTAAATGCCCAGTTGCCGTTCCCGCGTGGTCGCTGCTAATCCAGTCCCAGCCTTTTTGGTCGTAAGTCCCGCCCCGCAGGTTAATCGTGGTGCCTTTCGCATCGGGGTGAACTTGATTAATGGCGGCTTGCAGCGTTTTGAACGGATGGTCGATCGTGCCTGAGTTACTGTCATTGCCACTTGAAGCAACAAAATACGTGGTTCCCGAAGCGGGTGCAACAAGATTGGAACTTGTATCCGTTGCGCCAAGCGTGCCAGCAAACGTTTGATTCGGATCAGTCGGATAATGCAAGAGAATTTCTCCTTAGCGTTAATCGAGTCGATTGGGATAAAGATCCTTTGACCTTTATGACCCAGTGTCGCGTAAACTCGGTATTTGTCTTGTCAACAAATTAGATGCCCGATGTGTGCTTGAGCTAAAGTGAACGGTGCCGCGCTCACTTTAGCTCAAGCAGTAAACAAATACAAATCAAATATTGTGTGATTTTGTTGCACAAATTTGCGAACGCTTAGTCTGTTGGTTCGCACACTTCCACTCGAATAACGCGAGCCGCAAAGGCATTTCAGCCATTCGCGCTCCGGTCATTCAATTCGTTGACAAGACAAATACCAGGTAGCGCGATTTGTGCAGGAGCGGTATCACTCAAGTAACTCGTTTAATCTCACACTAAACGAAATTCTCCGCTAATCGCTTCAGCGAAATCTGAGCCGATTGCGCCACATTGTAGTTGCTATCTTTTTGAAGATACTTCAGCGCCGACACGCTTTTCTCTGTAGGCAAATGTCCGAGCGCTTCGGCGAGTCGTTGACGCACCAGCCAATCCTCAGACTGCGCAAACCGCAAAATCTGATCGACCGCATCGATCGCTTTAATTTCCCCGATCGCCGCGATCGCCGCTTGCTGCACCACAATTTCATCGCTATCGAGCGCCCGGACTAACACATCTCGCGCCCGTGGGTCTTTCAAATTCCCCAGCGAAACCGCCGCGCTAAACCGCACCAGCCAATCCGTATCTTCATAAAACGCTCTGACCAACGGCTCAAACGCACGCGGATCTTCTAAATAACCCAGCGCTCCTGCGGCATCAGCCCGAATGCCGTAATCATTTTCGGTTTCGAGAATATTGACCAAAATCGGGTAGCACTCTGCGGTTTGTTTTAATCCCAGCGCAAACACCGCCATTGATCGAATCTGCAAACTTTCGTCGTTGAGAACTTTTTTAATCAACGGTACGGCGTCCTCAGCCGGGACATTCCGTAAATTGGCAAGGGCAACCATGCGATCGCGGGTACTTTCGCTATCGAGGTCGTGCGCAATCTGCTCTAGGCTGAGACTCATAATTTTTACAAATATTGATAGAACAACCTTTATTCTGACAGACTTGATGCAGCAGCAAACCTGTTAATGGTTGTAGAACAGGGTGCAAACTCTAGCTTATTTCACAATCTGGCTGTACGCGATACCAAAACGATGAAATCGTTGAAGTAAGAGATGCGGTTTGGCGAGCAACGATACTGAAACAAAGTGATGTCTAGAACGTTGAGTTTAGCCACGATCGCCTGATTCTTCTAGTCGATGGGCAACGCTATGAAATTGCTCAGGCTTTAACCCGTGTCGCAACTGCAACAAAAACAGCCCGTGACTTTTATCGAATCGCGCCACCGGAATATGGAATTTATAAGATGAAAACCTTGTGATCGGTAAATTCCAAACTTATGAAAAACGAGTTCCGATCGCAGCACTATTGCAGTTAGGATACAAGTAGAGTCATTGTTTTGCGCTTTTGTCTTGTCTTACTATCACCAACACGCTCAAGCCTTTCCGCCTCAATACCTTAACGAACTACAAGGGCAGATTTTAGCGTGTCCTTATTTTGCCGTGAATAATCTTAATCGAGATTTTGTCGGAACAAAAGGATTCTCGATCGTGTTTCGTCGATCGCATCTCGACGCGGTTCAACAGCAGTTTCCTTACTTCAAACCGTATCTCGATCGTGCTCTACAGCCAGACTGTAATGCGTTTTACCTCAATCCGTTGCTGCTTCAATCCGGATCGCGGGTTGATCCACACCTTGATCGATCGCTGCGGTCTTATTGCAAAACGATCGATCCGCCGTCAACCGTCAGCGTGCTTTACGTGGTCGTTCCGATGGATTTAGAAGGCGGAGAGCTTGTGCTGCGATCGCATAAGCGCCAAGTTGGAAAAGTTTCGCCCCAAGCAAATACGCTAGTTTTTTTTCAGGGCGATTTAACGCATTCGGTGAACTTGGTTAAAAGTTCTAGCTTACGGTTGAGTTTAGTGTGCGAACAATACCATTTAGAAGCGGCTCAACTGCGAGAAATTCCAGAATTTAAGCTTGAATCTAGAGCTACTCCAACCAGCAAGCAACTCGTTCGACGCAAGCGCTAATCACTCGTCGATTACTTTTGAGCGCAGCGCTTTGGTTTGTCCACGTTTGCTTTTGCTATCTAGCCGCTTTCTTTGTGAACTGCGCGTTGGAATACTAGCCTTGCGCTTTTTAGGTAAAACAATTGCACTTTTAATCAACGCTTGCAGACGTCGTAAAGCTTCTTCACGGTTTTGCTCTTGAGTGCGATGCTCTTGAGACTTGATAACAATCACGCCATCTTTGGTAAGGCGATGATCGTTTAGATTCAACAATCGCTCTTTGTAAAAATCGGGCAGCGACGACGATCGGATGTCAAAGCGTAAATGAATCGCGCTGGCCACTTTGTTCACATTTTGACCGCCTGCACCCTGCGATCGAATCGCACTTAGCTCAATTTCGCTATCGGGAATGGCGATCGTATTGGAGATCTGTAGCATAAACTCGGTTAATTATTCTGAGTTAAATTTAACTCGCTTTAATACTTGGTTTTAATCTAGCTTGAGCGAGAAATTTCACAACCAAACGATGCCGATCAATGCGCTTAATTCTAAGTTCCCACAAGCGGGATTTTTAAAGTTTTGTCTAAGCCTTGATATTTCCCGCATCCTAGTCCTGATTGCCGTTGAGACCGTCTGTATCAGTAATCAGTAAAAGTCGCTTCTTAATGCAGCTTGATTGATCAGGCTCGCGAGTGGTTAAATTATGCAATCTACTCCTGTTCGCGTTTCAGTTGTTGCCCTCGGTACGATCACGGCGATTACCGCCTACGGATTTGGCCGAACCAACGCCAGTACTCCAGAAAATCAGTCTGCCCCAAAACCGGACTCTAAACTCGCCGAATCAAAGGTGCCACTCGTTGCCTCGGTGCCCTCGATCGCGTCTCCGGAAACTTTAAGTTTGCAGCAATCTTCGACTTCAACCGTTGAAAAAGCTGCTCAGCCAACGATTGCCGCCGCAGCCACTCCAATCCCCTCGATTAAGCCTGCCCCGATTGGCGTATCTGTCGCACCCAGCCTTGATCGCGTCAATCAGCCGCCGATGAGCCTTCAAGCGCTTCGCAGCGATGCGGTGATTGCGGCGGCATCGCTACCCACCGCAAAACCCAAAGCTGCCCTCAAGACAAAAGCCGCTCAAACCGTTGCTTTTAACTCAACCCAAACCCCGCCGCCCTCACCGAGTCTTTTAATCGCAGCACGGCAACAAGCTAACGAAGTTCCCGCATCGTCGATCGACTCCGAAGCCTACACGCTGGGCGCGGGCGATCGCATTCGAGTAGACGTGTTTAACGTGCCTGAATACAGCCGCGAATATACGGTTTCGCCGAACGGCGTTGTTAATCTTTATGTTGTGGGTGCTTTGTCGGTGCGCGGCATGAGCACGCAAGAAGCCCAAAGCGCGATCGCCGCAAAATACAGCCGTAATTTGCGCACGCCGCGTATCGATGTCACGCTGTTGGCGACTCGTCCGCTTACCGTTGCCGTCGCAGGCGAAATAGCGCGTCCGGGGTCTTACACGCTGGGCACGCAAACCCAAGCTGGCGACAAAGCCGTGACGATTACTCGATTGATTCAGCAAGCAGGCGGCGTAGCGCAAACCGCAAACGCTCGCAAAGTTCAAGTTCGACGCCCGCAGCGATCGGGAACGCCGATGATCATCAACGTCGATCTTTGGGAACTAGCTCGATCGGGCGATTTGCGACAAGATTTGATCCTGCGCGACGGAGACAGTGTTTTCATTCCTGCCAATGCCGAAATTGATCCGACGCTTTCGGCTCAGCTTGCAACCTCAAACATTGCTACCGACACAAATCAGCCGCTCAACTTAGTCGTTGTGGGTGCCGTGCAGCGTCCTGGCCCGCTCGTGCTTGCAAGAACATTAAGTGGGGGTGGTACTGGGGGCGCTGGTGCCGCAGCACCTACACTCACTCAAGCCCTTCAGCAAGCAGGCGGCGTCACCTCAACCGCCGATATTCGCCAAATCGAAGTGCGGCGCTTTACCAAAGCCGGAGACACGCAGTCGATTCGCCTTAATTTGTGGAATTTGATTCATTCCGGTGACGCAAAACAAGACATTGTGCTGCAACAAGGCGATACGATCGTTGTTCCCAACGGCAATGCACTCACCGCAGAAGAAATCACCCAGATCGGCGGCTCAACTTTGGCACCGAGCACGATTCGCGTCAACATTATCGGAGAAGTCGAAACGCCGGGAACCGTTCAAGTCAGCGCCAATACCCCGCTTAACCAAGCGATCTTAAGTGCTGGTGGATTTAATCGCCGCGCTAATCGTCGCGCCGTGCAACTGCTGCGGCTGCAACCGAATGGCACCGTAGCGCGTCAAGACATCTCGATCGATTTGTCGCGAGGCGTAGACGAGCGCGGCAATCCGGTTTTGCGCAATAACGATGTGATTGTCGTCGGTCGATCGGGCACAGCTCGTATTCAAGATACCGTCAACGATGTGAGCGGTTTCCTCGGAAAATTGTTTCCGTTTGGCTTTTTGTTTCGCTAATTCAGGTTTTGCCCCGTGTGGGGGGCTGATTGATTGATTTAATTAGGTGTTCCAATGCCCAACCCGACCCATAATTCCTCAGGCTCCCCCCAAAGCAATAGCAAGCTGTTGCCGATCGTGACTTATCCGATCGAGGCACCCACTGCAAACGAGGAAACAGGCTGGAGCCTAGTCCCAATTCTCGAAGCCGTGCGGCGGCGTGCGGTGGTTATGATCAGCGTTGGCGTTTCCGTTTCAGCGTTGGGCTGGTTTTTCGCCTTTAGCCAAAAACCTCAGTACAGCAGCAATTTTCAGCTATTGGTAGAACCCGTTACATCCGGTCAAAATCTTCCCGATGTAACCGGGACGGGCGAACGGCGCGACACCACCACCCTGGATTACCAATCGCAAATTCAGGTTCTGCGTAGCCCGCAGATTCTAGAACCGATCGTCAAGAAAATTCAGACTCAGTATCCGAATTACACGTATGGCGCTTTGGCATCGCAGCTTAGCGTAACTCAGCCGCCGCAAACTAAGATTATTCAGGTGAGCTACGCAGATGGCGACGCGCAGCGCGTTAAATTTGTGCTCGATCGCGTTGCCGAAGGCTATTTGCGCTACAGCCAGCAAGAGCGGCAAGCCAACCTGCGGCAAGGCGTTGATTTTATCAACGATCAAATCAACAAAACCCAGAAGCGAGTCGATGCGTTGCAGCGTCAGCTTCAAGCCTTTCGCCAGCGATCGACGATCGTTGATCCACAAGTCAAATCGTCTCAAGTCGATAGTCAGCTTGCCGCGCTAGAGCAACAAGGACTCGAAGTCAATCGCCAAATGGCAGAGATTCAGCAAACGTACAATAGCTTAACGGCTCAATCCGGTGCTCGCGCCGCGCTGGCCGCCTCGCCGTCTTACCAACAAATGCTGGCGCAGTTGCAGGATCTTGAGCGCCGCATCGCGATCGAGTCGGTGCGATTTCTCGACGGCGATCCGACCCTGCAAGCGCTGCAAAACCAGAAAGCGAATTTGATGCCACTGTTGCGTCAAGAAGCGGGCCGAGTGCTCGGCGATCGCGTGGCTGAAATTCAAAATCAAATGTCGGTGCTGCAAGTCCGACAAGCAGCGATTCAAAACGCCAAGCAGTATTGGCAGCAGCAAGCGCAAGTGCTGCCGATTAGCGCTCGACAATACGCCGACCTCGAGCGTGAACTCGGTGTCGCAACCGGAAGCTTGACGCGATCGCTGCAAATGCGCGAAATGCTGCAAGTCGAGGTGGCTCAGAAAACGGTAACGTGGCAAGTGATTAGCCCGCCCGCTCAAGCGCAAATTCCTCAATCGTCTACGTTACGCAATTTGCTGATCGGTGCCCTCACCGGACTGCTTGCCAGCGTTGCGGTCGCGTTTGTGCTTGAAAAGCTTGACAACACGTTTCGATCGTCGTCGGATCTCAAGAAATCCACTCGGTATCGGGTGCTGGGCATGATTCCGTATTATCCCTCGCTGTATGATACAGCCGACTGGGAAACGATGTTTACGCGATCGGCTGGCAATAGTTCCCCGATTCAGTTTCTGTTTGTTGAAGCATTCCGATCGCTCAACGTTCGTTTGCGGCGCTTGGGGTCAGACACGCCCAAACGCTCGATCGTGATTAGCTCCGCGCAACCCGGAGATGGAAAATCGACGATTGCGCTCTTTTTAGCACAAGCGGCGGCGACGATGGGACAGCGAGTATTGCTGGTTGATGCAGATTTACGCAGTCCCCAAATTAGCAATCTGTTAGGATTTGGCGCTATGCCAGGATTGAGCGATTTGATTGCGAATCATCTTGATACCCGACAAGTGCTTCAGTCTATTCCGCTTCACACGCTAGACGATGTCGTGTCTTCTAATTCGGATCAAGCGTCAGAAGCGCGATCCGACGGTCGTTTTCAGCTTCGTCATCGGGGCAGGCTGTATGTGCTTCCGTCTGGGCTACTCGGGTTAGAGCCAACCGAATTACTAGCAAGCCGTGAGATGCGAACGCTGATGGAAGCTTGGAAAACTCGGTTTGATTTAATTATTTACGATACGCCTCCGGTTCTCAATCTTGCCGATAGCCCTTTGCTGGCGGGTCATGCGGATGGTTTGCTGCTAGTGGCAAATATCGGTCAAACGATGCGATCGAGTATTCTTGAAGCGATCGAAACGCTGGAATCAGCAGAGGTTCCGATTCTAGGAATTGTTGCGAATGGCGTGCGTGGACAAAGCTATGGTACCGCTCAACGCTATGCAGAACGGGGCACACCGGAACCTGCATTAACAGCAAGCGAAGATTAACAGCGCGCGATCGCGCTGCATTCGATTAACGTGAGTTTGGGTTAATCTGTAAACGCGGGTGCGGTTAAAACCGCACCCGCATCTGAGGCAACGACTCGCCCATCCACCGATTCAGACTCCATTCAAGCAATCTGTTATCCCGAACTGACGTTAATCTAACGTCAGTTTTCGTAACGAAACCCGTTTAGCTGCGGCTCGATCAAAATCGAGCCGCAGCATTATAAAACCGAGCTAGAACGTAAACGTGGTTCTAATCGTTCCAATCACGACGCTATCGTTTCGAGCGTCGTGATTGGGCGCAGTTAGCCAAACAATTCCCGGCGTGATGGCGATGTTGTCGCTGAGTTGATACTGATAAAATCCTTCGATATGCAGCGACGTATCTCGATCGCGCCCTACTAGAGTCCCAAAATTTCCACTGCCGCCCGTGACTTTTGGCTCCATGCCCACGATCACACCTGCAACCGACCCCTTTTTAAGAAAGTCTGGCACGGCTAACCCAACTGACCAGTTCCAAATGTCTAAGGTGCCCCGGGTTCCAGCGCCGAGCGACTGCGCGTTGGTGTAGCCAACTGATCCATTCAAGACAAGCTGTGGCGCGATTTGAAAGCTAATGGCGGCTCCGTAAGCATTCGCCGAGGTAGGAACATCGGCAGCCAGAAACCCAGTTTCAGCGAGCGTGCGAAAATTGGCGCGATTGCTGCCAACAGCACCATTTCCAGAAAAATCAGTGTTGTAGGCGTGGATGTACGTTAAGCCGATGCCGAGCCGCTCGGTCGGGCGAAACGTCACCTGAGCGATCGCGCCGTATCCACCATTAAATAAACCGTTGCCGGAAGTTGGATCTGAGGCATTCGCGGCAAGGTATCCTAAGCTCAGTTCTACGCCTTGCGTAATTTGCTGCCGAATTCCTACACCCGTTCCGCTAGTGCCATTGCCCAAGTAGTAAATCGAGTTGCGCGTGCCAAAGTGCGTCAAGGCACCAGAGCCACCGTCGCCATCGAAATACGGATTAAGCGTATTGGTAAAGTCGTCGATCGCGCCTGCATTGGCTTCGAGAACAACCTTTGTATTTTTGCCGATCGGGAAAATGTAGTTTAAGGCATCAACAGAAACGGTATTGTTGGTGGGAGTTGCAGCCCTCAGCGTGCCTTCGTTTGTTAGAAACGTTCCATCGCGACCGACGAGAACTTGAGGCAGGTTTCCAGCTTGAAGTCGCACGTTCAGGGTATCTTCACCTGTGAAACTGCTGCTAAACAATAATCGAACGCGATCGCCAACGATGGTGTTTTTCGAGACGCGATCGCCGACTTCAACGCTGGTTCCTGTAGCAGGATCAAATACTCGCCGAATAAAGTTGTTTCCGGCCGCTACGCCTGTGATGCCGACGACAACCTCGCCGTTGAGCTTTGTGGTGGTTGAGAACTGCTGTTTTTCAAGCGTGGTCGTTCGGGCTTCGAGTGTATCGACTCGCCCCCGTAGCGTGGTCAGTTCGGTTCTAAATTCGTCTTGCAGCCTTTGTAGAATAGCTAAATCTTCTTTTCTAACGAGATTCGCGGTAGAAGCGGCAATTAGTTCATTAATGCGGTTCAGACAGGCATTCAGTCCGGCGGCGAATTCGTAACGGGTTGTGGCTCGATTGCCGCGAAAAGTGCGACCTTCCGAAGGAAGCGCTTCGCGACCGGGGTACCCTGCAATGCATCCGTAGCGTTCAACTAGCGACTGCAACGCTTGAAAAGCCCAATCGGTCGGGCGTACATCGGTAAGCTGTGACACGGATGTAACTTGAGTCATGGTGGAATTGTCTGCGTCGATCGGGTCAACGCTCGACGTCGATCGATGAAGTTGCAGCGCAGGACGCTCAGACGCGGACGCACTTGATGAAATCGCGAAGCCTACAATGAGCAGTGGATGAATCCAGGCGGTTTTGAGAAGAAGATTTGTCATGTTTCTGAGCCTCACACCGTTTAGGGCAACGATCGCGCTTGGCAGCTTTCATCGAGAATTGCGACCGGAGCCAAGCGCCTTGATAATCGTTCTTATTGTCATTATTGGTTGAAGAAATTATAAGCGGTTTTGATCGGTTTCGCTGGATCATCCAAAATATTTTAGATTGCTTGATCACATCTACGACGACTTGTCAAACCTTTGTCGGTATCGACGGCATAAATTTTTCTAATGCAGCTTACGAGTCTTAATGCAAATTGTTCTCATTAGTTAGAGTGAGCTTTGGGGGATGGCTGCGTTGAAAGCGCGGTTGCATCAAGCTGATTGAGAAATTGAAGGGTTTGCGCTCGAATGCGGGCTGAATCCTGCGGTTGTTTGATTAGCCATGCGATCGCGCTAGGTCTGCCTTGTTTAGCGGTCCGCATTAACGCTGCCCAAGTTTGCACGTCTGATCGAGCGTTATTCAACGAAAGTGCGGCGTTAATGCGTTTTTGAATGCGCCCTGCGTCGGTTTTAAGCAGCGCTAAAACTTCAAACGCATCAGACGGCTGTAGAAGCTGCGTAGCTCGCGTCCAGCGTCCATCGATTAAATTAGCCAAAATCTGCTGAGTCGGTGCTGCTGAAGATTGCTCTGCTTGGGACTGGGTAATTTTGGCGTGACGATCGACTAAATCCATTTGCGCTTGAGCGGCGATCGTCCAGTTTGAAGCGTAGTTTTGCCGCACCGACTTCATCATTTCTAAGGCAGTTGACCACAAGCCGTTGCGAGCGAGAAACAGCGCTTCGCCAAACGTGCCGTTGCCGATCGCAGGTTTGGTAAGCGAAATCGGCGGCTGAAGCTTAACTGAAACAGATCGTCCTTGTTCAACCGTGCGAAGCTGATACGTTTGCAGATCTGGCTCTAGACCGACGGTGTGATTCACAACCAGTTCTGGCGGTCGTCCTTTAGCAACGCTTTGCCAAGCGGGGAGTTCGTCGGTTGTGCTTGTCCAGGGCAAAACTGCACGGATTGAAGTTGAGGCTGGATTATAATAAATTAGTTGACCGTAAGCAATTTGCGCATCGCCACGCTGCAAATGCCCGACCGCGCTAATCCAAATGCCGTTATTGGGAGCGTTGTCATAACGCTGCACGCTGGTAAGCGGCAAACGACGATCGCTGCCTGAATTCGTGGTTTTGGCTTGAACGAGAGGATCGATCGCGAAGCTTTCTTCGAGTTCGCGCACCGCAAGCTGGTTGATAAATTGAAACGCTTCTTTTTTTCGCGCTGTGACATCAAAAACCGTCCGATACACGCGCACTTCAACCAAACTTAAATCATCGCTGTTGGCGATCGGGCGAAAAATCGGCAGCAGCAGATCGTTGATCGGCTGATCAGATTTCAGCGTCATGTTGATTAAAATCGGATCTCCAGCTACCAATCCTGATTTACGCAGATCCGTTTGAATCTCTGCCATTGTTTTCGGATCGTCCCAGCCATTGATGGGAATTTTGGCATTGTCGGGCAAATAGCGATTGAGCCACACAACTGATCGCGGATCTTTCATAAATTCCAGGCTGAGCCAGGCGCTTCCAGCCACGATCGCCGCCGCGCTGGCCAACACCGTCGCGATCGCAATTGAGCGCCAGGATTTTTTGAAAGGAAGCCGTTTCATAAGCTCACGACATCAGCCCGTTGTGAATCTGCTTTTCATGGTATCGCCGTCTTCGGCGTTTCAAGCTTATTTCCTTGTAAGACTTGTAAATATCGGTGTCCAGCCCGTTCCCAGGTGTATTCGGTTTCGATTAAATAACGGGCATTTTGCGACAAGCGCGATCGCAAGTCCGGATCTTCAAACAACCGGGAAATCGCACTGACGTATTCTTTGACCGTATTGGCGCGGAGTGCTCGTAGCGGGGTGTTTTCTTTGTCTACGGATAAGCCTTCTAAACCCCGATCGCTCGATACAACCGGAATTCCGGCTGCCATTGCTTCGAGCGTTTTGTTTTTGATTCCGTATCCGATTCGCATCGGAATCACACAAACCGTTGCAGAATGTAAATACGGCGTCATTGCCGGAACTTTCCCGGTCACGGTAATACCGAAACGATCGCCAAGCTGCTTAATTTCGGCGGTTGGACGGGCCCCCACAAGCATCAAGCTTGCGTCTGGATATTGCTGTTGCAGTGCGGGCAAGATTTCTAAGCTCAGAAACCGAGCCGCATCGATATTTGCTAAATTGTCCATTGCGCCGATAAACACAAGCTGATGCCCGTTTGGATCACTCGATCGATATGGAAATTCAACTAAACTTACGCCGTTGGGAATCACCTCGATCTGAGCCGCTTTATTGAGCGCTTGTAGTGCCGTGCGATCGTCGTCTGTGGTCACAACGATATTGGTAAACTTTTTACAGTAGCGTTGCTCATAGCGTTTTAGTAGCGGTAGGTTGATGCGATCGCGCCACAAATTCTCGGATGTTTTTGCTTGAAGCTGATTTTGGCACGACCCAAACACTGAGCTATGGACATTGACAACGCTGCGAATCGGACAGTCAGGACGAATGTAAATTTCATTCACGCTGTGTTCGCAGGTGATTACATCGAATTTGTCGATCGCGCGATCGATCCAGGCTTGCATTTCCGGGGAATAGCTAGACCGGACGCTTGGCGGCGTTCCTGAACTTAGAAATCGAGCAAATCGCGCCGCTTTTCCTTGATCGACCCGAATCGGTCGATCGAACACCACTAATTCTGAAACAAATTCTCGCAACGCTTTTATTTCTGCATCGCTGACATCATCGCTGCGTTGCGTGAGCAGCGTCACGGAATGCGATCGGTTCAAGAAATTAAGCAAATGAAACGTCCGCACCTGCGTTCCGCCTTTAGTGGGTGGATACGGAAACGTCGAAGACAGCATCAGAATGTTCATGATCGAATCGCTTGCTTGAGTGTCGATATTGAGAAAACGTAAACTCAAGTTCGGTATGCCCAAAATTAGCGTTTGCATTTCCACGTTTAATCGTGCCCATTTCTTACCGATCGCGATTGATAGCGTTTTCGCGCAAACGGTATCTGATTGGGAATTAATTGTGTGCGATGATGGCTCGATCGATGACACGCCTGCGGTGATGCAGCGCTATTGCGATCCGCGTGTGCATTATGTTCGACACGCTAAAAATGTTGGAAAAAGCAACAACATGCGATCGGGCTTTGAAGCTGCAAGCGGCGAGTATTTCATTAAGTTCGACGACGACGATCGCTTAACGCCAGAGTTTTTAGCAAAAACAAGTGAAATTCTTGATTGTCATTCGGTTGATTTTGTCGGAACGGATCATTGGATTATTGATTCTAACCATCAACGAAATGATCATCAAACCGTTGAGAATTCGCGCAGATGGGGCAGAACGACCTTATCCGAAGGGGTTCCAGCAAATCTGCTAGAAACCATTTTTGTTGATCAAAGCTTTCAAATCGGTGCAACGTTATTTCGTCGTCAAGCCTTGATCGATGTTGGCTATATGCGACCGAATATTCAAAACTGTGAAGACAATGACTTACTCGTTAGATTAGTACTTTCTGGAAAGCAAGGTTATTACTTACCGCAACGTTTAATGGAATATCGAGTGCATTCAGAGCAGCAAGGCATCGATCGCGCCATTCCTTATCTAAGAGATAAACTTCAGTATCTTCAAAGCTATCAATTTGAGTCTGCACGAATCGAGCGAATTCGCAGATCGCGCCTTGCCGAAACTCAGCTTTTGCTTGGATTGCGACTAATCGAAAAAGGCGACACGCAAGCCGGACGTCAGCTTGTTTTAGCGGGTCGATCGCGATCCATCCCCAAAGCGCTAACCGGACTGGCATTGTCGCTGTTTCCCGATTCGATGCGACAAAAAGCGTTTAATCTTAAAACGAACCTCGCTCAAAATCGCGCAAGCTAGAACAATGAGAAATTGCGATCGTGCGAGTTGATTTTATAAACGCCTGGTGGTTGGAGCGGGTCGATCGCATAAATGCCTGGCGATTAAAATCGCGGCTACACAAACAAAGTCACCCACGGACTAACAGCCACTCACTCTTAAGCCGCAGGGGGCGGGTTTTGTCTGTGTAGGCGCGGTTTCAACCGCCCGCCATTCTTTCTCGAAGTTTTTGCCAATCTTCAGATAAGACTTGACCCCATCTGGCCGCCAAACTGACTTGCGTAAACGGAACCTGAATCGAAGCGTCGGGTAACTCAAATTGAAGCGCGATCGATCGACCCTTCGACGGAGGGGCTTGCAAATCCACGGGTTGATTATTCACCAACAATCGAATCGCCTGCACGGTTTTGAGCGAAAACGTCTCGGTTTCGGTAATGCCTTTGCGCGTCGGTTTGCCCCACGTCAAAGCGTCCCCGTTCTGCCCCAAAACCGCATAAATGTCATACTTAGCGCGTTGAAACTTCGACGCCCACTCGCGATACGTTTCTAATTTCTGATACTCATTCCATCCCGCCGCCGCGAGTCCAAAAAAAATCACTAAAAGCGGCAACCACAAAAGTCCGTGTAGCATAAATCCTAAAAATAATGTGCTCTCGTTTCCTATGCTACAAAACTCGGAATATCAAGAATCATAAAAACGCTATAAATCGAAAAACCCTACGTTATGGTTGGATTGCAGAACTGACACAACGCTAACGACGGTATGAGAAAGCTTCTGATCATCGCTTTATGCATGTTGGGGTTAGGGTTGACGTGCTCTAACTCCCCAGCATTCGCAGCAACTAGCCTTTACGATCGTATTGTGATCGATTTTCGCGAAGACATCAGCGCCACCGATCTGCAAAATCAACTGGCCTTGATCGCTCAAACGTACAACGTTCAACCAAAACCGAACAGCCGTTTCTCGGACGCAGATCATCTTTACACGGTGAACGGCGATCGCGCTTTACTGAATGCGCTTCGTCGATCGGAAGTGAAACGCTACACCGAATCGATCGAACCCGATTACATTTATCGCATTCCCGAAGCGAATTTTAAGCCGACAAAAACAGTTGCATCAAAGGCACCGACGCCAAGCGGAGCGCCGAACGATCCGATGTATAGCCAGCAATGGAATTTACACACCATTAGTACAGAAGCCGCTTGGACAGAAACGCGAGGCGCAGGCACGATCGTGGCTGTGATCGACACGGGAATTTCTCAAGTTCTGGATCTGCAAAAAACGAAGTTTGTCCCTGGCTATGATTTCGTCAACGATCGCGTCGATGCCCAAGACGATAACGGACACGGAACACACGTTGCGGGCACGATCGCGCAATCGACGAACAACGGTTACGGGGTTGCAGGCATCGCTTACGAAGCCGCTTTGATGCCGTTAAAAGTGCTGAGCGCAAGCGGTGGCGGCACCGTTACGGATATTGCTGAAGCGATTCGATTTGCAGCCGACCACAACGCCGATGTGATTAACCTGAGCTTGGGCGGCGGTGGCGATAGCTCGCCTTTGCAAGACGCGATCGATTACGCTTACAGCAAAGGTGTCGTGGTCGTGGCGGCGGCGGGAAATTCCGATTCTAGCAGCGCTGATTTTCCGGCGCGATACCGACATGCGATCGGCGTTGCTGCTTTAGATGCCACGGGCGTAAAAGCGCCCTACTCAAATTTTGGCGCAGGCGTTGACGTGTCTGCTCCGGGTGGTTCAACGGCGACCGGAGAATCAGGCGGCATTTTGCAAAATACGCTTGATCCACAAACCGGAGAATCGGTTTTTGCGGCGTTTCAAGGTACGAGTATGGCGGCTCCACACGTAGCAGGCGTTGCCGCATTAATCAAAGCCGCAGGCGTGAAAGATCCCGACGAAGTGTTAGCCGTTTTGAAAGAATCTGCTCGCAAAGTCGAAACCGACGAACTGAATCACTTTGGCGCGGGAAAACTCGATGCGGCGGCGGCGGTCAAAGTGGCGATCACTGGAAAGATTTCGTTTAACGACTTTTTCCGGTGGCTGCGCGATCGCGGCTATCTCAATCCGCTTTTTTGGATCGATGGCGGCGTGATTGCAATTTTGCCAAAGCTGGCAATGGTGGTCGGTTCTTATTTGTTGGCTTGGTTTCTCAAAGTTTATTTTCCGTTTACTTGGAGTTGGTCGCTTGGCACAGGCTTAGTGGCTGGAAGTTCTGGATTGTTTTTTCTCAAAGGCTTTTATGTGTTTGACGCGCCGCAATATCCGTTTCGATTAATGGGAAGTTCGCTTCCTGAACTCGGGAGCGCAATTCAAGGAAGTGCTGCGCTCAATCCGATTTTTGCCAGCGTGCTGATTCCAGGGGTGTTGCTTGCGTTATTGTTAGGGCATCAAACCGGGAGATGGTTCGCGATCGGCAGCACGATCGGCGTGGCGGCTTGTTTGAGCGTGAGCGCGTTGATTGATCCGCAAATGATGTGGATCGGTGATGGGATATTCGCTCGCGGGTATCTGATTTTGAATGCGTTACTTTGCTATGGCTTAGCGCGTCTTGCTTTAAAACCAGAGGATGGAATGGTATGAGTATTAGCGTAAACGGCGTCATTCAGCGTAAAGGATTTGGCACGGGGACATGGGCGATCGATGCCGACAATGGCAAATCCTACGAGCTACACAATCCCCCAAAAGAACTTCAGCAAGCCGGACTCAAAGTAAAAATCGACGGTGAAATTCGCGATGATGTGATGAGCTTCGCGATGATTGGGCAAATTCTTGAAGTTAAGCGCTTTGAAGTGAAATAACGTGACGGGATAACAAATTTTGAATGGGGTCTGAATCGGTGGATGGGCGAGTCGTTGCCGCAGACGCGGGCGCGAATGAATTCGCGGCTACACAAACGAAGTCCACCTCCGTGGACTACTCTTGAACATTCCCTCTTAACCCGTGGGTGGTTTTATCTGTGTAGCCGCGTAGCCGCAGGCTCTTGCGCAGCTAGCTGAATCGCCTGGCGCTTATGGATTAACCCGAACTCACATATAAGCAAAAAGCGGGGACGATCGTCCCCGCTTTTTGCTTAATTAATCTCGGCTAAAACCGCCTGCAAGCGACTCCGAAATTCTCCTTTCGGATGTCCGCCTTTAACTTCGCCCAAAATCGTAAACTCTCCTTCGGGTGTGTCGCACACAATGTAAGTGGGCCAGCCCATTTCGGCTTTATCTGGATACTGCGTCAAAAGAATTTTGCGATACTTACGATAAGCGGCGGTGTCTTGCATTTTCACATCCACAAACTGCAAGCCCAACTCCTCAACGACTTTTTGATCGTAAAACGCCATTTTGTGACAAATTCCACAATCTTCCGACGAAAACTTAATTACTGAACGAGTCATAGCACGATCGAAACTCTAAAATCTCTAGTTGTCAGCGTAGACGATCGCGCTCAATCCTAACCGCAATTCGCAACACTCCTTTAACCAATCCCAGAAATTGAATCATTCGCACGCCCAAGAGCGCGATAATAATCTTAATAATTGTGCAGTCGGTCAAAAAAATGATACTTCGTCGAATTCCTTTAGGCGCTTTATGTCTTGGTGCAGGTAGCGTGATTACGATCGTGGGGTTTGCCGCTTACTTGCTCAACTATGCCGCGCTCAACATGATCGGATTCTTTTATGGAATTCCGCTTTTGCTCGGTGGCGTTGCGCTCAAAATCACCGAACTTCGACCCGTTCCGTTTACCCAACCAACGACGCCAGATGTTTTAGCGCTGCGCGAAAAACAAGCGACCTCGACTCAAACCCAAATCTTCAACGATGTTACGCGCTTTCGCTACGGACAAGAAGCGCATCTCGATAGCTCGCTCAGCTTTCTCGGTCTTAGCCCTAGCGACGCCGATCGACCTACCTTAATCGGTCTGCACGAGAAGAATATTGACGGTCATTACGCTTTGATTCTCGAATTCGATTCGCCGTTTATCACGCTAGAAACCTGGCAGAAAAAACAAGATAAGATGACCAGCTTTTTTGGCCCCGGTGTTCGCGTCGAAGTCAATCAACCCGAAGAAGAACGAATCGATGTGTCAATCGTCACAACGGAAAGCTAACGATCGGGGATGGAAAACAGTTTTTCATCCCTTACTTCTCTAATCGCACCGCATACCACTGCAAATATTCACCGGGAGCCATATCAAGTTCGCAAGTCGTATCGAGAAGGTGTTTGATTTGATCGTCGATTTGACTAAACGGCTGCAACTCTCGCGGCAAATCGTTTTGACGATCGACCAGAATCGATCGCAGCTTCTCGCTTAGCTCTGCGGCACTCAAAATAATTTCAGGCTGATTAGTTTCTAAAACTACAAAGTGGTCTTGATCGTACATAGAAGCAGCAGACATAATGCGCTCGATCGAAAGGTCAATCTTATTGTGTCACCGTCTTTGCGAAGAGCGGTTAAATCCCTCTAGAGTCAGAACCACTTTTGCTTTAGCGCGTGATATCCCAGATTTAATCCGTTATTAATATTTCTATGCGTCCTACTGCACGTTTGATTTTTAACCCGGTCGCAGGTCAAGGCGATCCAGAACAAGAGCTATCTCTGATTCAATCGATGCTCGGTGAGGCGTTTGAGTTAGAAACAACGTTGACCACGCCTGACGTTGGAGCGGATATCTTGGCTCAAGAAGCTGTAGGACGTGGAGTCGATGCGGTGTTTGTTTCGGGTGGCGATGGCACTGTTTCGGCGGCGGCATCAGCGATCATAGGGACCCAAACTCCGTTAGGCGTGATTGCACGCGGAACGGCAAATGCGTTTGCCAATGCGTTGGCGATTCCGACTACGATCGAAGCCGCGTGCGAAAATATTCTTAAACAGCAAACTAAACCGATCGACGTGGCCGTTTGCAACGGGTTGCCGATGGTGCTATTGGCTGGAATCGGATTCGAGGCAGAAACCGTTCAAAAAGCAAATCGCGAAGCCAAAAATCGATTTGGAATTTTGGCTTACGTTCTGGCCGGATTGCGGCAGCTTCGAGAATTAGACCACTTTGAAGCAGAAGTTGAAACCGACGACAAAATCATTTCGTTTACTGCTTCAGCCTTAACGGTGGCAAACGTCGCTCCGGCAACCTCGGTTTTAGCGCAAGGGCCGTCTGGGTTGCCGATCGATGATGGAATGCTAGATTTAACGATCGTCGCTCCTGCTAATCGCACCAGCGCGATCGCGGCAACTTATCATCTCTTGCAGTCGGCGTTAAGCCATAATCCTGCCGAACGCGATGACATTGGCTATGTGCGATCGAAGCGCTTCACAATCAAAACCAATCCCCCGCAGAAAGTGGTGCTTGATGGCGAAATGATCGGCACGACGCCGATCACGGTTGAATGCGTTCCGGAAGGATTAATCGTGTTTATGACCGATCCTGAAGCTGATATTCCAACCGAAAAATTAGCAGGACTCCCAGATTTAGTCATTGAAGGAAAGCATCCGGTAGGCAGCTAATTAGAGTGGGTTCCGGTTAAGCCTGGCGACTGCTATTCGCTATTAACCCGAACTCACGTTAGATGAATTCTTTTTAAAATAAGGCGGGTTCTGGAGCAGAAATGATTCAATCGACCCTAGCAATTAACCGTAGCTGCGCAATGCCGCAGAAATGGATCGAGCAGAGTTAGTAGTGAGCTACCTCAATGGCATTTAGCCGCATTCTCGATCAAATTCACTACCGCACCAAAATTGGTACTCTGTTATTAAAGCGGCGCGATGCTACCGTTTCCACCGCGCTCTGAGTCCCTCCCTGAGAAAATCACAATCAAGCGCCAGCAGAAATATTCTTACAGAGCATCGGGGCGGGAGAGCGAATCAATCAATTCGTCAACCGTTTCTTCATCTTGACAGTCGTGCAGTTGGGTTTGAAACCACTCCACTTCATCGGGATCGGTGTCGGGCAGTTGGTAGACTAGCAAAACGCCCGCAACACGAGCAACGGTCAACGGATCTGGAGCGAGATGATCGAGCAGACCTTGAGCAGATTCGTAAAGCCGTGCAATTGCGGCTGTGTTCTGGGGTTGTCCTAACTGAATCGACATCTGCCGCAAGTTTTCTTGAACCGCTTGAACGCGAGCTTCGCTTTGTGCAGTGTTGGCTACGTTTTCATCACCGTCTAGGGAATAAGGCATGATCATCAGTTGGGGAACATTCTAGGATTGCAACTTCATCTTAAGGGCTTCACAATAAGTTGCTGTTCTGAAGACTGCGCCGCACAAACTAGGTTGCAAGCTCAGGATCATCGCCTTCGAGAATCGTACCCGTGAGCGTAGCATTTCTGAGGTCAGCACCGCTTAAATTGGTATCGTCTAGCGCAGCATCGGTCAGGTTGGCTTGAGCGAGTTCCGCGTTGGCGAGATCAGCTTGACTTAAATCTGCCGCTTCTAAATTCGCTCCGCTCAGATTTGCTTGATGCAGATCTGCATGAGTGAGAGCCGCTTGAACTAAATTAGCGACTTCGAGATCGGCTTGATGCAGGTCAGCCCGATCGAGCAGTGCGCCTTCTAAACTCGTTCCTTCTAGCTGGGCATTGTTTAAGTTAGCACCCATGAGGTTGGCTCCGGACAGGTCTGCGCCACTTAAATCGGTACTGCTAAGGTCAGCATTCGTCAAATTTGCGTGGCGCAAAATGGCTCCTTCTAAGTTCGCGCCTGCAAAAACAGCAGCGCTTAAATCCATGCCTTCTAAGTTGGCTTCAGAGAGGTCAACATCGCTAAAGTCACGATCGCCCTGTTCATACCGTTGCTGTAATTCTTGAGCGTCAATCGGTTGTGTCATAACAATCTTCCTCGTTCCAGGTTGAGCGCGATCGTGCTTTGATTTGAGGGTAGTGGAAAAATTTTGTCAGAGGTAAGCGTATCGTTTCTTACCTGAGCAAGCCTCTATCCAGCGTTATACTGTTTTGCATTCGCTGAAGCCTTTTGCTCGAATCTCTTCATTCTTGCTCAAACGCAAAGAAGCAATGCGCTCAGCGTCGTCACCCTACAGATAGAGGCGCTGAATACCGTTTGATTTCACTATCATCGTAGGCTATCTCTCTAAATCAAGCGTGAAACAGACCGTTATAGAAACTCAACTGAGACCTCAGTTCAACTTATCGATCCAAGACGTATTAACTCGCGCTGCGAACCTTTCAGAATACGCTGCTCACAATGCGGCAACGATTGATCAACTTGGCGCTTTTCCCGTTGACGAATTTCAACAAATTGCGGCGGCGGGCTTGTTGGCAGCACCGCTCGATCGTGCGCTCGGTGGATTAGGATTGGGGATCGAGGCGAGTGTCACCGATGACCTGCTGAAATTATTAAAAACGATCGGGCGCGGCAATCTAGCAGTTGGGCGCATTTATGAAGGACACGTCAACGCTCTACAACTGATTCAAACCTTTGGGACGCCCGCTCAGATCGAGGCTTACGCTCAAGATGCTCGCGATCGACACAAAATTTTTGGGGTGTGGAATGCAGAAGCCGTCGATGGCGTGAAAATTATTCCGCTTGACAATGAACGCTATCGGTTAGAAGGCTGCAAAACGTTTGCATCGGGATCGGGATATGTTGATCGTCCTTTTGTAAATGGAACGCTGCCTGATGGTCGATGGCAGATGTGTATTGTGCCGATCGATGAAGTCGCAACGATTAGCGATTCGTCTTGGTGGCAACCGTCAGGAATGCGGGCGACTGCAAGCTACAAAGTTGATTTTACTGGGGTTGAATTAACGGCGAGTGCGTTAATCGGACAGCCCGACGATTACTATCGTCAGCCCTGGTTAACGGCAGGTGTGGTGCGATTTGCGGCGGTGCAGTTGGGGGGAGCCGAAGCGCTGTTTAACGAAACTCGGCAGTTTTTGCACAGTTTAGGACGAACTCAAGATCCTTACCAAGAAGAACGTTTAGGAAAAATGGCGATCGCGATCGAAAGCGGCAATCTCTGGCTACAAGGCGCGTCGGATTTGATTGCTAAGTATGCGCCGATGTTTGCCGGATCGCCGATTGTCGATCACGCTGAATCTCAAAAGCTGGTGGCTTATACCAACATGGTGCGATCAGCGATCGAGCAGATTTGCATTGACGTTATGCAACTCGCTCAACGATCGGTCGGAACACGCGGCTTATTGCCTCCTACGCCGATCGAGCGCATTATTCGAGACTTAACGTTGTATCTGCGTCAGCCTGCGTTTGATGCGGCTCTTGCCAATGTTGGGCAGTATTCGTTGACTCAATCCGATTTTGTACAGCGATTGTGGCGGTATGAGTAATTTGATCGGGTCTGCATTGCCGCTTGCGAATCCCAGTTTGTTGCCGCTACGATCGATTTCTACGATCGATCCTGGTTGCGTTATTGTGGTTGCGCCGCATCCTGATGATGAAACGCTAGGATGTGGCGGTGCGCTTGCTTTGATGAGATTATTAAACTATCCGGTGCAGGTTTTAGTGATCAGCGACGGTACCTTATCTCATCCGCGATCGCAGAAATACCCGACCCCTGCACTGCGAAATCTGCGCGAACAAGAAACGCTCTCCGCTCTGAATATTCTTCGAGTTGAAGCAACAGCAGTAACGTTTTTGAGGCTTCCTGACGGGACGATTTCGGATTTTGTTGCTTCAGAGTCGATCTGCGCTGCTTGTGATGCTTACCTCAAAGCACAATTACCAAAAACTATCTTTTTGCCCTGGCGCAATGATCCTCATCCCGATCATCGCGCCACGTGGCAGTTAATTCACAAAGCAGCCTCAACTCTACCGACGTTACCTCGAATCATTGAGTATCCGATTTGGGATTGGGATCTAGAGCAGCGTGGAAGCGTGAAAAACAATGCAAAAATTACAGGCTGGCGCTTGGATATTACAACGGTTGCGAACTCAAAGCAGCAAGCGATCGCGCAGTACCGTTCTCAAACCACGAATTTAATCGACGATGATCCCGAAGGGTTTCGGCTTACGCCTGAGATGTTAATGCATTTTTCACAGCCCTGGGAACTGTATTTTGAGGAACGACGATGAATCCTTTACAGCCTGATTCGCTACCGCCAAGCTACTTTGATGCGCTTTATCAAGCTGATCCTGATCCGTGGAAGTTTGAAACGAGCGATTATGAAGCGAGTAAATATGCAGCGACGATCGCAGCTTTGCCGAAATCTCGCTATCGATCGGCTTTTGAAATTGGTGGCTCGATCGGCGTATTAACCGAGAAGCTCGCCGATCGCTGTGAATCATTGTTGTCGATCGATGTTTCTAAACTTGCTCAAGATCGAGCAATTCAGCGCTGTCAACATCTGCCTCAAATTCAGTTTCAACTTATGCGAGTTCCCAAACAGTTCCCCGATCAAAAATTTGATTTAATCCTCGTATCTGAGGTGGGATATTACTGGAGTTGGGAAGATCTAAAGAAAGCACAGCACGCTATTTTAGACGCTTTAGAACCGGGTGGGCACTTGCTTTTGGTGCATTGGATACTATACGCAAAAGATTATCCACTGAGCGGCGATGAAGTACACGATGCGTTTTTTGAGTTAGCACCCGTTTATTTCAAGCATTTACTGAGTCAACGTGAAGCGCAATATCGGCTTGATTTGTTTGAGCGCTGTTTTTAGCCATGGCGTTTTTCATTCACCGCTTGTGGAGGGCGCGATCGCGCCCTCCACAACTTAGGGAGTGCTGATCTGAAAGCGAGCTTGCAAAAGTTCGATCGCCGGACTCCTCACATCTCCGAATTTACGCTGCTAAACTGGCTGTAGCGCCTTTTGTCACTTGTTTGTAACGATTGTTGCGACTGAGCGTAAGAATTTGTAATGAAAACGCTCATCAAATCAGACTACCTTAACAATTAGTGTGGTTTTTATGCCTCCGGATTGATACGCCCGCAACTTACTCGTTTATCGTGTTGGGAAGTTTAGAATGAGCAGTAATTTAGCAACAAAACTTCGCGAAGGAACCAAAAAAGCGCATACGATGGCAGAAAATACAGGCTTTATCGCTTGTTTTCTGAAAGGAACGGTCGAAAAGAATTCCTACCGTAAGTTCGTTGCGAATTTGTACTTTGTTTATTCTGCGATGGAAGAGGAATTGCACAAGCACCGGAACCATCCGTTGCTCTCGAAAGTGTATTTCCCTGAACTCAATCGCAAAGACAGCTTAGAAAAAGACCTTACCTACTATTTCGGAATCAACTGGCGTGATCAGGTGGCTCCGTCAAGCGCAACGCAAAACTATGTGTCGCGGATTCGCCAAGTGTCAGAAAGCAATCCTGAATTGATGATTGCTCATTTGTATACGCGCTACATTGGCGATTTGTCGGGGGGTCAGATTCTCAAGAAGATTGCTCAAAACGGCATGAACTTGAGCGACGGCGAAGGCACTAATTTCTATGAGTTTCGCCAGATTACTGATGAGCGGGCGTTTAAGAAACTGTACCGCGAACGGTTAGATGAAATGCCGATCGATGATGCCACAGGCGATCGCATCGTTGAAGAAGCCAACGACGCTTTTGGCATGAACATGAATATGTTCAAGGAACTCGAAGGTAATTTGATCAAAGCGATCGGGCTTGCGGTGTTTAATGCTTTGACTCGAAAGCGCGGTCGGGGCAGCACCGAACTGGCAACGGCTGAATAACGTTTAACTTTCGCGCTTTATTTTGAATCCTGGAAGCTGAGTGAACGGGCATCATTCAGTTTCCAGGATTCGCTGTTTGAACTGGTATGATCGCAAAAGTCCTTTGTCGAGTTCGGTTTAACGTATGGCTGCAAAAATTCCTGTTACCGTGATCACTGGCTTTTTGGGAAGCGGAAAAACAACGCTGATTCGTCATTTGCTGCAAAACAATCAGGGTCGTCGCATTGCGGTCTTGGTAAACGAATTCGGAGAACTGGGGATCGATGGAGAGTTATTGCGATCGTGCCAAGTTTGCCCGGAAGATGAACCCGCAGACAACAATATCGTTGAACTCACAAACGGCTGTTTGTGCTGCACGGTTCAGGAAGAATTTTTGCCGACGATGCTGGAATTGCTCAAGCGGCGCGACTCGTTAGACTGCATTTTAATTGAAACGTCTGGTCTTGCGTTACCTAAGCCATTGATCAAAGCGTTTCGCTGGCATGAGATCCGCAATGCTGCAACGGTGGACGGCGTGATTACCGTCGTGGATTGCGAAGCCGTAGCAACGGGAACGCTGGCAGCCGACCTCAAGGCAGTCGAAGCGCAGCGTCAAGCAGACCCGAATTTAGACCACGAAACGCCGCTTCAAGAATTATTTGAGGATCAGCTTGCTTGCGCTGACTTGGTGATTTTGAATAAGACCGATTTGGTGGATGATCGATCCCAAGCCGAGGTGAGATCGATCGTCGAACAAGAACTTCCAAGAGCCGTAAAAATTGTGTCAAACGGGGATCGAACAGGGATCGATCCCAGCTTGCTGCTTGGGTTTAACGCGGCGGTTGAAGAAAACTTAGAAAGCCGTCCGAGCCATCATGACGATGAAGAACAGCACGAGCACGATGACGACATTGTTTCGACCCATGTGATTCTAAATCAAGCGTTTGATCCGAATGAACTACGATCGCGCCTGGAAAAACTGGTTCAAGAGCAGGAAATTTACCGCGTGAAGGGGTTTGTGGCGGTTCCTGATAAACCGATGCGACTGGTGATGCAGGGGGTTGGCGCTCGGTTTGAGCAGTTTTACGATCGTCGGTGGCAGAACGGTGAACTCAGACAAACGCGCTTGGTGTTTATCGGCAAAGACTTAGACGGAACCGCCATTCAGTCTCAGCTTGTCGCGCATTAAAGCGTTTCGCCGCATTTATCGACGAGGTAGCACAATGCGCGAAACCGCAAGCCGACGAACTGATCGAAAAGCGGATTGATTTTGCACATGGGCGGAATGTGAGCAATCGTGCGTCCCAACACTTTGACGTCGCGCTCGAACGGACATTGAGCGGGGATCACTTTGCAAATCAGGTGAGCGGTTTTTTGATCGCGAATCTCGATCGAGTCAAGCCATTGTCTAACCGATTTGAGGGGATCAAATTTCGGGCGGAGCGGGTTTGTGGGTAAACCGGAATTGTACATGAAATGCGATTCAGACATAGTAACCTTCTGTGAAATTCAAAACTGCTTCGGGATCATGTTCGCTAAATTTATGACTTAGAACGATGTGGATTTCTCACTACAAGATACACAGATCAAAATAGGTTTCCGGTAAAGTTCACGAGAGAAATGTCTAAGTCTTGGTTAAGATCCAATGAATTAAATTTTGCCAGCTAAAACGCGCTTTAGAAGCATCTAATCGCTTATACGTCTGAATCATTCAGCTTATGCAAACGATTAGAAGAAATACGCTTAGCGCTTTGCTAGACTAGGATGCGTTGATATTCTTAAAAGAAATTGAGCTTGGGTCTAAACTTACTGAGCCTGTTTTTATTAAAGAGTTCCCGACTGTTTCTACACAGTATCCAAAAGGGTAAATTTTTCTTTACAAGACCTAATAACTCTTTCGTTTGGTATTAACCCTTAGATATAGAAATACTATTTGGCTTGATTTACCTTAAGAAACTGTATTTTTTGTCACAAAATTAAGGCTGAATTCTTTTTGTAGGTAAATCCCGCGCTTAAACTCTAATCTGATAAATTAAACACACTTTGAAAATGATGAGTTATTGAATATGTCTTCCACGCTGTACCAACAAATTCAGGAATTTTACGATGCGTCTTCGGGGCTGTGGGAGCAAGTTTGGGGCGAGCACATGCACCACGGCTTTTACGGTGCAGACGGAACGCTGAAAAAAGACCGCAGACAGGCGCAAATTGATTTGATCGAAGAACTCATTCGTTGGGCAGGCGTAAGCGAAGCACAGGCGATTCTTGATGTGGGGTGCGGCATCGGTGGCAGTTCGCTTTACCTCGCTGAAAAGTTTAACGCAGCAGCAACCGGGATTACGCTGAGTCCGGTACAGGCAAACCGAGCGCGTGAGCGTGCTCAATCAACGGGGGTCATGGCTCAGTTTCAGGTTGCTGACGCGCTTAATCTGCCGTTTGCCGATCGCTCGTTTGATTTGGTTTGGTCGCTTGAGAGCGGCGAACACATGCCCGATAAAGCTCGATTTTTGCAGGAATGCTATCGCGTGCTCAAGCCAGGCGGAACGTTTGTCATGGCAACGTGGTGTCATCGAGAACTCGATCAATCTCCGCTTACCCCGGATGAACTGCATCAACTAGCGGAAATTTATCGCGTGTATTGTCTGCCGTATGTGATTTCGCTGTCTCAGTACGAGCAGCTTGCGCAAAATGCGGGCTTTGAAACGATCCGAACGGCGGATTGGTCGAAGGCAGTCGCGCCGTTTTGGGATGTGGTGATTGACTCCGCGTTTAATTTTGATGCGATCGTCGGTTTACTTTTTTCGGGTTGGACAACGATTCAGGCGGCTCTGTCGCTGGGCTTAATGCAGCGCGGTTATCAAACCGGATTGATTAAATTTGGCTTGCTGTGTGGAGGGAAACAGTAAAAGCGTTGTAGGGTAGAGGCTGTGGGGTCTCGTAACACGCACATGAGCCGAATTTCGCCTAAATTGCCGCAAAGCTACCCGTCTTCTAGCAATCCGATCAAACGTTATTTACCCTGGCTTTATGCCTTTTGGAAATTCTCTCGCCCCCACACTGTAATCGGTACAGCGCTGAGCGTTTTCGGGCTGTATCTTATAGTTCTAGCAAGCAGTCGCCCTTTGATTCCGCATCCTGCGTTACTAATCGCGCCGCTTCTAGCGTGTTTGTGTGGAAACGTCTACATTGTTGGCCTCAACCAGCTTGAAGATATCGACATCGATCGCATTAATAAACCGCATCTTCCGCTTGCTTCTGGAGAATTTTCGATTCGGCAAGGACAGGGAATCGTAGCGCTTTTGGGGTTAAGCGCAATCGCGATCGCGGCTTCACAAAGCGGGTATCTGTTGGGAATGGTGGGATCAAGTTTAGCGATCGGAACCGCTTACTCGCTGCCCCCGATTCGACTCAAACGATTTCCGTTTTGGGCGTCGCTGTGTATTTTCACGGTGCGGGGCGCGATCGTCAATCTTGGATTGTTTTTGCACTTTAATGCAGGCTTTCCGATCCCTGCTCGTGTTTGGGCGCTCACGGCGTTTATTTTGGTGTTTACGTTTGCGATCGCAATCTTTAAAGATGTGCCTGATATGGAGGGCGATCGACAATACAATATCCGGACGTTTACGCTGAAATTAGGACAGCGACGGGTGTTTAATCTGGCGCGATGGGTTTTGACGAGCTGCTATCTGGGGATGATTGCGATCGCGATCTTTCTTCCCGGTGTGAATGCGCCGTTTTTGATCGGGAGTCAAGCGATCGCGCTGTTGCTGGTTTGGATGCGCAGCCGCAAAGTCGATCTGCAAAACAAAGCCGAGATTGCGCGGTTTTATCAATTTATTTGGAAGCTATTCTTTTTGGAATATCTGATTTTTCCCGCAGCGTGTTTTTTGAGCTTATGGCAGGCAAAGTCTTTTTAGTGGGATCGGGTCCAGGCGACGTTGGAAATTTGACGATGCGGGCGTATCAGTTGCTCACGCAGGCTGAAGTGCTCGTGTACGATGCGCTGGTTGATGCTCAGTTTTTGGAACTTGTGCCAAGCGCGTGTCTTAAGCTGAACGTGGGCAAGCGGGGCGGGCAGCCGAGCATGAAGCAAGGGGATATCGATCGATTGTTAGTCGAGCAATGTCAGGAAAATCGAAAAGTTGTGCGGCTCAAAAGCGGCGATCCGTTTATTTTTGGACGAACGGCATCGGAAATTCAAGCGCTTAAAGCGGCGGGATGCGAGTATGAAGTGCTGCCGGGGGTTTCATCGGCGTTAGCGGCTCCGTTGCTTGCCGATATTCCGCTTACTGATCCGGTTCTCAGTCGCTGTTTTGCTGTTCTCACCGCTCACGAACCAGAGCGATTAAATTGGGAAGCTTTGGCGCAGCTTGAAACACTGGTAATCTTGATGGGAGGAAAACATCTCCCTCTGATTGTCGAACAGCTTCAACGTCAGGGAAAATCAGAGAGTACGCCGATCGCGATCGTGCGTTGGGCCGGTCATCCGAATCAAGAAGTTTGGACAAGCACGCTGGCAGAAATTCTGTCACACGTTACTCCCCAAAAACTGTCTCCGTGTGTGATCGTAATCGGTGAGATTGTGGGGCTACGCCCGTTCCTGGCAAAATAAATACGATTGAGCTTACCAATATTGTGCCTACCCTACCCCTGACTGATAAAACTGTGCTTGTGACCCGCGCTGTGGGTCAAGCCGGGCAATTTTCTCGATTGCTGCAACGTCAAGGCGCAACGGTAATCGAAATGCCCACGATCGAGATTGTGCCTCCTTCTAACTGGGATGAATTAGATGCCGCGATCGCGCATCTCAACGATTATGACTGGCTGATTCTGACGTCTACGAATGCCGTTGATTACTTTTTTGAACGATTAGGATCGCAGCTTCAAGATGTGCGCGGTTTGGCAGCGATCAAGATTGCGGTTGTGGGCGAAAAAACGGCGGCGCGATTAAAGCAGCACGGACTACAAGCGGATTTTATCCCGCCTGATTATGTGGCTGATGCGATGGTTGTGAATTTTCCGGGATCGGTTACCGGGAAAAAAATCTTGTTTCCCAGAGTCGAAAGCGGTGGGCGTGAAGTTTTAGTGAATGCATTTGTCGATCGAGGGGCGATCGTAACCGAAGTCGCAGCTTATCAATCGGTGTGTCCGGAGTTTGGAGATCCTCAAGCCATTTCAGCTTTGAAGAATTATTCGGTTGACGTGGTGACGTTTGCGAGTTCCAAAACCGTAAAGCATTTTTGTCAACTGTTGGAAAGCTCGATCGGGGACGGTTGGCAACGATATTTAGATAAAGTGGGGTTTGCGTCGATCGGGCCGCAAACGTCGAAAACCTGCCGCATTTTATTAGGACGGGTGGAAATTGAAGCGCAAGAATTTACGCTCGATGGATTAACAAGCGCGATCGTTGAGTGGATCAATCAGCCGAAATAATTTAGTACTAAGGTACTAAATTCATGCTATCCTTTTTCTCGGATTTAGAGAAACGCGGAGGCAGCATGACCGTTGAGGAAACGACGCAACTGATTCAACTTGTTCTTAATTCGGTGCTGATGGTGCTGGCGTGTTCGTTTGTCTTAGGCGGACTGCTGTTGCGCCGCAGCGTTTTAGAAAATCGCCTGCAAATTACCAGCGTTGAGTATTTGCAGATTTTGAATCGATTCGAGCAGCCACCAGAGCGATTGATTATTCTCAAAAAGCAGCTTCGCTATCTTCAGCAACGAGTTAAGTTCTCGCGCAACGGCATTTTGGTGCTGTATTTCGCCTTGATGCTTTTTATTACCAGCACGTTTGCGCTATCCATGCGAACCGTGCTGGCTTCAGAATGGCTAGTTTCGTCCGCGATGGTGTTGTTTACGATCGGCATCGCCGTTTTATTATTTAGCGTTGCGATCGTGCTGCTTGATTTCTATCAGTCTGAGCGTCCGTTTTGGCAAGAAATGCGCGAACTGCTCGATCAGCCGATTCCGAAGCGGCGAGCGATCAAACTGCGCAAAAACCCGCTTGCATCGCATCGAATTAAAATCACTCGCTAGGTTGCGCTGGAATCACTTTGGCGCTTTGACCGGAAGGATCAACGACAATCCAGCCGATCGACGAATCTAAATTTTCTTCGGTTTGGCTGACTTTGAATTCGGTTTTTTGCCCTTTTGTGTTGACGGCGAAATCGGCTTTCGAGGCAGAGACGATCATAAAGCCGCGATCGCGCAGGCAATACATTGCCCAATTTTTCAGGGTTTGATTGGCGGGATCGAAGGGAACGGGCGGTCGATCGAACACCGCCTGCATCACTTGAATTAGTTGCGTCATTCTCGTTGCAAAATTGCTTCTTTTTCAGCGTAAACCGTTGAGGGCGCGATCTCGGATCTGCTCTTAATTTGATACATTAATACTAAGGTACAAGTGCTCCTCCTAAATGAGGGGCTACCCCCATGTGTAGCGTTATGAATTCAAAAAATTTATAGATATAGCGCTCATAATCGGGTAATCTTGACTCATTCCTTTTGTGTGGGTTGAGTGATTATGTCTTTTGTCGGTCTGCATATTCACAGTGATTACAGTCTGCTTGACGGTGCCAGCCAACTGCCCGAACTGATCGATCGCGCTGTTGATCTGGGAATGCCCGCGATCGCGCTTACCGATCACGGCGTGATGTACGGCGCGATCGAGCTAATTAAAGTTTGTAAAGGCAAGCTCAAGCCGATTATCGGCAACGAGATGTATGTGATCAACGGCGACATCACCAAGCAAGAACGCCGCCCCCGATATCATCAAGTCGTGTTGGCAAAAAATGCGCAGGGCTACAAAAACCTGGTGAAGCTGACAACGCTTTCTCACCTTAAAGGGATTCAAGGCAAAGGAATTTTCTCGCGTCCTTGCATCAACAAAGAGTTATTAACGCAGTATCACGAAGGCTTGATCGTGACGAGTGCGTGTTTGGGGGGCGAAGTGCCGCAAGCTATTTTGCAAGGCAAACCTGAAATCGCTCGATCGATCGCAAGCTGGTATAAGAATTTATTCGGCGAAGATTACTATCTCGAAATTCAGGATCACGGGCTGCAAGAAGAACGCATTGTGAATCCTGAAATTATCAAGATTGCGCGTGAATTCGATATTAAAATCATTGCTACAAATGATTCTCACTATGTTTCTTGCTACGACGTAGAAGCGCATGACGCTTTGCTGTGTATTCAAACGGGAAAATTAATCGCTGAAGAAAAGCGGCTTCGCTATACGGGAACCGAGTATCTCAAATCGGTCGATGAAATGCGATCGCTGTTTCGGGATCATCTTGCGCAAGCTCTTGTAGACGAAGCGATCGCGAACACCGTTGAAGTTGCCGACAAAGTCGAGGAGTATCACGATCAAATTCTGGGTGAACCGCGCTTGCCGAATTATCCGGTTCCCGATGGATTGACGCCCGAAGTGTATCTCGAAAAAGTGGCGTGGGCCGGATTGATTCAGCGCTTAAAGCTGCAATCGGCATCAGACATTAGCGAAACGTATCGCGATCGCTTTGTGTATGAACTCAATATGCTCAAGCAAATGGGGTTTTGCACGTATTTTCTAGTGGTTTGGGATTACATCAAATACGCTAGAGACAATAAGATTCCGGTCGGCCCAGGACGCGGATCAGCCGCCGGATCGCTGGTTGCGTTTGCGTTGGGCATTACCAATATTGATCCGGTTCATCATGGCTTGCTGTTTGAGCGCTTTCTCAATCCAGAGCGTAAATCGATGCCTGATGTGGACACGGATTTTTGCATTGATCGACGCGATGAAGTGATTCGCTATGTTACGGAGAAATACGGCAGCGATCGCGTGGCGCAAATCATCACCTACAACCGCATGAACTCGAAAGCAATTTTGCGCGACGTGGCGCGGGTGTTGAATATTCCGCTCAGTGAAGCCGATCGCATGGCGAAACAAATTCCTATCTTTCGCGGCAAATCCACCAAGCTAAAGGTAATGATTTCGGATCAAACGCCGTCGAAAGAGTTTAAGCAAAAATACGACCAAGATTCAACGATCCCGAACACTGATCCGCCAATTTCTTATCGTCGCTGGCTGGATATGGCGATGCGAATCGAAGGCACCAACAAAGCAACGGGCGTTCATGCCGCAGGCGTGGTGATTGCGGCCGATCCGCTTGATGAAATTGTGCCGCTTGAAATGACCAAAGAAGGCGGCATCGTGACGCAGTATGCGATGGAAGAAATCGAACAGCTTGGATTGCTGAAGATGGATTTCTTGGGATTGAAGAACTTAACGATGATTCAAAAAACCGTTGAACTAATCGAGCAAACCGGAAAGGGCACGATCGACCTCGATTCAATTCCGCTAGATCATCCGGAAGTTTATAAGCTGCTGGGTCGCTGCGATTTAGAAGGCGTGTTTCAGCTTGAATCATCGGGGATGCGTCAAATTGTGCGCGACCTTAAACCGTCTGGCGTTGAAGACATTTTCTCGGTGATTGCGCTGTATCGTCCCGGTCCGCTTGATGCGGGTCTGATTCCCAAATTTATTAGCCGAAAGCACGGACGCGAAAAGATTGAGTACGCCCACGACCTCTTGAAACCGATTCTGCAAGACACGTATGGAATTATGGTTTATCAAGAGCAAATTATGAAAATTGCTCAAGACTTAGCAGGCTACTCGCTGGGTCAAGCGGATTTGCTGCGTCGCGCAATGGGCAAAAAGAAAAAGTCTGAAATGGAAAAGCATCAAGCCATTTTTGTTGAAGGTGCCTCAAAGCGGGGCGTTCCGCCTGCGGTTGCCGAAGCTTTGTTTGATCAAATGGTGATGTTTGCGGAATACTGCTTTAATCGATCGCACTCCGCCGCTTATGGTTATGTCACTTACCAAACCGCTTATCTCAAAGCGAATTACCCTGTTGAGTACATGGCGGCGCTCTTGACGAGTAACAGTGGCGATCAAGACAAGGTGCAACGGTACCTGGCGAGCAGTTTCAACATGGGAATCAAGGTCCTGCCTCCGGATATTAACCGCTCTCAGATTGACTTCACGCCGATCGGCGACACGATTCTATTCGGGCTTTCTGCGGTGCGCAACGTGGGAATGGGCGCGATCGAAGCGATTCTTGCCGTGCGCAATGAAACCGGATCGTTCAAATCGCTTGCTGATTTGTGCGATCGGGTTGATCCGCGCGCTATTAACAAACGGGCTTTAGAAGCGCTGATTTACTGCGGCGCGTTTGATTCAATCAATCTAAACCGTCATCAACTCAGTCAAGATCTTGAGCTTGTAATGGATTGGGCCCAATCGCGGGCCCGCGATCGCGCTTCAGGTCAAGGCAGCTTATTTGATTTGTTTGGCAGCACGGTTCAGCAAAGCGGTTTTGAATCGGCACCGAAAGCGCCAACCGTGAGCGATTATCCGCCGCAAGAAAAACTGCGATTAGAAAAAGAAGTTTTAGGATTCTACATTTCTGATCATCCGCTCAAAGCGCTGCAAGAATCAGCTAAAATCCTCGCGCCTGTTAGCCTTAGCGATTTAAACCAATGTCGAGAAGGCGCAATGGTGAGCGCGATCGTGATGATTACCGCCGTTAAGCGCGTCACGACGAAAAAAGGCGATCCGATGGCGATTATTACGATCGAAGATCTCACCGGACATGCTGAAGCGGTTGTGTTTCCAAAATCATTCGATCGCATCGGTGGCTTAATTGAACCCGATGCCCGCTTGATGATGTGGGGCAAAATCGACAAGCGTGATGAAAATCAAGTGCAGTTTATTGTTGAAGATGCGGAACCGATCGATAACGTTCGCATGGTGATGGTTGAGCTTGAGCCTAAGATCGCTACCGATGCCAATGAACAGCATCGCCTCAGAAGCGTTTTACGACAGCAGCACGGAGAACGAGACAGCGCTAAAGTTGCGGTGATCGCGATCGTGGGGACGCCTGCGCGAAGTCAAATCGTTCGGTTTGGTGCTCAGTTCCGGGTGCATGATGATCAAGCTACCGTTGACGCTCTTGAAAAAGCAGGCTTCAAAGCGAGAATTTCGTCGCTTGTGAATGCGTAATGCGAGGGGGATTCCCGCCGGATTCGCTAACCTGAGTTCCGGATAAG
The DNA here is from genome assembly GCA_964250455.1 of uncultured bacterium. Classification (GTDB taxonomy): domain Bacteria; phylum Cyanobacteriota; class Cyanobacteriia; order Leptolyngbyales; family Leptolyngbyaceae; genus CAXUFL01. The sequence continues at coordinate 57,796 of CAXUFL010000022.1, forward strand.
CATCTCAACTTGCCTGGCGACTGAAGGCGCGGCTAGGCAGACAAAACCCGCCTTTGCGGGTTGCTCGATCGAATTGGCTGTTCGTGCGCGGAGGCGCACTTCGTCTGTGTAGCCGCGCCTTTAGTCGCGCCCGCTTAACCGGAACTGACGTTACATCATCAATGACAACTTACTTTGTGCTACTTGAATCGGAACTGACGTTAGCTAAGAACTTCTGCGGCGCGAACAGAAGAGAGATCTACAGATTAAATGGACTTCGCACACCGTTGCCATCTCGTTTGTTCATGTCGCTTTGTGGCTCTCTTGTCCGGCTAGAATACCCTTAGCCCTGACTCACTGAGTCACACGTTGGAATGAGATTGATGTCCACAAACTTTCGCTTGATCACGATTCCCATTAGTCACTACTGTGAGAAAGCGCGTTGGGCATTAGAATATCTCCAAATTCCCTTTCAAGAATTTGCCCACATGCCACCCTTCCATCAAATCCCTGCAAGGAAATATGGTGGAACGACCTTACCGATTTTGCTCACAGGAACGCAAACCATCGGTGACTCGACGGAGATTCTGCGATATTTAGAGACGCTTCAGCCTGGAAAACTGTATCCTACCGAGCCAGAACAGCATCAGCTCGGCACAAAACTAGAAACATTATTCAATGCTAACTTGGGTGTCAATGTTCGTCGTTGGGGCTACTCGGCAATTCTCACCCCAGAGCTACTGTCTCCAAAATGGACGCAAGGGGTACCCGTCTGGCAAAAGCTGCTATTTCCGATCGTGTTTCCATCGATGACGGTGATCGTCCGCAACCGCTTTCAGGTGACTGAAACATCCGCGAGAGAATCGTATCGAGAAATCGAGAAGGTCTTTGAGCGCGTGAGTCAGAGTTGTCCCGATCCAGATGCAAGCGGCGCAAGCGATCGCATTAGAAACTCTTTTCAAGGATTAGATCGCGTTCTCTGACAATATCGGGGAAAACATTTGGTGAGAACACTTCCCACAATGATTGATGATAGGGTCGAATGGTTTTCATTTCCTCTTGGGACAGCACTTCTTGGAACTCTTTGCCCATCAAGAAAATCATTTGCCGAACCAATTCCCAACCAACTCGCAAGCGCGGGTATAGCATCACACAGAGCGGAAACAGTTCATCCTGAATCGAGTTAAAGTTTCCTTCAAGAACGCAAACCCAGATATAAATCTGGAACATTTCGACATCGCGCACACTTGACACCTGAATCGCAGGATCAGCCAAAAGCCCTGTGTGACAACGATATCTCGCTTGAGATTCCAGCACTTTTGCAACAATTCGATTCGCGATCGCACTATTAACAGGCAGCAGTTTACGCACAATCTTCAAGTCTGGAGAACTCGAAGCATGGCGACCAGCAGCACTAAACGCACGCTTCAACGGCATATATAAATGATCGCTAATCACATTGAAATAGAGACTAACTTGGAGTTTCTGTTCTGGAGAAAGCAGATCTAATAAACGCTGTGCCGTATAGAAAAACTGCATACTAATGAAACCAATCACTCGCGGATCAGCTTCTGTATATTTCTGCCGTGCTGTACCAATATCATCAGAGAGTTGCACCGCAAACTTTGAAGTGGATAGTTGCTCTTGATAAGCCTGCAATGCTTTGCCAAAGAAATGATGAGCATCTTTAGAAATCTCCCACGGGTCAATCAAGTTCGGATCGATGTCATGGCGAATGATTTCTCCGGCCAGCAATTTCTCGGTTTGCTTCCAAGCTTCCAAACTGAGAGGACGCAGTTCATGAAGCAGACGGTGTGCGATCGCTTCCGGGCTGTCTTGCCCTGTTAATGTATTCGCCGCTTCTTGCTGTTCAAGCTGTTGTAGATACTTCTGTGCCCAGGCTTCTGCGGAGATGGTTGGTGCGTTCACTGTAAAAGATCCGTTTGGGAAACTGCTTACACATCTAAAGTGTTCCCCTCAGAGTTTAAACATTAATAATCTTAACGATTAGAGCACAGTTTCTAAGTGTGGTAGTGCGGCAAATGATGGTGGGATAGGTAATGAGATCATACCAAGTCCAGGGCTGTAACGTTAATCCTGCTCGTTGTGCTGCTGTCGTCTTCAAGCGACTATGCCGCCAAATCCAGTTGAAATAGCTCACCACTCATCGGGTCGTGACCTTGGTTTGTTCCCAGACTTTGCCAAACTTGTTCTGTCTGCGATGCCAGCGTCCAGTTTATTGACCGACAATGCCATTCGTCCTCTCCGATCGTTGTGTTTTGTCTTTGCCGATGTGATGGACTTCGGGCGGTAAGACTCGTTCGTAACCACCGCAATCATCGCTATTGAACTGTTTGCAGAGGGTCTTGCCTTCAGGACTTGGCTACCCTTCGGAGTTCGTTAGCTCTAATTGCTTCCGTATCGGAAGTGAACTACCTACACCGACCTTGCGGTACGGTGTAGGTAGTTCACGTTTTGGTTTTATTCCTAGCAAGATTGCTTGTGTGCAGGCGAAGAACAAGTTTTGAAGTACTTCTGGATAAGCCAAGAAGAATTGATCGAGCAAGTGGGTGGGGTTAGTACCGTAAATCGCCTGGCGATTGATATTAACGCCAGTTTCGGTTGAGCCTGGCGACTGCTATTAGCTGCGCACATTGCGTGCGGCTACGCGGCTAGACAGACAAAACCACCCACGGGTTAGGAGCTACCTTTAAACACTATTAGTCCACGCAGGTGGACTTCGTTTGTGTAGCCGCGCCTTTAGTCGCCTGGCGGGTTTGGCGCACCTGCTAACTGCGTTAGACAACGCTCATCCCGCTTTATTTCTAGCGAAGCGTCGCTTGCTGCTGAGTTGCTTGCCACAACCGATCGACAAAGAACTCCGCTCGATCGGTTAATGCCGTTACAAAGGTTCCAGAATGCGCTTCAGTGCTGGCAGCGATCCAGCTTCCTTGCACGCTCACTTCGACAAACGCATCATCGACAGGTGCAAGCATTAACGAGGTATCTGCGTGCGATCGCGCCAATGCTTCTAGCTGATTTAATCCGGGCAAATCAACCGACAGCAGAAATGCAGCTCGACTCGGTTCAACATGCAGCGTTTGTCCGAGGCGGATGGCGAGCACCATGCGCTGGCACACAAATGCTTCTAGAGGCGTCGTCACCCGCTCTAAATAAAGTCCAAATTCGGTGTAGGTGAGCTTCAACATTAACTTGGCTCCGGTAATATGCCTAAAAAAATTGCCCCCGCTTCGGTTGTGTTCGAGCGGGGGCAGTCACACTGTAAGGGAACTGTCGATTATAAAAGTGCGCGAATACGGCACCTTCCGCTCTGAATCATAAGTTGTAGGGGTTCCGGGGTGACGAGCATGGCGTCATGGAGCTTGTTTGTGCTGTTGGTTTTACCAGCGTCTGCGATCGTCAAACTGAACTGCGCTTGTCCGTTTAAACTTAGTTTTGCCAAGCCCGAAGCAACAGGCAGCATCGAGCCGCACCCCTGAATTAGAGTGTTGCAGAACAAATAGCGGTCCGGTGACGACGCGAAACGAATCATAGATCCTTGCTAGATAAATGCGTTGTTTACATACTACAACCGTAGTACAGAATTGTCTAGGTTTTTCAAAGAAATAAAGCGATCGATCGCGACAAAAAAGCAAAAAAAGTAGAAGCGTCGATGAAGAACGCTTCTACAGTGTGCTACAAGCATTGAGCTAATTCAATTGTGTAAGCCACGCTGCAGAATGATGGTACCCGCTCAGGTACTTTTTTAAGCGTCGATTTCTACGCCAAACACCTGTGCAAACATTTTTTCGACTTTGTAGCCAGAATCGATCGATTCCATCGGGTCTTTTCTCAATCGGTGCCGCAAGCAAAGCGGTGCAATTCGGCGAATGTCATCAACGGTTGCTTCGCTGCGTCCTTCAAGAGCCGCAAGGGCTTTGGCGGCGCGATTGGTCACAATGTCGCCGCGCAGTCCATCGACATCGAGTTCTGAGCACAGTTGAGAAATTTTGACGCGCAGCTCGTAATCAAGCTCGATCGACTTTAAGCGCGCTTGAGCGTCCACAATCTGTTTTTGCAGAGCTGTTTGCTGCGGCTGATATTGGTCTAAAAATGGCATCGGGTCTTGATCAAACTCGGTGCGTTGCTCAACGATTTGAACGCGCAGCGTCGGTTCTTTCACCGTGCGAATTTCAGCGTGCATTCCAAATCGATCGAGCAGTTGTGGCCGCAGTTCACCTTCTTCAGGGTTGCCTGAGCCAACGAGCACAAATCGAGCGGGGTGGCGTACCGAAATGCCTTCACGCTCGACCGTATTCCAGCCCGACGCGGCAGAGTCAAGCAGCACATCAACTAAGTGATCATCGAGCAGATTAACTTCATCTACGTATAAAATGCCGCGATTGGCTTTGGCGAGCAGTCCCGGTTCAAACGCTTTTACGCCTTCAGAAAGCGCTTTTTCAATATCGATCGTGCCGCAGACGCGATCTTCGGTTGCGCCCAACGGCAAATCGACCATCATCACTTTTTTCTGGGTGATCGGAACGGGTGCGCCTTGCTCGATCGCTTGCCGCACCGAGTCGCCCATTAATTCTGGATCGTTTGGATGGCTGTTAAACGGATCATCTGCGACAACCTCGATTTCGGGAAGCAGATCTGCGAGTGCTCGAATCGTCGTTGATTTTCCAGTTCCACGATCGCCCATAATCATCACGCCTCCGATTTTTGGATCGATGATGTTGAGCAATAGCGCCAGTTTCATTTCTTCTTGTCCGACGATCGCGGTAAACGGAAATACCGCTCGACGACGCGGCGCGACGGTCGATCGTCCATTTTGTGAAGTTGCTTCTGTCGTAAAGGTCACGGGATGTCCTGAGAAGTAAAGCAGTTTTAATTCGCGTTATTAATTGTGACACGAATTGAGCCAGGATAAGGAATAGAACACCTTCATCGATTTCTAAATTTATGGCTGGTCAAATTCCCGTTGTGGTTAACGGTGCTACCGGAAAAATGGGGCGCGAAATCATCAAAGCGGTTTCTAATGCTCCGGATCTAAATTTAATCGGCGCGATCGCTCGCAATCCTCAATATCAAGGCGAAGACATCGGCGAGATAATCGGCTGTGGAGCGCTCGAAGTGCCTGTTACCAATGACTATGAACCGATGATGGCAATGCTGTCTCAAGAACGAGAACTTGGCGTGGTCGTCGATGTCACTCATCCCGACGCGGTTTACGGCAATGTGCGATCGGCAATCGCCTACGGCGTTCGTCCAGTTGTCGGCACGACCGGATTAAGCGCGGATCAAATCCACGACTTAGCGGATTTTGCCGATAAAGCGAGTACTGGCTGTTTGATTGTTCCGAACTTCTCGATCGGCGTCGTTTTGATGCAGCAGGCCGCGATTCAAGCGTCTCAGTACTTCGATAACGTTGAAATCATCGAGCTGCATCACAACCAAAAAGCCGACGCGCCAAGCGGTACCGCCGTTCAAACCGCGCAAATGCTGGCAGAAATGGGCAAAACCTACAACACGCCTTTAGTCAATGAAACGGAAAAAATTCCGGGGTCGCGAGGTGCACAAGCTGACGAAGGCATTCGGATTCACAGCATTCGGCTGCCTGGACTGGTTGCGCATCAAGAAGTAATCTTTGGTGCGCCTGGACAAATTTACACCTTGCGGCATGATGCGACCGATCGGACGTGCTACATGCCTGGAGTTTTGTTATCGATTCGCAAAGTAATCGCACTCAAATCGTTAGTGTACGGGCTTGAGAAGATTCTTTGACGATTTCAAAAATTATTCATTGGGTAGATGAACGGTCGCAACTCAGATTCGTTACACTTAGTAACAGTAGATTGCTGACTTTAAACTCACCATGCCTGAAACACTGACAAAGCTGGCATACCAAACTTTTCAGCAAGGGAAAAGTTATTTCGGTCTAGCTCACAAAGCGCTTAGCGTTCAACTGCTCAATTTCGCGGCTCCGCCAAAAGAACGATCGGCATTTCCAATTTCTGCCGAGCTAATTAGCAAGATTCAATCCCGGATGAACGACATTTTAGAAACCGACTGGAAAGACGCAGAAAACGGCGTTTATCCAGAAAGTTTGCTGTTTGATCATTCCTGGGACGAATTTTTCCGGTTTTACCCGATCGTTTGGTTGGATATGCCCGGAATATGGGAGCGTGCTAACGAAAAACGATATCAAGAATTCGATGCGGATATCGAAACACGCGGCTACCCCAGCTATTACATTCAAAATTTCCATCATCAAACCAACGGCTATCTCAGCGATTTATCTGCGAATCTGTACGATTTGCAGGTTGAGCTATTATTTAACGGTACGGCCGACCCGATGCGGCGTCGCATTCTCGCGCCGTTAAAAGCAGGCTTAAAAGCGTTTAGCGATGTAGAACCGCATCAAATCAAAGTTTTAGATGTGGCTTGCGGAACTGCTCGGACGCTGAAAAATATTCGCGGAATGCTGCCCAAAGCTTCGCTTTATGGTGTTGATTTGTCGCCTGCTTATCTGCGCAAAGCCAATCAACTGCTGTCTCAAAATCCAGGTGAACTGCCGCAGCTTGTTCAAGCAAACGCTGAAGAACTGCCGTTTTTAGATAACTATTTCCATGCAGTCACCAGCGTTTTCTTGTTCCACGAACTGCCGCCGCAGGCTCGCCAAAACGTGATTAACGAAGCGTTTCGCGTCACAAAGCCGGGTGGAACTTTTATCATCTGCGATTCGATTCAGATGAGCGATTCACCGGATCTAAAGCTGCTGATGGAAGGATTCTCTGAGAATTTCCATGAGCCGTATTACCGTCACTACATGACTGATGATCTGGAAGCTCGCTTAAAAGATGCAGGCTTTGTGGATATTTCAACGCAGGTTCACTTTATGAGCAAATATCTGATTGCTTGTAAACCCGTTGAAGCTGCGTAGCTGCGTTGGTCGCTGTAGCAGTTCTAGATTAAACAGCAGTTCGATCAACTAGATTGGCTGTGCTGATAAAGGCTCTCCTAAATCCTGCAATCGGGAAATTTAGGGGAGCATAGCAGGATGACAACGCAGCAAAAAAACCGTTGGCTACCGCTAAATTAAGACATCTTCTGCACGAGCAGACGTCAGAGATGGAATCGGAAATTTAAGATTTTCGTGAATCAGAATTGCTTGATAAATCACTCGCGCATACTGATTGGCAATAATCTGGGGTGTAAAGTTTGAGATCATGTAGCGTCGTCCTGACAGCCCCAGGCGCTGAGTCATTTCAGGATCGCTTGCCAATTCTCGAATAAAGGCTGCCAACTCCTCACCGTCGCCGTTGCTAAAACACGCGCCGCACTCGGCTTCATTGAGCAACTCGCGCAAATACGAATGCGGCTCACAAATTGCTGCGATCGGTCGCCCGGATGCCAGCGCAGAATACAGCTTACTGGGCGCAACAATGCCTTCCATGCCTTGCTTAACGCTTACTAGCGATAAATCGCACGCAGTCAGCGAGTACGGCAAATCCGCTTTATTTTGATAAGGCAAAAACTGAAAATTCCGCAATCCTAAGCGATCGGCTTTTTCGATAAACTCCCGTCGCCGCGCTCCATCGCCGATAAACACAAACTCGATCGATTCATCGCGCAGCGCTTGAGCCGCCGACAAAATTGTTTCCATGTCGTGACAGCGCCCCATGTTGCCGGAATACAGCACGGTGAATTTATCGACTAAACCGTATTTCTCAGCAAACCAGTTGTTCTGCTTTTGAATCGGAACAATGCGATCGGGATCTGACCAGCTATGAATAATGGCAATTTTATCTGCAACTTCGGGACACTTAGCGACAATGCGCTGTTTCATCGAGTCGCTCAAAACGATGATGCGGGTTGCTCTTTGCCAAACCGCACGATTAACAGAATCCCAAGTGCGAACAATCCAGTGATCAGCAGGTTTAACGTTTAGCTCAACTGCAACATCCGGGTAAAGATCATACAGCAGGCAAATGTAAGGCGTATGAAATAGAATATTCGCCAAAAATCCTAGAATCGGCAAAAACGGTGGTGCAGTGGTCAGCATTAAGATATCGCCGCGATTTTCCGATCGCAGCAAATACAACGCCGATCGCAACACAAACATCAATCCATTTAGCGCTTTACCCCGAATCCGGTTGGGGAATAGTTGAGCCGTGCGCGATCGACGAACAACGATATTTTCCGATCGCTCGATCAAGGGTGCTGTGGTTTTGGTAAAGGCATATCCGGGCTGTCCGGTGAAGATTTGTACGCCTAATCCTTCGGGCTGTAGATTGCGGCTTAGCTCATCGATTAGTTGTCCCGTAGGAGCGTAGTCGGGTGGAAAAAACTGAGTCAAGATTGTCAATCGCACTAAAGCTTCTGATCGCTCTGTCGGCTGCAAATTCTGCGGTAGAATCTCCGAGACAAAAGACGCCAAACTCGCAAACGTCGCTTTTTTCACCGTACCATCACTCCTGTTAATGGGAATGGTTAGCTTTACTGAGATCCCCGTCACCATCCGGGTTGGTTTTTAAGTTGAATGCGGAAGTTTATGAGAAGTTGATGTTATGGAAAGGCCAATGAAGCTTTAGTAAACGCTCGACGAACACGAAACACTTCAGCTAAGTAACCTGAGTTCGGGATCACAAATGACTTGAATCGGGTCGTAGATGGTCGGATCGTTGTCTCAGATGCGGGTGCGAAGGCGCGGCTACACAGACAAAACCACCCACGGGTTAAGCGCAAATTGGCAAGACTAG
>CAXUFL010000023.1:0-64485 GCA_964250455.1 uncultured bacterium
AATTATTCACGAAAAATTCGGCGATGGCATTATGAGCGCGATCGATTTCACGCTCCATATTGAAAAAGAAGCTGATCCAAAAGGAGATCGGGTCAAAGTCACGATGAACGGTAAGTTTCTTCCTTACAAAAAGTGGTAGTTCTGTGCAGGAAACTCAACTACACTAATCTGAGTCAACGATCCCATCTAAGATTCATCAGCTAGAATGATTTTCATTCCTACCCGGAATTGGGATTGACTGTTTGACGTATTGTTGAGATTTTCATGCACGCTCCTCACGCTAGTCAGTGTCTTTGTTCTGCCCATCAATCACAAACAAAACAGCGTCAACTTCTGACCGCTCTAATTTTAGTTGGAAGCTTTGCCGCAGCAGAATTAGCGGTTGGTTTATCGAGTCACAGTCTAGCGCTGGTGGCTGAATCAGGGCATTTAGTTTCAGATTGTTTTGCGCTATTGCTCGCGCTTTTAGCCACCCGAATCGCGCAGTCTTCGATGCAGTGGGGTTGGATTGGTGTCGATGCGGTTTCGGTTAAGCCAAACAAATCGCTTGAAACCTGGGCGGCGTTGTTTAACGGCTTTGGATTAATTGCCGCAACACTCTGGATTGTGTGGGAAGCGATCGAACGCCTTCACGTTGCAACGCCTGAAATTTCTAGCGTGCCAATGCTGATTACCGCGATCGTTGGGCTGGGCGTAAATAGCATTAATATTGCGCTGTTGCATCAAGGCAGCGACCACGATTTGAATTTACGCGCTGCGTTTTTGCATGTGGTTGCCGATGCCTTAGGCGCGGTTGGAGTGATTGTAGCGGCGATCGCGGTTGCCCTTTTGCATTGGCTGTGGGCGGACGTGGCGGTTAGTTTGGCGATCGCGGCGTTGATTCTCGCTTCGTCGATTCCGTTGATTGCTCAAAGCCTCAAAGAGATCCGATCGCTTTAGCTGAATTCAAAATCGGTATCAAATCTTCCATGAACCTCTACACGCGATACTTGCTGCCTCAGCTCATGGATTGGTCGCTTTCAGATGCCGATTTAGCTCGCGTTCGGCAAGACCTTTTAGCGACCGTAGACGGCGCAATCTTAGAAATCGGGTTCGGAAGCGGGTTGAATTTGGCGCACTATCCAAACCACATTCGTAACATTACCGCGATCGATGCTAATCCTGGTATGAGTGCTTTAGCGCAAAAACGCATTCAAGCCGCCAATATTGTTGTTGATCATCGAGTGCTAAACGGCGAACAGCTCCCGATGCTTGATCGATCGTTTGATTGCGTAGTCAGTACTTTAACGCTGTGCAGCATTGCGAATGTTCAGCAAGCTCTTAACGAGGTGTATCGCGTTCTTAAACCAAACGGGCGATTTTTCTTTCTAGAACACGGACTCAGCCCGAACCTGCGCACGCAAAAATGGCAGCATCGGTTAACGCCCGTGCAGAAAATCATTGCTGATGGTTGTCATCTCGATCGAGACATTCGATCGCTGATTGCTCAAAGGTTCGATTCTGTTGAAATCAAGCAGTTTGAAATGGCAAACTATCCCGCCGTCCTAGCTGCTTTTTATCAAGGCATCGCGCTCAAAACTTCATAGGTCCTCTTATCTACAAGTTTAAGAAAATCAAAATATGTAAAGTTCTATGGGATATCCATCGCGAGTTAGAGCTTTGACACCCAGGGAAAGACTATACCTATGTCATCTAACCTCCGCCATTGAATCACCCTCTTTCACCAATGCCTTTAACAACGTTGCCAAAAACTTATCGAGTTCTAGTCGTAGACGATGTTGCAGACAACGTTTTTCTACTGCAAACGATTCTCGAAGCTGAAGGATATACGGTTGAAACCGCTCCGAATGGCGTTACGGCTTTGCATAAAATCGAACAAGACCAGCCTGATTTAGTGCTGCTGGATATTATGATGCCCGGTCTTAACGGATACGATGTGACGCGCCGGGTTCGTCAAAACAAACAGTTTGCGGGGCTGCCGATCGTTTTGCTCACCGCTCACGACGAATTTTTCCATCGTCCTTATTCAGAGGTGGGGGCAACCGATTTGATTCGCAAGCCTGTAAATTTTGACGAACTTTTAGACAAAGTGGCAAGCTACACGCATTCGGCTTCACTGAGCGATTAGCTGAATTTGATTGGGTTTATTCACCATCGCATCTGCACCGTTAAGCGAGTGAACACCTCCCCAAGTAACGCCCACACAGCCGATCGCACCGCCTTGATGCGCGAGTTTAACGTCTGCGATCGCATCCCCGATTATCAACGTGGCAGAAGGCATCACGTTTAATTCGTCACAAGCTGCTTTTAACAAACGGGGATCGGGTTTGCTGAGTCCGGGCTGTGCGCCGACGATCGAGCCAAAAAATGCGTTTAATTGATAGCGATCGATGAATTCTCGAATGTTCGGTTCGCTGTCGCTCGAAACAATGCCCAACCTGCACGACTTAGAAAGCGTTTGCAAAAGTGCCGGAACGCCAGCAAACGGCTGCGTCAATTCCGCTCTGCGCTGGAGTCTGCGATCGGCTTTTAGAAAGGCAGTGTGAACTAAGGCTGATGCGTCAGAAATCGAAGCATAATGTTCGATCAGGGTGACGATCGCGCCTTCGTTTTCTTCGCGACTTCCAACCGCTAATAATCCTGTTGGATCAATCCGGTTTTCTACAATTCCGAATGTCGTTAGAATCGCGTTTTTGACACCTGGAATTTCTGACTCGATAAGATCGGCTCGCTTTTGACCTAAGCGGTGGAGATACCCATGAGAATCGGCGATCGTTCCGTCTTTGTCGAACACGATCGCGTCTACACCCCGAAAAACAACGCCGTTACAATTGATGTCTACCATCGCTCTTTAACCCTAAAAAAGCAGAGAGTTTCATACAACCAGAAATGCCGATGGTATAAAGCTCCCTCGCTACAATAAGTTAGACAATGCGAGACGGCAATCTCAAGACGCAGCTAGAATTTTTACCGACGCGGCTCGAAGCCAGTGCTAGTCAAAACAATTCGACGTGGATCTGCACCGCTCTGTTGACGAAACAAAGCAGCTACACCGTCGCTGTACTCGCTCAGTTGACCTTCACGCTGTGCAGTTTTCCAGCCTGAATGTAGCGTCACAAACAATAGCTTGATCTCCTCGCCGAGCTTCTGACGCACTTGGGGATCGCGCAGCGAAGAATTCTTGCTCAGGGTTGCCGCAGTTCGATCGCGCTCAATCATAACCGCTTGGCGACTAGGATCACTCGATTGATTTGCAATCATCCAGTTGAGTACCAAGTAAGCGGTGAAGACATCAGCAACATTATTACCGGACAAGCCAAAGGGCTGAACAATACCCGTATAAATCTGATCATAGTCATACTGACGAAGCTGATCGGCGACCTGAGCGGCTGCGGTTGGGTTTTTGCGACGAATGCGCTCAACGTACTCGCGCACGATTTGTTGCTTCACAACTGCCGAGGGTTGATACGATAAATCAATTCTTGCGCCTGAGCTTGTGCTGTTACTGGGGCGATTAACTGGCTTCGACCCGCTTGAAGGCGCACTTGACTGACTTCGCCTTTGAGCCTCAAGCGATAAGCCCCAAATCCGAGCGCTTTCCCTAGCATAAAAAGGCTGGGAAATCTCCATCGGTGACATACCTGGAAGAAAAAAGTCATCTGCTAACGCTGGCAATACAACTGTGCCACTAAGCAACAGTGCGATGAATGGTGAGGTTACTCTAAACATTTCAACTCCTCGTAATCAGTTCAGCTATTTTGGTTAAATCGCACCCTTATAGAAACAATCTCTCCTTGATATCGCAGTGGTTCAGCCGTTATCCGGACGATCGAAGGTTTGCAACCTGCTTAAACACTGCTTCAGATAATATCGAGGTTTAAACCATGAATAAAAAATCGATCAACAAAAATGCATTAAACCCGAAGTCAACCTGATTAAATCTCAACTTCTAGAATTTGCGCGACTCCATCCCAATAAAAAAAGAGGGATGGCTCCCTCTTTCAGAACATCAATCAACAATCAATCAAACGATTAATCTTCGGTTGCAGGCGGCAAATCTTCAACGCTCTCCAAGTCTGTATCGGTGAGCGGATCGATCGCAGCCTCAACGGCGGCGGGCACCTCAACTTCGACTGCGGCGGGTGCTTCGATTACCGCCGTTGCAGTCCCGTTATTTCCGTTGCTGCTGTTGCCTTGCTGCTGCTGCTTCATCTGCTCGCGATACTTCGCCGCCATTTCTTCCGCTTTGTCGTAAACCACCTGCGGATTCTTCACCATATCGCCTGGTTCTGGCTCAAGCTGCTTAGTCGAAAGCGAAATTCGCCCGCGCTCCGCATCCAAATCAATAATCATCACTTTCACTTCGTCATTGACGTTGAACACGCTGTGCGGCGTATCGATGTGATCGTGCGAAATTTCCGAAATGTGCAGCAGTCCGCTCACACCCCCGATATCGATAAACGCGCCGTAAGGCTTAATGCCGCGCACCGTGCCGATTACGACTTCGCCAACTTCTAAGCGGTTCATCTTCCGTTCAACCAATGCCCGACGATGGCTCAGAACTAAACGGTTACGCTCTTCATCGACTTCTAAAAACTTCAACGGTAATTCTTCAGCCACAAGCTCTTCTTTCGGCTTGCGAGTGCTGATGTGCGATCCCGGAATAAAGCCGCGCAATCCTTCGATGCGAACCAACGCGCCGCCCCGGTTGGTGGCAAATACGATCGATCTCACCGTTGCGTCTTCGGCTTGAAGCTGACGCACGCGCTCCCACGCCCGCATGTATTCGATGCGACGAATCGAGAGGGTAAGCTGGCCGTCTTCGTTTTCGTCAGCGAGAATAAAGAATTCGCGGGTTTCGTTAGATTGCAACACCTCTTCAGGCGTATCAATGCGGTTGATCGACATTTCCTGAATCGGAATGTAAGCCGCCGTTTTTGCCCCAATGTCAATCAGCGCACCTCGCGGCTCCAAGCTAAAAACGGTTCCAGCGACGACATCTCCAGGACTAAAGTGATAGTCGTACTGGTCAAGTAGAGCGGCAAAGTCCTCGTGGGTAAAACCTACATCCATAGTTGCTGTGTTCTGATTGACCATGCTAATCGTTTTCCAATTGTCTCCGTTAAAATTCGCCTCCCGTGGATGCATACGCACAAATTCAGATGTGCAGCCTACACCTACCACCTCACACCAATAATCGCTGGAGGAGATTTATTTCAGACGTCTTAAGTGTACAGACTGATTATCATAGCTTAAATTGAGCAATCGAGTGATCGGGGTTTTTCAACTTCTTTTAAGCATCGCGCCTATTTAAAGATGAGATCTAATCGCTGTTGCGAAGCTTTGAGCGCGGCTTCTGGGGTGCTGCGTCCGAGCAGTGTGGCTTCGATCGCTCGTCCTACGTTGTCAGAAATGCGGTTGTATCCGGGAAAGATAGGGCGCGATCGACCGTTTTTAACTTGTCCGAGGAATACGTCAACGGCTGGCTGTTTGGCTCGAAATGCTTTATACGCCTGGCTTTCACGGGATTTTAGATTAGTGGGCAGATAGCCTGTGCCGATCGCCCATTCGGTTTGAAACGCTTCGCTCATGACAAATTCAGCAAACGCAAACGCGGCGCGTTCTCGTTCTGGCGTGGATTTGAACAAAAAAAGATTTTCGCCGCCGCTTGCTGTTCCGGCTTGAGCGCCTTTTGGAATCGGCATCACGCCAAAATCAACCTGCGTCGCTTGCAGTTGTCCGAGCGTCCAGGGCCCAGAAAGCTGCATGGCGACTTTTCCCGCCAGAAAATAATCGAGTTCGTAGCCGCGTTCGGGTTGCGAAAGAATCGCAGAGCCGTCTTGCATTAAGTCGCGCCAAAATTGAAGAGCCGCGATCGCGCCTTTGTTGACAATATTAATGTCAGCTTGTTGGGGTTCCACGACGCGCCCAGTATTGATTGTATTGCCGTAGCGAATTTCTCCAGGTCGGATTGGTTCACTTAAGGATGGAGTCTGCGTTAGCTGTCCGCCGCCACTAAACAGAAACGGTAGCCACGTAAACACTGTCCATTCACCTTTGCCGAGTGGAAGCAGCATTCCATACTGATCGGGGTTGCCATCGCCGTTTTTGTCTTGCGTTAATCGTTTCGCCACTTGACGAAATTCTGTCCAAGTTGTCGGTAGGTCGGTAATGCCTGCGGTTTTGAAAAGGCTCGGACGGTAGTAAATGCCGACGTTATTGGTTCCAAACGGAATTGACCACGTTTTGCCTTCGTATTGCATCGTGCCAAACAGCGCTGGATCAAGTTCGGATTTGAGCGGGGAAGCGTTGAGCAGAGGATCGATCGATCTCAACGCATCTAACTCCACAAGTTGACCTGTGATCATCGGCGCATACCACAATAAATCCGGTGCAGCGTTTCCGACGATCGCCGAAAGAATTTTAGGAATTTGCTGATCGCCTTGACCGACATAAAGCGATTCAACCTGGATATCTGCGTGCTGATCGTTGAAGCGATCGACTAATTTTTGTAAAACAATTCGATTCGAGGGCGGGTTAACGCCTTGCCACAGCGTTAGCCGAATCGGGCTTCCTGACTCAGTTTGAGCCTGACACCCCACAAGCCAAAGCGACAAACAAATCGCCACAAGCAAAGCCTTTGCAAATCGCCGTTGCGCCATGATTGAAAATAAGACATCATCGCCATTTAATGTACAGGGTTTAAGCTGCGATGCGAAAACTGGTTTCTCTACTGACGATTTTTGGGCTTGTGTTGACGGCTGGATGTCGATCGACTGAGAAAAACGCGGCGACGGTTGAACTTTCTCTAAGCGGTTGGCAAAGTAACCCGAACGAAGGAAAGCTTTTAGATACGGTCATTCGGGAATTTGAGGCAAAGAATCCCACAATCAAAGTGAAGCGCGAAACCATCAACAGTCAATACATGGACGTGATCAAAACGCGATTGATCGGGAACGTTGCGCCGGATGTGTTTTATCTCGATGCCTTTGAAGCGCCTGCATTAATGAAAGCGGGGATTTTAGAGCCGCTCGATCAATACATCAAACCCGACTTTAAGCTGAATGATTTTGAGCCGAGATTGCTGAATGCTTTCAAGAGAGATAACCAAGTTTACGGGATTCCTAAAGATTTCTCAACGCTTGTGTTGTTTTACAATACAAGCGCATTCAAAACGGCAAATCTTACCCGTCCGCCTAAAACCTGGAGTCAGCTACGACAATACGCAAAGCAACTAACGGTTGATACGAATAAAGACGGTAAAATCGACCAGTTTGGAATCGGAGTTGCGCCAGAATTACCGCGTCAAACGTTTATGATCAAAGCGTTTGGTGGAAAGCTGGTTGATCAAAACAACTATGCGGCGTTTGCCACGCCAAACGCGGTTAAAGGATTGCAGTTAGTGATTGATCAATATCGGTTTGATCGTACCGCCGCTCAGCCTTCAGACGTGGGTGCAAGCTCGAATAGCGAAGCGTTTGGACAAGGCAGAGTCGCGATGGCGATCGAAGGTGCTTGGGCGATTCCGTACCTTAAAGAAACGTTTCCCAATCTGAAATTTGCCACCGCAGAAGTGCCGACGATCGACGGACGCAAAAACACGATGGCGTATACGGTTGGCTATGTGATCAATCGTCAATCTCAACACAAAGATGCGGCATGGAAATTAATTCAGTTTTTGACCAGTGAATCCGGGATGAAAACTTGGGCAAATCAAGGCGTTGCGCTGCCGTCAAGAAAATCAGTTCTAGCGGAGTTGAAGTACGATCGTAACCCGACGTATGCGCCGCTTGTAGCGGGTGCAAAATACGCAACGATTTGGCAAGCAGGCGAAACGTTACCCACGATTTTGACGAATTTTGATAATCAATTTGTTAGCGCTCTGCTCGGACAGCAATCTTTAACGGATGCAATGAATCGTGCTCAAGCAACTGCAAATCGAGAAATTTATTTATCAAATTAGATATGAAATGGACTCAACAAAAACATCGGGATACAGTTTCAGCTTATTTATTTCTGACTCCAACTATTCTGATTTTAGGAGTCTTTTTGGCGCTGCCCGTTTTGTATGCGATCGTGCTTGCTTTTTATCGCGTTCAATTGCTCGGAGACGTATCTTACCGATTTGCTGGATTAAGAAATTTTGTCCGAATGCTTGACGATCAGCGCGTGTGGATTGCACTCAAAAATACGGTTCAATATGTAGCGATCGTTGTTCCGCTTCAAACGATTTTGGCGCTCGGTTTAGCCATGCTGCTGAATGCTCAAATTCGCGGTAAAAGTTGGTTTCGAGTCGCGTTCTTCTTGCCAACTGTTACTTCATCAGCCGTATTAACGCTGATTTTTATGTGGATTTATAACTCGCATGGGTTGCTAAATAGCTTTTTAAGCGAGATCGGGCTTCCCACTTACAACTGGTTGGGTGATCCCGATGTTGCTCTTAAAGGAATTATGCTGATGAATATTTGGGCAACCGCACCGTTGTACATGGTGATTTATCTTGCAGCGATGCAGGATATTCCAGAAAGTTTGTACGAAGCGGCCGCGATCGATGGCGCGTCAGGTTGGGAAAAGTTTTGGCACATCACGCTTCCGTTTCTGCGTCCAGTAACGTTTTTTGTAATCGTCATGGGGATTATTGGAACGTTTCAATTATTTGATCAGTCGTACATTTTTTCTAATGGTTCTGGCGGCCCGGATAATGCAACGTTAACGATCGTGCTTTTGATTTATCAATACGCCTTTAAAAGTTTGGATATGGGATACGCACTGGCTTTGACGCTCGTGTTAGCGATCGTGATTATGGCAGTCACTTTGATTCAACGCACCTTATTTAGAGAAGAAAGTTTGGATTAAGGCTATGAAATCAAATCGATTTGTCTGGATTTTGTACGCAGGACTCATTCTATATACCGTTATTACGTTTATTCCTTTTTTGTGGGCGCTTTCTGCCTCGTTTAAGCCGTTAGCAGAAATTTCAGCGAGTGGAGCAAACTTTATTCCGAAGCGCTTTACGATCGACAACTACAAACAAATTTTCCTGCAAGAACCGTTGTTTGGGCGATGGTTGCTCAACAGCGCGATCGTGGCCATTGTTGTAACCGCTTTCAATTTATTATTTAACTCAATGGCAGGGTACGCTTTAGCCCGCATTCGATTTCCAGGAAATCAGCTTTTATTTTTTCTAATTTTGGCGGTTCTCGTCGTTCCCGCACAGATTACATTACTTCCAAGATTCCTGATTCTTAAATCCTTTGGATGGCTTAATTCTTATCAAGGATTAATTGCTCCAACTGTTGTAAACGCAACGTTTATTTTCATGATGCGGCAGTTTTTTATCAACTTCCCAAAAGAACTCGAAGAGGCCGCACAGCTTGACGGATTAAACCGATTTCAAACCTTTTTTCAGATCGTTTTACCGCTTGCAAAACCCGCATTAGCTGCCCAAACTATTTTTATTTTTATGAGTTCCTGGAATGAATTTCTCTTACCGCTTGTTGTGATGTCGAATCCAGAAATGTTTACGCTCCCGATCGGCTTAAACGCCTTCAAAGGTCAATACATCACGTATTGGAACTACATTATGGCAGCGTCGATGATTTTCACGCTTCCTGCGCTTGCCATTTATGCCTTTTTCAATCGCTATTTTATTCAAGGTGTAACGTTCACGGGCGGTAAAAGCTAAACGATTCAAACTTTGGCTATCCTATTAAAGTATTTCGCGTGCGTTTAATTTGAGGTATGGCAGGACACAGTAAATGGGCGAACATTAAACGGCAAAAAGCTAGAGTAGACGCCGTTAAAGGAAAAGTTTTCGCCAAAATTTCGCGAGAAATTATCGTCGCAGCCCGAAGCGGCGTTCCCGATCCCGCAGGCAACTTTCAACTGCGAACGGCGATCGAGAAAGCTCGCGCTGCGGGAATTCCCAACGAAAACATCGATCGGGCGATCGCCAAAGGTGCAGGCACGCTCGGCAGCGAGAATGCCTTAGAATCAATTCGCTATGAAGGCTATGGCGCAGGCGGAATTGCCGTGTTAATCGAAGCGCTCACCGATAACCGCAATCGCACGGCAGCAGATTTGCGATCGGCGTTCAGTAAAAATGGCGGCAATTTGGGTGAAACAGGCTGTGTGGGCTGGATGTTTGAGCACAAAGGCATCGTCGAAGTTTCCTTCGCACCCACTCAAACCGGACGCGGACGCCAGCGCAACCAAGACATCGAAATCAACGAAGAAGCCTTGCTCGAAGCGTGTCTCGAAGGCGGAGCGGAAACTTACGACTGGATTGAAACCGAAGAGGGTCAAGCAGCAGAAGTGCTCACCACGCCGGAAAATCTCGAACATCTGAGCCAAACGCTAAAAGATAAAGGCTATACCGTGTCGCAGATTGAAACGCGCTGGATTCCACAAAACACGGTTGAAGTTGAAGATTCGGATCAGGCTCGATCGCTGCTCAAACTAATGGACGCCCTCGAAGACCTCGAAGATGTCCAAAGCGTCACCGCGAATTTCGAGATGTCGGATTCGCTCATGACCACGTTTGCTTAAAAAATCCCCGCCGGATCCTTTGGATGCCCGATTCGGTCTTCGGGGTGTCTATGCTTTATTCGATTTCTACAACAAAAGGTGGATTAGCTATTCCGCTTTATTCATGTAGGTTGCTCGATCAGATGATTTTGAAGGGTGAAATACGAAACTTCGCGCATTGCCTACGGCTATGTGTCTAATCGAATTAAGTCTGAGAGCAGGCGAACTACCCCCAGAATTTGCCATGAGGAACCCGTGGGTGGTTTGTGTAGCCGCGCCTTGAGTCGCCAGGCTTAACCAGAACTGACATTAACTGTTAAAGCTCAACAGTGACCGTGCGATCGTCTTGGCTCATTTTCATAGCGTGTGGAATTTTGAGTTATTCTGCTCAAAGCGAAAAAGCTCGATCGAGCCGATACTCAGCAAGAACCCAACGTACCTGCTGTGCCTTTAGAGTTGAATGTGTTAGCATCAGTGCAAATAATAAGAATTAATCAAATTCTCGAATGGGAAAGGTTCTGGTGCTTAATGCCTCCTACGAACCGCTCAATATCACAAGCTGGCGGCGAGCGGTCGTTCTGTTAATCAAAGGCAAAGCTGAGCAAGTCGAGCATAACGGAAAGTTCATTTATTCAGGGTTCCCGTTGCCTACGGTAATCCGGTTGCGTCACTACGTGCGGGTTCCCTACAAAGAGATTCCCCTCACGCGCAAAAATCTGCTGCACCGGGACGGGCATTCGTGCCAGTACTGCGGCTATTCGGGCGACGATTTGACGCTGGATCACGTGATTCCACGATCGCGAGGCGGTGGCGATTCTTGGGAAAACATTGTAACGGCCTGTGTGCGCTGCAATGTCAAAAAAGGCAGCCGCACGCCAAAAGAAGCCAGCATGGTGCTGCGGAATCCTCCGCATCGTCCGCATAGTAGCCTTTACTTTGAAGTGACAAAACACGTCAAAAACGGCGTTAACCAGGAATGGCAAAAGTATGTGATCGGCGGCTTGCGCGACGAGTAAGGTAAGCTTCACATTATTCAATCGGCTTTGCTCCATGAAGCAAAGCCGATAGTCGATCGACTGGGTGTAGCTGAGATTAACGCGAGTTCTGCATCAGAGACGCGCCTCAACGCAGCGAGAAAACCGCCTAACTCGAATTCACGTCTGAAGCATGTCTAGCATCGCTTGAGCAGCTCGATCGCACACTCCAACCTCGCCTAACGATTGCCGCATTGTTTGATAATCCGCAAGCATTCGCTGACGATTTTGGGGATTGAGCAACTCGAGCGCGGCGGTGGCTAAGTTGTCGGCGGTGGCATCGTCTTGCAGAAATTCGGGCACAATCTCACACAGATTCACCAAATTCGGCGGCGACACAAACGGAATTTTGAGCTGCAAAATGTGTTTTGCAATCCAAGCGGTTAGCGAACTGACGCGATACATCACAACTTGAGGCACATTTAACAAAGCCGTTTCAAGATTCACCGTTCCGGATTTGGCGATCGCTAAATCCGCCGCCGCAATCACCCCAAGCGGAAACGCAATCGGCACCGACTCAGAATCGAGAACTTGAGCGCGTAAACCGAATCGAGCGACAGCCTGAGCGATCGCGCTTTTATATTTCATCAACGACACGGGGATCAAAAACACCACATCGGGAATTTTTGCCTGAATTTTTTGTGCCGCTTCAAACATCACAGGCATCAAATATTTAAGTTCTTGCTGACGTGACGCAGGAAGCAGCACGATCGCCGTTTGATCAGGGGCGATGCCAAGCTGAGTTCGAGCTGTATCGCGATCGATTGCCTGCTGCATTCGATCCAACAAAGGATGCCCGACAAAAGTTACGTTTGCGCCTTTTTTAGCGTAGTAGCGTTCTTCTTCGGGAAAAATCGCCAAAATGCGATCGCTAATCGACACAATCCACTGAGTTTTATTTGGAGTAAGCGACACTACCCATTCTTGCGGTGCGATAAAAAACACGGTTGGCACCTGCGGAAAGAATTGACGAATCATCTTTCCGATGTTGATGTTCGCATCCATATAATCGATCATCACAAACAAATCCGGCGGATTCTCGCGCAGATACGCTTTAACCTCGCGCTGGATTTTGAGCGTAGGCAGAATGTAAGGCAGCGCTTCGATCGGGCCTACTGATCCGATCTCAGTCGTATTGGCAAATAGTTTTGCTCCGGCGGCTTTCATGCGATGTCCACCGAGCGCCGTAATTTCAAGCTCAAAACCGAGCGCATCTGCTCGTTGAAATAGCGCTTTAACCAGCAGTGCGCCTTGCAAATCTCCGGACACTTCACCAGTGCTGATAAAAATTCGCTTTTTCATGCGTCGCTTTTCAATCTAGCTCCGGGCGTTAATCCGCGTCGCCCTGATAACGTCGATCGGCGAATAAATTGACTTAAATGCTGAACGTGTTCATTTTCCGGTAAAAGCTCTAATTGCTCTAGCGCTTCGTTCAGCGTCAAGCCCGATCGATACAAAATCCGAAATGCCTTTTTCAATAGCTGCAAATCATGCGGTAAAAAGCCCGATCGCTCTAATCCAATTTTGTGCAGCGATCGTACTCGCGACGGATTGCCTTCAACTACAACATACGGCGGCACGTCGCGATCGATGCGGCTCATTCCGCCCACCATCGCATGACGCCCGATGTGCACAAACTGATGAATTCCCAGCACGCCGCTAATGCGGGCCTTTGATTCGATGTGAACGTGTCCCGCCATTGC
The DNA here is from genome assembly GCA_964250455.1 of uncultured bacterium. GTDB lineage: Bacteria > Cyanobacteriota > Cyanobacteriia > Leptolyngbyales > Leptolyngbyaceae > CAXUFL01. Next base: position 13,265 of record CAXUFL010000023.1, read on the forward strand.
GACAGAATTCGAGATAATTACCTGATCCTCGATCGCGCAGTTATGCCCAACATGTACGTAGGCCATCAGCAAATTACCGTTTCCGATCGTGGTGGCTTCGTCGGCATACGTGGCTCGATGAATCGTGACAAACTCTCGAATTTGATTGCCGTTGCCGATTTTGGTCAAGCTTAGCGATCCATCGTATTTCAAATCCTGCGGCTCTAAGCCGATCGCCGCCCCCGGAAACAAATGATTGCGCTCCCCGATTTCAGTGCATCCCTCGAGCACCACATGATGACTCACGATCGTTCCTGCTCCCACTTTGACATGCTCTCCGATTACGGCATACGCTCCGACTTGCACAGTGGGATGAAGTTGAGCATTCTGGTGGATTACAGCCGTCGGATGAATCAAAGTGGTCATAAAGAGCGGTAGGTTTAGAAAGAATCGGGGAAACGGACACGATTTGCGAAGTTCCGCAGAATCGAGGATTAATCCACAAGCGCAAACATTAAATCACCTGTACAGGCAAGCTGTCCGTCAACTTCGGCACGTCCGCGCATCTTTCCAAATCGACGCCCCTTTACCGATAACAGTTCCACGGTCATCACAAGCTGATCGCCCGGAACGACCGGACGACGAAACTTCACGCCGTCGATCCCAGCAAACATAAACAATCCGCCTCGCATGTCCGCCATTTGCGTCAGTACAACCCCGCCTACCTGCGCCATTGCTTCAACAATCAGCACACCGGGCATAATCGGACGATCGGGAAAATGCCCTTGAAAATGCGGCTCATTAAACGTGACGTTTTTAAGTCCCACTGCCAGCTTTCCGGGAACAAAATCGATGATGCGATCGACTAAAGCAAACGGATAGCGATGCGGCAAAAGCTGATGGATTTCTTCGAGCGTAAAAGTTTTCTTGACGTCAGGCGTGGGTTGATCGACTACCGCTTCGGGTAGCGGTGAAGCATTCGGAGTGTGAGTTTCAATCAGCGTTGACATGGGGTTTGGTAAATCAAAAGGACAGTTGGCGCACAAGCTGCGTGTGAAGCTGATGACTGGCTTTGTAGGCAAGAAAATGAGCGATTGGAAACGCGCCTAACAAACTTAAGTCACCTATTAAGTCTAAAAGCTTATGACGCACTGGCTCATTTGAAAATCTCAACGGCGGATTGATCCACCCCGCTTGACTACAAACAAGCGCATTTTCAAGCGAACCGCCTTTTATTAAACCATTGTTACGCAGCGCTTCGATCTGTTCTGCGATGCCAAACGTGCGAGCGGGCGCAATTTCATCGCGAAACGTGTCAACGTCAAACCTCCAACTGTGCCATTGATTGCCGATCGCGCTCACTTCAAAGTCAATTCCATAAGAAAACCGCAGTTCAGAACTCGGCATTGCTGCAACAAAGGCATCATCATGCCGCACGATCACAGGTTCAGAAATTACTTTTTTTGCAGCTACAGCCGTTTGAGCACTTGTGCCTGCTTCAACAATGCCTTGTGCCCACGCTTCGGCGGAACCATCCAAAAGCGGCAATTCTGCGCCGTCGATTTCGATTCGAGCGTTGTCAACGCCAAGCCCTGCTAAAGCGGCCAGCAAATGTTCAACCGTCCGAACTCCTGCATCACCGTGCATTAACTCGGTTGAGAGAACCGTTTGTTGCACCGATTCGATCGAAGCCGGAATTTCAGGCGCATCGAGCCGATCCACTCGCACAAAGTACCGTCCTCGTCCGGGTTCTGCGGGCAAAACTCGAACGGTTGCGGGTTCTCCGGTGTGTAATCCAACGCCCGATCGCACAAACGCCGTTGCTAACGTGTGTTCTTGCTTAGCGCGTTGCGCAACTTCGTAGGAATCCATTCCTGCCGTCGATCGCGCCTGATCTTTGACTTCTTGCATTAGAATCGTTCTCCAAATCCGAATCTAAAGTTACTGCCGCCGCGATTGTTCAAACCAAAATCGATGCGAAGCGGACCGATCGGCGTTTGCACGCGCACCCCCACGCCGTATCCTAAACCACTTCCGGGTTTCCCCCGCACGCCGCCCGGATCACCGAGAACGCTTTTTCCTGATCCTAAATCACTCGCAGCGTCCACAAACAAGGCACCGGAAACAATCGAGAAAACCGGGAAGCGATATTCTGCCGTTGCCTGTACGTAGCTGCGTCCAACGCCTAATGCGCCTTCATCGTAGCCGCGCACCGAGTTTGCACCGCCTAGCGCAAACGCTTCATACGGCGGCAGATCTCCAAGAACCGTTCCTCCTTGAAGGTTAAACGCAAACGTTTGTGGACATCCTTCTTTGCTGGGCTGCTGACCGATCACCGGACGCTGCGTGCGACAGCCGGGTGTAAATTTAGTCAGCCGCGTCGGAATGTAAAAGCTATAGCTTGCTCGAAGTCGGTTGAATAAAATGCTGCCCGACCCGATTGGCGCAGATTGCTCGCTGCTAAATTGCAGTCGATCGCCCCGCGTGGGTCGCAGTTGGTCGTCGCGTCGATCGCGAGCCACCAATAAAATTCCTGTAAACAAATCGTCTTTTCCAGAAGGGCTAAACGTCAACGGGTCGCCTAATGCGTCTCGCCTGCGACGAATATTATTGGAGTCGGTAATCACGACGCGCTGATATTGCAGCCCAAGCGAAGCCGTCCATTCCGAGGTTCGATACGGATTACCGTTAAGCGGGCGCGAGAACGTAATCCCGCCGCCCGTGCGCACTACGCGGGGTCGATCGCCGTTCGATAAAAAGACATCTGGTTTGCCATTATCAAAAATCACCGAGATTTCGGCGCGTCGGAACAAACTTACCGTGTACGAGGTTCGATACGGATCACCTCCGATCCACGGGTCGGTAAAGTTCAGCTCAAACTGCTGATCTCGCTGACCGATCTGCACTTCTGCGTTAAATTTCTGGTTGTTACCGCCGACGTTTTGCTGCCCAAAGCTCACTGCCCCAAACAAGCCGCTTGCTGAGCTAAAACCGCCGGAAAGTCCAATATTGCCAGTGTTACGCTCAACGACATTGACAACCAAAATCACTTTTCGCCGATCTTCACCCACCTCAAGCGACGGGCGCAAATCTTCAAAAATTCCTAATCCAAATAAGCGCTGAAAATCTCGCTCTAAAACAGTTCGATTAAAAACCTGTCCGGGCTTGAGTTCTAATTCGCGAGTAACAATAAAGTCGCGGGTGCGTCCTCGAATCGGCTTGCCTTTTGCATCGGTCGTGCTGCCTTCTTTGTTGATAAATCGCACCTGAATTCGCTCGATTTCCCCTTCAGCAACTTGCAGCACAACCGTACCATCCGGATTGATTTGCGGCTGCTGCGCGTTCGTCACCTGCGCCAGAACGTATCCGTTGTCCTGATAGTACTTGGTCAAGTCTTGAATTCCGCTTTGCAAATCACGGAAATTCGTAGTTTTCCCGTATTGCGGACTAAAAATTCGATTCACGACTTCCGGCGGAACGATTCGACTGCCTTCGAGCGTCACGGCTCGAAGCGGCGGATTTGCTGTCACCTCGAATGTCACTCGCACTCCAAGCGGCGTATCTTCGGGCGTGGCTCGCACGTTCGAGAAAAAGCCCGTCGCAAAAATCGCATTAATATCGGCTTGAAGCTGCGATCGTGTCGTCGTTCGCCCCGGCTGCGTTTGAATCACGCGATACACTTCATTTTGCAAATCTCCGGTAACACCTGTCACTAACACCTCAGACACTAAAACTCGCGGCTCTGGTGCTGTGGGCTGTTCAGGCTGAGTCGGGGTTCCAGGCTGAGTCGGAATTGTTGGGGTTCCAGGCTGAGTTGGAATCGTCGGCGTTTGAGTGCCATCGGGCGCGGTCGGCGTTCCAGGCTGAGTCGGAGCGATCGGCGTTGGAGTGCCGTCGGGCGGATTTGTGCTCGGCGAACTGCCCGGAATATTAGGCGTTGTTGGAATGCTCGGCGACGCAGGGCGTGGAGCGGCGGGAGACGTATTAATTTGAATGCGGTTCGGAGTGTCTTGCTCGATGCTGCCGCTTTGAGCCAGCTTTTGAAGTTTAGCCAGCGTCCGAGCACCGCCGCGATTTGAAGTTTCCCAAACCGGAATCGTTTCAACCACAACGTTTTGCGGCGACGGCTTGAGCGTTCGATTCGGGATTAACGAATTATTTGGCGTTGGGTTTGGCGCGAATTGACTCAACGAATCGGTTGGTGCCAAAGCAATGTCGCGCACAGCACGATTTGCCGTCGTCTCGGATTTCGTTGAAATCTGAGGCGTTTTAGCGAGCACAGTCGAACTTTGTGCCGTCGTTGACCAACCGAGCGTTGCGGTTAAAGCAAACGCTGCCATCACAACAGGAGATAAGCGCATAGTATTCACGATTTTTCGCACGTCCTCACGCCTCAATTCGAGGCAGACTCAACATCACTCTGAGCAGAAACGATCCTGTCAAACTGCAAGATTGTACCGCACCGTGAGTAACGCTACTCATTTGTGCGTGCCTGATTTGAAACTGGACAACTGGTTTTAAATGCAAGGATGCAGCTATACAGTTTGACCGAGCACCCGTTCCATGACTTGGCGATACGCCGCTTCGACGTTTCCGAGGTCGCGTCGAAAGCGATCTTTATCAAGCACTCGTCGATCGGGGTCAGGTTCCGCCTGATTCCATAATCGGCAAGTGTCTGGACTAATTTCGTCTGCGAGCAAAATTTTACCGCGACGATCGACGCCAAATTCCAGCTTAAAATCCACCAGCGTAATGCCACACTGATCAAAAAACTGGCTCAGAATCGTATTAATTTGCAGGGCCATTGTGATCAGTTGATTGACTTGATCCTCGCTGGCAAGGTCGAGCACCCGTAAACGATCGCGAGTCAGAAGCGGGTCTCCGAGCGCGTCGTTTTTATAATAAAACTCCACCAAAGGCGGATTCAGGATCGTTCCTAGCTCCAGTCCTGTTTGTTGACAGAGACTCCCGGCTGCAATGTTCCTGACCACGACTTCGATCGGCAAAATCGTAACCGCTTTAACGCGCATTTCGGTCGCGGAGGGTCGATCAATAAAGTGCGTTTCAACTCCGTTAGCTTCCACTAGCTTGAATAAATGCGTAGAAATTGCGCAGTTAAACTCACCTTTGCCTTGAATCGTGCCGCGTTTTTGCGCATTAAAAGCCGTAGCGTCGTCTTTGAACTGAGTCAGCAAAACGTCTGGATCTTCAGTTTCATAGAGGATTTTGGCTTTGCCTTCGTAGCGTTTTTGACCAACAGACATCAGAGAATCGCGCTTATCAAAGCGACTTGCAAAGGGACTGAGCTATTTTAGCGTCGTTTTGAGCCTGTACTCGTGTGGCGGCGCGATCGCACCGTTTTGCAAACGTTTGTTGGAGATCACGCTAAATGACGATCGCCAGTCCATCTGCACGCGATTCTGACGCAGCAATTAAAACTCGATCGTTGCGCAAAATCATCTGCCCGCGTCCAAAAGCGCTTGGTTCTGCTGAAAGCTGAATTAGATGCTGTCGATCGACTAGCCCCAACGCCACCTCTGACGGCACCGTTTGCTCTAGCAAAACTTGATTGTGTGCCACCCATCGCCAGCGCGGAGCATCCAGCGCGGATTGCGGATTCATGCCGTAATCGATTAGATTAGACACCACTTGCACATGTCCTTGCGGCTGCATGTCGCCGCCCATGACGCCGAAAGCGCCGATCGCTCGATCGTCGTAGCTCAAAAATCCTGGAATAATCGTGTGAAACGGGCGCTTTCCGGGTGCGACTTGATTCGGGTGTCCGGCTTGCGTTGAGAAACCACAAGCGCGGTTTTGCAAAGCGATTCCAGTGCCGGGAATTAAAATTCCGCTTCCAAATCCCATGTAGTTTGATTGAATAAACGACACGGTGAGATCCGCATCGGCGGCAGCGAGATAAACGGTTCCACCTTTAGGTAATCCTGGAATCGGCTGTATCGAAGCTGTATCGCGAATAAAAAGGCGTCGATCGCTTGCATAAGCTTTACTCAACAAATCCCTTGATTTAACGCTCATGCAGTCAGGATCACTCACATAACGATGAACATCGGCAAACGCGAGTTTCATCGCTTCGATTTGCCAGTGATAACGCTCGATCGACTCATACTCACAATGAGGTAAATCAAATCCTTCTAAAATGTTCAACGCCATTAAAGCCGCGATGCCTTGCGTATTCGGTGGAATCTCCCAAACGGTAAAGCCGCGATAGGTTGTCGAAATTGGATCGACCCATTCGGGCTGATGAGCGGCTAAATCTTCGCGAGTGAGTGTGCCTCCGGTTTGTTCGGCAAAGGTCGCGATCGCGTCGGCAAGGTCTCCCCGATAAAACGCTTCGCCTTCGGTAATCGCGATCGCCCTCAACGTTTGAGCATGAGCCGGAGAACGCCAAATCTCCCCGACGCGAGGCGATCGCCCATTCGGAAAAAACACAGTCTGAAAGGGTTTGAAGGCAGCGTGATCGAGCGATCCATAAATCGCCTCGGCGCGTTTCCAAGCGCGGGCGGTTTCTGGCGATACCGGAAATCCTTGTTCTGCATAGCGAATCGCGGGTGCAAACAAGCGCTCAAACGGCAGCTTACCCCAGCGTTTCCAAAGAGAATGCCACGCGGAAACGGCACCGGGAACCGTAACCGATCGCCAACCGTAAAGCGGCATCGTGTCAAGGTTTACAAAATCCGAGGCGTCCAGGGTTTGCGGACTTTTTCCAGAGGCATTCAAACCGTGTAGCTTTCCATCCCACACGAGCGCAAAGGCATCAGAGCCGATTCCGTTTGAGGTTGGTTCAACCACTGTAAGCGCGATCGCCGTTGCGATCGCAGCATCGATCGCGCTTCCACCCGCGCCAAGCATTTCCAATCCTGCCATTGTTGCGAGCGGTTGACTGGTTGCGACCGCTCCTTGAGTTCCCATCACCACGCGCCGTCTAGACGCAAAGGGATAATCTTTCAGACGATCTAAATCAAAGAATCTACCGCCAGAAATAGATTTCAAGATGCACTCCTTTTTACGCCTTTAGACACTATGAAGTCGCCGATCGGACTATTACTCTAAGAGAAGTTTTTATGGTGCAGTGAGTGCATGGCTCAAATCAATGGTGTTTTCGGGCTTTGCGTTTTTTGGGAGATCGCAAAGTCAATTCGGTTGATTGTCTTTATTGCGCTGCGTTTTCTGGCAACAACGGAGGCTAAAGGCGGAGAAATCCGCTAATTTTTAAGCTTTGTTGTCAGACAGTCTACCTTAAGTATAAAGAAGGCAAGCCATGAGTTCTGTCCACGCGAAATTTGAAGCAACTGAAAACACGTTTCACGTTGAGGGCTACGAAAAAATTGAGTTTAACCTCGACTTGGTAACGGATTTATTTGAAGTCGAAAATCTGACGCTTGCAAAGCAGTATCAAGCGCTTGGGCGATGTCTTGCCGTTGTCGATCACAACGTCGATCGACTGTACGGCGACTCAATGCGCGATTATTTTCAGTATCACGACATTGATTTGACGGTGTTTGCGATCAAAATCGAAGAGCCAGAGAAAACGATCGAATCGTTTCTAAAAATCACCGATGCTTTTTGTGACTTTAATTTGCGTCGAAAAGAACCTGTTTTGGTGATGGGCGGCGGCTTGGTGCTTGACGTGGCGGGGTTTGCTTGTTCTGCCTATCGTCGCAGTACAAATTATGTTCGCGTTCCAACCACGCTAATTGCTTTGATCGATGCAGGCGTTGCGATCAAAGTTGCCGTAAATCACGGCAAACTGAAAAACCGTTTGGGGGCTTATCATCCACCCAAGCAAGTGATTCTAGACTTTTCATTTCTCAAAACGCTACCGACCGATCAAGTTCGTAACGGCATGGCTGAACTTGTCAAAATTGCAGTTGTTTCTAACGCAGAAGTGTTTAACTTGTTAGAGCAATACGGTGAGGAATTACTTTACAGTCACTTTGGTTTTCTATCTAACAATTCAACGCTAAAAGAAGTTGGACATCGAGTGAATTACGAATCGATCAAAACGATGTTGGAATTGGAAACGCCAAACCTACATGAATTAATGCTCGATCGTGTGATTGCTTACGGTCATACGTGGAGTCCGACGATCGAACTCACGCCCGAAGTTCCTTTACTTCACGGTCACGCAGTCAACATTGACATGGCATTGTCGGCAACGATCGCCGCGAAACGCGGCTACATTTCGGACAGTGATCGCGATCGTATTCTCGGTTTAATGAGCCGTTTAGGTCTCGCGCTCGATCATCCTTTAATGGAAATCGATTTGATGTGGAAAGCTACGCAATCGATTATGCTGACTCGCGATGGATTGCTTCGCGCCGCAATGCCTAAACCAATCGGAGAATGCTACTTTGTCAACGATCTTAGCCGCGAGGAATTAGAAAGCGCGATCGCCGATCACCGTCGCATTTGTGCGGATTATCCGCGTGCGGGTGCAGGCATCGATGCGTATGTCGGTAGCCAGCCGGAACTCGCAGCCAGCACCCTTTAGGAGCGATCGCATGAATCTTGCCCATCCCTCGATCGAGTCAGCGCGTCCGGTCACGCCGCTTGGTATTCTGACGCTGCATTTGCAATCTGCCGTGAATCAACTTAATTCAGCCTCGGTTCCGCCAGAGCTTGCCCAATCCATCCAGAAAGCGTATGCGTTAGCGGCTCAGTTAGATTCCTATGTGGAAGCCTGCACCACGCCTGAATCTGAAGCACTCGCAACGATCGCGCATCGCACTCAGCTTGAACCCTGGAACCGTCGATTTTCAGACGGTGAAACGGTGCGGCATTTAGAGCAAGAAATGCTGTCGGGACATGTCGAAGGACAGTTTCTTAAAATGCTGCTTTCTATGTCCCGCGCCCGTCGCGTTTTGGATATCGGCATGTTCACCGGATATTCTGCGTTAGCGATGGCGGAAGCACTACCCAGCGATGGCACGATCGTCGCTTGCGAAGTTGATGCTTATGTTGCTGAGTTTGCTCAGAACTTGTTCGATCAATCCGAGCACGGATCAAAAATCCAGATCAAGGTTGCTCCTGCGATCGAGACGCTCAGCGCGCTGATAGCTCAAAATGAATCGTTCGATTTCGTGTTTATCGATGCCGATAAGCGCGAGTACGTTCAGTATTTCCAATTGCTGCTCGATTCCTCGCTGCTTGCTCCCAACGGGTTTATCTGCGTCGATAACACCTTGCTGCAAGGACAGCCGTACCTCCCGGAAACCGAGCGATCGAGCAACGGTCAAGCGATCGCCGAGTTCAACCAAGTAGTCAGCAACGATGCGCGAGTTGAACAAGTGCTCGTTCCGCTACGCGATGGTGTAACGGTGATTCGACGACTTTAACGCTCTTAGATTGCTTGCGGATTGAATTAGTCGATGATTGCCCCAGATGCCTGGCGACTGAAGTCGCGGCTACACAAACAAAGTCCACCTTCGTGGACTCGTCTATCCAAGCGGCTGTTAGTGTGCGAAGGCACATTGGGTCTGTGTAGCCCCCGACTTCGGTCGGAGGGCGGTCAGCGCCTTGTAGCTACCTTATCGATCGACGAATTTCCCCAGATTGTACAAAATTATCCTGCTTTCTCCTTAGAAAGGAACTAGCAGTCAGTCCATTTCTCAACATTCCACCCTTACAGGTTTTCTCAATGCGATCGAATTCGCTTCAATATCGTATTTCCGTTATATTGCAAAATTTAGCAACGCTAACGTTGCTTTTGCTTGTACTTCCCATTAATTTAATTGTTACCGCGATCGCTTTCCTACGCGGTTTATTCATTTCTTCAACTCAAACTCTAACCGATTCCCCCAAGCGGATCTTAGTCACTGGCGGCAAAATGACGAAAGCGTTACAGCTTGCCCGATCGTTTCATGCCTCAGGACACACGGTTATTTTAGTTGAAACCCAAAAATACTGGCTCACCGGACATCGATTTTCGCGATCGGTGTCTCGCTTCTATACCGTTCCCGCTCCAAAAACCGATTCTGATGCGTTTGTTCAAGCATTGCTAGAGATTGTAAAACGCGAAGAAATTGATGTTTTTGTTCCGGTTACAAGTCCGATTGAAAGTTACTACTGCTCATTAGCTAAGCCTGCATTATCCCAGTATTGTGAAGTATTTCATTTTGATATTGAAACAACTGATTTATTAGACGATAAATTTCGCTTAAGCGAAAAGGCTCGATCGCTCGGCTTAACCGCACCAAAAACCTTTCTAATCACCGATCCACAGCAGGTTCTAGACTTCGATTTCAAGCAAGATCAAAGTCAGTATATTCTTAAAAGTATCGCCTACGACTCGGTGCATCGCTTAGACATGACCAAGTATCCGTTACCTTCAAAAGAAGAAACGGCAGCACACCTTGAAACCCTGCCGATTAGCAAACAAAATCCCTGGATTTTACAGGAATTCATCACCGGACAAGAATACTGTACGCATAGCACCGTGCGCGAAGGCAAAGTTCGATTACACTGCTGCGCAAAATCTTCAGCGTTTCAAGTCAACTACGAGCAAATTGATCATCCCGCGATCGCAGCATGGGTAGCAACCTTTGTTCAAGCGCTCAATCTTACTGGACAGCTTTCGTTTGATTTTATCGAACGATCAGACGGCACCGTTTACGCGATCGAGTGCAACCCCCGCACGCATTCTGCCATCACGATGTTTTACAATCATCCGGGCGTTGCCGATGCCTATCTTGATAAAGAATTCAGTTCAGATGCACCGATTCAACCGTTGTCAACAAGTCAGCCGACCTACTGGATTTATCACGAAATCTGGCGCTTGATTACGGTGCCGTTTGCGCAAAACGCATCTCCAAAGGAAACGATCGCTCAGTTCAAAGCGCGATTAGACATCATTCGTTGCGGCAAAGACGCCATTCTACAACTGAGCGATCCACTCCCGTTTTTGATGGTGCATCACTGGCAAATTCCATTACTGCTAATCAACAATTTGCGTAAACTTAAAGGCTGGGTGCGAATCGATTTCAACATCGGGAAACTCGTCGAGCCAGGCGGTGACTGATTTTGTCCGGAAGCCTGCACGGATCAAGTGAAGTATAAAGTGAGAGGACAAGCTGCCCGATTCGTTTCAGTGAAGGGCAACAACGCACCATGAAATACCCAGCCTTGATTGTTTCGGGAACCGTGATTTTGACGGCTGCAATTAGTTCCACTGTTGCCGCAGTGACGTACCTGCGATCTGCTCCACAAGCGTCTCAAATCGTTCAGCCGAGCAAAGCCGACGATTCAACGCCCACAACAAACGACAATCCACCCAGCCTTGCTCAAGCGACGCCAACCCCCACCCCGGATACGGATTTCCCGCACTGGCGAATTCAGCTTGTTGATGAGTCAACGCAATCTCCATTTGCTAAGTTTTTCGATCGCCTCAAACAAGCCGTGCGCGATCGCGATGCTCAATACATTCGCAGCATTGTCACACCAAGCACTAAATTCAGCTTTGGTGAACATCGCTCGATCGAGTATCTCAATCCCAACGATCCCAAATCCCCGTTTTGGTCGCAGCTTGAAAAATCACTCACGCTCGGCTGTTCTCGCGATGGCGCAACGTTTTCTTGTCCGACGACGTTTCGCCAATTCGATGCAGCGCTAAAAGATGCGCCTGCAAACCAAAAAGACACCGCACAATCCGCTTCGATCATCGTGGTTGGACAAAATGTAAACGTTCGATCGCAGCCCAGCACCGATGCCCCTACGATCGCCGCTTTAACCAACGAGATCGTGCGCTACGACGCAGAAACCTTTCAAAATGCACCTGAAGCGACACGATCGCAGTTCAACATCAACAGTCCCGACGGTTGGACGCCTGTGATTTTGCCAAACAACAAGCGCGGCTACGTCTCAAACCAGTACGCTTACAGCCCGATCGGTTATCGCGCTATTTTCGCTCAAGAAAACGGACGCTGGGTTCTGCAAGCCTTTGTCACCGGAGATTAAGACAACCGGGACTTTGGGATAACACATCGCTTGAACGCGCTTTGAGGATTGACAGGTCGTTGCCACAGACGCGCTCACGTTTGAATGCAATGACCCGCAACTTTAAGCACTAGTCCAGGTTCAATCTATCTATTATTGCAAACTCACATTAAGAAACAATCTCGGTGAGCAAACGCCAATTCAGCAGGTAAACTGGAAGCATCGAATTGATTGTTAAATTTATAACAATCAAAACCCAAACCTACGGATTCTTGCAGTTTTAACGCTATGGAGTGGCATTCCACCGACGCCCAAAGTCTCGCCTTAATCGATCGTGAAGTCGGAGACCATACCTTATCTCCGGCTGAATACGAAATTGTCCGACGCGCCATTTACGCAACAGCCGACTTTGAATACAAATCGCTGATTCACTTTTCCGACCTAGCGCTGCAATCTGGAGCCGCCGCCCTTGCTGCCCGCACCACGATTATTGTCGATGTTCCGATGGTGCAAGTAGGCATCAACACCAATATTCAAACCACGTTTGCAAATCCAATTTATTGCAGCATGGAAGCAATCACGCGCCCGCAAAAAGAAAAAACTCGCGCCGCTTGGGGCATCGAAACGCTGGCAAAACGCTACCCCGAAGGAATCTTTGTGGTTGGACAATCGCAAACCGCTTTAACAACGCTAGTTGGGTTAATCCAGTCTGAAGAAATCAAACCCGCATTAGTGATTGCTACGCCGTCTGGGTTTCTCGACATTGGCACCGCAAAAGCCCAACTCGATGACTCGCTAGTTCCTCACATTCGCACCGAAGGCCGAAAAGGCAGCGCGGTTGTGGCAGCCGCGATCGTCAACGGGCTAGTAGACCTAGCCTGGCAAGCCTACGGGGGAGAAGAAAGCATCAAAGCTTAACCGCGTCGTCGAGGACGTCGCTCTTTCGGAGGGTCGCCAAATGAATCAGGATTAACCGCTCCAGTTTTCGGAATTCGCTTTCTTGGGCGGTCGGATTGGCGCTCTGAGTCGCGTGAATTGCGCAGCAAGTTCTCCTTCGGAAAATCGTCAAGCAGTTCTGCATCGATCGGGTCATATTCAGAATTCCGACGACGCGCCGATCGCTCCGAAAGGTCTTTAGCAGATCGCTCATCTAATCGCCCTGAAGCTGCACGAGAAGAATTGCGCAATCGGCGATTCACTGAAGAACTTGCTTTGCGATCGAACTCATCAAATTCTTCAACGGTATCCGGTTCATACCGTTCTTCCGACTTCAATTGACGACTCACCGCCATAAATTCATCTCGTCGCAAATACGGATAATCGCTTACCCACACTTCAGCTTCGGGAACAAAGATATCGCTGACTTGCTCAATGCGGCTCAAGTCCGGGCGATTCGCAAACACCAGCATTTCAGCAACGTCCCCGATCCGAATGGCTTGATGTTCGCGCCGCAGTGGAACTTGAATTCCGGTTACAAACCCTGATTCGTCTCCAACTTCTAAATTAATCTGCCGCTCCCGATTCTCGACCACGACTAAATCACCCCGATCGTTGACGGTTTCTTGCGTGCCAATCACCGCATCGCTAAAGTAAATATCTAGCACTTCGCCGCGCAAAAAGCCTGCATACTTGAATCGCCGATATTGGTAGTTGCGCAAACTCGCCTGCAAAACCGGACTCCACAGCCAATACACCAGCGCAAACAAGCCAAGAAAAAAGCTAAATCCGCGCAGCTCCTCTACCGGAAACAGCGATCGCACCAGCAAAATAGAAGCCAATGCCGCAATCGACACCAAGACTCGTCGTAAAAAGTCAGGAAACTTACCCCAGCAATATCGATACTGCGCCCCAGTTGCAACTAAGGGAATCAATTCGTCAAATTTTTTGCGGTTTAGAGGAAATAGCATCAGCAGCGTAAGAGAGTGCTCGATCGGTCTGCATTTATTTTATCTGTTTTATAATCAGCCTTCGCTAATCTCGCTTAACCTTCGCGATAATTCCATGCGCAGGGAGAATTCACGGATTTTAGAGGGGTTGTAGCATTAATTCCGAGGTAAAGATAAGTGCTTTCTTCGAGGGAGCTTGGCTTAAAGATATTCGACAATGGGTTCAAATCTGAGGAACGCACTCGGAAAAGCTAAACAACTAGGGGGCAACTAAGGGGTTTAGTGATTCCGGTCAAAGGCGTCCTTACAGGTAGACTGCCTGATCCTGGGGGCTTTAAAGGATCAGGCAATTTTTTGTGGCTTGGTGGAAGGATTTGGCGTACTGCTTTGTAGGTGCTGCAAAGGTCGCCACGCTGAGCTTTCGATCGTCGTGTTGCTGGGTTTTGCTGCCTCGACGATATAGTTCTACGGCTTTCTCAAAATCCATCTCACCACACCAGTTTTGAGAGCATTTATCAGGCTGTGAACTTGGGTCAGTAAAAATTCAAAATGAGTCTCAGAATCTCATACTTTTTTGCAAAATCCACCGTTTGTGAGAACTTCGGAGAGCGATCGCGCTTCACAGATTAGGTGGACTTCTCACCCCTCTACCGCTGCAAGTTAAAACATGAGTGTAAATCATGGTCGTTTTCACAAACATGCAAAAACGACAGTTCCTGAACGGTGCGAATGTCATACCCGGCTTCGAGTAGGTGGATTGCACAGCAATGCTGAAAGGTGTGACATCCAGACCCGTTTTATGATGCTAGCTGAGCGTACCGCTGGCTTGAATGCTTTCTGTAGTCCGCTTTCATGCAAATGAAATCGTTGCACTGAATTGATGCGTGCGTCTCGCGTCATCCCGATCACTGAAAACACAAACTGCCAAATCCATTCCTTGTCCGCATGAGGATACTTCCGCTCCAAAGCAAAGGGCAAATTCATCGAGCCATAGCCGCACTCAAATAGCATCATGCACTATAGTCCAATAGCTTTTTGGGCGGTGGAGTCATCTCTCGATCCTGCTCATCAATCAGAATGGGTTGAACAAGATTTTAGGCGAAATACTATAAGCTCTGTTCGAGAAGAAATACAAAAGCTTTCCGTCTAATTCCCTCGGATCGTTATCCTGACGTACCATTCCCAACAACGATGCAATGCGTTTTGGAATGTAGTAGTATAGTTTCGTCCATAAGGTGCATGGACAGATGTGGCGATTCTTATCAAACTCCTCATGACTCTTCGCTGGCTTTTGTTCTGTACAAAGAACTGACGTATTAGGAGGTGAATTTCTTATGACTTGTCAGTGCTGTGGTGTGGAAGCACCAACGAAGTATGTTGAGTTTTATCAGAGTATCGGAGCATTATTTGCCTTTTATCCTAAACAAGTCCAAGGAAATCTGTGTAAATCTTGCATTGAGAAATATTTCTGGCGATACACGTTAATTAGCCTAACGTTAGGGTGGTGGAGCGTAATTTCTTTTTTTGTAACACCAGTTTTTATCCTGTGCAATTTAATTCACTACTTGAAAACACTAAGATTGCGAAGTGTTCTTGATGGTGTTAATTCACGAGAAAGTGTTTCTGTTGGTATCAATTCACAAACTAGAAGAAAACCGAGGATTAATAGAACAGGTAGATCGCATATTTCTGAGTCTTCTCAGAAGTCCCATCTGAACGCAAATTCCTCTAAGCAGTCGGTTCGAGAGCGTGGTAGGAGGTGGTATAACTCTGAGCATGACCAACCGAGCCTTCCGAGCCTTCCACAAGAGTCGGAACCGTCCGATGCTTCGAGCATTGAAGATCTGATTAAGCATCTTGGGTGTGCTAACAATTCAGGATTTCGTTGCCTCGCAGCCGAGCTGTTAGGTCAGAAAGGTTCGACTGCGACTCCAGCAATTTCAGCGCTGCTAATTGCTGGAGTCGATATCGATGCAACTGTACGGAAGGCAGCTTTGAATGCACTGAAGTCGATTGATCCTCACTGGTTCCAGAATTCAGAAGTGCAAAAGGCTTTGCCGAAACTAGCGAAGGAGTTTAAGCAGTCGTATTGTTTCAAAAAATCGTACTCTGAAGAAGTGAGCAAAGCTGCTGACAAACTGCTGCGACAGATTGGTAAACCTGCTGTTCCTTACCTAGCCAATCTGATTGTGGAGGAGGAAGACAAGGTAGAATACAAGATACAGGCGATTTGGATTCTGAGGGATATCGGTTCAGATGCTACGAGTGCCGTGCCTCAATTAATTCAAGCGCTGAGCAGCAAAGCGTCGAAGGTGCGTATCGCAGCCGCTAAGGTGCTGGCGAATTTCAGAACTGCTGCAAAAGCAGCGATTCCAGATATTTTGGTCGGACTTGCTGACCGAGACGTAGATGTTCGGGAGGCGATGGTGACATGCTTAGTCGCAATTGAACCCGAAGTGCCAGATCTTCTGCCATTCCTGGTACATAAAAATCCTAACGTCAGCGAAGCTGTGGCTGATGCTCTGATACAAATCCGCCCACAGGCGCTTCCAGCCTTGATCGGGGTAGTTTTGCAGTGGTGCACCAATTCAAAAGCTAACACCGATAATGGCGAGACCGATCAAAAAATCACTGAGGCTGTCTTGCAAGTACTGGGAAAATTTGGTTCCGACGCTTCAGTCGCTATGCCGACGATCGCTCTTGCACTAGTCGATCCAAATCCAAGCATCAAGCTTGCCGCAGTCCGAACACTGGGAAATATTGATCGCAATTGGCTTTCTGACCCTGCTATTGTCAAGGCGATTGTAAGTTTTGCTGGTGGAGAAGCCGCTATCCCGGAACTCATCGTTGGTCTTGCTGACCGAAACAAAGATGTCCGCAAAGCGATGATGGGATGCTTGGCTCAATTTGGTGCAGAAGCTAAACCTGCTGTTCCAAAACTTCGACCACTCCTCACAGATCTAGATCCTAAAGTTCAGAAGGCTGCGGCTGATGCTCTGATGCGAATTGATCCGCAGCCGACAGTGACTGAGAGACATGCAGCTTCACCGTCGAGAAATACAGGTGGCAAGTACTTTAGACCTGAACCCTCAGCATCTGCACAAACTTCTCATGTCCCTTCTAAATCTTCCAGCCAATTACATCCTCTGAAACGACAATTACTGACGCTTCTTCAGGGAGATAGTCAAGCATGTCAACGGTTAATCGAGCTAGAGCGTAGAAAACGTCCACAAAGTACAGAAGATGAACTCTATAAAAATGTTATCGCTCAACTCGAAAGAGATCGAAGATAAGCCCTGTAAGGATATGAACTATACCTTACTTTAAATCAAATTCTGTTCAGCTTGTATCTACTGCAATTGGGTGCCCGATTCGATCGGGGTCGAACTTACGCAATAATCTCAACGTACAGGACGTAGGAATGATTAAATCAGAAGATGTTACTACAGGCGCTAACGTCCATAGACTTATTGAGAATGCACGAGTGCAGGTTAACAACGCAGGGAACGTCTGGGCGAGAAACTTCTGCACTTCGTTTAAGGTTCCTTCGCCGCCGCTCACTTTCGCCGTTAGCCTGCTCAAGTTGTTGAGAATGTGATCAAGAACAGTCCGCTGGTTTTAGTATGGAAACAATTGCGAAAGTCAAGAGTAGATAGGGTAAGTAGAGCGATTGAAAGAATTAGCATTATCTCCAGTCAGCATTGACTTAGGCTGTGAAATGGAAAATTGGCAATGCTCTTTGCCTTTGGACACTGAAGCCTATATCCAGTTGAAACAGGAGATGCTGCTGGAGGGGTTTAAGTGGGATGCTCAGATTGGAGATGTGAACACGTTGTCTCCCTTTGCCCTTATTCTGCCCTCGCGAACTTGGCATCAATTGGGAGCGATCGCAGAGCAACTTACGGTTGAGATGCTGAGTGCTGAGGATGAGTTAAAGCAACGTTCTGACTTACAAAAGCTTTTGGGATTGCCCGATCGGGTTCGACAAGCCATGTCCATTCAGGCTGACTGGACTCCCAGTGCGGCTAGAGTTGCACGCTTTGACTTTCATCCAACTTCAGAAGGATAGCGAATTTCTGAAGTCAATAGTGATGTGCCTGGTGGCTACACTGAAGCTTCCACATTCTGCCAACTCATGACTGCCCTAATACCCGAAACAACGATCGCGGGTAATCCAGCTAATGTACTCGCTGATGCTCTGGCTAAAACAGTAACAAACAGTGGAGCGATCGCGCTTCTTTCAGCACCGGGGTATCTAGAAGATCAACAGATTACCTCGTATCTTGCTAACTTGCTTCAGCAGCGTGGCTGTACTGCTTATCTAGCCCATTGTCATCAGGTGGAATGGTGCAAGGGAAAAGCTTATTTGAACAATAACCGCGATCGATTGAACCTAGATGCAATTTTGCGATTTTATCAGGGAGAGTGGCTGGCAAAGTTGCCTCAATTTGAGTGGCATTACTTTTTTCGAGGTGGAACCACACCAGTTTGTAATCCTGGCTCAGCTTTACTCGTTGAAAGCAAGCGGTTTCCCTTGATCTGGAATCAGCTTTCAACGCCCTTGCCAACTTGGAAAGCACTGCTTCCTAAAACTGCTCACCCCCTTGCAGTTAATTGGATTTCAGCATCGAAATGGGTGCTTAAAACGGCTTTTTGCAATACCGGAGATACCGTTCAAATTCCAGGCATGGTGACACGGGATCGATATATCCGCAGTTTGATCAAAGCATGGTTTCGCTCAGAAAATTGGATCGCTCAACAACAGTTTGCAACACTTCCAATTCAGACTTCAGCAGGACTCATGTATCCTTGCATTGGAGTTTACACGATTAACGGAAAAGCGGCTGGAATTTATAGTCGGATTGCCCCGCACCCTTTGATTAATTTTGCTGCAATTGATGTAGCAGTCTTGATTCAGACTCAATCTAGCGGAGACGAAGACAATGGACAAACAGCAGATCTTTGAAACATGGGTGCCTCGACAGAGTGTATGGTCGAACTGGGCAAAACCCGTTTTGTTCGCTCATCTACCCAGAGCATTGGTGGAGATTCCCACACTCCCACCCCCTGATACATCCTGGGTTCCGCCTGTCCAGGAGCGATGGGCGATCGTAGTCGACTTACCGAACATTGAGTCGGTTTCAATGGGACTTGCATTGGCAGGACTGGGGTATCGACCTGTACCGTTGTTCAACGCCTGCCCTCCTCCAGGAGCACCGAATCCTTATATGGCTGTGATTGACGTAGACTCAATTTTGACGGCTTTAGTACAAGGCTATGAGCGGCTGCATCAAATTGATTTGCCCGTTAATGCTCCTCCCGCTTTTCTGCTGGACGAACTGCGCCAAGCTCCTAGGCAAGCGTACCCAGGGCAGTTTGATAATCGTTCTGTGGTGTTTGCGACTGACTTCCCTTCAGCAACTTTCCTCTCAAATCAACAGATTCAAGGCGCACTTGTCGTTCGTCGGCAGAGTCATGGAATAGGACGAGATTTAGGTTATGTCTTGAAAAGTTGGCAAAAAGGCGGAGTGTTGCTGCAAACTAAGGATTTAAGCAGTCCCCTGGCTAGACAAGCGATCGTACTTCCTGATACAAGCATCTGGTCACGGATTTGTCTTGAACTGCGAGTTCTTTTGATCTTTCGCCAAGACGCAGCGGGGAATTTTGGTGACTTTATCCCTGAGTCCTTCAGCGGGTAGTAATGCAGAGGTCTAATATTGTCTATTTTTGCACCGGCTAACGTTCCCACTGCACCGGAACAAAGTCAAGTAGTCAGTGAGTTGTAAAGGCAATCTGTGTCCGGTGATTGGAAATGTTACATCTATCTTAAACCTCCGTTTTTGATAAAGCTAAAAGCGCGATCGCTCCTTCACAAAAGAATCAGCATCCCAATCTCTCAAATCTTGTCTCAAAATCAAAGTTTCAAAACCGACCGAGATCGATGAGTTTTGAAAGTCAAGGTTGAGAATTAAAACGCGGTGCGTTACCCATCGTTGTAGCAATTGCCTCAGCATTCCACAAAGGCAGTTGCGCGACAACCAAGACCGGACAGGGCTGTTTTAGTGTCATTAAGAGGTATCTGAAAGCCCTAATCTCTTGTTTTTCCGGTTCAAACAATTCAAGCACGCAAGACGAGAGAATCAACGGCCAGATTTGCACTTCTCACAATGAAACAGCCCTGCCGAATATGTTGGCTATTAAGGAGAAAGAAATTGTCTCCGAATCGCGCGATCGCACCTCGAATTCATGTTCGAGATGCAGTCTCTTTTCAACCCAATTTTTGGAAGAACGAGGCGCTGGAGGTCTTTTGGGAGCGGGAGATTGATGCTCAGGTGCTGAAAGCGTCGTCTTGGGAATCAATACGCTACGGCAGCGATTACCCTTCGGGAACTGCGTAGCAACTGCATAAATATAGGCACAGCTAAATTGCTCTTTTTGCAAATCAACATTCATGCAGCGACTCCTTTGCGACATCACCTTTCAACTGCATGGCACTCGAAATCGATCGAGTGCGAAAATTAGACGGTACTCTACTACAGATTCGCCTCGCTCAGAAATCTTAGTGTTGTGGATTGGGTACTGGGGCAAAGGGGTGATCAGTGCGCTGGAGTCCTTGCAGGATGAGATTGAAATACACCTTGTTAAGGTGAATGTTGCACGCTCGCTTTTTAACAGAAGTTCCTCATAGCCCTAATTTCACAGGCTTTTGAGCTTTCTTCCAATATTTCTTCGGCTTGCTGGATTGTCTCGGTTTTGGTTGGTACTTAGGCGCAGACTTTGGTGAGTGGGCAACGAAATCTAAAAGCTTTAAAACAGTCACTAAATCTTCTCAGAATTCTCGCGGATGCCCGTTTCAGAATCGAGTGTTACAAGAATTCCTGCCGGATTCACACGATCGGAGATAAAGCGGTGCAACGGTTTTTAACAAAGCTCGATTATTTGCTGCAAGAAACGCTACTCGGAATTCGTCGCGGTGGCTGGATGAATTGGGCGGCGGTTAGTACTGTTACCGTACTGCTGTTTTTGTTTGGCGTTAGTTTACAAGCTTCTTGGCAGCTTGATAGCTTACTCACGCAGTTTGGCTCTCAGCTTGAAGTTTCGGCTTATCTTGAAAGCGGCGTATCCGCAGAAACGCTGCGATCGACCGCAACCAAACTCCCCGAAGCGGCAAGCGTGCGCGGCGTTACCAAAGAAGAAGCGTGGAGCCGCATCAGTCGAGAACTGAATTTGTCGAATCTCAAAGAAGCGACGCAGCAGCTTGAAGGCAATCCGCTTGTAGATGAATTAAAGGTCAAGGCTCGATCGTCGGATCAAGTTTCGGATTTAGCCGAAAAGCTAAAAAAGCTTCCTGGCGTTGAGGAAGTTCAATACGTAGATGAAGCGGTTCTCCGCATGAATCAACTAAGTCAAGGCTTTGATTCAATCAGCTTTGCCGTGGTTAGCGTTTTAACGATGACGGCGATCGCGGTGATTAATTCGACAATTCGATTAATTGTTTTGGCGCGGCGACAAGAAATCGAAGTGATGCAGCTTGTCGGTGCGACGCAAAGCTGGATTTATTTACCGTTTCTGATGCAAGGCGCGGCTTTAGGTGCAGTCGGAGCGGCGATCGCGTGGAGTTTGATCGGGGCTGTTGAAAAACTGATTCGCAATGGGTTGGGACAAGCCGATTTTATTCAGTTTTTAATGGGCGTCAGTTCGGCTCGGTGGATTGATGCGATCGCGCTTCCGTTAATTTTGCTAAGCTTCGGAGGGTTAGTCGGACTCGTCGGCAGTTTGTTTGCCGTTCGTCAATTTGCCCAAAAAATAGAGCAATGAAATCTCAATGGGATTGTTTACTTGAAAATTTAGGCGTATGGGAAGGCTCGTTCACCCGACTTTCACCCAACGGAGACTTAATCGAAGATGTGCCGTCGATCGTGAGTTTTACCGGACTGAACGACAATCAAACCATGCGGCAAATCGTTCGGCTTGAACCCGCAAATCAAGCTGTTTCAGAAAAAGTTTTAGAATACAGTTCGCTTGGACGAAACACTTTACTGTTTGAAAACGGTGCTTTTTCTCAAGGATCAATTCAGTGGGGGCCGTTTTCAGAATTTGGTGCGGAATTAGGCTTAATTGAGGGCGATCGACGCCTCCGATTAGTACAGCTTTTCGACAAGCAAAGCCAACTCAGCCATTTGACGCTGATCCGCGAGCGCAAAGCCGAATCAACCGCAACAGAACGTCCACGCTTGAGCGTCGATCAGTTAATGGGAACTTGGCACGGAGAAGCGACCACAATTTACCCAGATTGGCGATCGCCTGATTCTTACTTAACCTCGCTAAAACTTTGGCAAACCGACGATCGATTACATCAAGAACTCAGCTTTGGTGGCTCGAATCCGATCGCGTCATCGGCTCGAATTGAAGCATCAAGATTGGTTTTTGATCAACGTGAAATGCCGATTCAAGTTTTGCTTTTACCCGATGGTGCGTCCTCGAACTGTCCGATCGAGATTAAACCGCGTCGATCGTTTGTGCTTGAAGCAGGCTGGTTAGTGCAGCCAAATTTGCGTCAGCGAATGATGCGCCGCTACAGCGACAAAGGCGAATGGGTTAGTTTAACGCTCGTGACTGAACGTAAAATCGATTTGTAGAACAAATGGAGGCTTTATGACGCTTACCGTGAAAGATCTAGAAATCCTTCAGGCTCACTGCCCCGACTACCGCATGGAATTAGTAGACGGAGAAGTTGTGGTGATGAGTCCATCGGGATACGAATCTGATGAAGTTGCTGTCGAAATGGCACGGCAGATTGGAAACTGGGTTAAACCGCGTAAACTGGGACGAGTCACCGGATCGAGTGCAGGCTTTATATTGCCTAACTCCGACACTCGCGCTCCAGATGTTTCGTTTGTTCAAGCTCAGCGATTGCGAAAAAGTCCTCGAAGTTTTGCCGAACTTGCACCGGATCTAATGGTCGAAGTCAAATCACCGACCGATAGCCTCACCGCTCTACGTCATAAAATTGACAGCTTTCTTAACGTGGGAACTCGTGTCGGAATTTTGATTAATCCTGAAAAAGAATGGGTCGAAATTCGACGCGAAAATCAAGACCCTATCCTGCTAAACAACGGCGATAAGATTACCGTGCCCGAATTGCTGCCAGGATGGGAAGTTAAAGTCGAAGATTTATGGTCGCCAGAGTTCGATTAGCTCGACGGATTTAACACCGTGACGATCGTACTCACCAACGCATTCAATTCAAATGGTTTGGCTAAATGACACTGATAGCCCGCCGATAACGCCTGCTGTTTATTCAGTTCAGTCGCATAAGCGGTAAGCGCGATCGCCTTGACCGCTTGATTTGGTGAATCTGACGCTCGAATTCGCCGCAGCAACGTATACCCATCTACATCTTGCATTCCAATATCGCTAATCAAAACGTCAAACGGCGACTTCATTAATAGATCGATTGCGCCCTGAGCCGACGCCGCTTGAGACACGATCGCGCCTTCTTGCTCTAACACAAACCCGACAAACTCAAGCGTTGACACTTCATCATCAACAACCAGCACGCGCACGTTTTGCAAATCGGGCTTGTCATTGTCGAATTTTGCCGCCGAAACCGACGGTGCATCGCCTGCAATGGGTAATTGCAGCGTAAACGTTGCTCCTTTGCCGACGCCCGGACTGGCAACCTCGATCGTGCCGCCGTGCGCTTCAACGAGTTGCCGACAAAGCGCAAGCCCTAATCCTAATCCGCCAAATTCGCGAGTA
The DNA here is from genome assembly GCA_964250455.1 of uncultured bacterium. Classification (GTDB taxonomy): domain Bacteria; phylum Cyanobacteriota; class Cyanobacteriia; order Leptolyngbyales; family Leptolyngbyaceae; genus CAXUFL01. The sequence goes on from CAXUFL010000023.1 coordinate 36,844, forward strand.
ATTGAGCTATCTTGCTGACGAAAGCGATCGAACACAAACGGCAAAAAATCGGCGCTAATGCCTTTTCCGGTATCAGAAATCGTAATTCGAGCGATGCGATCGCGGCGATCAAGCTTTAGCGTAATTCGACCGTTGATTGGCGTAAACTTAATCGCATTCGCAAGCAAATTCCAAAACACTTGCTGCAACCGTCCGGCATCGCCTAAAACGGTTTTCACGCTGCGATCAAACCGAGTTTCGATTTGAATTGATTTTGCTTCGGCGGCTCCAGAAACGGTTTTAAGGGCGGCTTTGATCGGCTCAAGCAGCGTTACAGGCGTTAACGTTAGCGTTAATTTGCCTTGCGTGATGCGCGACAAATCTAGCAGATCATCGACGAGTTGCGCTTGACGCTTGGCGTTTTCTTCGATTGTTTCTAACGCCGTTTGTTCTTGCTCGCGAGAAAGCTGCTTGGTTTGCAGCACCTTCGACCAGCCTAAAATCGGCGTAAGCGGCGTTCTGAGTTCGTGCGACAGCATCGCTAAAAACTCATCTTTAGCTTGGTTGGCAATTTCGGCTTCGCTGCGGGCGGCTTGCTCTTGGGCCAAAGAATTTTCAAGCTCTTGCTCAAAGCGTTTGCGATCGCTAATATCGCGCTGAATCGCAACAAAATGCGTCACTCTGTCTTGAGCATTACGAATCGGCGTAATGTTCCACTCCACAAAAAACGTTGAGCCATCTTTGTGATAGTTGATTGCTTCACCGTGAAACGGTTTTTTTTCTTCGAGATGCTGACGTAGGGCGTGAAGCACGGTGCGATCGGTGTCTTTTCCTTGTAAAATTCGCGGCGTTTTGCCGAGCATTTCTTCAGAAGTGTAGCCAGTCATTTCACTAAAAGCAGGATTCACATAAACGATTTCCGGCCCGGGTGGATCAAGTGTTGCGCCAGTAATCACGATCGAATCTCTTGACTGCTGCACGGCTGAAAGCAACAACCGAATTGCTTCATCGGCGACCTGTAAATCGCGCAGCGCCACTCGAAGACGATCGAGCGATTCGAGTAATCGGCTTTGCTGCTGAAACGGTAATTCGCTGGCGTCTTCTTGCAGCTCAGCCATCCGTCTCTGCACGTCTTGGATCTGCTCAACAAACTCGTCTCCGTTCACAGCGTATCTTCACATGCGATCACATCGGCTTCTATTATCACGGGTTGGCGAATCAAGAGCATTACTATTTGGACAGAAAAGAGCGCAAACGACTTCAAGCCGCTTTGTTTTTCTATCTGAACTCTGCCTAGTGTGTCTACCTTAAGAGGCTTATCGCAGCAAAAACATTTTTCTAGTGTTGAACTGTTAAGGACTTGGAGAAAACTTTATGACAACGAATATGCCCGCCGAAGTTCAAAAAAATCGCAACGGGGCGCTTTGGTCAGGAATTTTATTAAGCGCATTAGGAGTTGCGGCACTTTTGGCTCCGCTTGTTTCTACGCTAGTGGCTGAAACTTGGATCGCATTAATTGTTTTATCGGCGGGATTTACAAAGCTAGTTTATGCCGTTCAAACCCGCAATCAAGGCGGCTTTATTTGGAAAATCTTGTTGAGCAGCTTATACATTATTACGGGTATTATGCTGTTTGTTTCTCCGTTGACCGGAGTATTAACGATTACGGTACTGCTGGGTAGCTTCTTCTTAACCGAAGGCGCATTCGAGCTAGTGTTAGCGTTCCGGTTGCGCAACGAGCACAAAAACTGGACGTGGGCATTGGGCAACGGAATTATCACGCTGCTGTTAGGCGCTTATGTTTGGTTCCAGTATCCGTTTGATGCTCCCTGGCTGCTTGGGACGCTAGTTGGTGCCAGCGTTTTAGTGTCGGGAATTTCGCGCATTGGTTTGTCGCTGAATCCGCAAGCCACCGCAGATGATACCAATCAAGCGGCTTCGGTTTAGATCGCTTGGTGCTCGATCGTCTTCTTTGAGTAACTTAAGTAAGAGATATCGGTGGATCGCCGTTGCGGTTACACACTAGGCATTCCTGCGCCTCTGTCTGTTTGACAGGGGCGCTTTGCTATGACGGTAGGCTCGGTTGCCTTCACGAGCGCTCGTTGGCAATCTCAAAGCTACTTAATGTGAGAGGGAGACTGCTTGACTGTGATTTAAATGGGTTGGCGGGTCGTTGCCCCAGACGCGGGCGCGGTTTTAACCGCGCCTACACAAACCGCCTTCGCGGACTGGTCTTTGAAACTGACTCTTAAGCTGCAAAGGCGGGTTTTGTCTGGGTAGCCTCTCCTGCGCAGCTAATATCAATCGCGCCCGCGTCTATGAATAACCCGAACTTACATTACTCGATAAAGTTGCTGACCTGGATAAACGAGGTTTGTGAAGATTGGGTAAAGAGATCCGTAATTTTTATCCAGCTTGTGAGGAGTTTCCCGAAGCGAAGGCAGCGAAGCGTACTAGCAAGTATCCCTCCATCGACGGATGATCATGTTAGACCTTATTCCCACATTGTTAGCTCAAACGACAAAGCAGGCAATTCAGAATCCGACCCCCTCGATCGAGCCAGCCTCTCTTACTCAACAAAAAACCTCGCTTTCCCTAACGTCCGTTTCCGCGATCGCCGTTCCCGAACCCACGCCGATTGCAGCCCCAAATCGTCTAACGCCGGACTCTAACTCAACCGCTACTCAAATCCCGGTACCGCCGCCTGAAACTGCAACAACTCCGATGAATGCAGACGGCAATACCGCGATCGCGCCACCACCCGTCGCCCCAGCTTCAACAAGCTCACCTGCATCTTCACAAGTTGTCTTGCCGCCACAAAAAGCTCAAATTACTCCTATAGTTCCTTTAGAATCAAGCAGTTCCAAACCTTCAACGCCTTTAGAATCAAGCAATCTTAAACTCACAAAACCCGTTCAGACCAATTTGACACAGCCCGCTAAACCAATTGCAGTGCCGCAACCGTCAACAGCCGTTAGCACATCGCCTGATCCACAAAAATCAAACGCTCAAACCGTGATTCCGTCTGTCAAACCGAGTGTTAGTCCGGGAACGGCCCTTCAGCAGCAGCAATTATTATTAGAGCAACGACTTTCAGAAATTGTGGCAAACGATCGCGCCGTTAAACAAGCGGCTCAGCGCGATACCCTGGTCAATCGCGCATACCGCCTCGCAACCGCACGGCGCTTTGATCAAGCCAGAAAACTGCTTCAAGACCCAACACTCCCGATCGATCTGCGAAATCAAATTCTCACGAATATCAACGCGCTTGAAACAGCAAGTCGATCGCTTGGCGTTACCAAAGTTGTAGAACCCATTGCTCGCAGCAAACCTGCTCAAACACCCAAGCAAGTCGCTGTCCGCATCGCTCAACCCAAGTCTGTTGCTCGCATCACCAATGGCACGAACAGCATCGCAATTCAAGTTCCCCGCGCCATTCAATCGCTGCCTGCGCCTCAGCTTAAAGCGCGACAAGCGTTTAACGAACCGAGTGCACCGCAAAGCGATCCGTCGATCGATCACTTAACCGATCGCACCACTAATCCAGGCACGCTTGTAACGCCCGACATCAAAACGCTTCAAGCCTACAACCGCAATCTCAGCCCGTTGCGCGGCGATAAAATTCTTTATCCGCTTCCTGATCCCGTTCCTGTAACGTCAAAATTTGGGTGGCGGGTGCATCCGATAACCCAGGCAAGACGGTTTCATGCTGGCGTCGATTTAGGAGCCGCGCAAGGAACGCCTGTTTTAGCCTCAAAAGCGGGGCGCGTGACGGTTGCCGATCGCATGGGCGGTTATGGACTCGCGATCGTGATGCAAAACAACGATGGCACCCAGGACACGCTATACGCGCACTTATCGCAGATTTTGGTGCGGCCCGGTGCTCGAATTCAACCGGGAACGGTGATCGGACGAGTGGGAAGTACAGGACTCTCGACCGGCCCGCATTTGCATTACGAAGCTCGACGCCTTGCCAATGGCAATTGGACAGCCGTTGATCCAGGATTGCAGCTTGAAGCGGCAAAAGTGCGATTGATTCAAGCGCGTCAGGCAACGCCGCAGGCTTCGATCGTGAACGAACAAGGATAAGACATCTCGCACAGTCAATACCTATGCAAGAAGCCTGTCAAATTGACAGGCTTCTTGCATCCAGGTTGTCCGGGTACTGCAAAACCAAAAACTATCCCAAAAAGTAAGCCGATTTCAGCGCCCACAAAATTAAAACAGCAATGCTGCCCAAAATCAAGGTTGCTGAAAACCCAATCACAACGGGTTTGTCAGCCCCGTCGAATTTCATAATGCCTCGGTTTAGGTCTGACATAATCAAGCCACTCCAAATCTGACACGTGCATGATTCTTAGGCTAATCAGTAAAGTCGGTTAATTCACTCATTCTCAAGCATTATTTTATCTTTTCTATTTGATTAGTCCCTGTAATTAAACTGAAATTCTGCAAAAAACTGCATCAGTTCTTAACGCACTCGGCAAGATAGAAAAACTAAATTCATCGATCGAATCGAATGATCTTGCTGATTATCACGATCGCCATTGTGCTATTGGAAGTTTTACTGAGAGTGAGCTTTGGCTTTGGCAATCCGTTGCTTTACCTTGCCGATTCGCAAATCGGATATTTGCTCGCGCCAAATCAAGACGTGCGGCGGTTTGGCAATCGAATTGTGATCAACGAATATTCGATGCGATGCGGCACGGTGTTCCCTAAACCCGAAATCAACACGCTGCGGGTGTTAATGGTCGGAGACTCGATCGTAAACGGCGGCTGGTGGACAAATCAAACCGAAACGCTTTCAGCACGGGTCGCGCACTCGTATCAAGGCAACCAAACCGTAGAAGTGTTGAACGCATCGGCAAATTCTTGGTGTCCACGCAATGAACTAGCGTACTTGCAGCGATTTGGATTATTCAATTCGCATGTTGTGGTGCTAGTCATCAACACCGATGATTTATTTGGCACTGCACCCACTTCGCTTGTTGTGGGACACGATCGCAATTATCCAAATCAAAAACCAATATCCGCGATCGTCGAAGTCCTTGATCGCTACCTGCTTTCAGCTAAACCTGTGTCTGAGGCTCTAAAACAAGTGCAGGCTGAAAAAGGCGATCGCGTTCAGGCAAATCTCGACGCGATCGAGCAAATTCATCGTTTAGCGATTCAGAACAAAGCAGAATTTATGCTGGCAATGACGCCACTGCTGCGAGAAGTCACCGTTGGATCGCGAGACTATGAACTCAAAGCCCGATCGCGACTGCTGCAAATGACGCAAAATCAAGGAATTCGCTACCTGGATTTTTTGCCGATTTTAAGCCAGGTGAAAACGCCGCAAGACTTGTATCGCGATCACATCCACCTGAGCGCGATCGCGAATCGGCTGGTGAGTTCAGAAATTTGTAAATCGATTAAGGAACTGCACGAGTGATTCTTGAATCTATGTGAGCAAATTGCATCCGTTCGCATTTTACTTAGGTAGAATTTAAAGCTGCGATCAGGAAGCGCGTTTCGGGAGGTTAAATTATGGCTTTGACAGGAATTGACGTATCGGCTTACCAAGAAGATGTCGATTGGGCAACCGTGGCCGGTCAGGGCATTTATTACGGTTTTGCCAAAGCCACCGAAGGAGCCAACGACGACGACGCAAAATTTGCCCGCAACTGGGCAACGATGCGATCGGTTGGCGTTGTGCGCGGTGCTTATCACTTTTTCCGTCCGGGCAAAGACCCGATCGCGCAAGCAAATAATTATCTACAAGCCGTGGGAAAAATCGAAGCGTTCGATTTGCCGCCAGTGTTAGATTTAGAAATTACGGATAATTTAGACGCTGGAACGGTAATTTCTCGGGCGTTAAGCTGGCTGAATACGATCGAGTCCAAAACCGGACGAAAACCAATTCTCTACACGTTTCCGGTGTTTTGGGAAGATAAGCTTGGCAGCCCGTCTCAGTTTGCTCAATACCCGCTATGGGTTGCGAACTTTGGCACAACATCGCCGTATGTTCCGCGTCCCTGGGGCGGTTGGACGTTTCATCAATACTCAGAATCAGGAACGCTAAGCGGCATTGATGGCAACGTTGATTTGAATCAGTTTAATGGCGATTTAGACGGCTTGCAGCGATTGCTCAAAGGTCGAATTCCACTCAGACAAGGCTATCAAGGCAACGTGGTGCAGATCATGCAGCAGTTGCTTAAAGCTCAAGGCTTTGATGTCGGCACGATCGATGGGGCTTTTGGTCCTAAAACTCGTGCTCAAGTCGTTGCTTTCCAGCGTGCTCGAAATCTCACCGCCGATGGTATTGTGGGTGCAGCAACGTGGGCGGCGCTCGATCGTGCCACTCCGCCGACGCCCACGCCAACCCCAAAACCTACTCCTACCCCTACGCCTGTGACTCAACCGATTGATTTGATTAACGTTGCGAAATCCTACCGGGGAGCCGCCCATCAAGACGCTGCGCTACGATGGCTACAAAGCCAGATTTCACAAGCTACGCTCGATGAATTTGCTCGACGCTGGCGACAGCCTTAAAGAAGCGTTAAGCGGGGATTGAGTCGTGCCTGATAGCTTAGATGGCGATTTCAACCCTTGAACGCTACAAACGCAATCGATCGATCGCCAGTTTCGCCGCTCCAACGATGCCCGCTTGATTGCCGAGTTCTGCCGGAATCAGCTTTAATCCCGCTCGCGAACTCGGTAAAACACGCTGCTCGATTTCAGCGATCGCAGCCGGAAAGAAAAATTCTGCACTCGCGCTGACGCCGCCCCCGATTACGATCGCTTCGGGCGTCAAAACATAAATCAAGCTGGTTAAGCCCACGCCTAAATCGCGCCCGTACGATCGCCAAAATTCCAGCGCTTCTGCATCGCCCGATTGAGCAAGCTGACCGAGTTCGTGCGGTTCTTTTCCCGTTTGGCGGCGAATCGCCTGAATGGAAACATGCTGCTCAAGCGATCCCCGATTGCCACTGTTGCACGGTGCGCCGTTTGGATCGATCGTGATTAATCCGAGTTCTGCTGCCGCGCCTTGATGCCCCACAAATAATTGACCGTCAAGCACGATCGCGCCTCCGACTCCGGTTCCGAGCGTGAGTAGAATTAGATTTTGGTACGATCGACCCGCTCCAAGCCACGCTTCTCCTAATCCGGCACAGTTGGCGTCGTTTGCCAAAATGGTTGGGCGATTTGTTTTCGCTTCAAGCCAATCGGCAAGCGGAACATCGCTCCAACCTGCGAGATTAATCGCTACTTTTGCGATTCGTCCAGTCGCGTCGGCGGGTCCCGGGGTGCCAACGCCGATCGCGCCGCAAGTTTGAGCGGGATCGAGTTCATTGATCGCCTCGACGATCGATTGCAAAACTGCTTCGGGCGTAGCAGGCTGCGGTGTGGGAACCGTTATCGCTTGTATAAGCGTTCCATCTGCGGCAAATCGCCCAAGCTTGATCGCTGTTCCACCCAAATCAATGCCTAAAACCTGCATAACCACCCTCTACGGCAAAGCGTCCCACACCTGCGCCACTAAATCTCTTAAGCAGCGACGCTGATCCGCATCAAGCAGCGCATCGTCGGCCATGACTTCGCTCAACACGTCTTCGAGCGATCGGCCCTGCGATCGCGCATCGAAAATCACGCCTGCGATCGCCGATAAAATGACTTCTTCGGTGACAGGCTTTTGCGAGGATGTAATTTCTGAGGGCGTGGCTGGAATAGGATAATTCATGGTGGCGTTTAGCAGAGCGCTAACCTTAGATAATAGGAGATATCAAAGTTTTAAATGGAATTGGTATCAGGAGTAACGCGCAATGTGCTGCTCTGTCAACCCCACTACTGTTAATCCTGGATTCGGAGTTAAGCGTCCTCAAATGAAAGAAATTCTTTACCTTGAAGTTCCAACCCCGGACACCGAAGCGGTGATCAACTGGCTGCACGTAGATTTTGATCCCGATTTCTCTGAAAGCTTGCGAAGCAATCGCGGTGAGAAAACAGTGACACCAGCAGGGGTGCGCTTGACGAATTTCGACACTCCGAATCAAACGCTGTCAATTTTTGTCTGGTCGGTGCAGCGATCGACGTACTTAAAGGTTTTTCGCTGGCAAGATCAGCCTGTTGCCCGTGAAAAACAAATTCTGCGAACGTTAATCAACGAGATCCGATCGCAGTTTCCGCCCGTTTATCCAGAACCGCCAGACATTGATTTAACCCGTCAGTCAATTTTCGAGGCTCTTGAAGCGCATTACCCAAAAACCGTTGAATTTTTTAAGAAGATTCCCAACGGGGAATATGATTTAACGCGAGTGTATTGGTGGGAGCAACGCTGGCGCGAAGGCGCACGCAATCCGCAAACGCCGAAACAAGTCGTGTTTGTCACTGATAATGGCGATGTGCAACGCTCGAATCCGCCGTTTGACTTGATTTACGTGGGCGGCGCGTTGGGCATTGTTCATGCGGCAGTGATGGCAAAGCTCGGCTATCGCGTGCTGCTGATCGAGCGCTTGCCGTTTGGACGCATGAACCGCGAATGGAATATCTCAAGAAGTGAGTTTCAGAGTTTGATTGATTTGGGATTGTTTACCCAAGCAGAGTTCGATCGCGTGATTGCCCGTGAGTACATCGACGGATTTCATAAGTTTTTCGATGCGAATAATCCGCCGCAAGCCAAAGCGCGAATTTTGCATACGCCCACGGTTTTGAACGTGGCGATCGATGCCGAACGCTTCTTAAAGCTTTGCGGTGAAAAGCTGCGCGAATCGGGGGGCGAGATTTGGGATGAAACCGAATTCGAGCGAGTAGACGTCAATCCAAATCAAGTCACGGTTTTTGCGCGGCACTTACCGACAGGGCGCGATCAGCAAGTGAGCGGACGCATGATTGTCGATGCAATGGGAACGGCATCGCCGATCGCATGGCAGCTTAATGGCGGTCGCGCGTTTGATAGCGTCTGTCCGACGGTTGGCGCGGTGATCGCCGATGGCTTTGATTTGGGCGTGTGGGATTCGCGCTACGGCGATGTGCTCAACAGTCACGGCGACATTTCACGCGGACGCCAGCTTATCTGGGAGTTGTTTCCGGGCGAAGGCAAAGAACTGACGTTTTATTTGTTTCACTATCACCAAGTGCATCCCGACAATCCCGGATCGCTGCTAGAAATGTACGAAGACTTTTTCACGATTTTGCCGGAATATCGGCGCTGCGATGTGGATAAACTCGTGTGGAAAAAAGCGACGTTCGGCTATATTCCAGGACATTTCAGCGCAAATAGCCGCGATCGACAGGTGGCATTTGATCGATTAATTGCGATCGGGGATGCTGCTTCGCTGCAATCGCCGCTTGTGTTCACCGGATTCGGATCGCTGGTGCGAAATTTATCGCGTTTGACGCATTTACTTGATACCGCCCTGAAGCATGATTTACTGGGCGCTAAGCATCTCAACGCAATTCGCGCTTATCAAAGCAACGTTTCGGTCACGTGGATGTTTTCAAAAGGCATGATGGTGCCGACTGGAAAAATTCTGTCGCCGCAGCAGGTGAATTCGATGCTAAATACGTTTTTTGATGTGTTAGCGATTCAGCCGCCGCAGATTGCTGATGCGTTTATCAAAGATCGGGTGAGTTGGGCGCGATTTAACTGGATGGCGATCGTCGCCGCTTGGCGCAATCCCGCTTTGCTGCTGTGGATTTGGCAAATGGCTGGCGCGAAAGATTTGCTGCGCTGGGTGGGCAACTATCTCAGTTTCGGTGTGAATGCGTTGATCAGTTGGATTTTTAGCGGTTGGTTTCCAAAATGGACGGTGGCGGCACGATCGTGGATGGAGCCGCGTTTTCCGTCGTTGTGGCTGTGGTGTTTGTCGCAAAGCTACGCCATTACGTATGGCATGGGCAAGCCGCAAATGATGCCAAAACTGGAATTGATTCAACCGACGAAATCGGTTGAAGTAGTCGGTGAAGAAATGTTGAGTGTACTAGAGCGATCGTCGTGAAGGCTTGACTCAGAAGTGGGGCGCGATCGATCTAAAAAATTGCGCCTGTACAAGCAAAACTACCCCACTTTGAAACGGCAGATCATGTCAAATTTCACCGCGATTCCACTAGGTTTTCAAGTTCTGTCAACTCAACCAAACCTTCACATTCGTTATTACCGTTCAACGAGTGCGCGAATCTTGATAGGTTGCTTTGTGTTTCCTTTTTTTGTTTTGTTTATCCTGCACGGAGTTGCGCTTCTGCGTGCACTGCATCACGTTTTCAATCTTCAGTTTGAGCAAGCTTTGTTTGCCATTCGGTATGATGCCACTTCCGGGTCGGTATTTCCGTTTATTTTTTCCTTTGTGATCTTAGGTACGGCATCTTGGATTGGGATTTGGTGGCTTTTAGGAAGAACAGAACTTCGAGCAACCAACGATGCTTTATTAGTTGCCTACAATTTTTTAGGCGTTGTGGTTCAGAAGCAAATTTCACCGCGCACAATCCGTTACTTTAATCAAGTCAACAATCGTAGCGGTGAAGGAGAGGTGTGGGCGTTAGAAGCCGTAACGAATCAGCGACGAATTCAACAAACGATAGAATTTCCAAGCTCGGTATCTGCCGACGCTGTAGCGCGATCGACTTATAAAACGATTTACCTTTATACCAACGGCGATTGCCGTCAAAGCGCTTGGCTGGGTCGAGTGTTAGCCGAATTTTATGGCGTTGAATTTCGATCAGGGTATTAACCTAATCGTTTTGCTGCACGCTAATCTTTTTATCGATTTGCTCAACTTTATTTTGTGACTCAATTAAATCAGCCCGAATACATTCTTTTTGCTCAACACGGCATGGCAGATTGGAATCAAGCGATCAACGCGCTTGCAGTTCGCGTGGCGTCTGAGAAAGCTTTAATCGTTGCGCCGAGTTTGGGCTACTCGAAAACGTTTTTTCAAATTGAGCCGTTGATTCAAGCGCTTGACGAAATTGCGACCCAAATTTTAGAACAATATCCAGAACCGCCCGTTCGCATTTTGGCAAGCTCGCTGGGGGGTCTGCTTTGGCTTGAAGTGTTAGCGCGAAATCCGGCTTGGTGGTCGCGAATTGAATCGTTGATTTTGTTGGGATCTCCGGTGGGGGGTGCTCATTTAGCGCGAATCATTGATCCGTTGGGTTGGGGAATTGGCATTGCAAAAGATTTAGGCGTGAATCGACGATCGATCGCCGAACAAATCGCGGCGGTGATTCCAACTTTAACGATCGCCAGCGACATCGGCGGCGGTTGGGATGGTACGGTCACGGTTGAATGTACAAAATTCAAGCACGCGCATTTTGTTTGTCTTCAAGGCATCACTCACCCGAATCTCAGAATTGATTCTGCCGTTGCCCAAGAGATTCGATCGTTTTGGGCCGAAACTAGGCAGCCGCACAAACGAGAATTCGATTTAAGCGATGAAATTATTCATCGTTTGCGCTCTGTTCCTGGAATGACCGATGGACAGCTTTGTTTTTGGGGAATCCCGTCGAAGCCTTACGAGTTTCAGCGATTTAATCCTGAAATCGTTTTTCACGATCGCACTTGCCTTTGGCGCTTGTCAAACTCGCTGCAAATCATTCACGTTTTTGTTGCCGATGCAAACGGGCAGTGTTTGTACAGTGGATTTGTGGGATGGGGGCACGCCGAAGCATTAAAAGGCGCGATCGACCAAATTCGCCAAGATTTTGCGGAGTATATTTCGTAAACTTCAAGAAAGTCGCGCTCATGTCCAGCAATGACACAAGTTTGGAATTCTCTGCTGGTTATTAGTTTTAGTGTGTTTCTCGGCGGATTGCCCCTGATTGATTGGCTCACGTATGCATTCACTCGCAAACGCTTGCAGCAGATTGGAAGCGGGAACGTCAGCGTTTCAGCCGCGTTTTATCATGGCGGGCGGATGGCGGGAATTAGCGCGATCGCATCTGAAGCCCTTAAGGGAATTTTGGCGGTGCTGTTGGCGCGATCGCTTTTTCCTGCTCAGCCGCATTGGGAAATTATCGCGCTGATTGCTTTAGTAATCGGACGATTTTTAATCGCTAAAGGCGCGGGAACAACTAACGTGACTTGGGGCTACATTGTTCACGATCCGATCGTCTCCCTTTTAGTCTTTCTAATCAGTTTCATCGGATTTGCTTTATCGCGAAATCGGCAAGCGGGAAAAATCGGCGTTTTGATGTTGTTTCCGCTTATCACAGCATTCAGGCATCCTCAGAATTTAGCGTTGATTGCCAGTGCGATCGTACTGGCTTGCCTCTTAGGATGGATTTACAGCCGAATTCCGGATGATTTAGATCTAAAGCCAGAAACCGCACAATCAAAGTCAAAACCTGTGTTTCAATTCTTTCGCGGCAAATCCTCAATGCTTTCGTTGGATCAACCGCTCGATGCGCAAACGGTTGGACAAAAAGCAGCCACGCTTTCTGATCTCAAGCGCGATGGCTACCCGATTCCGAACGGTTGGATTTTGCTGCCGAACACAAATCCACAGCCGTTGATTGAAGCGCTGCATCCCTCACATCGAGAACCGTTTGTGGTGCGATCGTCGGCGATCGGCGAAGATAGCGAATCGGCGTCGGCAGCAGGACAATATGAAACCGTTTTAGATGTAAAGCATCGCGAAGAATTACTGCCTGCAATCGATCGCTGTTTAGCGTCGTATCAGAAATCATCGGCGGTGCAGTATCGCCGCGATCGCGGCGTCGTCGATGCGGCGATGGTTGTTTTAATCCAAAAGCAGGTGCAGGGCGTTTTTTCGGGCGTTGCGTTTAGTCGAGATCCGATCGATCGTCAAGGGGATGCCGTTGTGATTGAAGCGCTCCCCGGAATTGCATCGCGAGTTGTATCCGGTCAAGTCACGCCTGAAAGTTATCGAGTTCGAGTTCCAACGATTGAATCGTCTTGGCGTTTGTCTGATGAAATGACGCTTGAAGTAGAAGGAGCCGGAGAAGTTCCAGCACGGATTATTCAACAAGTGGCTTACCTCGCGCGACATTTAGAAGCGCGATATCACGGCATTCCGCAAGATATTGAATGGAGCTATGACGGCGAAACGTTGTGGCTGTTGCAGGCGCGATCGATCACGACGCTTTTACCGATTTGGACGCGCAAAATTGCCGCAGAAGTGATTCCCGGTGCGATTCGTCCGTTAACGTGGTCGATTAATCGACCGCTTACGTGCGGCGTGTGGGGCACAATTTTCACGGTTGTATTGGGCGATCGCGCCAACGGTTTAGATTTTACCGAAACCGCAACGCTGCATTATTCCCACGCTTACTTTAATGCGTCGCTGCTCGGTCAAATTTTTCGCCGCATGGGATTGCCGCCGGAAAGTTTAGAGTTTCTGACTCGCGGCGCGAAGTTTAGCAAGCCTCCGATCGCGTCAACGCTTTCAAACATTCCCGGACTGCTGCGATTAGTCGGTCGAGAGTTTCAGTTAGAAAAAGATTTTGAGCGCGACGATCGCACGCTTTTTTCTGCTGCATTCGTTCAGTTCAAACAATTCCCTGCGTCCGAACTATCGGTTGAGCAACTGTACGATCGCATTGCTCAAATTCTACAACTCCTCGATCAAGCCACTTACTACAGCATTCTCGCCCCGCTTAGCGCAGCGCTGCGAAAATCAATTTTTCGAGTTCAAGATGCTGATTTAGATAATAGCGAGACTCCAGAAGTTGCGGCTTTACGATCGCTCTCCGATTTAGCCGCAGATGCACGATCGATTTTAGGTGAACGAAAAGACGTATTGGAGTGTTTAGCTGAATCCGAAAATGGACAAGCGATTCTCGATCGATTCGCGACATTTCTACAGCACTACGGCTACCTCAGCGAAGTTGGTACTGATATTGCGGTTCCAACCTGGCAAGAAGATCCGCAAGTCGTACGATCGCTCTTTGTGCAATTCTGTTTAAATCCTCCTCCCCCGTTTTCAACACCAGTTCAATTCAACCAATCAAAGCGCGTTCAGAATCGAATTAGGCTAAAAGGACGAGTTACTGAAGCCTACAGTCGATTGCTTGCGGAACTACGCTGGAGCTTTGTCGCCCTCGAATCGAAATGGCTCCAAGCAGGAATTTTGCAGCAAACAGGCGATATTTTCTTTCTCACGTATGCAGAAATTTTGCAGCCTCAATCGAATTGGACAAAGCGAATTGAAGACCGTCGATCGCGCTTTGAAATCGATCGCCAACTAACGCAAGTTCCCCAACTTGTTTACGGCAACGATCCACCCGCCCCTAATTTAGAAAACTGGCAAGCGAGCAATCGATTACAAGGCATTGGTGCAAGTCCGGGACAGCTTGAAGGGCAAATCAAAATCATGAAATCTTTAACGCTGGAGGTGGATCTGGATCGAAACACAATTCTGGTTGTGCCTTACACCGACTCTGGTTGGGCACCAATTTTAGCAAGCGTAGGCGGATTAATTGCCGAAGTGGGCGGACGCTTATCGCACGGTGCGATCGTCGCACGCGAGTATCAAATTCCCGCCGTGATGGACGTTCACAACGCCACTAATTTACTCACAGACGGTCAATCAGTTCGGATTGACGGACAGCGAGGCACGGTCGAAATACTGTAACCCGTACCTTCTAAATGAACCGAATTTCTGACACGATGTCATAATGAAACAGTTTGAGACCTGCGGACTGTGGCATTTAACCTTTTTCGCAGAGCATTCAATATTCCACTCGTACCCACAAAAACGTTATGTCACAAGGACAGGGATTCGGTTTCGGTCTTGGCAAAATGCGAGAACTGACCGACGCGATCAAAAAAGCTCAGCAAGTTCAAGAAGGCGCTAAGCGGCTCCAAGAAGAACTCGAACAAATGGAAATCGAGGGCGAAGCAGGCGGCGGTCAAGTCAAAGTCGTTTTAACTGGCAACCAAGAACCCGTGCGCGTGACGATCGCTCCCGGTGCTTTGCAGGAAGATTCCGAGATGCTGTCGGATCTCGTGCTGGCGGCAATGAAAGACGCCTACACCAAATCAACGTCCACAATGCGCGAAAAAATGGAAGAATTGACGGGTGGCTTAAACTTGCCGGGTCTCGGTTAATTTGTCCATTCCATACTCTGACCGGGCTATGTCGCTGCTATAGTCCGGTTTTTTGGTGATCATTTATGCCGTACAAATTGCTGTTTGTGTGTCTTGGAAATATCTGTCGATCGCCCTCTGCCGAAAACATCATGAATCATCTTGTCAAACAAGCGGGATTAGAACATGAAATCCTGTGTGATTCGGCAGGAACGGCAAGCTACCACGTGGGCAAGCCGCCCGATCGACGCATGACGGCAGCCGCAAAAAAACGCGGCATCGAGTTAGTCGGTGAGGCACGGCAGTTTGATCGATCGGACTTTAATAAATTTGACTTAATTCTGGCAATGGATCACGACAATTACGAAGATATTTTGTCGGTGGATCAAACCGGACAGTACCGCGATAAAGTGCGCTTAATGTGCGATTTTTGCACGCGCCACACGTTACGAGAAGTGCCTGATCCGTATTACGGTGGTGAACAAGGGTTTAATCAAGTGATTGAGCTATTGCTGGATGCGTGTGAAGGATTGCTCGATCGAATTATTTGCGAGAGAAACTTGAGTGCGCGGTTGTAAGGGAAGACTGAAGATTACTTGACTATCAAGTTCTCCCTCTAGGCTTTCTTTATAGAAGAAAGTTTTGTCAAGGATTAAGAAGGGTTAGTAATCGATTTAGAGATATCCCTTAATGCGGCTATTCATGAGTCGCTGGTGATCTTTGTGCTTGACCGATTGGCGACTAGAATCGATATGTTTTACATAGATTAAATTTCTACTCTGACTGCTTTCTCTAAACGATGAGTTTCACCTTTCGCAGCTTCAAGTAATTCGTTCCAATCGTTTGGAGGATTACCGTTCTCAAGCATTCTTATAAACACTCGATACGCATCTGTGCTACTGTCGTAGGCTCGCTTAGAGTTCTCATTGTTAACCCAAGCGAAAACGATTATTTTGCTCTGCTGATGATATCGAAAAAATAGACGGTACTGTTGGAAGAATTTAGCTCTAAACCAGTGCCTGTACTCTTCGCCAAGCGTGGAGCCTTGCCGATAATCGCTGCGTGTTGGATCTTGAGGAATTACATCGAATGCCAGCTTCGCTATAGCCGCTAAACGCTTTGTAGCGTTCTTCTTCTGGTAATCTTTGGGATGTCTCTGTCGCAAATTTTCAACTTGCAACAGAAGTTCTTCAAACTGATTAAGAAAGAGAGGATGGGCAAATATGTTCCACCCATTGATCACTAACGGCTGATCTACAGACAAATTTATTCATCCTCGTCAGAGAGGGGTGCATCAAGATCAACATCAACTTCAGCAACTAAAGACCGAACATGACTTACTAAATTAGAGCTAATTGCTTGCAAGTGATTGGGATTCCTCTTGATATCTCGTGCGATAAAAGTCAGAAACTGCCCAAGTAAAGGGTCATTCTCTTCTGCTTGGTCAGCGCGAGAAACCACAACTTGACCATCAGGCTTAATGGTGTAGCGAATTTTGTCACGTTTGCTCAAACCAAGAGCTTTGCGAACGGGATCGGGAATTGTAGTTTGATAACGATCAGTAAGAGTAGACTCTGAGTATGGAAATGGTGTTACTGCCATAGCAACCTTTAAACGATGTTGGCTAAACCATACCTTTAAGGTAATGCAACTGCATTGTCTCGTCAAGTGGAGCGTTCTAGGATTTGAAGCCTGATAACGGGGTTGAGCGGCAACAGTACTCGCTCGAGTGTTGCGCTAAACTTACACGTTGGCTTTTAACAAGTAATTAAGAAACAACTAATTTATAAATCTGCTCTTAGTTAGGTAAAAGCTGGCTGCTGAAGTGAAAAGCTTTGTTGGTACATCAAAAATACAAGATTTAAAGCTAGTTCAGTACGGTATCTACCGCTACCTTTTAGAGGAAACAGCGCTCGATCGTAAACTCTACGTAGCTGTTA
Source organism: uncultured bacterium (assembly GCA_964250455.1). GTDB lineage: Bacteria > Cyanobacteriota > Cyanobacteriia > Leptolyngbyales > Leptolyngbyaceae > CAXUFL01. The sequence goes on from CAXUFL010000023.1 coordinate 53,791, forward strand.
GCGCGATCGCTTACAAGAGCTTCTTCAGTTCAGACGTAATTCAACTGATTCTCATAAGCATCAGCTTCTACTCATCGAAGCTGGTACAGAAATCGAGGAAATCAAACAATGAATAAATTAAAGCAACAAAGGCTCAATTTTGGCTTGTACTTCCTCACTCACACTTTCTGGCGCAAATTCAACAAAGCAGATCGAGGAACGCTGCATATCAAGAGTGGAAGATCGCTTCAAGGCTGGAATGAAAAAATAGCATTTCCAAAATTTAGGGTAGGAACCGGAGTTGAGGATTCAGTTTTAATTACGATTTCCCGAATCCGATTTCTTGCCCCCGACTCAACAACAAGCTTAGGATTGTGAATTTCTTCTTTAAGTAACGTTTCCCAGCTAGCCGCTTGATGATTTGCTTCAACGACGATCGACTGAACTTCAACAATTTGATTTTTTCCGCCGCCGTTTGCCTTCAACTGCTGAGAAGCGATTGAGCGAAGACCCGATAAATCTTGATCGTAATGACAAACAAAACACATCGAACTTCCTGCTTTTCTTGAAGTGAATCGTCGTATTGCAGGAAGTTTCATTAAAGTATTGGTTACTGCTGCGATGCTTCTTGCAGGCAAACTATCCCCGGCAAGCACACCTAATAAATAGGGAGCGGGAATTGGATCATCCAAAAAACCTTGTAACAAAATCGTACTCCAACCCCACTGCCGATCGTCACGCATAATTGCCGTATGAATCGGTAGTGTGTGCGGAATCTTTGACGCCTTCAGCCATGCTGCTGTATTCCAAACATCTTCTACTGATGAAAAGCCAATTCCATAGAAATAGGGCGCAGAAATCGCTTCTTTTCCGATTCGGACAAATTCGATATCAAGATTACCAATGCGAAGGAGACCACTACAAAAATCGCCGTAGTCACGCACCGGAATCAGAATCGGGACATCAAGCTGTGCGCTAAGTGTGTTAATCAGTTCCGTTGGCTGTGAGCAACGTACAGCAATATGATCAACACCAATGAGCATGATTACAGTACCTGTCTAACATTGAAAAAAATCGGTACAGCTTGAATCATCGCAATCAAGTCACTACAAATCCGATGCAGAAAGACGCCCTTCGATCGGTTCATACTCATCCTCTAAAAGCCAGTGCTGAGCTTCATCATAGGTGGAACTCGTGTAAATCACTGCATAATTCTTAGCAGGATCAAAGACATGACAACCTCCCGATTCATCACTTAATAGCAGCAAAATGTAGGGAGGTGACAACATGGGTTCAATCCACACCTCTGCAAATTGCCACTTACTGTTTACTGAACTGGGTGCGGGGAATGACGTGATATCGATTTTCTGCATCTATTTTCACCTCGCCATAAAACAAAGGAATCGTTGAACCATCTGGATCAATGCGATCGCCAATTGATTCAGCAAAAAATAAGCCGTAACGCTGATATTCCCGGACAGTACCTGTATATTCTCCTCTTTCAATAATGGCTTGAGCCACTCGCTTCATCGTCGCTTCGTCGTTAAAAACGTGCGCGGCTCGTCCTCGCCTCAATAATCGCTGCACTGAAGCGCTATCTGGTAAGTGCTTTGCAACGTGCCGCAAATCGAGAAAAATCTCCCGGTCAATTCCAGGCATCGCATCCGTCTATTTTGATTATCATTCAGCGATAGATGGGTCAAACGTAAAAATCGAATCATGACAATCAAGTCACTAAATGATGTTCCATTGCAAAGCGAACCAGTTCGGCGCGATTGCTCGTTTCGGTTTTGCGCAACAAACTGCTGACGTGCTTTTCAACCGTGCGCGAACTTAGATGAAGCTGATTGCCAATTTGAATGTTTGAAAGTCCATCGCTTAAAAGCATCAGCACATCTTTTTCGCGATCGGTAAGCGCCACCGTCGAGGTATTAACCAAATCTGCTTTTTCCAAAACGGCATCAATGCCTTGAACGCGCGATCGCCATTCGGTTTCGATCATCTGCATTCGTTCGAGCAGATTGCGGACGATCGCGCCTAGTTCATTTAGCTCAAACGGCTTAGACAAATACACATCACAGCCAAGCTGATACCCTAAAACTCGTTCTTTTGGATCGGTGCGTCCGGTGAGAAACACCACGGGCAATAGCCGTAGGGCGGGACGTTTCCGCACTTGGCGCACAAATTCGTAGCCGTCCATTTGCGGCATAGTAATGTCTGTGATAATTAAGTGGGGCTGATGCGTTTCGACCAGACCTAGAGCGTCTTTGCCGTTTTCTGCTGCCACCACAGAATAACCACAGGTTTCAAGATAATCCGCGATCGACAGGCGGGTACCTGGATCGTCTTCAGCAACAAGCAAGGTGAGGGGCATGGAACACCGACGTTGAGGGTTAGAGACGCCAGATGTTATATCAAAATTGTTTTATTAAAGCTTCGGACAGTCAATTTGTTGTAAATACGTTCTGGCGATATCCATATCGTAGGGGATGGGTCGGCGCAATGGATGATAATCTCGATCGTGGGCGTCTCGGTGTCGCAGAAGCGCATTCACCAAAACACACGGTAAATCGCCTAGATTAGTGGCTCTGTGAGGCACTTAAAGCGAAATTCGCACAATTTTAGGTTGTGATTTGCTTAATGCAATGTATTAATACTTACGACTTTGTAATAAAACTAGCACAAAGCTGCTGCGCACCACGAGCAACTCATCGGTTTAATACCGATGCACAAGGCATCGATCGTGCCTGCGACATCGTTTTAGGGCTTGATTGAGGCGTGTAAACCTTTGCAATGCCGCCTTAATCGGCAAAAGCGCACACACTTCAGCTTGCGCAACTCACTCAATATTTCGACCTTTGGTCACAAAGCTTTTGCTCTGAACAATTAAGCTATAAGTTTTTGCGCAAATGATCACAAAGTTAACTGTTTTGTGGTGCAGCAACTCTTCTAGATATCACTTTAAAAGCTGCTTGACTTCTGGAGCAGGCTGGCTTAATACTATTAATAGTACCTGTGTACTAAACTTTAGCCAGATTCACACGCCCCCAGGAGTCGCTATGACAGAACTGAAATCAGATAGCCAGTCTATTCGGACGGTTCAGGCACAGCCGAGCACAAGAAAGCGATTACCAAAAGCTCCCGAAGCTCCCGATTTAAGCGTAAGCGGTGAATCTGTTGAAGCTGAACCCACAAAGCCAAAGCGTCGCACCACCAAAGCGACTTCTGGCACAAAACGACAGGCAACGAGTCGATCGACAAAGCAAGTTGCAACGACTCAAGTCAAACTAAGTTGGGAGCCGCCGCAGTCATCGATCGCTGCCCGATTCGCTCAGCTTGAAACCGAACTTCAGCACCTTAGAACTCAAGCCAGTCAGATTAACGATCAATCCGCCGCGATTCTGTCGGAAATGGATGAGCTAAAAGTCATTTCTCAAAAAGTCCAGTCTCCCGATCGTGCGCTCAAGCTTCCCTTAGAGCTACCTCAGCCTGTTGAACCTGCCGCGCAAATTCCTCAATCAATTGTAGACACCACGCGAAGCAGTCCGCCTGAACCCGCTCAACCCTCAAATCGAGTCGCGTTACCGCGTGAAACGCAGCAGTTAGCCACTCAGCTCCGAAGCACTCATTCTCGCAGGCCTCTAGAGCGTCGTCGTCGCAGCCCGATCTCCCGCGTGATTCAGCAATGCTTGAAGTTTCCGGATCAGCCAAACGCCGTTGCGATCGACGCCGCGCTATGGGTTCTTGCGTCGGCAGGTTTGCGCATCGGATTAAACGCTTTAGTTCACGCCGTGCCAATTCTGGCGATTCCGATTAATTTGCTGATTTTTGCGCCTGCCTTGATCGCGGCTTATTCTGCCTTGTTTATGCCCAGCGTCGATCGGGTTGCCGTTTACCGATTGCTGCTGATCACATTGGGTTTGTTTGTTGGAGGAAGACTGTAGATGTATAAAAAACTCAATCCGAATCAGCTTTTAGCGGGTGCTGCTTGCTTTTTGGCGCTCGGTTTATTAATTGAAATGCAAGGTCTACCTTCGTTTGGCAGCAAAGATCCAAGCGTAGAGTGTCAGAAAGTTGTTAAGCGCGACGCTATTCTATCGGAAACGCAAATTGGTAAATTGCTCACGGTTAAAAAAGGAGAATCTAAAGATACGCTGCGATCGATTCTCAAAGAGCCTTACTGTACGCTTCGTTCAGAATCGGTGCAAGTCGGAGCAAACAACGATCGTGAGGTTTACCTGGTCGCTGCCGATGACTTTGTGCAGTTTGATCCAAAAACAAAATTAGTCGTTCTTTATCAAGGGGATCAGTATGCGGGGTATCGGTTCTGGGTGCGTTAAAACCGGACTGATGCTGGCAGCGCTGAGTGTTTTAGCAAGTTGTTCAACGCCTGCCGTAACGCAGCCCACGATTAAAGATTTACCAATGTACCAACAGTGGCAGCTTCAGCCTGGAGATAAAATTGCCGACTACACTGTAAGCGGCGGGTTGGGAGACATCTCGATCGTGCTAAACGGCAAATCAGTCTACGCTCCCTCGGAAGGTGACACTTATATCGATGCTCGCGGCTGCGTTTACTTTGCCAGCGCTGACACTCCCGCTTATCTGTACCGATTCTGCGGCTTAAAGTCTCCGAAGCTCGGACATCTGCAATCCGGGCAAGCGATCGCCACCGCAGACCTGCTGCAATTTGCCGCTTTACTCAGGCAGCCCGATGGAAAATGGGCACTGGTTGAACCCGACAAAAGCTTGTTAGAACGAACTCTTAAACCGCAATGAAAAAACCTTTCTCACTGCTGCTGAGCGTGCTTGCGCTCATGTTTTCGGCTGCTCAACCCACACAAGCACATGGAGTTTTAAGCTTTACGTCAACGGTTAAGACAACCGCTTCAGCAACGTCAACGCGATCGTCAGAAGACCCGTCAGATGTAACGGCTAACGCCAAGATCGATCAAAAAACCACCGCGATCGCTCCGATAGTCCGTTCTGCCTTGATCGCGTTTCCAGCCGGAATTAAAACTGATGCTGCATCTAGTCGCGAGGCTTCACCTCAAACCGTAAACGACGAAGACCGTCTCGTTGCAATGGCTCCGGATGATTTGTTTAACGGCGGCTCTGATTCTCTGGTTGCCAAAGCGGTTGGGAGTGCAGAAGGAACTCGCACCCCCGACGGCGGTAAAACCTGGGCGTATTACGGACACACCGATCCAGGCAATCGAGCTTGGAACTTAGGCAGTTTCTCTTACCAACACGGTGCCCAATCGCCCGAAGATGCTGACATAAAACAGCTCGATCGATTGCGCCAACAGTTTGAGATCATTCGCCAAACTGCCGCGTCTAACGGCTTGCGGCTCGGTTTAGCCGAGCAGCTTAACGGCATTGATTTAGCAAATCAAGCTCCGCTTGCCGCGATCGATCGCGGCGGGTATGTCGATCGCTTGCGTCAAGCTTACGCTCAAGGACTGCGCGGCAGCGAGGCGGTTCTCCAGGCTCGGACGTATTCTTATTTGAATCCCAACACAAACCAATGGGATGCACCTGGGTTGGGAAATAATTTCGATAGCATCAGCCGCGATCAAGCTCGTCGATTAAATGCGGTTGCAGACGCGATCGCAACTCACCAATCATCGCTGCAACGCAAAACGCTCAAAGCGCACCGCAGCGATTCAACCGTGAGCAGTCTTCCTTAACCGATCGCAGCAAAAACAACGCTCTTGTAGAGCGCTACCGTTTTACAAAGGTACTTTCGTTGTTCAAATCGGTTCTAAATCGCCTGAAAATCTCCTAGCATCTTGACTTCGGGTTCTAACCACAGCGACCATTCTTGCTGCACGCTCGACTGCACAAACTGAATCAGCTCGAAAATATCGCTTGCTGTTGCGCCCCCCCGATTCAAAATAAAATTCGCATGACGCTGAGCCACTTGCGCCCCCCCGATTTGATAGCCCTTTAAGCCCGTTTGCTCGATCAGCCATCCGGCTTTATGAGTTCCCGGATTGCGAAACACGCTGCCGCAGCTCGGAAAGTTATACGGCTGAGTGCGCTGCCGTTGTTCTTTGTGCGCTTCGGTCGTAGCCGTTACAGCGATCGGATCGGCTCCAGGCTGAAGTTGAAACGTGGCTTGAGTAATATATTGATTGCTGCCTTGTAGCAACGAAGTCCGGTAGCTGTACCCCATCTCCGAAGGCGTCAAAATTTGCATCGTTCCATCAGGCAGCAAAATCTGCGCTTCCACGAGAATATCCGCGATACAGTCTCCGTGCGCTCCGGCGTTCATCACAACTGCGCCGCCTACCGTTCCCGGAATTCCCACCGCCCATTCAAATCCTTGCCATCCGCGATCGGCAATTCGCCAAGCCAATCGCGGTAATGGTTCGCCCGCACCAACGGTTACTCGTCCGGCTTCGTCATCGAATTCCGCACACCGCAAATGGCGGGTCGAAATCACCAGACCGGGAAGACCGCGATCGCTGATCAATAAATTCGAGCCTGCACCGAGCATCGTAACGCAAAGCTGCTGATCGCGGGCCCATTCTAAGCTTGCTTGCAGCTCGTCGCGGCGTCGCGGCGCAATATACCACTCTGCCGGGCCGCCCACTCGAAACGACGTCAACGACGCTAACGGAACATTCGCCTTAAGAACTAAGTCAGTTTGGGGGAGTGGAAGCGTTTCTAACTTCGGTCGCACGCGCTTAATTCGATTCAAAAAATCAGGTACAACGGCAGGAATGGAAGTCCGGGAATCACTAGAGAGAGTCATGGTTTTTCTATTCGTAAAATCTCGAACCTAGAAACCGAATTATTTTCAATGAGTTGCGGTTCAGATTCTCATTGCATCACAGCACCCTATTAAAACGCATCATTGCTAAGATGCAGCTTTCTCGATCGCTTGCTGATACGCCATGACTTCAGGAATAATCTGATTGAGGTTTCCGGCTCCGAGAAAGATGGCTAAATCTCCGGGAATCAGGGTTTCGTTTAAGAATCGAGCGATGCCATCGATCGACGGGTAGTAATGCACGTTCGGATGATGCGTAGCCACCAAATCTGCCACTTGCTGACCGCTAATTTGCCCTAAGTTTGGTTCTCCAGCGCTGTAGATATCGCTTAAAACAACTAAATCTGCTGCGCCAAACGATTCCGCAAATTCTGATAAAAACGTTTGCGTGCGGCTGTAGCGATGCGGCTGAAACAAAGCAACGACTCGACGGCGCGGATTGGTTTCACTCGCTTGCAGTCGCGCCGCTTCGAGCGTGACTCGAAGCTCGCTCGGATGATGCGCGTAATCGTCTACGAATAAGATGCCGTTGTAGGCTCCGCGATGCTCAAACCGCCGCCGTGCCCCTTCAAACGTCGCGATCGCCCGCCCAATCGTGTCAAATTCTAAGCCCAACAATCGCCCAACCGCGATCGCGGCGAGTGCATTGCTCAGATTGTGTTGTCCTAAAATCCGCAGCTTAATCTGTCCGAGAATTTGACCGCGTTCCCAAACTCGTGCGATCGTGCCATCGGCATCATAATGCACCTGATCCACGGTGTAGTCTGCCTGCATTTTCGGATGCAAACTGTAGCTAATCGTTGGAGGAATCTGGTTGCGCAGCGTTTCACAATCAATGCAGCCGATCGTGGTTCCACATTGGTTGGCAAACGTTCGCAGCGTGGTTACGACTTCATCGAGATTGCGGTAGTGATCTGGATGATCGAGTTCAACGTTGGTAATTACGCCGATTGCGGGCGAAAACTTTACAAGCGATCCATCAGATTCATCGGCTTCAGCCACAAGATATTCGCTGCGTCCGACTCGTGCGTTTCCTTTCCAGGCTTTCACCTCGCCGCCGACAATCACGGTCGGATCGAGATCGGCTTCGAGCAGCAAATAGCTAATCAAGCTGCTGGTGGTGGTTTTGCCGTGAGTGCCTGCAACGGCAATGCTGCGAGACTCGCGAATCAGCGCGGCTAACAAATCCGATCGGTGAAAAATCGGACAGCCTAATTCTAAAGCGGCACGATATTCGGGATTTGAAGCGTTGATGGCGGTCGAGCAAATCACCTGCGGTAAAGCTGCGCTGCGATCGTCGAGAATGCGAGTTCGCGGGGTGGGTGGAACTAATGCGACAGTTGCTTCGCCGTTTCCCTTACGAGTGATCAAAGCGCCAGCGCTGACGGATTCACAAACCGGGGAACGCGGCAACTCGGGTTCTAAAGAAGTGCGAAAATAATCGAGATTCGAGGCATCTTGCCCGATAAAAATATGGGCCCCTAATTTTGCTAATCGATCGGTAATATGACTTGATCGAAGATCCGATCCAGATACCGATAGCTTACGCTCTAAAAGCACATAAGCTAGGGCTGACATTCCAATTCCACCGATCCCGATAAAATGAAATGGTCGGCCGTTGAAGTCAACGGAATTCAGCATTGTCGCTCCTTACACACCACACCAATAACACGCGCTATCATATCAAGGATTGCTTTATCCTGGTACAGTAGCGGAAAACATTTTGTAAGCTAGTTTCGTCGATTTTGTTAACTGAGATTTTGCGGTTCAAATCAGTCTCAAATTACCTGGTTTTAATACTCTAAAATCATCAATCTAACCAGCTACTTTTACTTCAATGATCTAGCTACACAATAGAGTCAACCGATTCCTGAAATTGTTTCAGCTTTCTCAAACGTTTTTGATGCTACCCGAATTTGTCGGTAATAAAGATAGCCTGAATCGGTCATTCCAGAGCAACGATTAGAAATTTTGATGGATCTGCTGCTCAGCACTTATTTTGCTGGATTGCGAACTCGAAATTTCAAACCTACTTTTTTCCTCCATTTTTATCTTAAGCAAAAACAAATTCGTTTTAGAACTACCTCTGTCTGAGGAATTATTTTGTTGCTGTTGTTACAATCTACCTTGAGGTAGACTTCCAGGCGCGATCGCGCTTCCCCTCCAAACATGCCCAAAATCGGCTGTCTGTTTGTGCTCGCTCAAGAGAATAGCCCGATCGCTAGATTTGTCACTGTTTCCTGATCCCAATTCCTCAGCTCGCGTAAGAAGAGCGAAACTTTTACGGTATGATCTGATCCATCAATAGGTATTTATATTCAGAGGGCAAGACGCAGTGATTAGAGTAGCGATCAACGGTTTTGGGCGGATTGGACGCAACTTTTTGCGGTGCTGGGCAGGGCGGCAAAACAGCCAATTCGAGGTGGTCGCCATCAACGATACCTCCGACCCTAAAACGAACGCGCACCTGCTCAAGTACGATTCAATGCTCGGACGGTTCGATGCCGACATCAGCGCCGACGAAAACACAATCACCGTGAACGGCAAAACGATCAAATGTACGTCCGATCGCAACCCGGAAAACCTGCCCTGGGGTGCTTGGGACGTTGACTTAATCATCGAATCAACTGGCGTTTTCATTTCCAAAGAAGGCGCAACAAAGCATCTCAACGCCGGAGCCAAAAAGGTCTTGATCACGGCTCCTGGCAAAAACGAAGATGGAACGTTTGTAGTGGGCGTGAATCATGAACAGTACGACCACGACAAACACAACATCATCAGTAACGCAAGCTGCACCACGAACTGCCTTGCCCCAATCGCGAAAGTGATTCACGAAAACTTTGGCATCATCAAAGGCACGATGACCACGACCCACAGCTACACCGGAGACCAGCGCATTCTCGATGCCAGCCACCGGGATTTGCGTCGGGCGCGGGCAGCCGCCGTCAACATTGTTCCCACTTCAACGGGTGCGGCAAAAGCAGTGGCGCTGGTTTTACCTGAACTCGCAGGTAAGCTAAACGGCATCGCGCTTCGGGTTCCGACACCGAACGTATCGGTCGTTGATTTAGTAGTGCAAGTGGAAAAATCTACGATCGCGGATCAAGTCAACGAAGTCATGAAAAGTGCGGCTGAAGGTTCGCTCAAAGGTATTTTGAAGTATTGTGATTTGCCGTTGGTGTCGAGCGATCATGCGGGAACCGATGAATCGTCAATTATCGATGCTGCACTTACGATGGTCATGGGCGGCGATATGGTGAAAGTCGTAGCTTGGTACGATAACGAGTGGGGCTACAGCCAGCGCGTGGTTGACCTTGCTGAAGTGGTCGCTCAAAACTGGAAGAAGTAATTTCTAATCCCTAAATTTGTGATTTCTGCCCTCAATAATTTAGTGTTGAGGGCATTCTTTTTTAGGTTGACTGTTGAGCGGCTTGCTGAACGGATTCGCGATCGAGGTCAAGCTGTTGCGCGATTTGCTCGATCGTGAGTCCCGCTTGCAGCAAAAGCGGAACCGTTGCAAGCTTGCCTTGTCTGATTCCTTCTTGACGTCCTATTTGACGTCCCTCTTGGCGTCCTTCTTCGAGTCCTTCTTTAACAGCTTCTCGATAAACTCGCGTGTGCTTGAGTGCGTCTAAATTCAACATGGTTTCGATCTCCTGCCGACTAAGTTTTGGGAATTTGTAAACCACGATCGTTTCAATTAAGTCTAGTATCCCCTGCCGAGTCTGTTCAACGTCAAAGTCTTGGTTGGCTTGCTGAATGAGGAGTTTGGCTTGATTGACGATCGAAGTCTCTGGTTCGACGATTAATCGCAGCACACCAACGCCTAAGGATGTTGCAGGTTGATTCAGTTCATCTAAATAAACGCGCTGAACTTGAGAAATATAGCTGTAGCCACCGAGATTAAGACGCAGCTTGGTTAAGTACGATCTCGAGTC
>CAXUFL010000024.1:0-64244 GCA_964250455.1 uncultured bacterium
GCGTCGGTGTGCTGCATCATTTGCCCGATCCGATTCGCGGAATTCAGGCTTTAGCCCCGAAACTGGCTCCAGGCGGCATTATGCATATCTTTGTGTATGCCGAATTGGGACGTCATGAAATCAGATTAATGCAAGAAGCGATTAAACTGCTGCAACACAATCGCCAGGATTATCGCGAAGGCGTGGCGATCGGTCGCGATCTTTTTGCTTCATTGCCGCCTAATAATCGACTAGTACGACGCGAGCAGGAACGCTGGTCGATGGAAAATCAGCGCGATGAATGTTTTGCGGATATGTACGTTCATCCTCAAGAAATTGATTACAACATCGGAACGCTGTTTGAACTGATTGATGCGTCCGGATTAGAATTTTTAGGCTTTTCAAATCCGCGTCAGTGGGACATCGATCGATTGCTTAATAATCCTTCGCTAATTGAAATAGCAAAGAATTTAAGCGACCGAGAGCGTTACCGTTTAATCGAACTGCTTGATTCGGAATCAATCACGCACTACGAATTCTTCTTGAGTCGTGGTGATTTGCCCCAATCCGATTGGGCTTCAGAAAGCGATTTATTAAATGCAATTCCCGATCGGAGTCCTTGTATGGATGGTTGGGAAAGTCGCTGTTTGTTTAATTACGATTACCAAATCATCAATTTGTCTGAAGCGGAGTTTGCATTTATAAAGGCTTGCGATGCCAATCAACAGCAGCGCACCGTGAAAGAAATTTTGGCTGAGGTTCCGCTCTCGATCGACACTGTACGTAATCTACAAAAGCAGCAGCTAATTTTGCTAACGCCAAAACGATAAAGAATGTTTGCGAAAATGTCTGAAAAGCAATCACCTTTTCAGACATTTTTAGCCTCTATCTTTAGAAATAGAAATTATCAGGCTCGTTGCTTCTGAAATCACACAAAGAGACTTCAAAATGTAGAGATGTTTTTTAGAATTTGACTTTAAATTAAAAGTCAATCCTAATTCCGCCGTGTTAATAATTATGGCTGACCAACCCGGTTTTGAAGAAAAAGCGATTTCTGATTTCGTTAAGAACACGTTGTCCGGTCAGCTAGACGGCTTTATGAAGCTTGCCGTAGCCGTTAGAACCGACTTCATGAAACTGTTGCAGGGTGAAGTTGATTCTGTTTCCTTTAAAGCTGAAAATTTAGTCAGAGAAGATATTCAGGTTCAAGAATTAGAAGTTCAAACCGATCACATTTCAATCAATCCGCTCAGCGCAATTCTTGGAAAAATTCGCCTCGACGAACCGCTTGATTCAACGATTCGCATGGTGCTAAGTGAAGCCGATTTGAATCGCGATATGAACTCAGACATCGCCATTAGTCAGCTAAAACCGATCGACCTTAACGTTGAAGGGCAAGTTATCCCGATCGAGTTTCAGCCGCCGTTTAGAGTACGGCTTTCTCGCGACAACAAGATTCGCTTTACGGGCATTATGAAAGTGCATGAGCCTGGAAACACGCGCCAGGTTGCCTTTACAACCGTTGCGTCTCCGCGCACGGATACCCAACCGATTCTGCTTGAGACCTTTTGCTGTGCGCCTAATCAAGGCTCATCGATACCGTTTATGATTGCCTTTCTCAACAAGCTGCAAGACATTGTGAGCCAGCCGTACTTTGAGTTAGATACTGTTGCTGTGCGAGTTGTATCGCTTGCCATTGAAAATAAACTTTTGACCGCACAAGTTGAAATTCACGCTCGTCAAATTCCCTCAATGTGAGTTCAACGTTGCTAACAGTGACTGAATCTTTTTCCCTAACAGCGTTATAAACTTTCATTTCATTTATGTTTTCTGGTGCGGTATCCTGGGAACCTTAACAAAGTTAGTGTAAGGTCAAGACGGAACCCGACGATGAGCCAAGCTCAAGACGTAGAGACGACGCTTTTCTTCCAGAAAGGTTTGTATCTGAACAAGACGAAAGCCTATGAAGCTGCTATCCTCAGCTACGAAGCAGCGCTCGATCTGAAGCCGGACTATCCCGATGCCTGGTACAACCGAGGCAACTCGCTTTATCATCTAGGACGCTACCAAGCCGCGATCGAGTCTTACGATCAAGCGATCGAGTATCAGCCTGGATTTCCCGAAGCCTGGAACAATCGCGGCAACGCGCTTGATGAACTCAAACGCTACGAGGAAGCGATTTACAGCTACAACCAAGCCGTAAAATATCGCGCTAACTACTATTGGGCGTGGTACAACCGGGGCATATCGCTTCGCAATTTAGAGCGCTACGAAGAAGCCATTAATAGCTACGATCGCGCCATCGAATTTAAACCTGATTATTACTGGGCGTGGTACAGTCGCGGTCTTGCACTCCGCAAACTCGGTCGCCTTGACAAAGTTGTTGCCAGCTACGATAAAGCGCTAGAATTCAAGCCCGATTTTGAAGAATCTTGGACAAATCGCGGCAATGCGCTTTACCACTTAGGAGACTTTGACGCAGCGCTAGAAAGCTACGATCGCGCTTTGTCGCTTAAGCCAGAAACGGCGACGGTTTGGTATAACAAAGCCTGCTGTTATGCCATTCAGGGCAAGCTGGATTTAGCGTTTGATCATTTGCAAAAAGCAATCGAACTCAGCCCGGAAGAATACCGTGAAATCGCTCAAGTCAACGCTGACTTTGCCGAACTGCGGCACGACGATCGCTTTTTGTCGCTGTTGAGCATTCGGTCTCCACGCGAGTCTTAACGGTTAGAGTGCTCTTCAAGGGAACTGTCAGCAAAAAGATTCGCCCGATTTTTGGTAGGGTTTAGCTCATCTGGACGCCTAGCCGTTTAAACGGCTAGGCGTCTGAATAAAATCGCCCGCAAGTCAAGAACTGTTTTATCTACTGCATCATGCTGTTACAAGCGCTTCTTGTACCACGAGTACCGAGCAACCCGCACGGTGCATTACATGATTACTGACACTACCCAACAAAAATTCGCTAAAGCCCGATCGTCCTCGCCGCCCCATCACGACTAGATCTGCCTTCCAGGATTTAACAGTCGCGCAAATATCGGCACCGGGATCGCCGATCGTTTGATTAAACTCGCTACACACGCCTGCTGCGGTTGCTTTTGATTGGTACGATCGCAGCATTTCGATGCCTAGCTTTTCAGTTGTTGAAAATTGATTCTGTGATGCTTGAATCGACAGCTCATTGTGCATCGGATACAGCCCATCAGAAATCGGATAAATCGGCGTTGGAAAGCCTTCATCGATCGGGCTAATCACATGCAGCAACATCAAACGCGCATCATTAGCTTTGGCGAGATCAACTGCTCTTTTAAAGGTTTGCTGACTTTGCTCAGACTGGTCTAACGCAACTAAAATTCTTCGATACATACTGCAATTCTCCTATGTCGGGTTGGAGCAGTTTAGACAGTTGTTTTCATCGTTCTAATGACTAGTGTAAAACTGGGGTTATAGGATTTTAGGTTTTATTCTTTGTTCTTAACAAAAGCCCAGCTTCAACTCTGGCTAGATAATTCTAGGTTGGCGATCGCGGGACTTGGGGCATTCGCCCTCAACACGCTGCTCAAGAATTTATTCGAGCGGGCGCGTCCGGCACTGTGGGCGCGAGTGGTAGACGTAAGTTTATCGAGTTTTCCGAGTGGACACGCGATGCTATCGATCGTGGCTTACGACTTTTTTGGTTATTTTCTGGCGACTCGCTATCTAAAAAAGCAAGGCTGGATTATGGGTTTCGCCACGCTTTTAATTATCTTGACTTTAGCCGATTGTATTTTGGTGTGCACTAGCTAACCGATGTAATGGCTGGATATGCCGTCGGTTTTGTTTGACTCATGTCTTGCATTATCAGCTTAGAAATTTGGCGACATCGACATGATTTAAGCCAAACAAATACTCACCAATAATCGTTAGATTACTTGACGTAATGGAATCGTAATCCGAAACTCAGTGCCTTGATTGGGTTGAGAATGACAAATTAATTGACCTTTGTGTTTTTCGGTCACAATTTGGTAACTAATCGAAAGCCCTAATCCGGTTCCCTTTCCAATTGGTTTAGTCGTAAAAAATGGGTCAAATAGCTGAGACTGAAGCGATTCAGGAACGCCTGAGCCATTGTCAGAAATGCAAATTACGGCATAATCTTGCACCATTTCGGTGTGAATAGCGATCGTGGGTGTTTCTTGACTTGCCGCTTTGAAGCGCTCCTCGATCGCATCGATCGCGTTGCTAATAATATTCATGAACACTTGGTTAAGCTGTGCTGGAAAGCACTCAACAAGCGGTAATTCTCCGTATTTTTTAACAACTTCAATTTCGGAGAGATTCGGTTTTGCTTTTAATCGATGCCGCAAAATTAGCAGTGTGCTATCGATGCCTTGATGAATATCTACAAGCTTCATTTCTGCTTGATCCAAGCGAGAAAAATTCTGCAAAGACTGCACAATCTGGCGAATTCGCTCGGTTCCCATTTGCATCGAATCGAGAATTTTAGGCAAATCCTGTTGCAGAAAAGCTACATCTAATATCTCGATTTGCTCGGCGATCGTTGAATCTATGACACCAGATTGCTGGTAAAGGTTGAGGGCGGTTAGTAGCTGAGTTGCATAATCTTTGATATACGACAAATTGCCATAAATAAAGTTCACAGGATTATTGATTTCATGAGCGACTCCTGCGACAAGCTGACCCAAACTCGACATTTTCTCAGTTTGAATTAACTGCGTTTGTGTGTTCTGTAATTCTTGTAGCGCTTGAGAAAGTTGCTCAGCTTGATGTTGTCTTTGAGCCAGCAAATTTGCTTGTTCAAGCGCAACGCCTAATTGAGTCGCAAGCTGAGTGACAAACTGAATTTCTAGCGGTTTCCAATCGCGGGGTTCGCTGCATTGATGAATACACAATAAACCCCAAAGTCGATCGTGCGTTGAAATCGGTGCGGCAACGTTAGCGCGAACTTGGAGTTGCTCTAAAGTGTTGATGTAGCAGTCTTTTAGGGTGGCATCGTAAATATTTGCAACCACAAAAGCTTGACCCTGCTGATGCAACACTTCGTACTTTTCCTTAAAGCAGTTGTCTTGAATGTTTTGCGCGATCGCGGCAACAAACTCTGGCAATACGTCTTCTGCAACAATCTCTCCGTCGATTTGTGAATTAAATCGATATACACAAACGCGATCAGCACCTAAGGCAACCCTGACTTCTTTAACCGTTGTGGCAAAAATGTCTTCTAAATTTAGCGATCGCCGAACTTTTGTAGTGACTTCAATCAAAACACGCTGCTGCTCAACCACTTCTTGTAGCTCGATCGTGCGGTCTTGTACCTGTGATTCGAGATTAGCATTCAGGGTTTGCAGTTGTTGACGCATTTCATACTGGTAGATTGCCGTTGAAAACTGCTTGCTCAACGCCTGCGCGAGTTCTAACTCGTTCGCGCTCCATTTTGGATTTTGTTTTTGTTTCGTGTCGCGCCACACCTCAAACGAAATCTGTGGATAAATCTGGCGTCGATCGTTTTCAACTCGTCCTGCCCAAAGCATTTCGGTTTCGATTTCACCTCGAAAAATCATGAGATAGCCGAGTAATACTTGACGATACTCTAGGGGAATCATCAGCAAACCGCGAATTTGAGTTTTGTAGAAGGCGGCTTGCAGATTTCGTAATGCATCGACTTGATATAAATTTGAAACCGCCCAAATGTCATAAGGAATGTTGCTGTAGTGCACTTGCCAAACGCTGTATTGCTCAACAAGCGGATAAGCCGATAAAGGCGGCATTTCTGGCTGTATGCCACAGGTATAGAGTTCAACCTGACCGATTTGCAGGCAATCTAGAAACGAGGGTACCGTAGACGCGCTAAGCTTGCAGCCTTCTGATTTGACGCACAATCGCCCGCCTGATCCCTTAAACGCCGCGACTGTTTCTTCTAAAGCGCTTTGTAAATCGCTCGTCGTGTGTCCGTGCAAAACGTTATTAATACGATTTAGCGTTGCTTCGCGCTGTGCTTTTTCTTGCGCTTGAATCAGCAAATCGGCTTGCGCGATCGCGACGGAAAGCTGATCGACGACGCCTTGCAGCAGTTGCAGATCTTGATCAGGAATCGTGCGCGTCTCGGAATGGTGCGAAACGAGTAGCCCCCAAAGCGTGCCTTGATGACAAATCGGCACCACGATCGAGGACTTGACTCCCATTGCCGTCATGTATTCCATGTGGCAAGGATCGAGCGGGCGAAAGCGAATGTCTTCAGCGTTGATTGTGCCATCGGCTCGTTCTTGAAAGTGACTATAGCCGATCGCGCCTGCTTCAACATCGATTACCGATCGTACTCGTGACTGAACAAATAATTCTCGCGCTTCTTTTGGGATGTCTCCTGCCGGAAAGTTTAATCCAAACAGCGACGGCAAGCGATTTTTGTGTATTGACTCTGCTACGACCTGCCCGCTTCCATCCGCGTGAAACTGGTAGATTTTGACGCGATCGGTTCCCAGGAGCAATCGGACTTCGCTGACTGTGGCGGCTAAAATTTCTTGCAGTTTCAGCGATCGTCGAATCCGGTTCGTAATTCGGTGCAGAACACTATCTTGTAGGTTGACTTCTGGAACTGCTGAAGTTGGCAGATTCATGAACCGATCCTTTATCAAATGGGGTGAGGAAGGCTGAGCGCCCGACCTGCGTAGTTTTCCCAATTCCCCAGGTTGAATGTAAATCTCAATCAAGAAATCATGAAGCGAACCGATTTGCAACGCTCGAAAATTACGGCTCAAAGGTTTCAAACAGTTTGACGAGCACCACGTTAGAAAATAGAAATCCTTCGGGATCGCTCAGCCGTATAATTCTCGGTTTTGAAGCGGCTGAATCAAGTGATTTTGGGATTCTTTCAAGCCAACCCGCTTTGTAATAAGGTTCAAGACATTCCCAAACTTGATCGATCGCAGCTTGTCCAAACCGATGGGTTAATCGATCGAGATCAATTCCCTCAGCCAATCGCAATCCCACCATTAACGTATCAAGCATCACTTCTAAAGGCTCTAAATCTTGAGTTTGCTGCGGGTTCATCGTCTCGATCCAGTCGTAATATTCCCGTGTTTTGCGCGGTCGAGCAATGCGCTGTCCGTTCACATAGCTCGTGGCTCCCATGCCGAATCCATAAAACGATTCGTTTTTCCAATACACGCGGTTATGTTGGCACTGATACCCCGGTTTCGCGTAGTTTGAAATTTCGTAATGCTCGTATCCGGCTTTTGTCAAAGCTTGTCGCGCAAAGCGGTACATCTGCGCCGTTGAATCATCAGAAGGCAATGGCGTTGCACCTGGTTTAAACTGCTTACCAAACGGCGTTTGAGGCTCGATCGTTAAGTCATACGTGGATAAATGCGTTGGCGCAAGGGCGATCGCTTTTTCGATCGAGCACTGCCAATGCTCGATTGTTTGGTGCGGCAGTCCCGAAATCAAATCCAAACTGTAATTCTCGATGCCTGCTTGGTGAATCAACTCGATCGATTGATACACCTCTTCAACCGTATGCGTTCTGCCACAAGCCATTAAAATTTCTGGCTGAAAAGCCTGCACGCCCAGACTGACTCGATTGACGCCTGCTGCTTTGTAGCCTTGAATTTGCGCTAAATCGAACGTTCCCGGATCAATCTCCATTGAAATTTCAGCATTGCTTACAATTTTGAAGTGTCGATCAAGCGTGGTTAGAATTTGCTCAAGCTGATCGATCGCCAACAGCGACGGCGTTCCTCCCCCAAAAAACACCGTTTTAAGCGGTTGATTTAAATTTGGCGTCTGTGAAATCTCGTAGCAAAGCTTTTCAACGTACTGCACGATCGTGCCTGAATTGCTTCCGTTGCGCTGATCCCCGACCACGGAAACCGGAAAATCGCAGTAAAAACAGCGTCTTCGGCAAAACGGAATATGCACGTATGCCGAAGTTGGAGCATTAAATTGAAGCGATTGAACGGAATGATTCACAGCGTATTTAATCAGATCAAAACGAAGATTGGTTTCTGTTCTAAATTCCCTAATTTTTGTATCCGAGTTTACGTCTTTAGGTGAGGTAAACCGCCTATGGGATAAGGATTTCGGAGCAGAATTTAGATAAGCTTGCAAGATATAATAAACACAAGTCGATTCAGTGTTTGAGCCTGACGCATTTCGCTCAGATTGCCGCTTGCTAGTCTTGATAAATCTGATTTGCCTCAGTTTCTTAGCAATTGTGTTGACTTATGGTTGAATCTGATTAGATTTAGCCTTGAACTTCCCCAAGCTTTTATTCTTATGCTTGATGCAATCATTCTCATTTCATTTATCCTAGCAGGGGCAGGGATTGGCTTTCACGGCATTGAAGCACTGCCAAGCAGCGCGTTGCAGCAAACGACCAACCCAGAAGCGTTGCGGTTTGTTTGCGCCGTTTTTGGAGCGCTGTTTGGCTTGGCGTTTGGCTTAATGGCGCAAACTAGCTTTCGGCGCATCGATCGACAGATCCGCCAACTGCCTGCGTTTACGCTGCTTAGTCGTGCAGTTGGCTTAGTCATCGGGCTACTGGTTGCCAATTTGCTGATCGCGCCGACGTTTTTATTGCCGATCCCGCCAGAGTTCTCGTTTATCAAGCCATTAGTTGCTGTAGTGGTCAGCATTATGTTTGCCGCCTCGGGCATTTCGCTGGCGGACGCGCATGGTCGATCGCTCTTGCGCTTGATCAATCCCAACAGCGTCGAAACGCTTTTACTTGCAGAAGGCACGCTCAAACCCGCTTCTACTAAAGTTCTCGATACAAGCTGCATTATCGACGGGCGCATCGCGCAACTGCTTGATACAGGCTTTCTCGAAGGTCAATTACTGGTGCCTCAGTTTGTGCTGCAAGAACTTCAGCAAGTTGCCGATGCGTCGAGCGATCAAAAGCGCGTGCGGGGACGTCGAGGATTAGACATTTTGAATCAAATTCGCGAATCATTTCCCGATCGTGTGGTGATTCATCCGGCGGATTACGACGAGATTCAAACCGTTGATGCAAAGCTGGTGCGTTTGGTTCAAGAAATAAACGGCACGCTTTTAACAACGGATTACAACTTAAACAAAGTGGCAACCGTGCAGAAAGTTCCTGTCTTAAATGTGAACGATTTGACTCAGGCAATGCGACCGAGCTATCTTCCCGGTGACAGCATTGAGCTTAAAATTTTGCGCGAGGGTAAGGAACCTGCACAAGGAATTGGCTATCTTGATGATGGAACGATGGTTGTAGTAGAAGAGGGTCGCTCTTATGTCGGTGGTGAACTGCAAGTAACGGTGACAAGTTCACTGCAAACGTCGGCGGGTCGAATGATTTTTGCAAAACCAAAGACGTCTACTTTCGGCTCAATGCGAAATTCTGAAGGAATTGTGTAACGCGCTATGACTCGGCTACGTGAAAAACCCTGTTCGATTTGCCATCAATCCGCTCCTGTTCTTTTTCGTGTTCAGCACGATGAGTCCGGTGAGTGGATTTTTGTTTGTCGTGACTGCTGGAATCAAGTCAGTCAAAATAATCCGTTTTACGTGTACGGCGGCACTTGGAAAGCAAGTAAGAAATAGGAAATTTTTCCTACTGAAGCACGATTTCTCTCAAGTGTTTTAATATGCCCAAAACGGTATATAGTTCGTTGCCCGGATTGCGCAGTGAAAATAACCGTGATAATCCGTATTCTGGCGTTTCTCGCTTGACTAATTTAACAAACTGAAATTCGGTTCCATTTAGCAGCAATGCGAAGGCAGGCTGATTATGGTCAGGGTTTGCCATCATGTGAAATAGGGCTTGAGCAAGACCCTCACTAACGTTTAGCGAATGACGTTTTGCTTCAACGACAACTGCCCACAAGCGTCGATAAATCACTAAGATATCGATTCGTCCTCGAATAATCTCGTCTTCATCTTCTAAAGCAATTTCTACTGGCTTTTCTGCTTCGGGTATAAATGGCGGTCGCAAAAGTCCAGCTAAAGATAGCAGTGGAGCCAATACCATTAGTTTGACAATTTCCTCGTTGAGTGGATGCTTAGAGATGCCCAAGAAATCCTCTTGCACGCTATCTAAATAGTGCTTCTCATAATCCGAAATTTCTGGAGTCTCAATTTGCCATTCTTGAAAAAAGTCAAGCGATCGAATCTCTCTTAGATTGAATCGTTCCTCTATCTCATAGAGTTTAAGATTACTAGCCTGAATGATTTGAACCATAATAACGAGCGTGCGATCTCACAAACATGTCTACTTTCGCAGATCTGGCGATAGTTCTATTGTACAGGGAACTTTGAGCGGTTTAATTTGCGTCGTTGTAAAGAATTCTATTTTGGTGATTCACCGATCGCTAAATTCTGGTAGTTCTTCAAGCAGTATTTTCGTAGTTTTCACCTATGCACAAATCAATCGCAATCCTTACTCTTCTCGCCGTTTGTAGTCAATCTTTAAGCGCGGTTGCTTCGGATTTGCGCGGGGCGCAAATCGCTGCTTTACCTGATGTAGAAACCTACAACTTTGTGACGAAGAAATACAGTTTACGCATTCGCGAAAGTCGTGACGGTTGTGTGTTTTATACTGATCCAGAATTCATTGTGTCTCGCAGCGAAACTCCGAATCGAAGCGACAAAAATATTCGACAATTGATTGTTTTACAAACGCAAAATCGAAACGGTGGAACGGCTTGTAATGGCGTTTTTCAGTTTCAATATGCGGATGTCAATTGTAGAACCAATCAAATCGGTTACACGAGCGCGATCGGTGCTCCTGCAACCTGGAAAACTGAGCGCTATCAAGATTCAGCACTGACCCGAAAAATTTGTGCCTTGCCAACCGTTCAGTTTGACACGCCTACTCAGAATCTCCCAAATTCAAAATAGTTTTTGAAACCAAGCGCGTTTTCTTTTTGTCTGCTTCAGAAAGCTCACCGCCTGCTTCTAACTGCGTCGCACTGCTTTGTAAAACCGTTGCGGCTCCACGATCGCCCATTTGCAGTGCGGTTTTGGCGGCAGTTTGTAGCATGGTCGCCGCTCCTTGCCGATCGCCTTGCTGTAATTTCGTCTCGGCGATTTGCGTTTGGCGGTATTTCGCCAATGCTAAAATGTGCTGCTGAACCGTGGGATCAGTTGCAGGCTGGTAAATCGACTGAGCGGCAATCTCGATCGGAAAGCTTTCTGAATACAATCCTTCTTGCTTGAAAGCGGGATCGTCGTAGCGCACCTGCATGTAAGCGATCGTGTTTCTGCCTTCGGGCAATTGATTCACATACAAATTCACTAAAACAATGCGTGGCGAATCCGTCATTAAATCTCCAAGCCTTACGCTGACTTGATCCCCGTCTTGCTGAACGGAAAGCTCGATCGCATCTGGCGAAACTTGGGCAATCGGTTTGAGTTCTGCCAGTCGCGTTCCCGCAGCCAGCGACACGGTGAGAAATGCGTTGGTTAGCCCGATCGATTGAGCACGCTCAAACAATCGTCGAAATTCGGTTGTGGCTTGATCCGGTGCTTCGATGTAAGACAACGCGCCACCGCCCGCATCGGCAATTTTTTCTAAAACGTCTTGGTTCCAATAGTTGCCAAAGCCGAGTGAGCTAATCGATATGCCATGTCCGGTTGCAACTTGAGCGAGTTTAAGGCATCGATCGTTATCACCGTGCTCGTTTTCTCCGTCTGTTAGCAGAAAGATTTGCGAAATAGCGTCTTTTTTGCCTTTTGCCGCTTCTTCGATGCCTAAGCGTAAGCCTTCATCGATCGCCGTTCCTCCGGATGCTTCGAGTGACTCGATCGGAACGCGCAAACGTTGCGGATCATCGACCATCTGATTCCGCAGTAAAACCTTTGCTTTATGGTTAAAGGTGACGATCGAGATGCGATCCCCCGGAGAAAGGCGTTCGATCAATCGCTGGGCGGCTTGCTTCACCGTAGACAGCGATCGACCTTCCATCGAACCGCTTTGATCGAGAACCAGACACAGATTAAGTGGCGCATCGCGACCGATCGCATCGGGGATCGCTGAAATTGAGATTGCGACTTGACGCTGATTATTCGGCTGCGCGGCGTCAATATGGGCATCGCTTAAGGCACATTTCAAGCCAACTTGCATGATGTTGTAAGGGGAAGTGAGGTAGCGTGAATGAAACGGGTTGATCACTGCCTAGAATGCCACAAACTCCGCCTGCGCAGACTACGCTTTGGAACTCACGCTTAATCCGCAAAGGCGGGTTTCGTTTGTATGGCTCCTGATTTTAGTCGGCGGGCAACTTTGGCTACTATTTACAACCGTTCCACTACACAACTACACGATGATTGATCGCGTTCCGTAATGCCCGATTCCCTTTATTAAAATTCAAAATTTCAGTTCGGTTTTTACGCTACCGTAGCGTGCGTTGCGTCAGTCTCAGCACACGTTACTATAAGAAAAGATTAGCCAATTATGAAGCCAACCGTAAGCTATGAATTCACCCATCCAGGCTGTTCAGTCTACGTCGTATTATGGTGATGCCGCCTATCGCACTCCGCCGCCCGATTTGGCGTCGTTGATGCTAAAAGAGCGCATCGTCTACTTGGGTGGCCCGCTTCATTCGATCGACGAGTATCGCAGAAACCCCAACCAAGATGTCACGCGCTTGATCATCGCTCAGTTACTCTACTTACAGTTCGATGATCCCGAAAAGCCGATTCTGTTCTACATCAACTCTACAGGTACGTCTTGGAACGGTGAAACGATCGGGTTTGAAACCGAGGCGTTCGCTGTTTGCGATACGTTGAGCTATATCAAACCTCCGGTTTACACGATTTGCATCGGTCAGGCCGTCGGGACTGCCGCGATGATTTTGTCGGCGGGCACTAAAGGCTATCGTGCCAGTTTGCCTAATGCAACAATCGTGCTCAATCAACCCAAGTCCGGCACTCGTGGACAAGCGACCGATATTCAGATTCGCGCCAAAGAAGTGCTCGAAAACCGTCGCGCCATTCTCGAAATTCTGTCAAAGAATACCGGACAGCCGATCGAGAAAATCATCAAAGACACCGATCGCACGTTCTACTTGACGCCGCACGAAGCCAAAGAATACGGACTGATCGATCGCGTTCTTGAAAGCACGAAAGATCTACCCAAGCCTGTTCCTGCCTTGACCTCATAGATTGAGCCTTAGTTTATGCAAGTTCCCTACCGTCTTCCGGGTAGTCAATATGTGCAGTGGGTGGACATTTACACCCGCATGGCGTTTGAGCGCATTGTGTTTATCGATGAAGCGATCGATTACAACTTCGCAAATTTTGTGGTGGCGTTGATGCTGTCGCTTAATTCCGAAGATGCGACGAAGCCGATTTACGTCTACATCAATTCTCCAGGCGAAATTGAAGGA
Source organism: uncultured bacterium (assembly GCA_964250455.1). GTDB lineage: Bacteria > Cyanobacteriota > Cyanobacteriia > Leptolyngbyales > Leptolyngbyaceae > CAXUFL01. Next base: position 13,326 of record CAXUFL010000024.1, read on the forward strand.
CAAGGCGTGTCGTCGATCGTGGCAAGCTTGGCGATTTACGACACGATCCAACACATCAAAGCGCCTGTGCATACGATTTGTTTAGGTCAAGCATCCGGGACGGCGGCGATGCTGCTGTCGTCGGGCACAAAAGGATCGCGTCTTAGCTTGCCGAATGCTGAAATTGTTTTGGCGCAGCAGTACGGTCTAAGCCGTGGACAAGCGACTGATATCCAAGTCGATGCGAGAAAAGTCGTCGCCGATCGCGCTAAGTTCGTTGAGATTTTGGCGAAGAACACCGGACAAGCGGCTGAAAAAATCGCCAAAGATATCGATCGACGCCTTTATTTCACGCCGCAAACTGCCCAAGAATACGGATTGATCGATCGCGTGCTGCAAAGCCCGAAAGAGCTTCCCAAACAAATCCCCGCATCTGTTTAACCCTTTACTCTTTTTTAACCTATGCCTATTGGTACCCCGAAAGTTCCGTATCGCCTGCCTGGTAGCTCTTACGAGCAGTGGATTGATATCTACCAGCGCCTCAGTTTAGAACGCATTATTTTCTTGAGCCAAGATGTAGACGATAGCATCGCGAATGCGATCGTGGCGTCGATGCTGTATCTCGATTCCGAAGATCCGGGTAAGCCGATTTCGCTGTATATCAATTCTCCGGGCGGCTCGGTTACAGCCGGAATGGCCATTTATGACACAATGCAGCACATCAAATCTGAAGTGGTGACGATTTGTGTGGGTCTTGCCGCGTCGATGGGTGCGTTTCTTTTAGCCGCAGGCAGCAACGGAAAGCGCGTCGCTCTGCCTCACGCCCGCATCATGATTCACCAGCCGTTGGGTGGAACCGGACGCAGCCAAGCGACCGACATCGACATCGAAGCAAAAGAAATTCTGCGCGTTCGGCATCAGCTCAACACGATTTTGAGCGATCGTACCGGACAGCCGCTAGGGAAAATCGAAAAAGACACCGATCGCGATTACTTCTTATCGGCTCAAGAAGCTAAAGAGTATGGCTTGATCGATCGAGTGATCGAAACGATTTAACCGAGATTGTCACACAAACTTCATTTATCAATGGCAGAATTCAAATAGTTCTGCCTTTTTTGTCAATGAATATTGCAGATTGCTATCGACTGTTGGGCTTAAGAACCGGAGCGCCTTACGAGGAAGTGAAGGCGGCATATCGTCGCTTAGCGCGTCAGCTTCATCCTGATCTCAATCCTGGGGATCAACGCGCTAAAGATCGGTTTATCCGTATTACCGAGGCGTATCAATTTCTGCTGACAGTCGTTCCGGCAGCCCAAGACGCACCCAACGAAGCCAAAGCTTCTGGGGATCAACCCCCTCCAATCAAGATCACGCGCAAAGAATCGGCACCCGTCAAGCCAAATCTCTCGTTTGCTGAGCAGCAGATGCTGCGATCGTCCTACGAACAACTGCAAAATTTCCTTAAAGCGAAAAAGTTTCCGCGTGCAATCGCGCTGGTTGAAGGACTTGCCCAACGTTTTTCAAATCATCCCGACGTGCGGCAGTGGCAAGCGATCGCGTATCACCAATGGGGGCGACAGTTAATCGGCGATCGTGACTACGACAAAGCGCGAGTTTACCTGAAAAAGGCTCTCCGTACTGATCCCCACAATCAGCGCTTGTGGGCAGATGTAGAGCAAGACTTTCAACGGTTAGAGCAAAGCTTATATCGCCGCAAATAATGCGCTGAGAATGTCAAAAAAGTGTGCGTTTCTAGGTGCTCTTTGGTATAGTGTAGATACAGAAGAACGGCGACTCAGTGTGTCTGATTGTCGTTTTGTGTCAGTGTTCTGTGTCAGTCGCAAAGGTTGATTAATTGACCTTGCGGCTGCAATAACAAGTTTTAATAATACCTCTGCAACTTTTTAACTCAACGATCCTGCATCTGCGTTATAACTTCGGCTCGAATACGATCGTTATAGTCTGAATCTGCTCCATTTGAAAGCAACGAGGTTTTTTGAGTGATTGCGATTTCTCCTCGTCCGGCTGGATACGATTGGAATACGGTTAGCTTTCCGTCAACGCTGTATTTGATTCCGATTTTGGATCTTTTGATGTCAAAAGTTCCGACTCGGTGGCAGGCTGAAGTACGGTTAGGGCTGCAAGAAGCATTAGTGAACGCAGCAAAGCACGGCAACAAGCTCGACCCGGGCAAAAAAATCTTGATTCAGTTTTCGATGGCGGCGGATCAGTACTGGTGGATTATTTCGGATCAAGGATCGGGATTCCAGGCTCCAGCGTGTGACGCTGATGAAGATCAACACTTGCCCGCGCATGAAGGCGAATGTGGGCGAGGACTGTACATTCTGTATCAAGTGTTTGATCATGTGCAGTGGAATAGCCGAGGAACAGAATTAAGGCTGTGCAAGCACGTGAGGAATTCTTCGCGGTTGCCTTTAGTAATTTAGTACTATTCTTGTTTCTCGTCAACTAGATTTTCGATTCATTTAGATTGTCGCTGCGGTGCGACGGATTTTCAGTATTGTTACGCATTCTGAAACCGGACTGACGCATTGTGCTGGAATTTTGCTATCGTGTCAAAGCAGAATGATCATCCACCCTGCGGATAAACGAATGGATACGAAGCGATTAGAGTTATTGCTGTTAGCGGGTTGTTCTTGTTTGATTGCGTTATTGGCGCAACCGATCGCGAGTGCGCTGACCGCTTTGCCGGAAGCCCCCAGCCTACAATCCTCGATGCCCACGAGCGGTGCTTACTGTGGGATCGATCGCAGCCGTCTTAAAACCTTAGCCGAATCCGAAACGTCACAATCTTAGAATCGTCACCTGCATGGTCAGGACGATTGGCATTCAGGAGAAACTGAAGGGGCAGGCTTTGACTGCTGAACGGGTTTGCTTTACCCCAACTGCTTCAAAGCAGAACTCGTAGGCTTCGCCTTGTTGAAGGTGTCTAAGGGTTGTCTACAGCGAAGATTTATCTATAGCAACCTTAGTTCTGGTTGAGCCTGGCGATTTTAGTTGCCAGGCGGGTTAGGCTTCTTATTTAAAACTCAGGTTACGCCCGCACTGTTTAACCCGCTATTGCTGATCACAGGCTCTGCTTAATTGCTCGTACAGGGTGACGATCGCGGCATTATCTAGCTCTCCTTTACCTTGAGCGATCAGCGCATCCATCAGGGCGGCAACTTGTGCACTTCCCAAAAGCGGTAAACCAACCTCGCGTCCGGTTTGCAGCACAATATTCATATCTTTACGATGCAAATCTAGCTTAAATCCAGGCGCAAAACTAGACTCTAACATGCGTTTTCCGTGCACTTCGAGCACGCGACTTTGAGCAAATCCACCTAGCAGCGCCTCCCGAACTTTTGCCGCATCCACACCGGATTTTTTCGCTAATGACAGCGCTTCTGCTACGGCTTGAACCGTCATTGCCACTACGATTTGATTGCAGGCTTTGGTAACTTGTCCGGCTCCGGCTTCGCCGATGTGAACGATATTTTTTCCCATCGCTTGCAGAATTGGTCGCGCTCGATCGAAGGCTGATAATTCGCCGCCGACCATAATCGATAACGTTCCTTGCTGAGCACCGATATCGCCGCCCGAAACAGGAGCATCGATCGCTTGAATTTCGTGCTGCTTTAGCGTTTCGTAGAGTTTTCGACTGGTTGCAGGCGCGATCGTAGACATGTCGATCAACAGCATTCCGGCTCGTGCCCCCGATAAAATGCCGTTTTCCCCTAAAACAACGCGCTCAACATCCGGCGAATCAGGAAGACAAGTAATTACTACATCGGATTGAGCCGCAACCTGTTGCGGAGACGTTGCAGCAACCGCACCTGCATTGACGAGTTCATCGATCGCGGTTTGACTGCGATTGTAAACCACGATCGAATAGCCTGCTTTTAGCAAGTTCCGGGTCATGGGCTTGCCCATAATTCCAAGACCGATAAAACCGATGCGTTCCATAGAGTTAGATCCGTTGGCTTAAACGCTGATAAACCGTCGCCAGTGCGGTTTCATCTCCAACGTTACCGGGAAATAAAACCACTGGTAGATTTGGAAATTGGGGGTGATTTTCTGGCGTTTGCACGATCGAGACTCCGGCTAAAACTTGACCGAGTAGCCGCGCCGTCCGTAGTGCTAATCCTTTACTCAACGTGTCGTTTGAAGTAATGCCGCCTTTGCTAATCAAAAAGCCAATATCCGAAGGCAAATGGCGCAGCACATCCATCAGCAAATTAGAAACCGATTCGCCAAAATCTAGCCGAGTTTGCACATCCGAAAACGTGAGTTCAGTGCGGCTTGTGAAAATCACAGGTGTTCGATCGGCGTTATGAATTTCGTTTACTTGATCGATCGTGTCGTTGAGCAGTGGCGCGTGAGCATCGTTTGATTTAGCAAGCTGCGCCACATCAATTTCGATTCCAACCGTTCCCGGTGCTTCGAGTAGTTTATCTAACTGCTCGGTTGTTTTTTTAACGTGCGATCCAACGATCACCGCTCCGGGTTTGCCATCGCGAACCGATAACGCCATTGCTTCAGGCGCGATCGGCTGTTGCTCTAATTTTGCTAACGACGTTAGCAAACTCGCCGCACTGCGAAACAAAAACCGCTTGCCGCGTGATGCCGTTGATAAAATATCCGTTGCAAATCGATTTAAATCTGCTTGCGTTTCTGCATCGACCACGCAGCATTGATTATCGTGCAAATTCATTAAGCGCTCATACACCCCAGCGCGAATCTCAGCCAGCAAAAACCGCTCAACTTGGTCGGCGCGAATTGAGCCGTGGGTTTTTTCCGCAACGTAATCAGGCAGATAGCTGTGGTGATACCCAAACACCGAATCTTGTGCAAATTCAGTTTGATGAACCGGGGTATCAACTCCGTTGACGTTGAGGTAATGTACGCTATCGCGGGTCGTGCGTCCTCCTTCAAAGAATGCAGGCACCAAAAAATGAGCATCAAACGAACCGAGCACCTCAGCGATCGCGTCGGTTTCGATCGGGTAATGTCCGCGCAGCGTTGAATCCGATCGACTCACTACGAGAAAATCCTCGATGTTTTCGAGTGCGATCGCGCTTTTGAGATTTTGGCAAACGTTTTGCGTCACGCTTTTGGCTTTTTCGGGCGTCAGCGATCGAGTATTAGTCAAAACAAAGAAAATCGGTGCTTGATCGTTTAAGCCAATCCGCAGCGTTTCAACATCCCACTGCATTAACAGCAAACAGCTATGTACGGTTTGCGATCCGGTTGGATCGTCGTCTAAAACAATAATTTTCGGTTGCGTAGGAATGACCACAAACCTGACCCCGGAAAGCGTGCACTTCGCTCAATCTATCAGGAAACGGAATCACAGGTGAATGTGATTTCAGAACGATCGGCTACGGCAAATCAAAAACGCACGACTGCTACTGACGCGCCGAGACTTGCGCTTGATTCGTGTTACCCAGGGTTTCGCTGATCGTTAGAGTCATGCTGCAACCGTCTCACAGCTTAGTAAAATGCCCGAAATCCCTATAAAATTCGAGCGTGAGAACCCCGGTCATTCATGCCGGGGATGAAACGCAGTCACGGCTTTTAAGCCGTCTGTTACTTTCCGGTCTGTGACTCAATATACTCTGTGACAATTGCAGTCGAAACATTGCCAACGGAGCCAACAAAATAGCTCGGAGTCCAGGTGCAAGGAAGCTTTTTCAGCCATTCAAATTCAATCCTCAAATCATGTGAGAGTCTCCCTTTGACCTTGTGAGCCACACTAGCAGCAGAATCAGTGGCTTTGACGTTAACGAGCAAATGAACATGATCCGGCTGGATTGCCAGAGACAGGATTCGCCATCGGTTCTTTACTGCAATATCGAAGATGATTTCTTGGGCACGTTCAGCGACTTCCTTAATCAGAACTGGCTTGCGTCGTTTGGGGACAAAAACAAAGTGAAAGTTGATGAGAGAAACCGAGTTTCCTTCGTGTCGATACTCTAGGTCTTTTGCGGATAACTTAGCCATTTCTTCACAGATTTCGAGATAGTTAGTTTGTAGTTTGAGTAGACAATAACTACAAAGGAGGTGATTCTAGTGTTTGGCTGTCAGCAAGTCTTAATCAACGATTCAGCGCTTTTTCCGTTTCTTCAGTTTGTTTGTACCGAAGCGAACAAATTAACGAACTGTGGGATCTACTACGCTCGTCAATTGTTTTTCAAAACAGGACGCATTATTTCTAAGTTAGATCTTAACTACGAGTACAAGAACAATCTGCATTTTCAGTTTTTAGGGGCGCAAACCGCACAACAAACCTTAATGACGGTTGCAGAGTCTTTCACGTCCTACAAGAGACTGAAAAAGGCATTTGAGCAAGGTAAGCTTGCAGACAAGCCAAGACTGCCAAACTACCGAACCAAAGGCGGATTAACGGTCGTGACCTACCCAAAACAATCATTAAAACTGAAAGATGGGATGATCCGAGTTCCGTTAGGAATGAAGGTGAAGGCGTGTTTCAAAATTGATGCTTTTAGCCTGCCAATGCCGTCAAATCTCAAGTTTGAGGACATCAAAGAATTGCGAATTTTGCCGCGAAACCGTTGTTTCTACGCTGAATTTGTCTACAAGCTTAAGCCTCAAGCCGTAGAGGTTGACCCAAATCGAGTGTTAGGAATTGATGTCGGAATCAATAACTGGCTTACCTGCGTTTCTAACACTGGAATCAGTTTCATCATTGATGGCAAGCACGTTAAGAGCCTGAATCGCTGGTATAACAAGCAAATTTCGACACTCAAGGACGGTAAGCCTCAAGGCTTCTGGTCAAATCGGTTAGCTGCAATCACTGAGAAGCGTAATCGCCAGATGCGTGATGCTGTGAACAAGGCTGCAAGACTGGTAATCAAGCATTGCATTGAGAATCGAATCGGAATGATTGTATTTGGTTGGAACAAAGGTCAGAAGCAGGAAGCAAATTTAGGAGCCAAAACAAACCAGAAATTTGTACAGATTCCGACAGCCAAGCTAAAAGACAGGCTTGCTCAACTGTGTGAGCAGTACGGCATTGAGTTCATCGAAACTGAGGAAAGCTACACCTCAAAAGCGTCGTTTGTTGATTCAGATCAACTGCCTACAATTGGTGAAAAACCCGATGGGTGGAAAGAGTCAGGCAAACGAGTAAAGCGCGGATTGTACCGCACTGCAATGAACTGGTACGTCAATGCAGATTGTAATGGAGCCGCGAATATTCTTCGCAAAGTAAGCACAACATTCGGATTCAATCTCGATGGAGTGTCTAGGGGCGCTTTGACTCGTCCCACCCGAATTTCGATTTGGGTGACAGCTAAAAATGAGCGAAGAGGGACGGATGACCGCCTCCCTCCTAGCATCCGTTTAGAATCCCCGGTCTTTCAAGCCGGGGAGAAGTCAACTGTAGATTGATCGTCGCCGTCGTTTAGCAGCGTTCAGCAAGGACGATCGATTTCTTTAATCGCCCTTGCCTGGTTACACGCTAAGAAACTTTGGTCAACGATTTCGCAGGCGTCGATCGCGAAGAATCTGAGGTCGTCGCGTGTTTTGCAGTTTGACACTCTGTGCCTAATCGCGCTGCATAATCTGGATGCGGCGGCAAGAACGACGCGCCCATAATCGATTCTGCCAGCGATCGACGATACAGATCGCTAAGCTGAACCGCAACTCCAGACCAGCTAAAGTTCTGCTGAACCCGCTCAGAAGCCCGTTTTCGCAGCTTTCTCGCCCACAGTTCATCGCTGAGGATGCGTTGAATCGCAGTTGCAAACGCTGCTGTTTCTTTAGGCGGCACAAGTAATCCGGTTTCTTCGGGAACCACCGTAAACTTCAAGCCGCCAACGTCTGAAGCAACCACAGGCGTTCCGCAGGCCATTGCTTCGATTGCGACTAATCCAAACGGTTCATAATGGCTCGGAATCACGCAAACATCCGCCGCCGTGTAGTAAAGCGGCAATCGATCGTGTCCCACTCGCCCCGCAAAGATTGTTCGATCGGTTAAACCCAATTCCTCAACTAGCTGTTCGATGCGTTGTCGTTCGTGTCCGTCCGCTTTTTCTGCATCACTTCCGCCGACGATTACCAAGCGTAGATTTGCATTTTGTTTGATTAGCCCACACGATCGCACCAGCGTTTCAATTCCTTTACGCGGATCAAATCGTCCAACATACAGCACGACTTGATCCGTTGGCTGAAATCCAAGCTTTTGACGCGCTTCGAGCTTGGGAATCGCATGGAAATTATCCAAATCAGTACCGCACGGAATTACCTCGATTCGCCCACTTTTGGAAACGAGCGATTCGTGCGAAGCTCCGAAAGCTCGTAGCTCTTCTTGTTCTTGCGGACTGGTTGCCACAATGCAGTGAGCCTGCTCAAGAATTTGGCGTTCGATGTTTAAGCGAGTTTGGGCAATTGCCGGACGATCGCGCACCGCTTGATACTTCACCGCACCGAGCGAATGATACGTGTGAATTAACTGCACATTGTGGGTTTTCTGCACTTCTAACCCCACCCAAGCCGACATCCAGTAGTTTGTGTGAATCAAAGGATAGTGATACTTCGCTTGATACGCTTGAAACGCTTCGACAAAAGCGGGCATAAACTCAAACAAACGATCGCGAGGAATAAATTCTTCCGGCCCTGCCGTTAATCGAATCGTGCGGCAGTGCGGAGAATGCTGCACGATCGTTGCCGCGTTCGCATCGGTTTTGCGCGTAAACATATCCACTTGCCAGCCTAATCGCGCTAAGGCTTCACCGATTTGGCGCACGTAAACATTCTGACCGCCCGCTTCTTCTTTACCGATTTCTGCTGCCGGATCGCCGTGATCAGAAATCAGCGCGATCGCTTGGCGGCTGGGAGACGATTGAATTTTGGCGTTTGTGAAGGTCATAAAGTTACCTCGTGAAATTGAACGGTGTGAAATTGGGCGTCAGCAGGGGCTGACACCGCAATTCCAGACTGAGTAAAAGAGACAAAAAAAAGATGGATCTATGCGTCCATCTCGCTTACTTCAGTTTTTCGGTCAGACTCAACACACGACCGTTTTTACTAAAAATGCGTTCGCCTAAAACCTGACGGTATGCCGCTTCATATCCGTCGGTCATTCGCTCAACGCTGAATTGCTCGATCACCTGCTGACGACACGCCACGCGATCGATTTGCTCGATTCGATGCAATGCGGCGATACAGTCGTCGATCGTGCGGCACAAGAAACCCGTTTTTCCATCGGCAACAACTTCCGGTGCCGATCCCAAACTCATCGCAATCACGGGCGTTCCTGCCGCCATCGATTCCACCATCACTAATCCAAACGGTTCGCGCCAGGTGATCGGAAATAGCGTTGCGACGGCTCCGCCCATTAGCGTGTTTTTCTGGACATGGTTTGCTTCACCCAAATACTGAATCTGTTCGCCGTCGATGTTGGGTTTGAGTACTGTATCGTAAAACGCTTGATCAACTGCATCAATTTTGCCGGCCATCTTTAAGCGCCATCCGGTACGCTTGGCAATCTCGATCGCGTGGTGCGGCCCTTTTTCCGGTGCTAATCGACCGAGAAACGCGAGGTACGGCGGCTCAGAGGGTTGGGCATAAAACTTGTAGCTATCCACATCAATGCCGTTGTACACGGTTGAGATGTAGTTTAATTCGAGCTGTGGGTCTCGTTGGGCATCAGAGATGCTGACATACGCTTGATTGGCTGCGCGAGCGTAAGCTTTGGCGTTGTCGGCTGTAAATACGCCATGTAGCGTATGAATTGTCGGTGTTTTCACGAATTGCGCGTAGGGTAGCGCGGCGTATCCCATGTGAGAATGAATAACATCAAATTCTTGCGATCGCTGATACACCTCACTGAGCTGTAGCGTTTCGTAGACTTGATATTCTTTCACGCTTTTGTCTAACCGAATTGCACGCGGATGAACCGCTTCCAATTTTGCAAGTGTTACCGAGTCCCCGGTGGCAAACAGCGTGACCTCATGCCCGCGCCGCACCAGTTCATCGGTTAATAAGCTCACGACTAGCTCGATCCCTCCGTAGGCTGGCGGGGGTACCCGTTCCCACAAGGGCGCAATCTGAGCAATTCGCATATCAATCCTCCTACAAAGTCAAACGGTCTGGTCGCCTCAATTGACAAATCAAAGGCTCTCACTAATTCGTTTCTCATTTTGGAGAGCTAAGTCAGATTTAATCGAATTTTGAACTTTTGCCAAGACGGTCATTTCGACTCAACTGCGTGAAAAGCGCCACGTTTGGTTTATAGATGCTACGTATATACTACGAGACTACTTCAGTATTTATACCTACTCTAGGAATTCTGAGATCAAGTCCCGGTAACACGATTTGGGCAGGGAAAAATTAACATTAAAACCTAGCAGCAGCGCAGTTGCTGTTAAGAATGGTCTAGTTAGCATCTCCGTAACCAGGTATTACACGATACACAAATCTGGATCGCAACCCTGAAGCGAGTGCGATCGTAACTACTTGTATCCGTTTCTACCGAAAAATCTATTTATTTAAACTTTTAGATAACGCTTTAAGCAGGAAAAATCTACAGGAAGATTAATAAATTTGCTCTTGAGATTGTAGATTATCGCAAAACGGATCTCCTGATCGATGGATTTCTAAAATCTTTATCAACAGATTCAAACGTTCTTAACGTTTTGCCGCTCGAACTCATCCGGTTTTCAATGCCTACTCTGTTTTGAAGGGTCTGATCGTTAAATGTTCCCGATTCCAAAGAGATATTTGCTTGGGCTTTCGGCTTCTCCCACAGATTGCGACAAATGTTACCGTTAATCAAGCGCCATTTGTTGAGTCTCCATGAGTGTTTTAACGCTGCAATCTGTCCGAAAAGATTTCGGTATCAAAGAAATCGTCCGCGATGCGAGTTTTACGATCGAACCCAACGAAAAAGTCGGCTTAATCGGCACAAACGGTTCTGGAAAATCAACGCTGCTTAAAATGCTGGCAGGATTAGAACCGATCGACGCAGGACAATTAATCACGGCATCGGGAAGCCGGATGATTTATCTACCCCAGCAGCCCGACCTTGATTCCGATCGTACCGTTTTAGAGCAAGTCTTTGCCGATAGTGGCGAGCAAATGACGTTGGTCAGAGATTACGAAACGCTTTCCGAGCAGCTTGCACACGGACAAAGCGATAGCGTGATGAATCGCTTGTCCCAAATTACGCAGCGCATGGACGCGATCGGCGCGTGGGAGCTTGAAACGAAAGCAAAAATTATTTTAACGAAGCTTGGCATTCAAGATTTAGATGCAAAAGTCGGTGAGCTTTCGGGCGGCTACCGAAAACGCATTGCATTGGCAACGGCGCTGTTGTCGGAGCCTGATGTTTTATTAATGGACGAGCCAACAAACCATCTTGATGCACTCTCGATCGAATGGCTGCAAAGCTATCTCAGTCGATATCGCGGGGCCGTTTTACTCGTCACGCACGATCGCTATTTTCTCGATCGCGTCACAAACCGAATTTTAGAACTCGATCGCGGCGATTTGTTTAGCTATAACGGCAATTATTCCTACTACCTCGAAAAGAAATCGCAGCAAGAAGCGTCGATCGCCAGCACGCAGCGCAAACATCAAGGCGTTTTACGGCGTGAACTCGAATGGCTTAAGCGCGGTGCAAAAGCAAGAAGCACCAAGCAGAAAGCCCGAATCGATCGCGTTCACGAAATGCAGGAAACGGAATTTAAGCAAGCGCAAGGAAAAGTTCAAATTTCCACGGCCGGACGCCGCATCGGAAAGAAAGTGATTGAACTCCATCATGTGAGTAAATCTTATGACGATCGCACGTTGATCAAAGATTTCAACTATGAATTTAATCCAGACGATCGCATTGGAATTATTGGTGGAAATGGTGCCGGAAAATCAACGTTATTGAATTTAATTGTCGGACGAATTGAGCCGGATGCAGGTTCGATCGAGATTGGCAGCACGATTCACATCGGCTATTTTGATCAGCATTCCGAAGACTTGCAAACAGCGCTCAACGAAAATCAGCGAGTGATTGATTATCTCAAAGATGTTGCAGAACTCGTTAAAACAGCAGACGGCGAAATTATTACTGCCTCGCAGATGTTAGAGCGATTTTTGTTTCCACCGAATCAACAATATTCGCCGATTCATAAATTATCAGGTGGTGAAAAACGCCGATTATTTCTGTTGCGCGTTTTGATGAGTGCACCGAATGTTTTAATTCTCGACGAACCGACAAACGATGTAGATGTGCAAACGTTGGCGGTTTTAGAAGAATATCTCGAAGAATTCAACGGCTGTGTGATTGTGGTTTCGCACGATCGCTATTTTCTGGATCGAACGGTCGATCGTATTTTTGCCCTTGAATCTGACGGTGAAGTTCGTCAGTATCCAGGCAATTACTCGCTTTACCTCGATTACAAAAAAGCCGAAGAAGAACCCGAAACAAAATCCGAACCTGTTGCACCAAAAGCCCAGGTTTCTAAGCCTGTTTCAACAAAGCCGCGCAAGCTTTCGTTCAAAGAAAAGCGCGAACTCGAAACGCTCGAAACTCAAATTCCTAAGCTCGAAGCTGAGAAAAGTTCGATCGAGCACACGCTTTACAGCAAACCGCCCGAAGGATTTAGCGAACTGCAAAAACTAACCGAGCAGCTTGCAAATTTAGATCAACAAATTGAAACAGCAACTGAACGTTGGTTAGAACTAGCAGAAATTGAGGCTTAACGAATGTCGTCGTAAAATCGCTTCAAGTACGAGGTTGAAACGCCCAAACCCCAAAGAATTCCAATGTATAAGTAAATTCCGGTTGCCTTCCAAGCTCCCCACCGATTGACTCGTCGATCGGAGCTTTGTACGATGCGATCGATTAGCTTTATTCGTCCTTTTTTAGATAGCTTCAAACACAAATCACCGTCTTCCATAATCGGTAAAGCTTCATCAAAACCGCCGCATTCTAAAAAATCATTGCGGCGACAAAACATAACTTGATCGCCAAACAGTAATCGGAGTCCTTTGACGAATGAATACGGGCGAAAAATTAACGGCGCATAGTAAGTTTTAAGAAAGTTGTGCAGCGAAATTCCCCAACGGGTTTTACAAGCACCGACCATAATTGAAATAAATCCACCACACGCGATCGAGTCATCTTCAAGCGTTTGCTGCATTAGCGCGATCGCGTCGTGCGGCATCGAAGTGTCAGCGTGAAGAAAGCAAAGCGTTTCACCGATCGCCTGTTTTGCGCCTTTGTTCATTTGAATTGATCGACCGCGATCGCAGTCTAGAATTTGCATTGAAATCGGGAAATCAACAGAGATTTGTTTAGCGATGTCTACAGTTTGATCGCTGCTTCCACCATCAACAATAATGATTTCCGATGGAGCCGGATCAAGCACGGTGAGCGATCGCAACGTCTGCGCTAAGCTTTCACATTCATTTAGCGTTGGAATAATAATAGAAACGTGATGCATAATTCTATTTCATTCCTAAAAGCGATCGTAGAACTGGAATTCGCCGCACAAACAACTCATATATCATCAACGTTAAAGACAATCCTACAGTACTGATTAATAAAAACTTTGCGGTAATTCCTGCATTTAATTGCACAACGTAGAATGCCACTGCAACAATGATCGTTTGATGAAGAATATAGAACGGGTAAGCCGCTTCGCTTGCATAATTCAAAACAGAATTACGAAACCGAAAATAGCGTTGCCCCAAACTTAACAGCGCTAACACCCATAGCCAAGAATTTAAGCCACGAAAGGCTTGATAACTCATATAAAGAACGGAGTAACCTTGACTAGGAACAGCATTTCTAATCCATAAAATTGCTAAAAATGTCATGCTTGCGATCGCGCTCAATAAAATCCAGTTACTAGCACGATCGAGCATTGCTTCAAAATGAGAATTTGCACCGAGAAAATAGCCGTAAATGAAATACAATAGATACAATAAAACGTTAGCCCAATCATCATACAAGTTCTGAAATCCAAGCCATTTTGGTCGAAAAATGGCTTCAACTAGAGATAAAGGTAATGCTAAAAGAAAGATTGCGCTATTGTTTTCTAACGATTGAATTAGTCGCGATCGCCAAATTTCATTCAATACTTTGTTTGAGTAAGTGATAATCGGCAACGCTACGATCGACAACACAAACAAATACACAACAAACCAAAGATGTGCCCATTCAAAATTTCCATTAGGGCGAATTCCATTAAAAAACTGCGGATAAAACTTAAAGTAAGATCCTTCAAATCTTGATTGCTGTAATAAGTGAAAATAAACTTGTGGTGGAACGAAAACTAGCGTTCCAAATATAAACGGAATTAGCAATCTTTGTACTCGCTCATTTAAATATTGAGGAATCGATCGCTTTTTCAAAGAAAACCAAGTTGCCGCACCTGCTAAGAAGAAAAATAACGGCATGTGCCATTGATGCACCCCTAAAATAAAAAAATTCATAACAGAACTTTTCGCCGCATTGGTGACATAAAACTCACCTAGACTACCTTGATAAAAAACGGCTGCCGTGTGGAAGTAAATTAATAACCCCACTGCAAAAACTCGAAGCCAATCTAAATCATTTCGACGTTTATTTGGCTCAGTTGAAATCATGGTAATGGCGCTCGACGTTGCGGTTTCAGCAATTTTCCCCAGCGATCGTCATACGGATGCACAAATTGAGCAGGCTGATCAGCGTTGTAGAGCGATCGTCCTTCATTTGCCCATTGAAAAATGCTGCCCTCAAGATTCAACACGTTTGTAAATCTTTGCTGCTGAAGCTGTTGAGCAATGCGAGCGCTGCGGTATCCGACCGAACAATACACGACGATCGGCGTTTCTTTTGGCACCGTTGCAAGCTGACTCCAATCGGGATGATTGGGATCAATGCGTTGTGCGGTTGCTAAATGGCTGATTTCAAATTCAGGTTCTGTTCGGGCATCAAGCACGATTAAACGAGTCGAGTGCGGTGCGTTAAGCCAGCGATCGAATTCGGCGGTTGAAATCGATCGCACCGTTGGAAACTGAACCCGAATCATCAATTTTAGAAAGTTTAATCTAAGGCTCAATTCAATTAAAAAACGCTTTAAGTTTTGATTGTAATTCTGAGTGCAGAACAATCATTCAAAGATTTTGAAACGTTACATGCTCTCAATAAATGAAACAGACCCGCATATTAACGACAATAAAGCTTGCAGAACAAAATCCTAGAGCAACCCTATGGATCAAACCGAAGCGGATTCGCTCAAGCGCGTGTTTGGATTGCCAACATTGGTTATTTATGGCGTAGGACATATTCTCGGTGCTGGAATTTATACCGTAATCGGCAAAATCGCGGGTGTTTTAGGCGGTTTAGTTTGGGCGTCGTTTGCGATCGCAATGATAGTTGCCGCCCTTACTGCCTTGAGCTATGCCGAATTGGGCAGCCGATTTTCGCAAAGCGGGGGCGTTGCTGCGTTTGTGCAACGAGCCTTTCGCACCGATTGGCTTTCAACGCTGGTTGGTTGGCTGATGTTTTGCACCTGCATTGTCGCGATGGCAACGCTTTCAAGAGCCTTTGCCGGATACTTTAACGCGTTTGCTCCCGCGATTCCAGCTTGGATTATTATTCTGGCACTTTTTTCAGGGCTTGCGTTTGTTAATGAAGTGGAACATTGCGAATTGATCGGGTTGATGTCTTATTCTCCGAACGATCGCGACACCGAGTAGCGAGAATTTCTGGAGCGGGTATTAGAACGCTCGGCTTCGATCGCCCGCTCACCCTTCCAACACTCCACATCGGCAACGGCTCATGATTAGCACTTAAAGACCGATCGTTTCCACTTTACCAACCCTCGATTCGCTAAAAATTGATTTCTAAGCTACAAAATCACACTAAGCATTTTTAATACTGTGCTAAATCGCTCTAAAATCAGCAAAATTTCAATTGTTTTTTGACGATAAATGCCCTGTCCACGGATTGCCAAGTATTTTTTCTATTGCATAATAAAGGCGGTCTCAATTATGACAACCAATGTCCAAAGCCGGGAACGCCCTTAAACAAGTGCTAGAGACTCACGGAATTACCCAATATCAACTCAGCGCACTAATGGGCGTGAATCGCTCAAACTTTAGTCGCTGGTTGCGCGGAGAACGCGACCCCCTCGCTGAGGTCGTTGTTCAGATGTATTGGTCGCTACGATCGATTAACCCGATCGCCGCGAGTGAGTTTGTCCAACTCTATCTAGGCATCGCGCCCGACGACGAAATCTAAGGCACCAAAACTGACAGCGCCTTTGGCATCACTCGAAAATGAGCTGGCGTTGCGGTTGTAATTTCACCATCGGTATTGATAGCACGCGGTTTGTGAGCATAAATGTAGAATTCCTTTCCTTGCCACACTTGCACCCAGGACGTTTTTCCGTGCGTTCCGCGCCGCATCGCAGGCAGCACAAACAGCATTTGCCACCAATGCTCGATTTCTAAACTGTAGAGATCTAACCGCTCATCGTCGATCGCGGCATCTTCAGCCACCGCCATGCCGCCGCCGTAGTAGCGCCCATTCCCCACTGCAATCTGCGCGGTTTTGACAATCTCAGTGCGATCGCCAAAAACAATCTTTGCTTCAAATTGCCGCGTTCGCAACAGCGCTTTGATCGCCGTTGCTGCATACGCAAACACGCCCCAGCGCCGTTTGACTTCTTTGGTAAGGTTGCGCGTGATTTGCACACTCAAGCCCATGCTGGCTACGTTGAAAAAGTATTTTCCATTCACCCAGCCGAGATCGATCGCTTGCGTTTTTCCCGCCGCTAACACTCGACAAGCTTCGGGCAGGGTTGCCGGAATGCCGAGGGTACGCGCTAAATCGTTTGCCGTGCCTAACGGCAAAATTCCAAGCGGAAGCTGAGTGTCAACCAATCCTTCAACCGCCGCGTTCAGCGTCCCGTCTCCGCCGCCGACAATGACTAAATCAACTTGGTGCTGATGTTGCCGAATAGTGTGCGGTAAGCGATCGGGCTTGTCAATATCGGCTTCAATTAGTTCAAAGTCCAACGCTTTTAGCTGACGAATCGCAGCATTGAGTTGCTGTTGTCCTTTGCGAGAGTGACGGTTGACCAGCAAGAGGGCACGACGAGTCATAACAAAAAGACCATGACAGTGTTCGGATTATTGAATAGCGATGGCTGCTATACATTCATCAGTGGATAGTTTTTATTAGAATCAGAGGTATTGACTTTTCACGGTTGGAATTCTGAATGCTTGATTCTGGCGTTTCTGGGCAGCAGATGGATGACGCAACGGGGGATTCTCCGAGGCACAAAGCGCAGCGAACCATTCGACCGATCGGGGCGTATGCGCTTTCCGGGCTGGCCGCTTGGCAAAATCGATTAATTGCCCTCGATCGTGTGCGGGGATACGTTCTTCAGCTTGATCCGCTCACCGATAACACGATCGTGCTTAATCCTCATAATACCGCCGATTTTATCGATGCAATCGGGCTTGCGGTATGGAATGAAACCCTTTGGTTTACCAGAGATAATAGCGTTTATTTTTGCCGCTTTGATGATTTCACGCCGCAGTTGTTTGTAACGTTGCCGTATGAAACCGATGGCGTCGGCGTGTGGGAATCCACGATTTATGTGACGTCTCAGAAGTTAGGCTATGTGCAAATTTATGAACGCGAGACGCGGCGAAAAATTACGCAGTTTGGCTTGCCCGGAGTCGGTTCGACGAGTTTAACCGTCCGGGGTGAAGAATTGTGGCTGTGCGATCGCGTCGAAGAAACCGTGTATTGTCTCGATCGCGCTACCGGAGAATTACAGTTCAGCATTATGACGCCGTTTGGTGATCCCACAGGATTGACGTTTGTGGAATCAACGCTGTACGTGGCTTATGCGGGTGAAGAAGCGTATATTCGCGATAATCCCAACGCTGATCCGAGCTTTGAGTTAGCGTATCGCGATCGCACGTTTGTGCATCCGTTGTATTTTCACTACAATTCAACCGAGCGCTACACCTTATCGAACGGCTATTTGATTGAAATGTCCTACGTCGAGGAGCTATTGCCGCTCGATGAAGTGGATCTCAAAAATTTAGAATGGCGAATTGCGTTACCTGCCGAAACGCATCGTCAAACGGTGCGATCGGTCGAAGCGATCGGCGTACCGTTTGTTGAAGAAGTTCAGGACGGTCAACGAGTTGCCGTGTTTCGATTTAATCAATTGAGTTCGCAAGAGCGTCATATTTTTGGTTGGAAAGCATTAATTGAAGTGCGGGGAATTCGATATCAAATTACGTTTGATGACGTTTACAAAGTTCCTGAGTTAGAGTCAGAATTTAGAACGCGATATTTAGTCGATGACGATGAGTTAGCGATGAATCATCCGTCGATTCAGCAAGCCGCTCGAACGGCGATCGGCACTGAAACGAATATTCTGCGCAAGATGCTAAAAATTCGCAACTACGTGTACGATCGCTTGTCTTACGGCATCAAGCCACACATCGATTCTCCAGACGTTGTTTTAGAGCGTGGAATCGGCTCGTGCGGAGAATATGTAGGCGTTTTGCTGGCGTTAGCACGATTAAACGGCATTGCCTGTCGGACAGTGGGGCGATACAAATGTCCGCCGTTTGCCGATCGCCAAAATATCCCGCTTGAACCTGATTTCAACCACGTCTGGATTGAGTTTTACATTCCCGGTTTTGGCTGGTTGCCAATGGAGTCAAACCCCGATGACATTGGCGAACGCGGCCCTTATCCAACTCGCTTTTTTATGGGGTTGCCGTGGTATCACGCGGAAATTGGCAAAGGAATTTCGTTTGAATCGCTGAGAAGTCAAGGAATCCCGGTCGGGGATTTGGCGGATTTGTCGATCGGCGATCTTGCGCTCAATCACATCCGGTTCACGATTCTCGAAGAACTGCCGCCTTTGTAAAGGAGTGTTGTTTCGAGCGATACCCGTTTCATTGCTTTAGCCGACTTTTTATGATCCAAGATAGACGTTAATCCTGGTTGAACCTGTCACTGTAGCAGTACGTCTAATGGTTTATAGACAGTATTGACTTGTGAAAATGATACTGATTGAAACTTTACTCGCGATCGTGATTCTCGGATCGGTCGTGTTTTATTTGGCTTGCGCACGGTTTAGCTATCAGTTTTTCGCAGCTAAACCGAAGATTGATTCTTCGATCGCGCAACCCGTTTCGATTCTAGTTCCAATTTGCGGTCTTGATGAAGGCGCGATCGAAAACTGGACGTCGCTTTGTGTTCAAAATCATCCTGCTTACGAAGTATTATTTGGCGTCGTCGATCCGAGTGATCCGGCCGTTCCGATTTTGCGTCAGCTTGCGGCACAGTACCCCGATCGCGTTTCGGTCTTTACCGGATTGCCGCCGCGGGGCATAAACCACAAAGATAGTACGCTTAGCTATTTACTTGAGAAAGTCCAGCACGAAATTCTTATTTTTGTTGATAGTGATATTCGCGTTAAACCAGATTACATTCATCAAATCGTGACGCCGATCGTGCACGATCGAGCCGATGTAATCACCTGCGCTTATGTGGGACACGATCCAAAGTTTTTAGGAGCAGCATTGGCATCGCTTGGACGCTGCTGTGATTTCATTCCTAGTGCGCTGATTGCTCGATCGATTGATCACGGTCTGCGATTTGCAATCGGCGTTACGATAGCAACCCGCAAAACCACGCTCGAAAAGTTTGGCGGACTGCAACTCAACCGCATCGGCTCAGATTACAATTTAGGCAAACGCGCGGCTCAAGCCGGATACCGAGTTGAACTGTCGCATCTGGTGCTTGAATCGGATACCGGAAAAGAAACCGTTGCTGAATTATTCCAGCGTGAGCTGCGTTGGGCGCGAACAATTCGATTTAACCGGGGTGCTGTTTACTACACTATGATTTTTTGCTACGGAGTTGTGTTTTGCGCTCCGTTGCTGTTGATGTCGCAATTTGAATCTTGGACGATCGCGCTGTCGATCGTGGCGTTGATCGTTCGCTATACTCAAGCGGCGATCGCCGCATTCAGCGTGGGCAGTCCGAAACTGTTGCGTTGGTTTTGGGCGATTCCGTTGCGAGATGCGTTGAGTTTAACGGTTTGGATGTTTGGCGCAGTTGGGCGCGAAGCGTTTTGGCGCGGGCGACGATTGCGCATCGAAGGCGACGGATTAATTCAGCAGCTAGAGTAATTTCCGCATTTGAAGCTTTCATCAAGAAACCCAGAGATCCGGTTAATCACGCAAGCAAGTGTGATACAACCTAATGCATAAAGCTGTTAAAAAGTTGTGTCATGTTTGGTTTTACTCGATCAACTCTTATCGTGGCTGGATTGGCGGGTTCAGGGTTAGCGGTTCCTCAAGCGAGCGGATGGCTAAATTCTCAAACGCAATTTCAGTCTCAGCAAGCCCAAACCCGACCGCAGCTCAGTGCCCCATCGCAATTGCAGCCCACCGATTCAACCCCAGGCATCGCCACCCCATCTCAGATTGGCAGCTCGAATCGATCGGCACCGAAGCCCGCTTCGTCAAATCCCTGGTTTCGGAATAAGCCGACCTCCTCAAATCCGTGGTTTTCAGATTCGCAACCCGGCGGAAAAGGGCGGCGAATTCCGATCGATCCGGTTCCGATGCCCGGTGCGTATGTTGCCAATCCTGATAACGAGCCGAAAACGCCGGATTTGCGCAAAATTCCAGACATGACCCAGCCGTTTGGTACCGTAACGGCGCAAATTACGCTTACCCCGATTTGCTCGATCGTCGCACCCGCAGACGATTGTAAGCCGCGTCCGTATAGAGGGTCTTTCAAAATCAAAACGATCGCAGGCGATCGCACGATTCGAGTTCAAACTGACCGTGAAGGAATGCTGCGAACGCGGCTAGACGGTGGCGTTTATACCATTCAGCCCGAAGACAACGAATTCGCGCTGGCAAGCGGTCAAACTTTTACGATCGTCAATGGCGCACAGCGAACGTTGCAGCTTGATTTTCGCGGTACGCCTTCTCAAGCTCAAAACCCTCAACGCTCGGTGCAATCGCAGCCAGGATCGCAAGCTCAGCCTCAAGCTGCGCAACCCCAAGATTCAAACAATCCTTAAGGATTAATTTCCTGCATTGTCCAGTGGTTTTGCTCGTCGCGCTGATATTGATAGCGATTCTGAGGATCACCGCGCAGCTCGAGGTGATCGACCTGCACGGGTTCAAGTAACACTAAGCAAAACTGCGGAAGCGGCTGATCAGGGTCGGGCGGCGGCGGTGAAAACGCGCTAACTTCAGAGCGTGGCTGTCCGGGATGACCCCAAGCGAACTGAATCCGGGCACTGTCTGACAGCGCTTGCCAAGCCGCTTGTCGCGCTTTTTGCAAAGCTTGATCAGGATCGGTTGCGCGAACCAGTTTAAGACTGCCTGCGATGCGAAACTGTTCGCGCGTGTTTGGAAAGTACCAGCACGCTTCTGCATCCGGAGAATGCTCGATTTGCTCAGGCTTTTCGCTGCGATCGTCGGTGACAACGATAATCTGATTTGTATCGGCGAAGAAACCGCGAAATACAACAGTTCGATTAGCAGGTCTCCCGTTCGGGCGAATCGTAGCAAGCTGAAAATAACGAGCGTAAGGCAGAGATCGATTGCGGTGCAGCGCACGAGAGAGCGGCGATCGCCAGGGAGCAAGAGACATAAAACAGTCCAGCTAGAAATGCTTTAAGATCCTACAAGAAACGTTACGGTTGCTGCTATGTCATTGCCGACTGTGATTTTGCCGGGGTATCTTGCAGGCGCGATCGAGTATCGTGACATGCAGCAAACGCTAACCCAATTAGGATTTCCAACGGTTATTGTTCCTTTAACCAAACGAAGCTGGTTTCCGACGTTGGGCGGGCGATCGGTGCTGCCAATTTTAGAAGCGCTCGATCGCACCGTTCAAGACGTGCGGCAACAGCATCAATCTGAGCAAATTAATCTGGTTGGGCACTCCGCAGGCGGATGGATTTCGCGGATTTATCTAGGAGAGGCGGCGTATGATGCGCATGGCTTGATCGGCGATCGGGCTTTAAGCTGGAATGCGCATGAGTGGGTTTCAACGTTAGTGACGCTAGGCACACCGCACACCAGCTACGAACGTTGGACATTAAGAAACATCAACTTTGTGAATTCAACTTATCCGGGTGCATTTTATCCAGACGTGAACTACGTTTGCGTTGCAGGCAAAGCGATTTACGGCGCACGACGACCCGGACAATGGCTGGCGTATCAAAGCTATCAGCTTACAGGTGGACAAGGCGCGGCTTGGGGCGATGGCATTACGCCGATCGTTGCCGCTCACCTTGAAGGCGCAAAAAATATCACGCTGGATCACGTCCGGCATTCTCCACGATCGAGCGGTTTATGGTATGGCTCCGCTCCAGTAGTGCGCGAATGGGCAGCGTATCTTACGTGAGGTTAATTCATAGATGATAGGCTGATCTAGAAGTTTGAAGATTACTAAAGCTACAACGCTCAAAACCCGTAGGCTGAACGCCAATCTTTAAGAATGACCAATGGAGAGTAGGAGACTCGAACTCCTGATCTCTGCGGTGCGATCGCAGCGCGATACCAACTTCGCCAACTCCCCGTTTGCGCTATTTTAACATTGCTTTACGGCTTCGTAACGCCGAAGAACACGATCGAATTCGAGATCGTTTAGATAATCAACCGTCCAGTTAGCGCAGCGTTGCAGCATGTGAAACGGATAAGTATTGGCGACGCCAACAACAGAAATGCGGGCGGCTTTGGCAGCTTGAATTCCAGCAAATGTATCTTCGATCGCCAGACAATTCGCGGCGGTTAATTTGAGATCTGGAAATGCTTCGTTCAGGCGTTCGATCGCCAGTAAATAACCTTCGGGCGCAGGCTTACTGGTTTTAAGGTCGTCGCCGGAAACCAAAACTGAAAAGTGCTGTTTCAGATTAGCACTCGACAAAACAAATTCAATTTCTGACCGCAGCGCACCGCTTACGATCGCAAATTTACACATCGGTAATTTGAAAATGACATCCTCGATTCCTGAATAAAGCGGTAGCTTTTCGAGGGCGTTTAGTTCTTGTTGGTAAGCGCGAGATTTGCGCAGAATTAAACTATCTAGATATTCATCGCTGACCCTGCGTCCTCGTGCTTCGAGGATGTCGCGCAAACAAGCTCGATCGCTGCGTCCCAAACACAATTCGCGAAACTCACTCGGTTTTGCACGGAGATTTTCTTCGATTAAAAGCTGCTCGATTAACTTTTCGTGGAGTGGCTCATCGTTGATAATAATTCCATTAAAGTCAAAAAGAACTGCTTTTAGCATTGAATCAAATCGAACTCGCGAGACACCGTTTTTTTACCTTACACCCGATCACCACTCAAGCGCCCAGGGTAATTGCCGATAAAAAACGAATTCTCTAAACGGTTTGGCGATTTTATCGCAGCAAATCGCCAAACTGTTGATCAATCCTCGATCGACTAGCGTTGAACTCTTGCACCTTCAGGAAGCGGTCTTCCTTTTGGCTCCGGCAAAGACGGGCGCGGCTGATACGGAAGCGGAATGTACTGCACCGAAGGACGACCGCCTTGAGGCTGCGGATACAGTTCCATCAAATCGTAAATCTCGCGAGGCAGTCCAACCGTGATCGGTAATCCCATTTCCGTAGCTTCTTCAACGGTAATCGGGTAATCGTGCGTAACTCGTCCCGTCGTTAACGCTTCGACGATCGATTCAATGTTCTCTGGCTTCACTTTCTGGTTTGGAACCGTGTCTTTTAACAACGTCCGCACAAATCGCTGCACCTGAGCCATTGCTTTACGCGCCAAATCTGCCATAATCAGCGTTTGGTCATCAACTTCCGCGATCGGCTTATCTTCAACTACTTTGATCACGCTGGCGGCTGGGTAGTTCCCTAGCTGCGGATCAACAGGGCCCAAGACTGCATTCGCATCCATCATAATTTCGTCGGCTGCCAGCGCCAGCATCGTTCCGCCGCTCATGGCATAGTGCGGCACAAAAACGGTGACTTTTGCCGGATGCCGAATCAACGCTCTAGCAATCTGCTCGGTTGCCAGCACCAACCCACCGGGCGTATGTAACACCAAATCGATCGGCGTATCGGGCGGCGTAAAGCGAATCGCTCGCAAAATTTGTTCAGAATCTTCGATCGTGATGTAGCGCGATAAAGGAATGCCTAACAGCGACAGCGATTCTTGACGATGCACCAGCAAAATAACTCGGCTGTTGCGTTTTTGCTCGATATCTTTGAGCGTGCGATATCGCCGCGTTTCAATCTGACGACGCTGCCACAACGGTTGTAGCGATGAAAAAATGAAGAACACCCAAAACAAATCAAAAATGCTGAAGGTCATAAAACTAAGCGTAAAACGAGGGTTAACTCAAATTAATTTGGCGGTTAGGCTTTTATTGTTTCAGTTTCTGCTAAAGGAAATCTCTACCTACGGAGCTAAACCAAGTTGGCAGCTAAATTCGATTAAGACAAACAATTCTCTCGCGCGTGGAATTACACTTTGAATCAATTGCGTTAAAAAATCATGTATTCCTAGACGATAAGAAGGGGTGCATCAACGTAGTACATTATCGAGTCCAGTATCTATGCGCAACGCTTCTCGATCGCGGTCAGAACCGTGGGACACGATCGCGGTTTTAGTAATCTACACACTTTGCTGGCTGACACTTGATAAAGTAACGTTGTCTTATGAAACTGCTCCAGAAGTGGTGTTGTTTTATCCACCTGCTGCGCTTGATTTTGTATTGTTGCTTGTATTTGGATTACGATATCTTCCAGCGTTGTTGATTCCATTGATAATTGATGGATTGCTTGTGCCTCCAGTAGTTTTACCAGCGATCGCAGTAATTAGCTATGCAATCTCAAAATTAGTTATCTACGGAAGTATTAGCGCTTTCTTAATTAACCATGTTGGATTTGATAATCGGTTGCGTCGGCTTCGCGATGTCATTTATTTTATTGTGTTTGTATCGTTGTTGGCTCCGTTGCTGTTTGCACTCAGCACGATTACAAATTTTTCGCTACTTCGAGTCATTCCCTGGTCAGAATGGGGAGTACGATCGCTGCACTTTTGGGCAGGACATAGCATTGGAATTGTTGCTTTGGCACCGTTTCTGTTGGTGTGGGTTGTGCCGTGGTTTCGAGCACGGCTTGAGCAGTTTACAAAGCCAAAGCGATTGATTCGGTTACCACCGTTGCAAATATTGCTCGAACGAAGCCTCGAAGCCATTGCGCTTGCGCTTGGAACGTGGTTGGCGTTTCGGTCAGATTTTCAAGGCTACACGCATTTTCTGTACGTCTGCTTTCTGCCGATGATTTGGATTACCGTGCGCTACGGATTTCGGGCTGCAACGCTAACGGTTTTGATCATTAACTTTGGTGCCTGCGCACTCGAATCCCTGCGACTCCGATCGTCGCAGCTTGGACTAGATTTAGCAACGTTTCAATTTTGTATGTTGGCAGTTTCGCAAACCGCGCTGCTGCTCGGTGCCACGATTACCCGACGAATGCAGGCTTTGCTTCAAATCGAGCAGCAAGCTCGACAAGAACGCTTGCTCAAGCAAATCGGTCGGGCGCTAAATTCGAGCTTAGATTCGGATGCCGTTTTGCAGCGCATTGTTCAGCTTGCCGGAGAAAATTTTAACGTCGATCGCGTGGTGCTCTGGAAGCTGGGCACCGAGCAGGTTCAAGTCGTAACTGAATGGCGAAGGCATTCTCGCATTTCATCGCTGCTGAATCAAGAGATGTCTTTATCCGATTGGTTTTCCCAAACCGATGTGGATTCCGATCGCTGGCAGCATGAAGTGTTTCAATCTTGCAACTATGCATTACTGCCGCATCCGCCTAAGCGAGCTTTATTAATTGAGCTGGCGCAGATTCGCTCGATCGTGCACGTTCCGATTTTTATTCGCGATTATTTTTTTGGCAGTTTAGCGCTGCATACCACCACGTCTGAGCGGCACTTCACGTCGTCAGAAATTCAGCTTCTCGAAGAGATTTCGCAGCAAGCGGCGATCGCGCTTTACAACGCCGAAAGCTACATGCGTTTAGAGCAGCTTGTTGCAGAACGCACGCAAGCATTAGCGCAAGCCAAACAGCTTTCAGATGCGGCAAACTGCGCAAAAAGCGAGTTTCTCGCCAATATGAGCCATGAACTTCGCACGCCGCTTACCAGCATTCTCGGATTTTCTAGCGTGTTGCTCAAACAGCATTTTGGAGCGCTCAACGATCGACAGTGTGAATACGTGCGAGTGATTCATAGCTCTGGCGATCATCTGCTGACGCTAATCAACGACATTCTTGATTTAGCCCGGATTGAAGCGGGTCGAGAAAATCTCAATTTAGAAGCGATCGACGTTCAAGACCTGTGTCAGGAGTGCATTGAATTAATGCAAGAACGAGCGCAACAAAAAGGATTAGCGCTAAGCTGTGAAATTCAGGAAGCGGATACACCAGTAAAGGTCGATCGGCGTCGTCTCAAACAGATTTTGCTGAATCTCCTCTCGAATGCTATCAAGTTCACTAATTCTGGTTCTGTGACGCTGCGCGTCACGCCGACTGAAGACATGCTGAATTTTGCCGTAATGGATACCGGAATTGGAATTTCTGAATCTGACCAAGCGAAATTATTTCAACCGTTCACACAGCTTGATAATCAACTTAATTGCAGCGACACCGGGAGCGGACTGGGACTCGCTTTGTCGCGAGAATTTGCCCGTTTGTTTGGCGGCGACATCACGCTACAATCAAGCCCCGATCGTGGAAGCTGTTTCACGCTGAGCTTACCGTTAACTCAATTAGAACGTTCTGCCCATTCCAAGCCGGATTGATACTGAGAATTTTGTCGGTTTTACAATTTGATTTCTCTGTAATTTAACGCGAAGCTTAGCAGGAAGATTATCAAATCGATCGGTATTAATCCTGAATGTCGCTATTTTTTCTGGGTAGAACTGAGGAAGCGATCGATTTAATCTGAACTACCCTAAAACCTTACTCGTTTAATCTCCGTAGAAACTCAGCCACAAAGCTCACCCGATAAAGACTGCACCAAGAAACGGAAATTGCTCTGGTGCTTCAGTAATAAGTTTGTTAGAAGTGTTAAAAGTTACATGCGTTTCAGTGCTGACAGCAGTTGGGCGCATTGATTTCTAGAGTTAGCTGCACTTCATTTTGACTGTCATGAACCTAAAACTTTTATCCACTTTCGCAGTAGCGGCGGCTACCCTGACTGCAAGCTTTGCTCAAGCGTCTGCTGCATCCGCTTTTACCTGGAGCAGTTCTTGGAAACAGCCCACGATCTATAGCAAAAGCGCTGTAGGCTTCGATGACACTCTCTATCAAAAATACGTCCAGAAAGAGCGCGTCGAAATTCCCGATAGCGGACAGTTTCTGCTCGATCCTTCGATGCTAAAGCTTAAGTTTTCACACAACGTCAGCGTTTCTTTTATCAACGAGGGTGCAGGCTACCGTAACCAGCTTGCTTACACGTCAACAGGCACCACAAAAGCGTCTGATTTGATTTTCAACGACATTTCTTGTTCGGGTCGAGGATGCATCGGAGATTGGGGCGGCAATGCCCTAAAGCTTGGCGACACCGTAAAACTCGGCGAAGTCAAAGGCGGATCTCAGCTTGACTTTTGGCTCAGAGCCGATGGTCTCAATCGCGGCAACAACGCCAACATTTTCGGCACTCAAACCGCCTCGAACGCAGACAAGCTTCAGCACACGGTTGCTTATGCGGTTGGAAAGAGCCATATTCTGCTCGGCTTTGAAGACTTGTACGGTGCAAAAGGTGCAGTCGGCGGCAAAAACGAAAACTCTGACCGCGACTTTAATGATGTTGTCGTCGTGGTTGATGTCGGTGAGAAAAACCTGCGCGTGCTCAAAGGCGAAAAAGTGCCTGAGCCGTCGATCGCGCTCTCGCTGCTCGGTCTAGGCGCGGTTGGCATGATTGCCCGTCGTCGTCAAAATAACCTTGCTGACTAAGTTTCTGTTTCTCATATCCAATCCAATTTTAGGTAGTTTGTTCGTGCAACGACAGGCTACCCTTTTTATTGGACAATAATGGTTCTGAATAATTGTTGCGCGAGGACACACGATGAGCGATTACTCCACGGCAAACGATGCCGAATCCTCAACTTCTCCTGAAACCGAAAACGCCTACGACTCAGGGGGCAGCGTTCACGAGCATCGTTGGAGTTGGAAAGGCAAACCGCTAACGGTTGTGTATGAAGTGCAAGGGCAAGGAAAGCCTATTTTGCTGCTGCCTTCGCTGAGTTCGGTTTCAAGTCGCACCGAGATGCACGGACTCGCTCGACAATTAGCGCATCAGTACCAAGTTTTCGTACTCGATTGGATTGGTTTTGGCGATTCTTCACGAAGTGCGGTGTCTTACACGCCTGCTTTGTTTGAAGCTTGTTTGCGCAGCTTTGTGCAAGCCGTTTTTTCAGAACCTGTGGTCGTGATTGCAGCAGGACACGCGGCGGGCTATGTGATGGAACTCGCCCAAAAACAGCCGATTCCCTGGCAGTGGGTAGTGCTTGTGTGTCCGACTTGGCGCGGGCCCTTACCGACTGCGATGGGAAATCATCGATCGATTTATCGCATTCTGCAACAACTGATTAATTTGCCCGTAATCGGTCAGTTTTTGTACAAACTCAATACTAAACCAGCCTTTCTGAAATGGATGTACCGACGGCATGTGTTTGCTGAGGCTGATCACATTACACCAGAGTTAATGAATCGCAAATGGAAAACAACGCAGCAGCGGGGCGCACGGTTTGCTTCTGCTGCGTTTGTGACCGGAGGACTCGATCGCGTCAAAACTCGTGAAGCGTGGTTTAACTGGTTTCAGCCGTTACGAGTTCCAGTTTTAATGGTGATCGGTGAGAACATGCCGCCAAAGTCGCGTCAAGAAGTTGAAATTATCGCTCACTTTTCGGGTGTGCAAGTTCATCGAATGCCAGGATCGTTAGGACTCCACGAAGAATATCCAGAGCAATTAGCAGAAGGAATTTTGCCGTTTCTAAACAAATACCTCTCCAGGAAGCGATGACCGCTTGATCTCCCTTTAGAAGCGAGTCTATTCAGACTCTTTAACCGTTTGAGATTTGCTTCATAAGCTTGGCGTTTAAAGTTAATAAGGGGAGCAAATGACGCTCCCCCTGGTTCAGATATAAGTTGTTTCTGTATAAGAAGTATTCGGCTTCACAATCAAGAGAATATCCTGCTGCCCAGTTCGATCGTGCCCGCCTTGAGAATGAAAGCTTCCTCTATCGTGCGGAAGAACTGTTTGCACCAAAAGTCTGATAAAAGTCGGTTCTTGCAACTGCAAAGAGCGGTTTAAGCTTTACCCATTTCTGCAAGAAAGCAATTTTGAGCTAATAAACGGGCTGTAGCGTTTAGCAGCACCCATAAAACGCTACAGCCCGTTTATCAGCTCAGTTTCTTCGGATTTGCGATGAACGCGAATCGCGATGCCTTTACTTACGAATGTCCTTTGCCATTTTGCGGAACATGTCCATGCTGGAATCGCCTTTGCGACGGTCAGTCACTTGATCAAAACTCGGCAATGCCGAGGTAGATTCTGGTTCTACAGGCGTAATCGTTAACTTTCCAGGCTTGCCTTCTACAATGCGATTAATCGCAGAAACTTCTTGTACTAGCTCCTTTTCTTCGGGATCGCTCATTGTCTTGGGAAACGTGCGTCTAATCTTCTTAGACGACTGCATGTAGTCTAGATTGCCGTAAGTCTTCGACTCGTTTGTGTCGAGATAAAAAGCAGCCGACTCTTTTTTGGGTCGATCGGTTTTCTTCTCAACTTTCTTCACAACCGATTCTTTCGATTCGGCTTTTTTATCTTTTGCAGGCTTGTTTGATGCGTCGTCTTTTTTGCCAAATAAGCCTCGAATAAATCCGGTCATGACCTCTCCTAACCGTAATGGAATACATTGGGTTTTGTTATGTTAAATTTTATCAAAAATATGAGACTGATTTCGTTATAGGGACTGCGTTTTTACAAGTCTTACCGTCGCCACATCATTTAAGCGAATTAAAAATCGTTCCTCGATCGATGAAATTTTCGACTATTCATCTGGAATCGAGCCAGCGCACGCTGTATCTACCTTCTAATCCATCCCGATCGAGCGAGGTGGCGACGGTAGAGTTTTTGTACGATCGAAGAAATGAGCTTCCTGGACGTTTTACGGCTTTCTAGAGGAGACTTTATGTTTAAGAAATTAAGTGTTGCTATTGCAATGAGCGCGGTTGTTTGGGTTACGGTTCCGGCTCGGGCTGAGAATCCGCAACACGTTAAACGACTTGTTCAAACAGGCGAATGTTCCGGGTGTGATTTGTCGGGCGCGAATTTGAAAAACGTTCACTTGCTAGGTGCAGATTTGCGCAACGCGAATCTTGAAGGCGCAAACCTGACCGAGGCGAATCTTGAAGGCGCAGATTTAACGGGCGCGAATTTAAGAAACGTTAATTTTAGTGGTGCTTATCTCACCAATGCGGTGTTTGATAACGCCAACCTCACAAACGCTAATTTGTCGAGCGTGCGAATGTACAACGCAGAAACCGCAAACGCAATTCTAACGAACGTGAATATCCAAAACGCCGAACTCTCAGGAAGCGGAGTGGCAACTGGAGGCGACTAAATCTGCTGCAAAATCCAGTCAACGGCGATCGATAAATCGTTGGCAACATAATCCGGCTGGGCGGCGTGCTGATACTTGCCAGTGAGCACTCGATCGCCGAATCCGGTTTGCACCAAAATTCCTGTGCATCCAGCGTTGTGCGCTAGATCAATATCCGTTGCTTTATCGCCCACCATAAAGCTTTGACGAATCTCTAAATCATGCTCCCACGCTGCCGCAACGAGCATTCCGGTGTTCGGCTTGCGCCACGTTGACCAACGCGCTAATTCAGGAGTTATCCCGCCATCGGGAGCGCTTAAATAAGGACAGTAATACAAGGCATCTAGTCGTGCTCCTGCTTCTTGATCGAGCAGCACGCAAAGTCGATCGTGCAGCGCTTCGATATGACTGATTGGATAAAACCCACGAGCCGCGCCGGATTGATTCGAGACTAAGCAGCAAAATAATCCTCGATCGTTTAATCGCCGCACCGCTTGAGCGACACCAGGAATCAAATTTAGATCCTCGACGTGGTGAATGTACCCGACTTCTTGATTAAGAACGCCATCGCGATCGAGAAAAACCGCCCGTTTGCTCATCAACCCCCCCAAACGCGATCGAGCACCATTTGCGGGGTGATGTCCGACATTTTTCCGGTTGGCGATTTGATTGCCAAAATACGATCGCTCTTGGGCACTAAGTGATCGGGATCAGTTGCCCCAAATAACGCCAGTGTATAAGTTTGAGCAGCAATTGCTAGATGCATCGGCGCGCTATCGGTACAGAGCATCAAGCTTGCTCCCGCGATCATCGCGACCAGTTGACCCACATTCGAGGGGGAGGTTGTTTTCACGCCCGGACAAGCTTGAACAATCGCGTTTACAATTGCTGCATCGTCTTCGCCTTTAATCAGCACGATCGGCAAATCCGGCTGACGCTGCTGAAAATCTTGAATAATTTTTTGCCAATTCTCGACAGGATAAATCTTATCGATGCCTTTTCTGCGTGAGAGTTCGCTTGCACCGCCATGAATTGCCACATATCCACCGTCTTGAATTCCGAGCCGTTTGCGCTCAGCATCCGCCCATTCTAAATCTTTGGTTGGAACACTGATTGCGAGTTCAGGCGTTGGCTTGTCGATATCTAAGCCTTTGAGCAAATCGTGATACATCGAAGCCGCATACTGATTAGAATCGAGGGGAACCGCTTGAGTTAAAAACAATTGAGCGATCGCATTGCCCGCATAGCCGATTCGTACCGGAATCCCAGTCAGCCACAGCAAAAAGCTAACGCCCCAGCGCTGCCCCAACGCCAGTCCGATTTCGTATTCTCGATCGCGAATCACCCCAAGCAAATTTCCCCAATCGGCAAGGCTATTACTGCCTTTGTAGTCAAACACGATCGTATTGTTGACCGACTTAGACACGCGGTAGGCAGACTGCGATCGCGGCTCAACCACCACATCGATTTGAGCGTCAGGATAGGCGGCTTTGAGATCATCCAGCGTGGGAAAAAATAGGATTTGATCGCCAATTCCACCGGGAACGAGAGCGAGAATTCTCATAAGGAAATTTATTTACACTGCTTTACGCTTGGTCGTCCCTATTCTACGGGAAGAAATACCTAGAGATCTGCACAAAAAGCAATAAATTGCCTCTAAATTGTATTGTGAGGTAAGGGTTCTATTGCAGAATCACAGATTGAATTTAGCATCAGAGGGCGCTGTGTTTTTATTGATTCCTGCTGCCGGATCAGGTCGTCGTATGGGGAGCGATCGCAACAAGCTCCTGCTCGATTTATGCGGTAAACCGCTTCTTGCTTGGACACTTCTCGCGGCTGAAGCTTCGGTTCACATTCGTTGGATTGGCATCATCGGTCAGCCTGCCGACTGGGAAGATTTCAAATCGATCGTCGCCTCACTAACGCTGACAAAACCCGTGGAATTCATTCGCGGCGGTGATACCCGTCAAGCCTCGGTCTACAACGGACTACAAGGACTTCCACCGGATGCTGAGCACGTTTTAATTCACGATGGCGCACGCTGTTTAGCCACACCAGATTTATTTGATCGCTGCTCTAGTGCCCTACAATCCTGCGATGGATTTATTGCTGCAATTCCGGTCAAAGATACGATTAAAGTGGTTGATGACGATCGCGTGATTCAAAGTACGCCCGATCGCGCAAATCTTTGGGCGGCGCAAACGCCTCAAGGCTTTTCAGTTCCATTACTCAAACAATGCCACGAACGAGGACGCCTAAACGGTTGGGAAGTTACCGACGATGCAGCACTCTTTGAGCAATGCGGTTTACCTGTGCGAATTGTTGAAGGTGAAGAAACGAATTTGAAAGTGACAACGCCTGTGGATTTAGCGATCGCAGCATTCATTCTGCAACAGCGATCGTCATTTCTCTAAAGCACAAGAATTCGATCCGGTCGTTTTAGATAAGTTGTCTGAATTAATGTTTGAGTTCTTGAAACAGAAGCAACCGCGTAAGCGGATGTTTGAAAAGGATAAAAGGCTTGTTTGCTGCGATTCCGCCCGCAAATAAATGGCGGGCTAACGCAGAAAAGTCCACTCAAATAGCATTGGTTTTAGCGTTCATTTGTTTGGTAAATTCTACAACAAAGCCACATAAACCAAAATCTTCGCAAAGCGCTAGAACATAGCATCTTGCGAAGATTTTGTTTGCGTAGCCTTAGCCAGTAGGATTAAACTCGCGTTCCTAGCGAGGCTGCGGCTTGGACGCGGACTTGCGGATCAACATCTTGACTAAGCTGGTTGAGAATCGCGATCGCTCGCTCATTTCCTTGTGCTGCGAATTCTCCGAGTTCTGCTGCCACAACAATTCGCACGTTGCCGTCAGAATGGTTCGCTTGTTGAGCGAGTTGCTCTAGCTTTTCACCATCGTGTTCGAGGTGCGTTACTTCTTCGACAACAGAGGCATGGTGAGATTCGTGAGCGGGCGCGTGCTGAGTGATGCCTAAATCGATTTGCGGCTCGGTTTCGCTAGGATGCACGACTTCAGAAACCGTAAGCGACGTTGCTAAAGGAATGTCGGCTTCGGGTTGAGGCGCAAACGGCGCAAAGGCAATTCCCGAAGAATGCGAGGCTTCTTCGGTGGACGGTTGGCTGACCGGAGCTTCGGGAGCTTCGCTTGATACGGCTGTTGCGGGTTGGGTAGAATCGAGATCTGGCTGAAGTTGCGGCTTTGCGGCTTTGGATTCAATGTCTCGAACCGTGTTTTCAACGTTTGAGGAAACGGTGTCGATCGACTTTGACACAGAACTCTTCGAGATCGATCGAGGGTCTGGAATCGGTGCCTTGACAGGTTTTACTTGTGAAAAGGCACGAAGAGATGCGCTAATCGCGGTTACTAATGCATAAAGCGTCAATAGCAACAATGCAGTAATCATAATGGTTTATCCTTTCTGCTTCAATTTTTCTATTGCAATGCAGCAAGGCAGGATCAAGCATCTGACTTGATAGAGAGTTTTGTCAACGTTAAGACGGAGATTGGAGCTTCGATCAGAGGAAATCGATAAAGCGTTATTCGTTAATGATTGATTGCCCAATTTGCACTTGATTGTTCAGAACGCGAACTGCAAAAGTTGCCAACTGCACCGAAGAATCATCAAAGCATTCG
Organism: uncultured bacterium; assembly: GCA_964250455.1. GTDB lineage: Bacteria > Cyanobacteriota > Cyanobacteriia > Leptolyngbyales > Leptolyngbyaceae > CAXUFL01. Next base: position 47,605 of record CAXUFL010000024.1, read on the forward strand.
CCAGTCTGAAGGTTAAAGTTTTGCTTGTAGATCGGAGACGCCACTTTTGGAATACCGTTGCGATCGCCCACAATTCCCCGCGACAAAACGTAGGCTTTGCTAAACGGATCGTAATTGTCGATCGCGTAAAGTTCTGCACCTGCCCGAAAAATTGCAACTTGCTGTCCATCGACTAAAGCACAAACGCCCGTGTTGGGGAGAATGTCATCGAGTGAACAAACTGTCACCCAATGGGCGATCGTAGATTGAGAAGAAATCGACTGAACCATGATGTTTTAGATCGAGTGAAGGGTTTGAAAACTACGGTTGAGTTAGCGTCATCAACTGGCGCTCGTGCTCGTAAATCGGGCGGTTTTGACCGCGTTCCTCAACTGTTAGCACGTTTGGATCGAGTGCGTCGGAATTGATGAAATGGCGAAAGCGCTGTAGCTTAGCGGGATTCTCGATCGTCGCTTTCCATTCACAAGCGTAAGTATTCACTTGATGAATCATTTCTGCTTCGAGTTCAGCGCAAATGCCCAGCGAATCTTCGATGATTACTTGACGCAGATAATCCATACCGCCTTCGAGCTTGTTAAACCAGGTTGCAGTGCGCTCTAGTCGATTTGCCGTGCGAATGTAGAACATCAAAAAGCGATCGATATATCGAATCAGCGTTTCTTTGTCTAAATCTGACGCGAGCAGTTGCGCGTGCTGCGGTTTCATACCGCCATTGCCGCAAACGTAAAGGTTCCAGCCTTTCTCGGTCGCGATAATGCCGAAATCTTTGCTTTGAGCTTCAGCACATTCCCGGGTGCAGCCAGACACCGCAGATTTGATTTTGTGCGGAGCACGCAGTCCCCGGTAGCGTAACTCGACTTCGATCGCCAACGAAGTCGAATCCTGTACCCCAAATCGGCACCAAGTGCTACCGACACAAGATTTTACGGTGCGCAGCGCTTTCCCGTAGGCATGACCCGATTCAAATCCCGCTTCGATTAGCTGTCGCCAAATGTGCGGCAGTTGATCGACTCGTGCGCCAAATAAATCCACACGCTGACCGCCTGTAATCTTGGTGTAGAGACCAAATTCTTTGGCGACTTGACCGAGCGCGATCAGTTGATCCGGCGTGAGTTCACCACCGGGAACGCGAGGAACCACTGAGTAAGTGCCATCGCGCTGAATATTCGCAAGATAGGCGTCGTTGGTGTCTTGCAGACCTGCATGAGGCGCGTCGAGAATGTAATCATTCCAAGCTGACGCCAGAATTGAACCGATCGCAGGTTTGCAGATCTCACAGCCGCGCCCTTGACCGTAGCGATCGAGCAATTCATCAAAGGTTTGGATTTGCTGCGATCGTACCAAGTGATACAGCTCTTGCCGTGAATACGCGAAGTGCTCACACAAATGATTTTTAACTTCGACGCCCGCTTTTTTAAGTTCTGCTTTGAGCAAGTCCGTCACAAGCGGAACGCATCCACCGCATCCGGTTCCGGCTTTAGTGCATTGCTTAACGGTTCCAATATCGGTTAATTTTTGCGATTGGATAGCGCTGCAAATATCGCCTTTGGTAACGTTGTTGCACGAGCAGATCTGTGAGCTATCCGGGAAGCTTTCGACGCCCATTAAGGCACTGCTGTTACCACTGCGCACCGGAAGAATCAGATCTTCGGGATGCGGAGGCAGCGTGATTTGGTTGTGCATTAATTGCAGCAAGTTACCGTAAGCTGAAGCATCCCCGACGAGAATTCCACCGAGCAGCGTAGTTCCAGCTTGATCCACGACTAGCTTTTTGTACGTGCCTTGAATCGCGTCGCTGAGCGCAATTTCTCTTGATCCCGGTGTTTTTGCAAACGCATCTCCAAAACTCGCAACATCCACGCCCAAAAGTTTTAACTTCGTGGACATATCTGCCCCTGTAAACGTGCTGCTTTGCGATTCACGAAGATTATCCGCAGCAACACCCGCCATAATGTAGCCCGGATTGACTAAGCCATAAATCCGGTTTTCATACAGCGCACATTCTCCGATCGCGTAAATGTCGGCATCCGAAGTTTGACAGAATTCGTTGATTACAATTCCGCCTCGATCGCCAACCGTTAATCCACAATCTCGCGCAATGTCGTCACGCGGACGAATCCCGGCAGAAAACACGATCAGGTCGGTTTCGAGTTCCGTTCCATCGGCAAACGTCATTTTATAAACCCGACCGTTCTCGCTGACAATCTCCGTTGTCGATTTGCTTGTGTGAATTGTGACGCCGATCGCTTCGATGTTTTGCTTGAGCAATGCGCCACCCGCATCGTCAACCTGTACGGGCATCAAGCGCGGCATAAACTCAACAACATGCGTCTCTAAGCCTAAATTCTTCACGGCATTGGCGCATTCTAAACCGAGCAAGCCGCCGCCGATCACGACGCCTACGCGACACGATCGAGCATAAGACTGAATTGCTTCGAGGTCGTCGATTGTGCGATACACAAACGTTCCTTGCGTATCTTTACCTTTAATCGGCGGCACAAACGGGTAAGATCCGGTGGCTAAAACAAGCTTGTCGTAGTGGATGACCGATCCATTGGCAGACGTGACGGTTTTGGCAGATCGATCGATGCTTGCGGCACGATCGCCCAAATGCACTTGGATTTGATGATCTTCGTAAAAATTCGGTTCAACAAGCGTCAAATCGTCGGCGGTTTTTCCGTTGAAAAAGCTGCTGAGATTAACGCGATCGTAAGCCAAGCGAGATTCTTCGCAGAACGTAATCAGGTTCCAATTCTGTGCAGCGTTGTTGGCAACCATCCGTTCTAAAAATCGATGACCGACCATGCCATTGCCGATCACAACCAAGTTTTGTTTAGCCATACCAGGAGTATTTATTGCTTGCCTGGATTCAGCCTATGAAATTACACGGTTATTTTTGTAGTGATTGATACGGAATCTCTAAAGTGATGACGATCGTGCATTGGCACAATTCAATTCACGCAACACAGCTAACATTGTGACCTGTTACGAAGATAGTTTAACCTGAGCCTCCAACGCAGGCGCACCTCCGGGAAGCGCGACAGAAACAAACGTTTTGCGGTCGATCGATTTTAGTCCTTCATCCAAAATTTGTTTCTAATGACGTTTAGAGAGCCGCATCGAAAGCCGTGTAAAGAGTGTAGAACGCAACTAAATTCGATACATTTTTTTCACGTTAGCGATTCAAATTCTAATCAAACTTCTACTTAAGATAGAGATCGATCGCTTGATAAAAAACATTACAAAAAGGCTTAAATAACACGGTTTTGAGATAAAAAACAGCTTGAATCTGCCCTTGTGAATTGCTATTTGTTGCGCAAAGATTACTGTATTTAAACTTAGTTTTTATGACGATTAAATCGTCGTACTGGCAGCGAAAACTTTGGCGATCGCTTCGAGATAATTGACGATATGAGGCGATTTAATTTCTGCTGAAACTGTTATGCTCGAATGTGTCTTGAATTGCAAGTTTTGAATTATGACGGCTTTATCGATCGACCCGAATTCTCTGGTTGCCTTAGCTCAAAAAACGCGGAACGCGGCTCGTCGGTTAGCGGTTCAGCCGAGCGATGTGCGATCGCACGCAATCACCTCTGTTGCCGATGCGCTTGAAGCAAATGCATCTGAGATTCTTGCGGCAAATGCAGCAGATTGTGAAGCGGCGCTGGCAGACGGCATCGCGCCCGCATTGTACGCACGATTAAAGCTCGATCAAGCAAAGCTGAAAAGCGCAATCGTCGGCGTTCGAGATGTTGGCAAACTGGCTGATCCGGTTGGCGTGGTGCAAATTCATCGCGAACTCGATGATGGCTTAGTTTTGAAGCGTGTTACCTGTCCGTTGGGCGTGCTAGGCGTGATTTTTGAAGCGCGTCCGGATGCGGTAATGCAAATTTCTAGTCTTGCAATCAAATCAGGCAACGGCGTAATTCTCAAAGGTGGAAAAGAAGCGGTTCGATCGTGCGAAGCATTAGTCAAAGCGATTCATCAAGGACTTGCGCAAACAGAAATTAATTCAGATGTGGTGCAGCTTTTAACCACGCGAGAAGAAACGCTGGCGCTATTAAAATTAGATCAGGATGTTGACTTGATTATTCCACGCGGATCAAACTCGTTTGTTCGATTTGTGCAAGACAATACGCGCATTCCAGTTCTCGGTCACGCAGATGGAATTTGTCATGTTTTTGTCGATCGAACCGCCAATATTGCAAAAGCAATTCAAATTACGATCGATTCTAAAACGCAATATCCAGCCGCGTGTAATGCGATCGAAACGCTGCTAGTTCATGAAGCGATCGCATCAGAATTTCTACTTCAAGCGGTTTCTGCACTGCAAGCGAAAAATGTAGAGCTACGCGGAGATGAACGCACTCGCGAGATTCTAAATATCGCTGCGGCAACTGACGCAGATTGGTCAACCGAATACAGTGATTTGATTTTGGCAATTAAGATCGTGAATTCGATCGACGACGCGATCGCTCACATTAATACTTATGGCTCAAGACACACCGAAGCGATCGTGACCGAAGACGCAAAATCAGCGCAAACATTTCTGAATCAAGTTGATGCGGCGGGCGTTTATCACAATTGCTCAACTCGATTTGCTGATGGTTTCCGCTATGGATTCGGGGCAGAGGTAGGAATCAGTACGCAGAAGATGCCGCCACGCGGCCCAGTGGGATTAGAAGGACTTGTAACCTATAAATATCAATTAGTTGGACACGGGCAGATTGCTGCAACTTATACAGGCGAGAATGCTAAACCGTTTACTCATCAAGATTTATAGCAACGTATGAGTTTTTCTAACGCCAGTTTAAAAGGTCGATCGGCAACTCGGTAATGCACTAAATCTAGGGTAGTCTGAGCTTCGGATAAAAATTTCAACTTGCCTTGCGACTAAAGGCGCAGCTAACCAGACAAAACCACCCACGGGTTGCTCACCAAATGGCTGTTAGTGCGCGAAGGCGCACTTCATCTGTGTAGCCGCGCCTTCAGTCGCGCCCGCTTAACCGTTACGTCATCAACGACAACTTACGCCCTGCTGCTTAACCGGAACTGATGTTAGGGTTAGATTGACGAAACTCAATAAGAGTAAACATTGTAGCAAAGAATACCTCAAGGTCTATACCCAGCTTTAATATCTCCGTACAAAACTACCCGTTTATCGAATTATTTGAAGTAGCCCGATCGTAGAATACTAATAATCAGCCAAAGTCCAAGAAAGCTTGCTGCGGCAAACAACACGTCACTCACCCAGTACAACTGACTTGACTGGGTGTTAGTTGAAATAATCGCTGCCCCCATAATCAGCGATCCGACGACAATACTAAACGACAAGCGATTGGCTGAAGAAACGACCGTTCTTCGCAAAGGTTCAGCTTCGCGAAGTGAAATATTCCACTGCAACGTTTCTGACGTGACGCGATCGAGCAGTGATTCTACCTGACGCGGTGACTGAAGCGATAGATTTTTAAGATCGAGCGCAGTTCTCAGCAAAGCAATCAGAGGTGCTTCTCCGACAATTTGACGCTGAAACACTTCGGTCATCATCGGGCGCAGCTTGTTGGGAATGTTGAAGTTTGGATCGAGCGATCGAGCAATGCCTTCCAGGTTGGCCAGCGCTTTCGCACACAATCCTAAGTTTCCGGGAACGCGAATTTTGTTGTCGCGCACCACTTGCAGCACTTCATACACCAGCTTGCTGAAATTGACCTGAGAGATGTTTAAGCTGTAATAGCGACGCAGCAAGCGATCGAACTCCGCTTCGAGCTTGACGCGATTAATCGGGTTCACCGAGGGCGAAAGCTGTAACACAAGTTGAGTACAGCGCTGGGCGTCTAGGTTGACGATCGCCAGCACAAGTTCCAGTAAGATTTGCTGCGTGCGGGGATCTAAGCGCCCGACCATGCCAACATCCAGCAGCGCAACCTGACCGTTTCTAAGATAAAACACATTGCCCGGATGCGGATCGGCGTGGAAAAATCCGTCCAAACAAATCTGCTGAAAGAAAGCGCGAACTAACAGCGTTGAAATGGCTTCACGTTGCTCAAGGTCGATCGTGCCGTCGAGCGCAACGGGCGGAAATGCGGATAAGATCTGTACGCCGTCTAGCCATTCCATTACCAGAATGTTGCTCGTAGTGTATTCCCAATAAATTTGGGGGACTTTCAGCTCAGCCGGATCAATCCACCGACTGTTCAGCATATTTTGTCGAAGCTGCTCGGTGTAGTGCGCTTCTTGCGTAAAATCGAGTTCCGAGCGAAGCGCCTGCGTGAATTCTTCGGCGATCGACACGATATCGTAGTACTCACCAAATTCGGTTTGCGACACCAATCGCGCAATCAATCGAATCAGCGAGATGTCTTGCTCAACTACGGCTTGCAGCCCTGGACGCTGCACTTTGATTGCAACTTCTCGACCGTCTTTTAGCGTTCCTCGATGAGTTTGCGCGATCGATCCGGCCGCAACCGGCCGATAGTTAATCGACTCAAAGGTCTCTTCAAGCGATTGATGAAGCTGTTTGCGAATCACCACTTCGATTTCTGCCCAATCCACCGGAGGCACTTCGTCTTGTAGCGTAGACAGCGCTTCGATGTATTCGGGCGGAAGTAAATCAGGGCGGGTGCTGAGAAGCTGTCCGAGCTTAACGTAAACGGGGCCCAAATCAACCAAGATATTGCGCAAAACCGCAGGCGGCGGTAGCGCTGGCTCATCGACTCGTCCGCCTGTCAGCAATCGCCGCATGTAGTCCCAGCCGTTGCGGAAAACGACTTCAACAATTTCACCCTGGCGGGAACTGGTTTGAACGATTCTTGAAAACATAGCTGAGGGCAGAAAAATATACTTAAAACCTAGCGTAAAGTTGATGCTTTCAGCTATCTGCTTTTAGGGGAGTGCTTATCGGTTATCCGAATTTCCATTGGCGAGAAAACAAGCTAGTCTAAGAATACTAATCGTTTGGGCGAGTGGAGGACTCCATGAACCGCTTTTGGAGTGTAACCAGTAAAGTTTTAGGCAGTTTGTTTTTATGCGGCGGCGGCGTGATCTCGATCGCGCTCATGCTTTTAATGCTGATTGTGCATCCGAGTGCTGGATGGTTTACGTTTTTGTCGTTGCTGCTGGTGTTTTTTGGATTGGTACCCAGTGCGATCGGCGGACTGCTATTTTATGTCAGTTCTAAAACCAATCGTCATGCGATTCGCGATCGATTTTTTCAATTGCTGCATCTCAATGGTGGACGGATTTCTCTTCTTGATTTCTCTCGGGCTACGCGGCTTGAACCCGCGATCGCTCAGCGTCATTTAGATTTGTGGGCGCGAGAATACGATGCCAATTTTGAAGTCAATGATGCGGGTGATATTTACTATATTTTTTCAACTGAACCGATTCCCTTACCGGGTGAGCAGCGTTTACAAGCATTTCGGCTAATGGCGAGAAATTTCATTCGATCGCTTTAATCTTTTTTCCAGCGCCAGTTCGATCGATTCCAATCGTAAATGCCTTGAATCTCAAATTCCTGACCGTTTTCAAAGCGCACGATCGCTCCTTCACGCTGATCGGTTGTTAATCCAATCACCACGCACGGATACCAATCGCGATCGTCGTTTTGCACCCATTCCCACAGCGTATTAGAAACTTCGATGCGATCGCCGATTTTTAAGGGCATTGAATCTTCAGCATATTCAGCTAAATGCGCGGGTGTAATCGTTTCGAGCCACTGCAAGCCGTAAATTTCGCGGACAAACTGCACCGTTCCCGAATCGCGATTTAACAGCCAATCGTTGAGGAGAATTGTTTTCCAGGCTTTGTCTTGCGTTTGTTGGGCTGCAATGAAGTTAAGCAAGGCTTGACGCTGATCGGGCGTTAACTGCGCTAAAGGATTCTCGATCGCAGACTGAGCTTCGCGAAATACGCGCATGAGAATTTGTTTTTGATCGTCATCGAGCGGATGTCCGAACAGTTCGCACTGATTAAATGCCGTTTGAAGCAACGCATCAAAATTTTGATCGCTCATAGTTCGGTTAGCTGCAAGGCAAGTTGATACAGTTGACGTTTAGGTAAAGCGGTGGCTTGACTGAGTTGGCGGCTGGCTTGCGATCGCGATAAGCCTTGATCGATCAACGCTTGCAGTTCGGCTTTAAGGGCGGCTTCGCTAAGCGGCGCTTGGACATTTTCGGCACCTGCAAGGACAAGCGTGAATTCACCTTGCGGCTCAGCGAAATGCTCGATCGCACCCTTAACGGTGCCCCGCCAAAATTCTTCGTGCAGCTTTGTCAGTTCGCGAGCGATCGTAATCGATCGCTCTTCCCCGATCACGGTTGCAATATCGTGCAGCGTTTTTTGCAATCGGTGTGGAGCTTCGTAGAAAAGAATCGTGCGCGATTCACCGATGAACGTTTCGAGGTGAGCGCGACGCTCTTTTTCTTTAGCAGGTAGAAAGCCATCAAACACAAAGCGATCGCTGACGATTCCTGATGCGCTCAGAGCGGTGATTGCGGCAGTTGCACCGGGAATCGGAATCACGAGAATATTCGAGTCAGCGCAGGCTTTGACGAGTTCGTAACCGGGATCAGAAATTCCAGGCATTCCGGCATCGGTGACAAGCGCGATCGACGTGCCTTGAATTAATCGATCGACGAGTTCCCCGGTGCGAGAATGACGATTGTGATCGTGATAGCTGATTTGCGGCGTTTTGATTTGAAAATGGTGAAGGAGTTTTCCGGTATGGCGCGTGTCTTCAGCCGCGATTAAATCCACGGTTTGCAAAATTCGCACCGCTCGAAACGTCATGTCTTCTAGATTGCCGATCGGCGTACCCACAATGTAAAGCGTTCCTGTCATAGCCTGATCTTAACGAGGAATCGATGCCAAAACACGGACTTTTTGTGGGAAACGTCACGCTGGATTTAATTTATTTAGCCGACGCGCCGCCGTTGTCAAATCAGAAAGTAGTCGCGCAGAAGGCTGCGATCGCGGCAGGCGGGCCAGCGACCAATGCCGCCGTTGCCTTCGGGCATTTAGGCAATAGCGCTACGATCGTCGGCGCAATCGGTCAGCATCCGCTCACCGACATTATTCGATCCGATCTCAACGATTGCAACGTGCAGATTTTAGATCTCGATTCTGCCCGATCAGAGCCGCCTCCGGTTTCATCGATCGTGATCACGCAATCCACGGGCGATCGTGCCGTTGTCTCGCTCAACGTTGTGAATCAGCTTGCAATCGATCGCCTTCCGAGCGATGTACTAGACGGAATCGACATTGTATTGATTGATGGTCATCAAATGCAAATTGGAAGTGCGATCGCGCAATCCGCCCGCGATCGCACCATTCCGGTTGTAATCGATGGTGGAAGCTGGAAGCCTGGATTTGAAACGGTTTTACCCTGGACAGACTACGCGATTTGTTCAGCCAACTTTCAGCCCCCGAACGGTTCCTTTGAAGTTGCGTCAAGCGCTGATCGCGAAGTCATCGCATTTCTTGAAACGTTTGGAGTTTCCCAGATTGCCATCACGCACGGAGAACGCCCGATCGCAGCGTTTTACCACGGACAACGGCGACAAATCGAAGTTCCTCAAGTCTTGGTTGTTGATACGTTGGGCGCAGGTGACTTTTTTCACGGCGCGTTTTGTCACCATATTTTAGACACTGATTTTGCGACGGCGCTGACCCGTTCGGCACAGGTCGCGGCTCGATCGTGCGCTTCGTTTGGCACCCGCGACTGGATGAAGTTTCAACAATAACGCTGCAAACCGCGCAAAACCAGTTCGTATAATAATGGCGATTCGGGTTGGGATGAAGAACGCTTGGTGTCGGTTACAAAACTTGCGGATTGATTCACCTTGTAATGGGTGCAGCGCTGTTATAAAGTTGTCGTTCGTGTTGGATGGCGTCGATCGAGTCATGAATGTAACTTCGCAAAACTTAGACAGCCTTTTAGCGATCGTGCGGTCGATCGGCTGGGGCGCGGCAGATATTCTGCTCAATCAAGCGCGATCGTTTGATATAGAAAAATCCGGCGATAGTCCTGTTACAAGCGCAGATTTAGCGGCCAATCGCTACATTCTCGATCGTCTGCAATCGGTTTTTGGTACCGAGCAGTTTGCGTATCTCAGCGAAGAAACGTACAGTACCCAACCCGCCGAGCAGCGCTTAAATCACGATTGGGTTTGGATTATTGATCCGTTAGATGGCACCCAAGATTTTATCAAAGGGACTGGAGAATACGCAGTTCACGTTGCTCTGGCGTATCAAGGGCGTCCGATGGTCGCGATCGTCGCTGCTCCAGCCTTTGACAAGCTGTATTACGCCAGCCGCGATCGTGGAACTTGGCTAGAAACGCGCAGCAATAACACGCCTCAGCAACTGCATGTGTCTGATAAAACCCAGCCTCAAGATTTAACGCTGGTTGCAAGTCGCAGCCACCGCGATCAACGATTTGAGCAGTTAATGCAGCAGTTCCCGGTTCAACAGCAGCGTCAGATTGGTAGCGTCGGATGCAAGATTGCCGCGATCGTTGAGCAGCAAGCCGATGTGTATGTGTCGCTTTCGGGTAAATCGGCTCCGAAAGATTGGGACTTCGCCGCGCCAGAATTAATTCTCACCGAAGCAGGCGGACAGTTTACGCGATTCGATGGCACTGCATTACAGTACAATCGCGAAGACGTGAATCAATGGGGCGGCATTCTAGCCAGCAACGGAGCGTGCCATACGGAACTAGCAGCAAGCGCAATCAGTGCTTTGCGTCGTTGCGATTGCTAAGTCCTTTTAGCAATCGCGCAAAATCGGCAGCTTCACCGTAAACGTTGCGCCTTGTTCTTCGCCCTGACTGTCTGCTTCAACGGTTCCACCGTGCAGTTCAACCAAATGACGCACGATCGCCAGCCCTAACCCTAATCCACCAAATTTGCGCGTTGTTGAAGAATCAGCCTGCCGAAAATACTCAAACACAAACGGCAAAAACGCTGCATCAATTCCTTTTCCAGTGTCAACGACCTGAATCTGCGCGTGATGATCTACCTCAGCTAAGCGCACTTCTACCCGACCCCCTTCAGGCGTAAATTTCACAGCGTTCGAGAGCAAATTCCAAACAATTTGCTGTAATCGTGTTGCATCGCCTGAGACTTCTACCGGAGATTCTACGATCGTGTAAACGCAAATATTTTTCGCTTCTGCGGCCAACCGAATGGTTTCTACAGCTTCAGCGATAACGACTGCCAAACTCACCCCACGAGCATCTTTCAGCGCCAGTTTTCCTCGCAGAATGCGCGACACATCAAGCAGATCTTCGATGAGCTGGGTTTGCAGTTGGGCATTGCGCTCGATCGTTTCTAAAGCGCGATCGTAGTGTTGTGGGCTGACTTTTCCCGATCGCAGCAGTTTTGTCCACCCTAAAATCGGATTCATCGGCGTTCTCAGTTCGTGCGAAAGCACCGCCAAAAACTCATCTTTGAGGCGGTTTGCATCTTCCGCTTGTTCGCGTGCGGCTCGTTCTGCCTTAGAAATTCGCACGCGATCGAGTTCGGTTGCAATTCGCAGCGCAAAAATGGTCAGCAGCGATTCTGCAATCTGCACGTTTTCGAGCGGTTTGCTATGCATAATACTCAGCAATCCAAGCGGGTTTCCCGTCGTGTCAAAAAAGGGAACCGCCACGTAGCTTTCTACCTTGAGCGGTGCAAGCAAGGCCGCATTGGGAAACTGCACTTGTACGCGGCGCGGATAGCAACAAAGTTTGCGCTTTGTAATCACGGCTTCGCACGGCGTATCGCGCAGCAAAAACTCAAAATTCTCAACGATTTGACCGTGAGCGTAAGTCGCGATCGTTTGAATTACGTCTTGATCAGGTTCACGCAACAATCCGATAAAGGCATAATCAACGGCTAAAACTTTGGCAAAGTGCTGCACTAAAGCATCTAGAAACGCCTGTCCGGTCGTAACCGAAACGCTTTGTGTGATTTCGAGCAGTGCCTTATCGGTTTGAGCGATCGTTTGGGCGGCGAATCTTAGCTCTAGCTCGTCTACAACTAGTGCCGCTAAATCAATCAGCGTGGCTTGTTGCTGATCGCTGAGCGCTTCGCGAGGTTGAGAATCGAGTAAGCAAAGCGTTCCCAAGTTATATCCGTCTGGCGTCATCAATGGCGCACCCGCATAAAAGCGCACCCCGGGTTCAGCGATCGCAAACGGATTGCAAGCGAAGCGATCGTCTTTTCGCGTATCCGGCACAATCAGAATATCGTTGTACAGCAGTGCAAATTGACAGAGCGAATCTTCACGCGGGACTTCTTGAAGATTAAATCCGTAGCAAGACTTAAACCAAGCGCGAGCTTCATCAACTAAAGACACGATCGCGATCGGCGCATTAAACAGACGAGCTGCCAGCGTGGTAATGCGATCAAAGGCAGCTTCGCTGGGAGTATCGAGAATGTTGTACCGCCGCAGCGCTTCTAAACGTTCAGCTTCGCTGGCTGAAGTTAGAGGGTTAGAAAACTGTTTTTTCGTTTTAGCTTCGGTCATAGCAAACAAGCGGGTGAAACAAACGAGGCGAGCAAAGCCCCACGATTTTTTTGAGAAGCCAGATAATCAAAAGAGACACGATGCACAAAGAGGATGTTTGAATAATCGCTCATCACAGTTGCGGGCGGGGTCGAATCGCAGCAAAAAAGCCTTTCATCCTTTTCAAACATCCTCTAGGCGCAATGTTCTTTTGATAAATTGACGACTCATAACCTGTTAACAGCGTTAAAACTATTGAGACACAAAATCTTTAAGTCAACCACTATTCGAGGGAGAGGTTTGTAGAGCAAGCGAATTACCCGACCTAGCCCCACAACCAGAGTGTAGAAGAGTTGGAGGACGATCGATCCTGTCCTACAATAAATACTTGGCTTGAAGATATCCTGTCGTGATTCTCAGACTCGACTCTCAGCACCTCGCGAGTATCAAAGCTCATGCCGAAAGCGCTTATCCTGACGAGTGCTGTGGCTTGCTGCTGGGCAAGAGTGACCCCACTGGGAAAACCGTCATGGAAGTGCGAGCAACTCAGAACGTTTGGCAGGACGAATCGAGCGATCTGACCCAACGCCGTTACGAAATTCCGCCCGAAGCAATGCTGGCGGCAATGAAAGACGGACGCACGCGCGGGTTAGAAATTATCGGCGTGTATCATTCGCATCCTGATTGTTTGGCGATTCCCTCTGAGTGCGATCGTGCGGCTGCCTGGTCACAGTTTAGCTATGCGATCGTCGCGGTTTTCCAGGGAGCCGCTACAGACGTTCAAAGCTGGAGCCTCAATGAAACGAGTCAGTTTGAAGCGGAACCCCTTTTCGTGACATCGACTCAGGTTTAACCCTTTATCTTTAGAACTTGCCCGAATCATGCTGAATCCCAATCTGGATGAAATCCAGCTTACTCAAGATGATTACGCTCGATATTCCCGGCATATTATTTTGCCGGAAGTTGGGCTAGATGGACAAAAGCGGCTAAAAGCGGCTAGTGTGCTTTGCGTTGGAACAGGCGGACTCGGTTCGCCGTTGCTGCTGTATCTGGCAGCAGCCGGAATCGGACGCATCGGGATCGTCGATTTTGATGTGGTCGATAGCTCGAATTTGCATCGGCAAATTATTCACGGGACATCATGGGTCGGTAAACCCAAAATTGCATCGGCAAAAGCGCGAATTCTGGAAATTAATCCAACGTGTCAAGTGGATTTGTACGAAACGCGATTGAGTTCAGAAAATGCGCTGTCGATCGCCGAACCCTACGATCTGGTGATCGATGGAACCGATAACTTCCCAACGCGCTATCTCGTAAACGACGTCTGCGTTTTACTTAATAAGCCAAACGTTTACGGCTCGATTTTCCGCTTTGAAGGACAGGCAACTGTTTTCAACTACGAAGGCGGCCCGAACTATCGCGATTTATATCCCGAACCTCCCCCACCTGGATTAGTGCCGTCGTGCGCTGAAGGCGGCGTTTTAGGCGTTTTGTGCGGCATTATCGGTACGATTCAAGCGACCGAAGCGGTTAAAATTATTTTAGGTCAAGGCAATACGCTAAGCGGGCGATTGTTGCTGTATAACGCGCTCGAAATGAAGTTCCGCGAACTGAAACTGCGTCCGAATCCGGTGCGTCCCGTGATCGAAAAGCTGGTTGATTACGAAGAGTTTTGTGGCATTCCTCAAGCAAAAGCAGCCGAAGCAAAGGAGCAAGCCGATATGCAAGAAATGACCGTTCAAGAACTCAAAGATTTGATCGACAAAGGCGCGATCGGTCAAGATTACGTCTTGCTTGACGTGCGCAACCCGAACGAGTACGACATCGCTCAAATTCCTGGCTCGGTTTTGGTGCCGCTCCCCGACATTGAAAACGGAACGGGCGTTGAGAAAGTGAAAGAACTGCTCAACGGACATCAACTGATCGCGCATTGCAAAATGGGCGGTCGATCGGCAAAAGCGATCGCCATTCTCAAACAATCGGGAATCGATGGAATTAACGTCAAAGGTGGCATTAGCGCTTGGAGCCGCGAAGTCGATGCGTCGGTGCCAGAATATTAAATCCTAAAGCCAAAGAAAACCGCCTTCCCATTCAGGAAGGCGGTTTTTTACTTAAAGGGATTGCTGGCTGAATTAGACGGAGCCTGAAAATTAATCAAATTATTCACTAATTCCAATTCGGTTTGCCATTCTTGCTGAAGAATTTGCAAATACTGCTCGATCTTTTGCCAAGTCTCTGTGGTGATTTTCGGAGCCTCGTCGATAATTTGAGCATCTTGCAAGCGTTGGATATTACGCTGCAACATCTCGATCGCCAACCGCATATTTGTGAGCGGCATTCGCAAATCTTGCGATACCGTGTGAATAAACTCATCTTGAACGGCTTTAAGCTGCTGCAATTCAAGAACTTGAGCTTGCGCGACTTCATACCCTTTTGCCGTTTGATGTGCGATCGTGGCTTGGCTGACAATTTGCCCGATCAAATCCGCCTGCAATTCCGACCAAACAGCATCACCCGATAACACCATGCCAAATTCACCGATAACGCCATGCTCATCTTGAATCGGACACACAATCAGTTGAGGCACGTCAACGCGGTACGGCGGCGGCAAAAAATCAGCTTCTGGATTCACCCAGCACTGCCGTTTAAACAAGCGCAAATAAAAAGACGGAAAGCTTTCAATATCAATGCGAGTTCCGATCGTTAAAAGCGGTTCTGCGTCTGGGCGCGTGTAGTCTGCCGTCACTGTGGCAATCTTAGACGCTTCGGTGTGCAACGTTGCCCAACAGTAGGCAGCATTAAGGGTTTTCCCAACTTCTTCGAGCGTGAGTTGCAGAACGTCATAATTCTGCGTGCGAGATTGTTCTAACACCCGCTTTAGCAATCCGGTACACGCGATCGCTTGCTGAAGCTGAACGGTGCGATCGTGCAGTTCCGCCATCAAACGGCTTTGAGTGCGTTCTAGCGTTTCATTGCGCTCTTTTAAGTGTCGTTCCATTTGTCGGCGATCGCTCATATCCTGAAACACCATAACACCGCCGACAATTTCTCCGTTACGGTTGCGGATCGGCGACGCGCTATCTCCGACCGGACGTTCACTGCCATCTCTTGACTGCAAAATGGCGCGTTCCGGCAGCGTAACGGTATCGCCGCGACACAGCGCCGCCAAAATCGGGTTTTCGATCGCATTTCCGGTTTCTTCATGAATCAAACTCAAAACACGCCCTGCAAATTCTCCTAACGCTTGTTCTTGCGTCCATCCGGTAAAAAATTCTGCGGCCGGATTCATAAAGGTGATAAATCCATCGACATCGGTGACGATCGTGGCGTCGGCAATGCTCACCAGTGTAGTAGCGTACCACTGCTGTGCGGCTTTGAGCGCTCGCTCTAACTGATGACGCTGCAAAGCAACCTGAATCGTTGAATGCAAATCGGCGGCTTGAAACGGTTTGAGCAGATAGCCAAACGGCGAGGTTTGCGTCGCGCGATGCAGCGTTTGCTCGTCGGCGTGGGCGGTCAAATACACGACTGGCAAATCAAGCCTTAGATAAAGATACTCTGCCGCCGCCACCCCATCGGTTTTGCCCTGCAAGGAAATGTCCATTAAAACCAAGTCCGGGCGCTGTTCGGCGGCGATTTGAATCGCTTCACGGGCCGTCGTCGCAACGGCGATCACTTCGTGTCCGAGGTCGTGCAACGCTTCTTGCACATGCCACGCGACCACACTTTCATCTTCAACGATTAAGATTTTTGCTTGTTTCAAGGTTTAATCTGCTCTGGGAAAGCTGTATGCATTGTAGAGTGAGTTGACCAAAATCACGCAGGATCAAACGTAATTTTAAAGCGAGTTTTACCGCTTCTTTGTATTTCTACTTGTCCATTGACTTGATCAACTAAAGCGTTAACGAGTCGTAAGCCCATCGATTGAATTTTCTGCAATTCAAAACTTTCTGGTAATTCGTGTCCGTCGTTTTCAACGCTCAAACAAATCTGGTTAACGTGTTTTTTAAGCAAAACTCGAATTTCTCCGCTCGGTCGATCGTTAAAGCCATGCTTCAGGGCGTTTGTCATTAATTCGTTCAAAATTAAACCGCATGGAATCGCTTTATCTAAACTGGCAAGCACACCGGGATCAATGTCTATTCTCAGCT
>CAXUFL010000025.1:0-63734 GCA_964250455.1 uncultured bacterium
CAGATTCCCAACTCTTTCAGTTTACGTCCTAACCTGTTTGGCTACAGCTATAGAACGTGAGTTCGAGATCACAAATGGCTTGAATGGGGTCTGAATCGGTTGATGAGCGGGTCGTCTCTTCAGACGCGGGCGCGTTGATGCATTAACCCGAACTCAGGTTAATCGGAAGAATCAGCTGCATTAGGAAACCATCGATCGAGCGCGTGACTTAATACCGCTTCGATCCGTTCTGCCACCGCAAGTTCACTGCCGCTCGCATCCACGCGCACAAATCGACTCGAATCGCTGACCGCAAGCGCTGCAAACCCTTGTTGAACACGCTGATGGAATGCTAAATCCGCTTGTTCGATCCGGTCAGGTTTCCCTGTGCCAGAGGCATCGCGCTTTCCACGCTGCTGCATTCGCGCTAACCCTTCTTCGACCGTTAAATCAAGCCAAATCGTTAAATCGCTTTTCAATCCGCTTGTTGCCACTTGATTAAGCTGCTCGATTAGCGTTAAATCTAACCCGCGACCGTAGCCTTGATACGCGATCGTCGAATCCGTGTAGCGATCGCAAAACACAATCGCGCCGCGAGCTAAATGCGGACGTAAAAACCCTTCGACGTGTTCAGCACGATCGGCGGCATACAGCAATAATTCAGCGCGATCGTGAATTGGCTCGTCGTGGTGTAATAGTAATTGCCGCACTCCGGCACCAAGTCGAGTTCCTCCGGGTTCGCGAGTTAGTACTAAACCTCTTGGCTGTAAGCGGCTCTGCCAGCCGCTTTGAATCAACCAATGGCGCGATCGCTCAATTTGCGTGGTCTTGCCACAGCCTTCGATTCCTTCAAAGACAATTAACTTTCCGTCCATGTCGCACTCAAACTCTCCGCGATCGGCTTTAATAATAGAAATTCAAAATCGTTTTCTTTAAAATCACTCAGGATATACGGAATCCGTTATAAAGGTTCTATAACACCACTGAGCGTTACACTACTTTAAATCAGGGTAGCGTTGTAAAGCTCGATTCGATTGATGGACGTTTTTCTCAATCAAGGTGTTGCTTTAATATCCGATAGACCCGAATCTTAGAAACGTCCGATTGTTGCACGCTTGGGGATAGCTATGGCGCGTTACACCAGTTTATTGACCGTTGGACTTCCGATGCGGGATCTCCAGCCATTGCTGAACGAAACGCTAAAATCTTGCAATTTAGAGATTATCTACGCGACGGAAGATTATTTGATGGCCCGGGAAAACCCCGGACAAGTCGCCTTTCCAAAGCTGGTAACGGTTGAGGTACTCATCGACAAAACAACAGCGACCGAGCGAGAAGTGCGCATGAATCTGGTGATGAAGAACGAAGAACTTCCGCTTCAAGTTGAAAATCACTGCCGTAAGATGTTCAATCTCGTGAATCAGACTATCAGTGACAACAAAAGCTGGAATTTGATCGAAACCGTCACCGGATAATTTTAGTGGCTGAGCGATTTTTGCATCGTTTGCCTAAAGACTGTTAGCCGCTCAGCGATGTGGTAAAACCTGGAATTGTCGCGGTTTTTCCGACATTATGAGCGGTTTCCTTTTCTGGTTTGATGTTGAACTCAACACCGCCCAAAACTGGACAGAAACAGCACGATCGCAGGCTGAGGGGTGCATCGTCGGATTTCAAGGCAGCGCGAAAACGATCTTAACGGTAAACGATCGCTGGAAAAATTGAGCAGCGATCGTCAATCTATTAAAGCCACTAGAATCTACCGAAACTGCTCGGTGCCTGAGCGCAGAAGGCATCCGAAACAGTTCTTCGCTGCGATGGTTTTCACGTTCAGATGCAGCAAAACTTGCGGTGAATCTCCACGATCGCTTAGACAACCTGAGTTTCGTGTCTGAAGTCGGAATTAGAACAGAATTCACGATCGCGCTGCCCGTTTGGATCGCTCCGAATTCGTCGAATTGAAAACCAACCTTTAGGCGTCCTCATTTCAAGGTTTGATAACTCGGCTATTGTTCTTCTTGCCGGAGTGCTTCGGGAATGCCGACCGGGGAAAGTCCCGCGATCGCGCTCAGCGCTTGAGTTCTCAACAACTCGACAAAATTCATCATCCGTCCTTCGTTTTGCGCTACCGACTCGATCGCGCTCATCAACGCTCGTGCCGCTTCGGTCTCGGTGTATCCGCGCCGTTGCGCAATCTGCAACGCTTTTTCGTCGGCATCTAATTCAACCCGAGAACTGTGATTCGTGCGCCAAATCTGTATCAGGGCAAACCCACTCAGCACACTCGAAGCCGCAATTCCGACAAAATCTTGTTGAGCGAGTTCAACTCCAAGCCCGATCGCGCCGATCGCCACCATTCCAAGTGCGGCGTTGGGCTGAAACCATTTCACCGCGTTGATCCAGCTTACGGTGCGTAAAATAAGTAAATCTCGTTGTGGGCGCGATAAACGTTCCCAAAGATCGAAATTGATATAAATGGGTCGATCGCCCATCCAGGGTTTTGGAAACGGCGCATCGATCACTAAACGCTGATCGGGTTTGCTCACAATTTTGGCAAACATACGACCCGACGCAGGCATCACATCTAACAAGCGTCGGATTTCAGGTTCGGGATTCATGAATTTGTGAGCAGTAGGCTACATCTTTAGAGTACAAGCTGAGCGCCCCAACGATGAAACCTACTGCCGATCGACTATTACTGCGCGAGGAACAATAAATCTGGGGAAACCCAGTTGATCAGCATAAACGCTGTAAAGGCAACGCTGATGCTAACAACAGCTAACACAGCATTGAGAGAAAGGTATCTCGAAAAACCCTTAGTCTGCATAAATCATCTCCAAATAAATTCAAGAAGCGATGAACGATTTTTTCGATAGAACTCGCGACCAACCAATCGGTACGATCGCGAGCTTAATATACGGCTAAGTCGGGATGAACTGTTAGCGTGATTGCGACGGCATCGCACGCTTGTCAGTCCGATTTAGCAAGAGCGAGTCGGCGCCAACCGGAATTTGGTCGTCACGCTCGATGAGCTTACCTGCGAGGAGTTCCTGAATCGACAGCAGAGGCCACAGCAACGCCGAGCCGATACAGCCGATCGCTAACGGCACGTCGATGATGATTTCCTTTTCTTCAGGATTTCCAGCTTTTTTAGCCGCATTGAGGTAAGACCGAGCCGAATAGCCGATCCAGCCTGCGATGTACAAAAACAAAATACCCGGAAGCGTGAATTCTCCCAAGTGCTTGAGGTTACCATCGGTGATCAAGTGTGGCAGTCCATCGTCTTTACCGCACAGCAAGCCATGCTGCGAGTAAAGCTCTAAGCGACGACGAGCATTTTCGTTCATCGAATTTTGAATTCGCTGCGCAAACACTTCGTTTTCGCTGCAAGGCGTCAAGTTATAGGCATGGGCTGGCTGCGGTGCGACAAAGCCAAACCCCAGAAAAATGGCCAGAACCAGAGCAAACAATCGTTGCATGGAATTGTTTCCCTTTAATACAAATTGCAAAGTTTGTTAAAACAAACTCGTGGTTGGTTTTTTGTGTGTTCAAATCCTCGATCGCAGAGCACGCTAGACTTTTACTAGTGTTTCTTGATCGAACGTTCGGCTACGAAACGCAGCCAATTCATCCCAAAACCTACCAGCAAATGGCTACTGTTTTAGCAATTGAAACAAGTTGTGACGAAACTGCGGTGGCGATCGTCAAAAATCGTCACATTCTCAGCAGCGTGGTGTCGTCGCAAATCGTGACGCATCAGCGCTATGGCGGCGTGGTGCCTGAAGTGGCGTCGCGTCAGCATGTGGAAATCTTAAACGACGCGATCGCTCAAGCGCTAGAAGAATCGGGTCTTGGCTGGGCGTCGATCGACGGCATCGCAGCAACCTGTGCGCCTGGTTTAGTCGGTGCTCTACTGGTGGGCTTAACGGCGGCGAAATCGTTAGCGATCGTGCACAACAAGCCGTTTATCGGCGTGCATCATCTCGAAGGGCACATTTACGCTTCGTATCTTACCGATGCTACGCTTAAGCCTCCGTTTCTGTGTTTGTTGGTGTCGGGCGGGCATACGAGCTTGATTTACGTTAAAGATTGCGGTCAGTATGAAGTGATCGGACAAACTCGCGACGATGCCGCCGGAGAAGCCTTTGATAAAGTGGCTCGATTGTTAAATTTGGGCTATCCAGGTGGGCCAATAATCGATAAGCTGGCGGCTCAAGGTAATCCAAAAGCGTTTGTGCTCCCTGAAGGACAAATCTCTTTACCCGATGGCGGGTTTCATCCCTATGATTCGAGTTTTAGCGGACTTAAAACGGCGGTGCTGCGATTAACTCAAAAACTACAGGCGACTGGGCAACCCTTACCTGTAGAAGACTTAGCGGCAAGTTTTCAAGCGACGGTTGCTCGATCGCTCACTAAACGATCGATTCTCTGCGCTCGAAATTACGGATTAACTACGATCGCCGTTGGGGGCGGTGTTGCCGCAAATCAAGGCTTACGTCAACAGCTTCAAGCCGCCGCCGAACCGTACCAAATTAAGGTGCTGTTTCCACCGATGAAATTCTGCACGGATAACGCCGCGATGATCGGATGTGCGGCATCGGAGCATCTCGATCGTGGGCACGTTTCACCGTTGACGATCGGCGCTCAATCTCGCTTGCCGTTATCTGAGGTGATGTCGCTGTATCAATAAATTATTGGTCTAACGTTAATTCCCAATTGCCTGTGTCTCGGTTCCACACGGGTCGGTCGGTTTCTCCAACCACATAAGGGCCCCAATATCGCTGTGAACCATCTTGTGCAAAAGCTACGACGACATCGCCGCGCTTAAGCTGAATTTGTCGATCGGGAAGCGAGACAATTAACCCTTGTTCGCTGCCTTCTTGCGGGGCAAAATCCCAGTGAGCGGGAAGCGCGAATCCACTCGTTGCCGTGCTCGATTTGGCGCTTGATTCTTTAGGCTGGCGCGACAGTAACGCCACTCGAACGGGTCGATCGCTGCGGTTCCGAATCCGAAAGCTCCCTTGACGCGCCGCCAAAGCTGCCGGATCAGGTTTTGTCGTCGGTTCTGGATTTGCAGATTTTGGAGGCGTAGGCGGTGCATCCTGGCTTGAATCCGTTTTAATAATCGGAACGCTATTAGTCGGAGCCGCAGGCGTTACGGTGATATCGATTTGGTATTGCTTTAACAACAGCCATGCGCCAATGAGCAGTGGCACCGATACCACTGCAACTTTAAGAGCAGTGTTGCGCCCTGATTTTACGTCTTTCATCAGACCCTGCCTGGGTTTTCAAATCTGCTTACCTTAGTAATAACAAGCGAATCGTCGATCGTGGGAGAAACTTCGTCGGGGATCAAGCTTTGTGGTGAAAAAAAGATTTTTGGCGATTTATTTGACAAATGAAGGGGTTGTCGGCACAATAGAGATCGCGCTTGAAAGAGCGTAAACGCGAGGGACTGTAGTTCAATTGGTTAGAGCACCGCCCTGTCACGGCGGAAGTTGCGGGTTCGAGCCCCGTCAGTCCCGTAGAAACGATAAACTAAACAGAGTTCAGCGACTTGTTTTTTATGCTGAAAACTCAAATCCTTTACGATGTAGATTTCAATCTGTGGGTTGAATCTCAGCTTGTAGCCCTTCGAGAGCAACGCTACGAAGATTTGGATTTGCCAAACTTGCTTGAGGAGATTGAGGGCTTGACGCGGCAAGACAAAAAATCGATTCGGAGCTATCTCAAGGTATTGTTTACGCATCTTTTGAAGTGGCAGTATCAGCCGCTTCAGCGCTCAAATCGTTGGAGCGCATCGATTAGCAACTCTAGAATTGAAATCGAAGAAATCCTAGAAGATAGTCCTAGCTTAAAAAGTTTTCTTCCTCAAGTATTCGAGAAGTCTTACCTTGCAGGTCGAGAAATAGCGGCGAAAGAAACCGATTTACCGATCGATCCCTTTCCTGAAAGTTGTCCTTACCGTTTAGAGCAAGTGCTCGATCGCAATTTTTACCTGAATCTTAATTCAACTGCTGCCTGAAAAATTTAACCGCAACACTTCTTCCTTCAGATTTGGCGATCGTCAGCGTTTGATTGATCAGAGGAACGATCGCTTTACCCGGAAAAATCTGACTTTCAGAGCTTTCTTGATAACCTTGCTCGGTTAAATAGTGAATTTTAAGCTCTCCGCGTTCTAACTGCCAAACTTCTTCAACGCCCAAATGCTCATAGATTTCTAACGTTGTTTTAGACGTGACGTCGACTTCGATCGCAAGTTCGGGTGGGGGATCGATCGCAAGATTCATTCTCGTTTTGCCGATCATCTGTTTATAGTTCTGGATGTAGAAGCAGTCATCTGGCTCGATTCCTGCGAGATTAGGCTTCTTAAAGGTAGTCGAACCATAGCGTTCAAATGATCGGTCTTGAGACTCCAATAGAACAACAACTAAATCCCCAACTAAAAGACGGTTAATTTCATGTTCTGGACTGGGTGCCATAATCTCAAGCTGACCGTTGTAGTACTTGATTCGGGTATTGCGATGATCTCCAAGCGCTTCTAAAATCGCTTCAAACTGAGGCCAAGAAACGTCCCGAAAAATGACTGAGCCGCCTGCTGGAACTTCGATTTGATTCAGTTGGAGTGTGACCATAGGACTATGAGGGAAAGTGAATCGATCGTACCGTGAAGCTTGAATCATCATGATAGAAGTTAGCACGCCCGTTAGAATGGGGAATGCACAAAATTCTTTTGGTAGCGTATGTCTGTTCGAGTTCGGATCGCACCGAGTCCAACCGGAAATTTACACATCGGAACCGCACGCACGGCGGTCTTTAACTGGTTGTTTGCTCGCCATCACAAAGGAACGTTTATCTTACGAATCGAAGATACAGATCGAGAGCGATCGAAGCCTGAATTTACCCAAAATATTTTCGAGGGTTTGACGTGGTTGGGGTTGAACTGGGACGAAGAACCCGTGTATCAAACTCAGCGCATGGACTTGCATCGCGAGAAAATCAATCAGCTTTTAGAACAAGGCTTGGCGTACCGCGC
Source organism: uncultured bacterium (assembly GCA_964250455.1). Classification (GTDB taxonomy): domain Bacteria; phylum Cyanobacteriota; class Cyanobacteriia; order Leptolyngbyales; family Leptolyngbyaceae; genus CAXUFL01. The sequence goes on from CAXUFL010000025.1 coordinate 7,013, forward strand.
TTACGATACGCCCGAAGAACTTGATGCGATGCGCGAGTCACAAAAAGCCAGAAACGAAGCGCCCCGCTACGATAATCGCCATCGCGATCTGACGCCCGATCAGCAATCTGCGTTTGAAGCTGAAGGACGTAAGCCCGTAATTCGCTTCAAGATTGACGACGATCGGGAAATTTCCTGGATGGATTTAGTTCGGGGAACGGTGACGTGGAAAGGTCGCGATTTGGGCGGCGACATGGTGATCGCTCGTGCGGCAGAAGGCGACGACATCGGGCAACCGCTTTATAACTTTGTAGTAGTCGTCGATGACATTGATATGCAGATTAGCCATGTGATTCGCGGTGAAGATCACATCGGCAATACACCGAAGCAAATTTTGCTGTACGAAGCGCTAGGCGCAACCGTTCCTCAATTCGGACATACGCCGCTTATTTTGAATCAAGCAGGCGCAAAGCTTTCTAAGCGCGATGGCGTGACGTCGATTTCTGACTTTCAGCGCATGGGCTACACGTCAGAAGCACTGGCAAACTACATGACTTTGCTTGGTTGGTCGCCGCCTGAACCGATGACCGAGATTTTCACGCTGTCTGAAGCGGCGGAAAAGTTTGACTTCGATCGCGTCAACAAAGCGGGCGCAAAATTCGATTGGGATAAGCTCAACTGGCTTAACGGACAATACATTCACGCAATGCCCGTTGAGAAAGTGACAGACTTGCTGATTCCGTACTGGAAATCGGCAGGATACGAATTTGATCCAGAGCGCGATCGTCCCTGGCTCGAACAAGTCACAAGTCTCGTTGCACCCAGTCTCAACCGTTTAGATGAAGCGATCGATATGACGCGCTATCTCTTCAAGCCGTTGGAATTCACCGACGACGCAAAAGCTCAAATGCAGCAAGACGGCGCAAAAACGGCAATTAAAGCAATTCTAGACGCCATTAATACCGATGCGCCTTTAACCGAAGCGATGACGCAAGACATTATCAAACTGGTGGTCAAGGAGCAGAATTTGAAAAAAGGCGTCGTGATGAAATCGCTGAGAGCCGCCTTGACTGGATCGCTGCAAGGGCCGGATTTAGTGCAGTCTTGGCTATTGCTGAGCCAGAAAGGATTGGATCGCGATCGCTTCGAGCAAGCGTTATCGATCGCCTAACTTCCCTGCTTCAATCAGCAGAATGCGGGAAATCATCCCAGCATTCCGCTTTTTCGTTGCCCGAAGCTCCTGAATTAAGTTAAATTTAGTTAAGATTCTTCTCATTAATCATTTAGAAGAGAATCCGTAACTGTACGAAACGCTGCTCAAACCTGCGCCAATACAGCCCGTATGGAAACTCCCATACTGATTTACGATCGACCTATACCGTTGTAGCCGTATTAAGAGGTTCCAGTTTATGAAATCTTCCTGGAGAACCATCCTGTTATGGGCATTACCCGCTTTAGTTGTTGGGTTTTTCCTATGGCAAGGGTCAATCGCTCCAAACCCCGCCACGATTAGCAAAAACACTGCAAGCACCCGCATGACCTACGGGCGGTTTTTGGAGTATTTAGACAACAACCGCATTAAGAGCGTTGATTTATATGACGGCGGGCGGACTGCCATTGTTGAAGCTGTCGATCCAGAACTGGACAATCGGCTACAGCGCCTCCGCGTCGATCTGCCTGGAAATACGCCAGAATTAGTGACTCGCTTGCGTCAATCGAACATCAACTTCGATTCTCACCCGATTCGCAACGATGGCGCAGTTTGGGGACTTTTGGGTAACTTAGTCTTCCCGGTTCTGCTGTTGGGGGGCTTGTTCTTTTTATTCCGCCGCTCTGGAAACGTTCCGGGTGGGCCAGGACAAGCAATGAACTTCGGCAAGTCGCGTGCTCGATTCCAAATGGACGCGAAGACCGGAGTGCTATTTGATGACGTAGCAGGCATCGAAGAAGCCAAAGAAGAATTGCAAGAAGTGGTGACGTTTCTGAAAAAGCCTGAGCGCTTCACGGCTGTCGGTGCTCGAATTCCGAAAGGCGTGCTTTTAGTCGGCCCTCCCGGAACGGGTAAGACGCTGCTGGCAAAAGCGATCGCCGGAGAAGCCGGAGTGCCGTTCTTCAGCATTTCAGGCTCAGAATTCGTGGAAATGTTTGTCGGGGTCGGTGCATCTCGCGTGCGCGACTTGTTCAAAAAAGCCAAAGAAAACGCGCCTTGTATTATCTTCATCGATGAAATTGACGCCGTCGGTCGTCAGCGTGGAGCGGGAATCGGGGGCGGTAACGACGAACGCGAACAAACCCTAAACCAACTCCTAACCGAGATGGACGGCTTTGAGGGCAATACCGGAATTATCATCATCGCGGCAACGAACCGCCCGGATGTCCTAGATTCAGCGTTGCTCAGACCAGGACGTTTCGATCGACAAGTCACCGTCGATGTCCCCGACATCAAAGGTCGTTTGGAAGTGCTCAACGTTCACGCCCGCAACAAAAAGATTGCGCCTGAAGTTTCACTCGACGCGATCGCACGCCGCACGCCGGGATTCTCTGGTGCCGATTTAGCAAACCTGCTCAACGAAGCGGCAATTCTCACCGCTCGTCGTCGCAAAGATGCGATCACGATGCTGGAGATTGATGATGCAGTCGATCGTGTCGTTGCGGGCATGGAGGGCACGCCGCTTGTGGATAGCAAGAGCAAGCGTTTGATTGCCTATCACGAAATCGGACACGCGATCGTCGGAACGCTTGTGAAAGAGCATGATCCAGTTCAAAAAGTGACGTTAGTTCCACGCGGTCAGGCGCGAGGTTTGACTTGGTTTATGCCAAGCGAAGATCAAGGATTGATTTCGCGATCGCAAATTCTAGCTCGCATCAAAGGTGCGCTAGGGGGTCGGGCGGCTGAAGAAGTGATTTTTGGCGATGCTGAAGTCACAACAGGCGCGGGCGGCGACATTCAGCAGGTTACGGGAATGGCGCGTCAGATGGTGACACGATTCGGAATGTCGGATCTTGGGCCGTTGTCGCTGGAAAGTCAGCAGGGCGAAGTGTTCTTAGGCGGCGGTTGGATGACGCGATCGGAGTACTCCGAAGAAATCGCGTCGCGCATCGATGCTCAAGTGCGGTTAATCGTGGAACAGTGCCTCGAAGATACTCGTCAAATTATTCGTAGCAATCGGGAAGTTATCGATCGGTTAGTGGACTTACTGATTGAGAAGGAAACGATCGACGGTGACGAGTTCCGTCAGATTGTGGCGGAATACACGACGGTCCCTGAGAAAGAACGCTACGTTCCGCAACTGTAGTCAAGTTTGGCTCGTAGGCTGATAGGGGTGGCAAACGCTGCCCCTATTTTTTGTCGCAATTTGCGGAATCGTCCTGTAATATGAAGTATTATCTGTATTACAATCAAAATTCCGGTGGAAATTGCTGAAATTGCAAGTCGGTTAAAAGCTTTTCTTGAGGCAGACGGATAGAGTCTGCACCGTCGCGGACGGTTTGAGATTCCGCAAATCACCCGCTCTCAGGTCGATTCCTGTGAAATTTTGCATTTCGATTTGAGGTGCGATGCTTTGCTAATCGGAGGTGGCATGGCGAAATTTTTGGATATTCTGTCTTATTTTCGCAACTACTGGAAAATCTCGCTCTTTAGTATTGCGATGATGAGTTTGTTCGAGATTATGGATTTGTTTGTTCCTTATACGATCGGGCAAATTCTCAACGTGCTGTCTGGGCAACCGCTCGATCGACTGCTGCAATCGGTTGTCGATCATGTGGCGCAATTTGGAGGGGTTGCAATTAATCCGTCTTTTACGCTCACGGTTTTATTGATTTTAGTTGGAATCGTTTCCGTGGGTCGGGCACCGATTCAGCCGTGGTTGGGGTCGTGGTTTGCGTGGGACACGGCATTCCGGGCGCGGCGTGACAATGCAGAAGCAGCGTTGAAAAAAGTGTTGTCGTTACCGTTGGAGTTTTACGACGAAAATAATCCGGGACGGATTGCAGCTCGTGTTGCAAAAGGATTATCCAATCATACCTGGACGTATCCTGAACTAATCGGGCAGCTGGTTCCAAAGTTTTTTCGTGTGATTGGCATTTTCGCGGTTATTTGGTTTATCGAATGGCGAATTGCGATTTTGCTGTTGGTTTCATTTATTGCGATCGTGGCGTTTAATTTAGTGGGTTTGAAAAGGCTGGCACAGCGAGAAGCCGTTTTGTCTCGCTATGAAGAAAGTACCGAAAGCCGCACATCAGAAGTAATTACCAACATCAAAACCGTTAAAGCATTCGCAACCGAAGCCGCAGAACTCAAACGCCAGCAGCAGCGCTTCGATCGAGAGTTCAAAATCCTTGATTTTCGCATTCACAAAGGCTATGTCGTGTTAGGCATGTACGAACGGTTAGTGGTGCAATCCTGCGTGTTTCTTGTGTTTGCGCTGACCGTTTTTGCAACCGCTCAAGGCATGATTTCGCTTGGTCATTTCATTACAACGTTCACGGTGTCAAGCATGGCATACGCGGAAGTTGAGCCAATTAGCCAGTTTGCCGAATTCTTTGCGCGGCGATACGGCTCGATGATCAACTTCCACGAATTCATGAAGCTGCCTGTGGGAAGTGATGCCAACGGTTTAGCGTTGCAGCCTGAAGCGGTTCCGGTTTACAAATTCACCGGGAAAGTTGAGCTTTCGCGCATTACCTTTGGGTACAACGCCGATCGCGCCGTACTCAAAGATATCAACCTGCTCATTGAGCCTTATCAAACCGTTGCGCTAGTGGGGCGATCGGGGTCAGGAAAATCCACGCTGGTAAAGCTGCTGTTTCGCTACTTTGAGCCGAACGAAGGCAGCATTTTAATCGACGGTCAAGACATCCGGCGACTCGATGTGAGCGGCTATCGAAAACGACTCGCGATCGTGCATCAAGAAGTAGACATCTTCAACGGAACGCTGCTTGATAACTTAATCTACGGCAATCCGAAAGCCACAATGAATCAAGTGCGCGAAGCCTGTCGCATTGCTCAGGCAGCAGACTTTATTCAGCAAATGCCGTTGGGCTATTCGACGATCGTCGGAGAACGGGGCGTGCGATTATCGGGCGGGCAGCGTCAACGGATTGGCATTGCGCGAGCGTTGATTGTCGACCCAGACGTGCTGATTTTTGATGAAGCGACATCGAGCTTGGATTACGAATCTGAGCGATCGATTCAGTTGGCAATGCGATCGCTATTGGGAACGCGCACGCTGATCATTATCGCTCACCGACTCAGTACGGTGCGAGAAGCTGACAAAATTGTGGTGCTCGATCAAGGCGAAATTGTCGAAGTCGGAAGCCACGATCAGCTATTGCAACACGGTGGAATTTACCATCGACTGCACGCGCTTCAAGAAACCGGAGAATTACTCGCTTAGGGCTGATTAAACGGCAATTCAGACTCAGCGAAAGCAATCAAATGATCTCTTTCGCTGAGTGGAGTTAGCGCAATTTTGGATTCGTCACCATAAAGCAATCCAAGAATTTTGGAGCCGCAGTTTTGCGATTTGCCTTTTGATCAATCAAGCTTATAAATAGGAGAGCCTCGTGCAATGGAGCCACGGCAACTAAGCCTCGAACTACGCAAAGGTAACAATCCCGACCTAAGCCGCCGCCGATTAATTGTAGGATTATCATTTCTAGGTGCCGCCGCCGCAGAAGCTGTTTCGCTTTATCAAATTGGCGCGATCGATCATTTACCCGATCCGCCGATTCCTGGAATTGATTCAGATAAGGTCGATGCGGCAGATTATGCCTACAGCTACTTTGACACGCCGGATGGCTTTATGATGCTTGCAAGCTACTCGATTACCGCATTGTTAGCGGGTGCAGGCGGCGCAAATCGAGCGACGCAAAATCCGTGGTTGCCGATCGCAATGGCCGGAAAAACGCTGCTGGATTCGATCGTTGCTTTGTATCTTGCTCGCGTTGAGTGGAAAGACAACGAAGCGTTTTGTGCGTATTGTCAAGCGGCGACGGTTTGTTCGCTGGTGTCGTTTGCGCTTTCGATTCCTGAAGCGAGTACGGCGCTACGGTTTTTGCTGAGCAATCAGAAGACGGATGTTGCTTGAGGTTGGTAGGGAGCGATCGGAGAAAAGAGCGATCGCTCCCCACTCCTAAGCAGAGATAATCGCGTCAGTCGATCGATTTAAAACTGACCGATCAATCTCCGGTTTTGCTACTGATGCCCGCGCAGCTAAACGAATCGATTTCGTCAAACGGGGGTGCAAATCTGGCATCGTTTGACGAAACGACTGATAGTAATCTTTGCGCGACTCCTCGAACAAATAGCGCAACTGAGCTACCGGCTCGTGGTGATGATCCACGCGCAAATCTAAATGCGGATAGGCGCTTTCATGAGCAATGTAAATCGCCGCAGACTGCCGACCGCGTTTGTCGCCGCCTGCCGCTTCGCCTGCTTCTAGTGCCTGCATTAACCGTTCGCAAAACTCCATTCCTGCTTTAGCTTGGTACGCTTGGGCCATTGCGGTTAAGACATGCTCACCGACGAGCATATTTCCCGCAACCGAGAAGTAGGGAAATGAGAGATGTCCTGCCCAATCCACGCACGCTTGACCTGTCCAAGCGGCAGTGTGACCGTGGCGATCGACTAAATGAAACTGACGCTCTTGGGCTTGATCGTCGCCTTCGAGCAGGATTTCAACGATGTCCTCAACGGGGATTTCGTCGACGTGTTCGTTGCGCTGCTCAAGCAGATGCAAGCCGAGGATGCCGAGCGCGGGGTTAGTTTGCGCTTGAGTTGCGATCGCGCCTACGGTGGCTTTAACGTGCGGCACTAAAGCACCGACTGCAAGATGCTTTGTCGCGACTGCAACGCCCGTCATTTGAGTAGTAGAATCCCAAGCTACGATCGAAAAAGTCATAAGATGTGAGTGTAAGCTATTTTATATGTGTAGGAATGTTACCCTTTTATAACAAGACTGTATACATTAATTCTGTGCTTGATTTGACGCTTCAGCTCGATCGCACAACGTTGGTGCCTAGAAAAATCAATTGTGAGCAAATTTTGACTTAAGAACACTTTAAGCCTTCCTTAAGGAAGTTCCGAGGAAGTGACACCCGCGACCTAAGATTTGGGATGAGGTTTCCCAGAATCTAAAGGAGTCAGCTTATGTGTGGCATTGCTGGAGTGATGCAGCACGATTCTTCGTGTCCGATCGACCCTAACGTGCTCGTCGCAATGGCAGCCGTGCAAAATCATCGCGGGCCCGATGGCTTTGGTTGGAAAGTAATCGACGATCGCGGGGTTGGATTTTCTCACGCTCGATTGTCGATTATTGATCTCAATCCAGAACGGGGACGACAGCCGTTTTTCTCCCGAAGCGGTCATATGATCGTGCACAACGGCGAATTTTATGACTACAAACGCATCCGAGCGGATTTAGCGTCACGGGGGTATCAGTTTCGATCGAAAAGCGATACGGAACTGGTGATGCATTTGAGCGATCGCTTTGGATTAGAGGCATCGCTGCCGCATTTGCGCGGAGAATTTGCGTTTGCTTTTTATGAGCGAGCGGGAGATCGCTTAACGCTGGTGCGCGATCGCTTCGGGGTCAAGCCGTTGTACTGGACAATGACGCCCGAAGGATTAGTGTTTGGATCAGAAATTAAGGTTTTATTTGCGCATCCTGCGGTTGCGCGTCGCTTTTCGTCGCAGGGACTTTATCACCAGTTAATGCAAACGATGGTACCGGGAACGACCGCTTATGAAGGCGTGTATGCTGTTCAACCCGGACAAATGGTGATTGCAGAGCGGCGAAATAACCGATTGCAGGTTAGAACCAAGACTTATTGGGATTTGAATTTTCCGCTTCAGTCTGAGCGCGGAGAGCGGCTATCAGACGAAGAATATATCGAGGGATTGCGCGATCGATTTGTTGAAGCGGTTCAACTCAGGCTCGAAGCTGATGTTCCGGTTGCTTGTTATTTATCCGGTGGTATTGATTCCTGTACGATTTTGGGCGTTGCTGCTGCGTGTCAGCAATCGCCAATCAAGGCGTTTACGATCGGCTTTGATGATCAAGCTTATGATGAAACCGCGATCGCCCGTGAAATGGCGCAAGCGGTCGGAGCCGATCAAGATATTCTCACGGTTGAAGGCACCGATTTGTATCGGCACTTTGTTAAAACGCTGTGGCACACCGAGCGCAGCATCTACAACACGTTTACCGTTGCCAAACTGTTGATGAGTCGGCATGTGCGCGAGTCTGGTTACAAAGTCGTGATGACCGGAGAAGGATCAGACGAACTATTTGCCGGATATCCGCAGCTTAGATTAGACATGATTTTGCACGGAATGCAGGATGCGTCACTCGAAGAACGCGCCGATTTAGAAGCATGGCTGCAAGAAAGTAATCGATTGTTTAAAGGAAATTTGCTGGCTGAAAAGCCGCTTGAAGATCCAAATCTCAGCAATTTAGTCGGATTCACGCCGAGCAGTTTGCAGTCGTGGCTCACGGCGGCGGCTTATGTGCCGAAATTGCTGCATTCGGATCATCGATCTGCAACGCGAGATTATTCACCGGGAGCGGCGATCGCGTCTGCTTTGGATCGATCGCAAATCGAAGGGCGTCACCCGCTCGATAAAGCGCAATACGTGTGGATCAAAACGCAGTTTGAATCGCAAGTGCTCGGTTGGGCGGGCGATCGTGTCGATATGGCTGGCTCAATGGAAGGGCGTCCGCCGTTTCTCGATCATCCCCTGGTTGAGTTTGCGGTGAAATTGCCGCCAAGTATGCGATTGCGGGGTCGATCCGACAAGTACATTCTGCGGGAAACAATGCGATCGCTGTTGCCGAAATCCTTGTATGAGCGGCAAAAATTTGCGTTTATGGCTCCGCCTTCGCACTCAAACCCAAAAGAGCAGCAGGCAATGCAAGCACTGGCAAATCAGTATTTATCAAAAAGTGCGATCGAGTCGGCGGGTTTGCTTGATTTTGCTGAAGTTCAATCGGTACTCGATCGACATGCTGACCCTGCAACGCCCGCTTCAGAACGCACCAAACTCGATGCCGTCATCAACCACTTGTTGAGCGTACAAGTGCTGAACGAGCATTTTATAGCGCAAGACGTACCAAAATACGCGGCTGAGCAAGCCAAACAACTCGGTTGGCACGCAGATCAGTCACAAGTCGGCGGTTGCTTACTGGTTAGCTAAACCAGTTCTGACGCGGGCAATTAGCTTACGCAAGCTGCCGCGACAATGAAACCGCACCTCCACAAACAAAGTTCACCTTTGTAGACTAAGAATAAAAATTGCGCTTAGTCTGCGAAGGCAGACTTTGTTTGTGTAGCCGCACACTTCAGTGTGACGGACTTGAAAGATTGATGTAATACTTTCTCGATCGCAGTTTCAAAGCGAAATAAAACATAATATCTAACGTTTTTGCTTCGTGTTAGACGTAGATCTTTGAATCATTTTCTCTATGCATTGAGGCAAACATGGGCTGGAGAATTTCCTTTGAGAATTTGGCGAATAAAATACAATTGCGGATTCGCACTAAAGCAACGATACGATCGCTATTCAGTCTATTTCTGATCACGCTAATTGTGGCTGCTTGTAATGGAGATCCGTCATCGAATCAAACCGCTCAAACCAGCGCTGCAAAAGATAGCGAGACGCTAACTTGGGCGCGATACGGCGATGCAGATTCGCTTGATCCACAGCGCACCACAACAACGCTTTCTTGGCAAATTTTCGACCAGCTTTACGATACGCTGTTAGCCTTCAACGACAAAGGCGAAATCGTTCCAAATTTAGCAAAGGAATGGAAGATTAGCCCGGATGGAAAAGAAGCCACGTTTGTATTGAACTCCGGCGTTACTTGTCATGACGGATCGGCCTTTGACGCAAACGATGTGAAATACACCGCCGATCGCGCTATTTCTGCTCAAAATCCGAGTGTCACAAAAGGCGCGTGGGGACCGATCGACACAATTGAAGTCGTGAATCCGCAAACCGTGCGATTTGGGTTTAAGTCGCCGTTTGGAGCGTTTGCGTCGTTTATGGCAGATCCGTTTGCCAGCATGATTTGCGATAGCAACAAAGACGCAGGAACCCAGTTTGGTGTGACAAAAGCGGTTGGAACAGGTCCCTGGAAGTTGATTAGTTGGACAAAAGGCAACGAAATCGTTTTAGAGAAAAACGCCAACTATAAGAAATTTGGGCGTCCGGTCGAAAACGCAGGAGCGCCGTATGTCGATCGATTAATCGTGCGGCAAATTCCCGAAGCGCAAACCCGACTGGCAGGGCTGCAAACCGGAGAAGTGCAGCTAATTGTGAATCCGCCGCTTGATGATCTCGATTCGGTTCGCAGAGATCCGAATTTAGCGCTGTATGTGGCGCAAAATACCGGACAAAATTTCTTTTTTGAATTCACGATTTCGCGTCCGCCGTTTAACGATATTCGGGCGCGACAAGCGGTGGCGTATGCGATCGATCCGGATGCTGCCATTCAAACCGTTTTTGGTGATGGATTAGTGAAGCGTGAGAAGTGCCCGATTAGTCGCGGCGTGTACGGCAACGATCAAGGATTTTGCGATCAAAACGGCTACAAGCACGATCCAGAAAAAGCAAAACAGCTTTTGTCGCAACTGGGTTACAGCCAAGCAAAACCGTTAGAAGTGACGATGATGACTTCGACCGGAGACAACCGCGAAAAAATGGTGCAGGTGTTTCAAAGTCAGCTTGAGCCAGTAGGCATCAAAACCAAAATCGAAACAATGGACATTGGCACGCTGAATGCAAGAGTCAAGCAGGAAAACCAGAAAAAAGACGGCACTAGCACATTCGACATGATGGATTGGGCGTGGTTTGATCCGGATATTTTGTATCAGCTTTGGCATTCTCCGGGCGCTTACAGTGGCTATCAGAATCAAGAACTCGATGCGCTGCTGGCGAAAACTCGAACCACGATCGATCCGGTGCAGCGCAAAAAAGCGGTTGAAGATGCAATGGCGTATTTGCTTAAAAACGCGGTTCACGTTCCGCTTTATACCCCTGGATCGCTTTGGGTTTATGCCGCTCGAAAAGACGTGCAAGGCTTCAAAATCGGCACGTTTAATCGACCTGTATTTAACGATGTGAAACTGTAATAAACCTCGAATTCGATCGGTGAAGTTCTACATCGAGTCCTGTTTCTTGTTCTTTACCTGCGCGTATTATGGCTGCTTATGTGATTAAACGCTTGCTGAGTGGGTTGTTTACGATTTGGATGACCACGATCGCCGTTACGTTACTGATTCATTTAGTTCCGGGTGATCCGGTGCAGATTATGTACGCGCAGTCGCAATCTACCACACCCGAACAGCTTGCGCAGATTCGACATAGTTTGGGACTCGATCGACCGATTTATGAGCAGTATTTTCTGTATATGAGCCGTATTCTACACGGTGATTTTGGTGCCACAATTCGCGGCAATCAACCTGTTTTAGAATTATTGCTGGTTCGATTGCCAAACACGTTGCTGCTTGCAATCACAAGTCTATTGATTACCCTGATCATAGGCGTTACAGCAGGATTTTTTGCAGCTTATAAGCGTGGTAGTTGGATGGATACAACGCTTATGACCGGAGCCATTCTTGGAATTTCGATTCCTAGCTTTTGGCTTGGATTGATGTTGATTTACATTTTCTCAGTTCAATTAGGGTGGCTTCCGGTTTCAGGAACGGATCTAAAGAATCTAGTTTTACCAGCTATTACGCTTGGCGTTGCTAATGCTGCATCGGTTTCGCGATTAACGCGATCGTCGATGCTCGATGTGTTGTCGCAAGATTATATTCGCACGGCTCGCGCTAAAGGTCTCAGTGAAAACATTGTTTTATCTCGTCATGCTTTACGCAACGGTCTCGTTAATGTAGTGAACATATTGGGATTGCAGTTTACCTACATGATGGGCGGCGCGATCGTGGTCGAAAACGTCTTCGCGTGGAACGGAATCGGACGATTAGCGATTCAATCAATTTTTCAGCGTGATTACCCAACGATTCAAGGTTTCATTCTGATTTTTGCAACCGTTGTGGTGATGGTTTCGGTACTTTTAGATTTACTTTACGTTTGGATTGATCCTCGCATTAGCTATAACTGATGACTCAGCAAATCACAACTCCGATTCTAGAAACCCGATCGAGTTCGATCGAATTTTTGCGCAGGCTTTTTCACAGTCCGAGTGCGAAAATTGGCGCGATCATTCTCGCGTTTTTTGTGACTGTCGCAATTTTTGCACCCGCGATCGCTCCCTTTGACCCGCTTCAGATGGGCGTTGGAAAAAATCTTCAACCCCCAAGTGCTGCTCATTGGTTTGGCACCGATGAGTTTGGGCGCGACTTATTCAGTCGTATGGTGTTTGGCAGTCGGTTGACGCTCATGATTGGCTTGATTGCCGTTGGCATCTCGATGATTGCAGGCGTGACGATCGGGCTTGTTGCCGGATACGCAGGCGGTTGGATTGAAACCGTGCTGATGCGATTGATCGACGTTTTATTCTCGTTTACCGAAACGCTAATCGCGCTTGCTGCTGTCGCTGTATTAGGCCCAAGCTTAACCAACGCGATGATCGCCGTTGGCATTAGCTCGATTCCGTTTTATGCCAGAGTCACTTATGGCGCGGTACTGGTTGAGAAAAATAAAGAATATTTCAAAGCGGCTCAAGCACTGGGCGCTCGTCATGTTCGCTTGATTGTGCGGCACTTAATCCCCAACGTTTTGTCGCCGATCGTGGTGATCTCAACCGTTGGCGTTTCGATTGCAATTTTATCGGCTTCAGCGTTGTCGTTTCTAGGATTAGGAGCACAACCGCCGTCACCCGAATGGGGTGCAATTCTATCGGCGGGACGTGATTATTTTAAGCGGGCACCCTGGGTTACAGCATTTCCCGGAGTGTCGATCGCGCTGGTCGTTTTGGGGTTTAATTTACTCGGCGATGGACTCCGCGAAGCGCTCGATCCGCGTCAGCGTTGATTGCGGCTTCAACTTGTTTTTAACAAACTATTAGAACGCGATCGGGTTAATCCGTAACAAATTGGAAAAAATTAGATCCAAAACCAGAAATTGCGTCGATCATTGAGAAAGCTGTCTGTTTGCTGTCGCTTATGTTAACTTCACCCCGAAACCGTTCAAAACTGATCGGCGCGTTTGTAATCGGCGCACTGGTGCTGGGTGTGAGTAGCTGTGCTCGATCGCGCCCGACGATCGCGGTGTCAAGCGGCACAACAGGCGGTTATTACAGCCGACTAGCCGCGCAGATTAGCGCTTCCGCCGATCGTAGCGTCGATCTCAACGTCGAAAACCGCACGTCGCAAGGATCTCAAGAAAACCTCAAGCGATTGCTCGATCGACAAGTTGACTTCGCATTAGTGCAGCTTGATGTCGTGAGTGATGCCATGCGGCAAGGTAAAGTGCAAGCCGTGGCAATTCTTGCGAATGAACCGATCCACATTATCGCGCTCAAAGATCCGAAAATCCGATCACTGGCTGACCTACAAGGAAAGCGCGTCGGCATGGGATCGCAGGGAAGCGGCATTCGCTACACGTCGGAATATTTGATGCAGGCGTTTAACCTAACCGTGCAAGAAGACAGTTCTAACTTTGCAGACACGTTTCGCAAACTTTCTGCTCGTCAGCTTGACGCTGCGATTTATGTCGGAACGGTTGGTGCAAGTGAATCTCTGCGCAAACAGCTTGTTGCCAACCGATCGCTGCAACTCTTACCCATTCAACCCGGACTAATCAACTACTTAACAACTCGCGAAGGCGTTTCTTATCAGCCTGCTACGATCGCCGAAGGCACCTACAGCGCTCGTCCCGCCATTCCCGATCGCGACACGCCAACTTTAGCTACCGCAACCGTTTTAGTCACCCGTCCGGATGTAAACAATCGGACTGTTGGCCTGCTTACCTGGTCGATTTTGTACAATTCGCGGCAGTTTGCGACGTTTTATCCGGACTTGCAAACCAACGAAGCTCGATCGCTGTTGCAGCGTGGGTTGTACTACATTCATCCCGGTGCTCAAGATGTGTACGCTCAAAACGCCGATCCTCGCGATGCGTGGCTGCGCTATCTCGAAGCCAACAACGATTTGCAAGCGGGAATTGTAATCTTATTGGGAACGAGCACGATCGGGTTAATCATTCAATTTTGGCGGCGCGATCGCTCGAAAAAACTCGTTACATCGACGCTAAAGCGAATTAACGAACTCAGACAACTGCTGCCTCACGATGCAAAAGACGCACTCGCAGGGATTGAAGAACTGAGCCAGGAACATCGCTTGATGTTTATTGAAGGTACGGTAACAGCCGACGTGTACGAACAAGTGCGGCAAAAAACTCAAACCTTTGCCGATCAATGCCGCAATCTGCTAGAGCAGCAGCGCAAAAAACTCGTTTTAGATACGCTGTTGCTGCTGGATGATTGGCAAGCTGCACTGCAAGTCGATCCGCAAGCCGCGATTGGAAAACTAACTCAGCTCAAGCAAGAATACCGCGCTATGCTGCTTGCAGATCAAATGGAAATTGACGCTTACATCGAACTAATGGAACTCACGCTCATGTCCGTTATGACGCTCGCTCCTCAAACTGCACCAAAAACAAATTCAATGTCTTATTTGTTGCCTCACTCAGAAACCTCAACGTCTTTACTGAGCGAAAGCTAAGGAGTCTTTGTGTTTAAGGATTCACTAATCAAGTCTGTAAAATCAACCCTCGCTGAATTTCACTAAATTGAGTGATGGTCATTTCTACGGAAATCCACTTAAAGTATAAACAGACTTGCTTCGGAGCGTTTTTGGCAGCCTTGCAAAGGCTGTTTTTTTTGGCCAATTTATACTGGCTAAAAAAGACGCCCCGTAGAGCGTCCTACACAATTCGTCCTACACAATTTAAGTTTCTGAGGTTGACGATCGACTCAGTATCGGACTCAGATAAGCGACCAACGCCCCGATCGCGAACCCTGCTACGTTGCGAAACAACGGCAACCATTCCGAAGTTCGCGTCACAACCGGGCCAATCCCAAACGAAAGAAACAAAATTCCCCAAAGCGGCGAGAAAATTAGCGCCCACTGCCACGCAAAAACTTGTCCAGGCTTGCGCGGCTGTGCTGCAAACCCAAAGACCGCACCACCGACGATCGAGGTCACTAACGTTAGAACCCACTGTTCTTGCGGCAATCCAGGCACTACGCTACAGCCTCCGCGCCGCAAGCAAGTTTTCACCGACTCTAACGCCTGCAAAATCGCTTGGTCGCCGCCTTCGTCGCGCACAAAAAACTGATTGCCAAATCGCGTTTGCAGTTCGATCCAAAACGTTCGCGACAGCAACGGATACAAATCATCTCCCACGCTAAAATTCAGCAAATTTCCGCCGCGTGGATCAGCCACGAGCAGCACGCTTTTATCATCTAGGCCCCAAAAGCCTTTAACCGCCGTTCCGGGTGTGCGATCGTACTGCGTCAACACGCGCAGCTTCCATCCGGTTTCTGTCTCAAACTCAGATAGATTTTTGTCGAGCGTTTCTTCTTGTACGGTTGTCAATTCGTTAGCTAAATCGATGATGTTGGTTGGATGATCCGGAAGCAAGTCTGGATTGTTGTACGCCCCGGCAGTAGGCGCGATCGACCAAACCAAAACCATCACGCTTAAAGCAATGATTCCTTTCAAAAGTCGGCGTATTCCCAGAGTTTCCATTGGCTGCATCACGATGAATCCGTAAACGATAAGACTGTTAAATGAGAATGTAAGCGATTTAAGCGCGTTTTCTTTACATTTGTTTAACTTATTCTAATATTATGCAACGCGGCGAAACAGAATTAACTTTTAAAAATAAAAGACATCCAACTTGGATGTCTGCAACAAACACAGCGAGAAGAAATTCATTCGGAATCGCGGCGAACCGACGAACGAGCTTCGCGATGCGAATTGCCCGATCCTGATGACCGAGCGTTCTCGTTGGGGAATTCATGGGTCGATCGCATCGGCGATTCTTTTTTAGACGACAGATTATCACGCCCTTGAACGGGTTTCGGATTATGCGTTAGCTCATCTAACACTGCTTCCATTTCATCATCGAAATACGGCTCAGGCTGCGTCACATCTTCGCGCTGGCTGTAGGTCTGACGCGATTCACCATACGGCAACGAATTTCGAGATCCTGAGGGCAAACTGCCTCGACGGGATTTATTTGGCTGAGTCAACGTGCGCCACGCGGCTTTCATTCCCACCGCCAAGCTGCGCGTCGTCGAATTCGCTTTTTGCACCTGCTGCTTCACGCCGGAAATGCTTTGATCAACCTGTTTGGCAACTTGTCCAGCGCTTTGCACGCCCTGGCTCATATCATCAGTCAATTCGGTAATTTCCAATCCGGTCAGCCGAATTGCTTCAAGCGTAGGCGGCAATTCTCGATTGAGTGTATCAAACAGCTTTTCCGCACTCCTCGAAGCGCGTCCCAGTTCTCGAAGCGCCGGAATCGCCACGATCAGCAACGCGGTCAAACTGATCGCCACCAACAAAATCGATAATCCTAGCCAAAAAATCGGTTCAATCACGCTATTGCTCGACTATCGCAAACGATCGCGAATAGGGGGTTGTGGATTGCTGCCCGAATCTGATTCTCGATCGAGAATTTGACTTTCGCGCTGCGTGGCTTCGAGTCCGGCGGCGATCGCTTCGCGCAATCGTCCCAGAGTTCCATCCCAGTTTCGCAAAGCTGACTCGGATAAGCGATCTGCCTGAAGTTGGACAGTAGTAGATAAATCCTCCGCAAGTTCAGGTAAGGCATCGGCTGATTTCTTAATCAACTGTCGCGTTTCTTTACCCGGACGCGGTGCGACGAGCAAGCCTGCCACGGTGCCCAGGGCAGCACCGATGATCATGCCTCCCAAAAATGATCCAGACCGATTGTTCGACATAGTGCAGCGTTATTCCTCTGATCTTAGGCAAATTCTAGCGATAAGCGAGGCGATTTGGACAACGATCGCGCTTTACCGCAGCTTTTTTGCAGCAGATTTTCTCGATCGTGCGATTCGGGGCAGCAGCGATCGACCTAATCCCAATACAATTAAAGCCTGTCGCGCTTGCTGAAATTTGGGTTCAAGCTGTTGATATTTCTGGCGCAGTTGATGAGCGGTTAATTGTTGTTTGCGAATGGCTTCAGGCGCACCGCTTAACACAGCGTGCGTTTTGTGTTCTGCCGCAATCAAAGTGTCAGAGGCTTTCGCGAGTGCGCGTCGCAATCTCCACACTTGCCGCGTGAGCTGTAATCCATAAAGCGCCAACCCAACGTTAAGCACCACAACGATTGCTACCATCATCGATCGCTACCGTTCAATTTTTCTTCATCATAACGAGCAGTGAGAGAACTTTGAGGTTATTTAACGATTGAGGTTGTTGAGTTAGAAATCGCGGTGTTTTTTCGCGCTTCTTCGACTTCTAGCCGAGCTAACGAAGTCGCTGCCTCTGCTAGATAAAGCGCAATCGTCGCTCGCATCGTGGGATTAGTTTCACGCTGCAACTCTTCACAGTGAAATAACACTCGAATTCTGTAGGCTCCGATCGACTCTGGATCTACAGCGTACCGTTTTTGTTCAGGCATCTAATCGCCTCTCTAGTACTTCTATCCGAATCAGTTTGTCATCTTCAGCATAAAAGTAGTTTACGCCGAGCATCCCGTTTTCTGACAGCACAACATCTTGCCGCGCTTCGGTTGGATTAAGGAATGCATGCCTTGCGATAACCGTGTAGCGATCAAGCGGTAAATTCGCAAAAATGGCGTCAGCAACGGTTAATCTCACGGGCTGCTGACAACCTGTCCGTCTGCGGTGAGAAGCACAATGATCAGTTCTCCGTCCACTGAAGACATTGCAACTCCCTGATCGTTGCGAATAACCCCAATAATGTACGACAACGGCTTAATTTTGGTTTAATTCTATCAATTATTTTGTTAAACATTCTAGAAGCAATCAAGGAGCACATTACATCGCTTTCCATCAGTTTCCAAACACACCCTAATGAATTTTCTCCTTATATAAACAGATATTGCTGCGATCGTGCCTTAATGAATCAACATTGAGTATCATGAGTTACTTTCTAATGCAGTCTGGAATCGTTCATCATCCTGTTTCAACTCAATCGATTCAATAAAACTTATGGTTCAAGCAAGCTCTCCGGTTCTTTATGTTAATCCTAATAGCGGAAATGATAGTGCAGCCGGAACCGCCTCGGCACCGCTTAAAACAATCGCGCGTGCTTTGCAGTTAGCAAAATCAGCAGCAGGCACCACGATTCAACTCGCACCGGGAACCTACGACGCTAATAGTGGCGAAATTTTTCCGCTTGTGATTCCAACGGGCGTGACGGTGATTGGAAACGAATCGAGCAAAGGAAGCGGAATTTTAGTAAGCGGTGGCAATACTTATCTAAGTCCGACCTTTGGCGGTCAGAATGTCACTTTCCAACCGCAAACGAATTCACAACTGCGCGGCGTGACGGTGACAAATCCAAACACTCGCGGCACCGCAGTTTGGCTCGAATCTACCGCACCCACGATCGCCAACTGCACGTTTACCCTAAATAAGCGCGAAGGCGTTTATGCCACCGGAACTGCAAATCCGATCGTGACCGACTGTGTGTTTGTTAAAAATGATGCCAACGGCGCAACATTTGTCCGCAACGCAAAAGGCGAATTTCGTCGCAACGTGTGTCAGAATACCGGATTCGGATTGTCGATCGGCGATAGTTCTGCACCGCTTATTGCCGAGAACCGCATTTTTGAAAATCGATCCGGCATTGTGATTAATCGATCGGCGCGTCCTGTTCTTAGAGGCAATACGATCGAGCGCAATACCGAAACGGGAATTGTTGCACTCGAAGCGGGCATTCCCAATATGGGCAGTCCGCAAGATCCGGGTGGCAATATTATTCGCGATAACGGCGAGTTTGATTTTCAAAATGCAACCAGTCCGGCAGTAACGATCGCATCAGTCGGAAATCAACTCAATCCCGCTAAAGTTCAAGGATCAATTAATTTTCAAGTCAGCGAAGTTCCGACCCCTGTTCCCACGCCAAGCCCGACGCCAAGTCCAGTTCCCACTCCGATTCCAACTCCAACGCCAAGTCCGATCCCTATTCCAAGTCCGATTCCGACACCAAGCCCGATTCCGACACCAAGCCCGACCCCGATTCCATCCCCGACACCAAGCCCGACCCCGACGCCGACGCCAACGCCACTTGGACAGCTCACCGATATTCGAGGGCACTGGGCAGAAGCCTTTATTCAATCGTTGGTCAGTCGGAATTTAATTACTGGCTTTCCTGACAATACGTTTAAGCCAGAAGCGCCGTTGAATCGGGCGCAGTTTGCGGCGATCGTGGCGAAATCCTTTAACTTACCGCTCAAACAGCCTGCGACGAACTTTACCGATGTAGCTTCAAACTTTTGGGCAGCCGAGGCGATCGCCAAAGCAAATCGGATGGGCTTTATTACCGGATATCCAGACGGCACATTTCGCCCCGGATTAAATCTAACGCGAGTACAAGCGATCGCCGCGTTAGTCAGTGGACTAGGATTAACCGGAGGAACGCCCGGAGTTTTGGCGCTGTACCGCGATCGAGCCGAAATTCCAAGCTACGCGACCGATCGAGTCGCAACGGCAACGCAGCGCAGAATCGTGGTGAACTATCCGGACGTGTCACAGCTTAGACCCAGCCAAGAAATTACTCGCGCTGAAGTAAGTGCGTTTGTGTATCAATCACTCGTTGCGACTAATCAAGCACCCGCGATCGCGTCTAACTACATTGTCAATCCAGACGGTGTAAACGTTGCGTTCGCTGACCTTACGAATCATTGGGCGCGTGATTTTGTCTTAGGATTAGTCAATCAGAACTTGATTCAAGGCTTTGCCGATGGCACATTTAAACCCGACGACGCCATGAATCGAGCACAGTACGCGGCGTTAGTTTCCAAAGCGTTTAATCCGGCTCCGCGTCGGGCAGGCATTATTTTCCCCGATGTTCCCGCAAATTTCTGGGCGAAAGACGCGATCGATCAAGCGTATCGCGCCGGATTTATTTCGGGTTTCCCCGACAACACGTTCAAGCCAAATCAAAATGTCACGCGGATTCAGCTTGTTTTATCGCTGGTAAGCGGCTTAGGCATTCAACCAAGCGATGTCGCTGCGCTCAATGTGCTCGACGATCGCAACTCAATTCCGCAAACGTTTCAAGATCGAGTCGCTGCCGCAGTTCAATCAAACATTGTGGTGAATTATCCGAATCAACGCCAATTCAACCCCAATCGAGACGCGACCAGAGCCGATGTGTCTGCAATGGTGTATCAATCACTCGTTCGATCAGGGCGAGTTGCCGCGATCGATTCCCCCTACATCATCACGGCTTAAACGAATTCAGGCAGGTTGGGCATCGACCTGCCTGAATCTCAACGGTTATTTGATCGCTGCCTTGCTTTTGATTTGCGATGCAGCACCCCTCCGATTCCAAATGCCATCAGCACGCCTGGAAGCACAATCGGCTCCGGGATAGGCTCGGTTGTGACTTCAAGCTCAGCTTGGGAAGCGCCACTAAACCCGAACAAATACTGATTTTGCAGGCTTGAATTCGTTAACGCACCGCCGATCGAGAATGAACTGCCAATCGATCGATTCAAGTCGGTTACAGCGTTTTGATCGAGTGGAAACGCCAGAATATCCGTAGCATTACCGCTAGTGTTCACCGTGTAAGTGCCGTAATTAATACCGCTTCCTAAATCCGCGAAAATAGTCGGATTCGGGTTATTTGTTTTTTGACTCAGAACGGATGCAGGCGTTGAAACATCAAACAAACCGTACACCGGATTTCCCGCACCCTCGGCCCGTTGTAAGCGCAGCACGGCAGACGTAATCGATCGACCCGTCACACTCGATAAATCGAACGTAAAGAAATTTCGGTAGTTCAATTGACCGACTGATCCGACAATGTAGTTCGCTCCGCCGTCGGTGGTTTGATCGCGATCGCTCCACCAGCCTTGATCAGTAGCCGTCAGGGTTTGATCAACCGCACGAGCGATCGCCGACGAACCAGCCACAACCAGCATTGTGCAAACGGTCAATGCAGGTAATTTCTTCAAGATTGCGAAAACCATCAAATTCTCCAATGTGTGCAGGAGCAAAGTAAAGCCAGCCTCAGAACACGTTGATTGTCTTCTGGGCTGAATTTAAAGTGAGTCGTATAAAATTCTGACGGTGAAACAATGCACCAGTTTAAGCGCAATTTCCTTTTAGGAAACTGCAACGAGTCCAATTGAATCGATTTAACCGAAAAAGTTTCCTATTCCTTTGAAGTCGATACAATCAATTGTTACTCAGCCAACCCTTAGCGGCGATGAGACGGTATGACTCGCAATAATTAAAGCTTAAAGCGACAGCGTAAACTCTATTAGTCAATCTCGATGCGAAAAAAGCAAACGCTTGATATTCCTGAACACTCCGCACAATTCGGCTGAATCAAGCCGTTTTGCACTCGAAACTTATTTTCAAAATTTATCGCTTATTGCATTTTGCTACGCTGCGCAAAATGGGAGAATAGACTGAATCTAAGACATTACTCGATCGTAGAACTATGGCTCGAATCCAATTTACTAAGGGCATCGATGAAGCAGTGATTCCGGATGTGCGCTTGACTCGCTCAAAAGATGGCTCCAACGGAACGGCGACGTTTTATTTTGAAAAGCCAAACGCCCTCGCAACCGATAACACCGACAGCATCACCGGAATGTACCTGCTCGACGAAGAAGGCGAATTGACCACGCGCGAAGTCAAAGCCAAGTTTATTAACGGGCAGCCCGCCGCGCTCGAAGCGCTATATATTATGAAGTCGGTTGACGAGTGGGATCGATTTATGCGCTTTATGGAGCGCTACGCTGAAGAAAATGAGCTGGGCTTTAGCAAGTAAAAGTGATGGCACCTCAACCCCATCCGGACGCTGCTGATGTGATGGTGGGGTGTGCCGTGATCACGGTTAGCGACACGCGCACGCCCGAAACTGATCAAAGTGGTCAAATAATTCAACAGCTTTTAACCTCTGCCGGACACCGCATCGCGCACTACACGATCGTTCGTGATGAACCTGATTTGATTCGATCGCAAATCCTCGAATTAAGCGATCGATCCGATCTCGATGCTTTGATTTTTAACGGTGGAACGGGAATTGCACCAAGAGACACCACTTACGACGCGATCGAAGCGCTCTTGCAAAAAACGCTGCCCGGATTTGGTGAGCTTTTTCGGTTTCTAAGCTACAAAGAAATCGGCTCACGAGCGATGGCGTCGAGAGCGATCGCGGGCGTGCGAGCAGACAAACTCATTTTCTCAGTTCCCGGCTCCTCGAATGCGGTCAAACTTGCCGTTGAGAAACTCATCTTGCCCGAACTCGTTCACCTGGTCACACAGCTACGCAACCGATAAAAAATCCCGTCCTGGTTACAAGGAAGGGACTAACTAGACTTTGCATAGACACCTAACGAATTCCCAGCTACACAGACAAAATCCGCCTTCACGAGTTGCTCTATCGCATTGGTTGTTCGTGTGCGAAGGCACGCTTTGTCTGTGTAGCCCCCGACTTTAATCGGAGGGCGTCGATCGCTCGTGCAGGCTACTCAGTCGGATTCGTTTTAGTTTGACGCGCCGCTTGAGGGACAGCAGGCTTTAATAGCGCCGTTTGTTCCAGCACGCTGATTGCTCTTGCATACTGCGGGTCTTGCTGCGTTCCAATCAGTTTTGGATTCGTTGCCAAGAATTTTTGCTGCGCTTCAGACAAATCTAGCTTGACATCGGGCGTTACACCTTTGTGGCTAATATCTGTCCCGTTCGGCGTATAGTAATGCGCGATCGTGACGGCAATACCCGATCCATCCGAAAGCGAATGCACCGACTGCACCAACGCCTTACCAAAGGTTTGACTGCCCACGATCGTGGCCCGCTTATTGTCTTTCAGCGCTCCGGTGAGAATTTCGCTAGAACTTGCCGATCGACCGTCCACAATCACAACAAGCGGTAATTTGGTCAGCGCTTTGTTGCTGGCAAACGCCGTATCGCTGCTGCCTCGACGATCAACCGTTCGCACGATCGAGCCTTTGTCAAGCCACATGCGGCTAATGTCGAGACTGGCTTGCAGCAGTCCACCCGGATTGCCGCGCAGATCGAGCACAAAGCCATTTACGTTCTGAGCGCTCAAATCCTTGATTGCCCGCTCCATTTGCTCAGCCGCATGACTGCTAAATTCTGCTAAACGAATGTAACCGATGCGATTTTTGCCGTCTTGTCTGAGGCTGTAGCGCACGGTTTGCAGTTCGATTCGGGCACGAGTAAGCGGTAAATCAAACGCAGAGGCACCCTCACGACCGATTCTCAGCGTGACTTTGGTCCCGACTTCACCGCGAATCAGATTCGAGGCGTCTTCAACGCTCATGCCTTTGGTATCTTTGCCGTTGATAGCCAGGATGCGATCGCCCGACTTAATGCCGCCCCGAATGGCTGGGGAATTTTCGATTGGTTCAACAACGGTGAGCGTTTTCGTTTTGTCGTTTAGCTCTAGACGAATTCCAACGCCTGACAGTTCGCCAGACGTTTGATTGCTCAGCGCTTCAAACTGTTTGGGATCCATAAAGCGGGTGTACGGATCATCGAGCTTTTTCAGCGCACCGCGCAGCGCATCGTAGGCTTGCTGCTTTGACGTGTAATTCTGGCTCAGTAGCGTTTGCCGGACGGTCTGCCAATTAGTTTTATTGAAAGAGCCATCAACGTATTCGCGGTTGACAATCTGCCAAGCTTCGTCGAGTACCGCTTTTGGGCTGTCTTGCCAAGCCGCTCGAACCGAGCGATCGGCTCCAAACAACGTAACGGTTGCAGTCGCAGCAACCACGCTAGTACAAAGGGCTAACTGAAATCGGGAAACGCGCCGTGTGGATCGGTTCATTGAGTGTAGAGGAATCGATGAGTGGACAGCTTGAACTAGAAAGTGATATCGGTCACAAACAGTTTGTGACCCACTTGAGTATCAATTCAACAGCGAATTGCAGAAATTGCACCAGCAAAGCAACGAACGTTCACACCAAAATAAGCTTTACTGACTGTTGAATGAATCACAAGCGCCAAAACTAGCCTTAGCCTACAAGCCGAGTTGAAGGGTTATGACAGTTTTAGGACAGTTTATGAATTGGCTCTTATTAACCGGAACTTTTCTTTAATATGGCGCATCTGCGCCAGGGGTAATGCAACCTTTAAGACAATTTAGCGGAATCTGGGTAAATTATTCTAGGTTCTACACCAAGTTTCATGAAGTTTTTTCATTTGGAGTGCTTTGATTATGCCGTTGAGCGCAAACCGATCGAGGCGTTGGGTGTTTCCGCTTATCGTGCAGGTCACGATCGCTACTAGTGCGATCGCGGGTGTGATCCTGCTGCAATCGGCTCAACTTCAAAAATCATCAAACGCCGTTGAGTCGTCGCAGCAAGCTGAGCAGCAAGAAACGATTCGATTAGATACCTTAAGCCAATTGCCTAGTTTCGGCTTTGATAATTTAATCGCAAGCTGGACGTTTCTGAACTTTATTCAGTATTACGGCGATGCGCCTGCTCGGAGTCAAACGGGTTATTCCTTAAGTCCAAAATATTTTGACATTATTACTCGCCGTGATCCCCGCTTTGTCGATAGCTATATGTTTTTGTGGGGTGTAATCTCCTACGAACTCGGTCAGCCAGAACTCACGCAAAAATACCTTAAGCGCGGTACTGATGCCTTGTCACCGCAGATGCATCCTAAAGCGTTTAGTGTTTGGCGGTGGATGGCAACCGACCAAATTCTGCTGCTGAGCGATTTACCTGGTGCGGCCCGATCAATGGACATGACTGCAAAATGGGCCGCTGAGAGCGAAGAATTTAAGCAGTATGCTCTATTTTTTCAGCAGACTTCTGCATGGCTTAAAACGAATCCAGATATTCGATTGGCCCGTTTTCAAACCTGGATGATGGTTTACCTCGAAGCGGCGGATTCACGCACCAAAGCACGCGCCAAACAAGAAATTCTTGCCCTCGGTGGCGTTGAGAAAACGAACGACAAAGGCGAAACTGTGTTTGTGCTGCCTTCATCGCTTTTGCCAAAGAAATCACCGACTCGATAAAATCTGCTCGATCGTGCGGTTGGCTTGCGATTCGTAGCCGCCGAACAAATTGAAGTGATTCAGAATGTGATACAGGTTATAAAGCGGTTTGCGCCGCTCGTAACCTTCGCCTGTCGGAAAAACTTCCGCGTAGCCGCGATAAAATTCACGCCCAAATCCGCCAAATAGCTCGGTCATCGCTAAATCGACTTCGCGATCGCCCCAATAAGTCGCCGGATCAAAAATCACAGGTTCACCGGATGCGGTAATTGCGGCATTACCCGACCACAAATCGCCATGCACGAGCGCGGGCTGCGGCGTGTGACCGTCTAAAAGTTCGGGGATCGCCGCCAGCAATCGATCGCCCTGCGGAAATCGTCCCCCGTTTTGGATGGCCAAGCGCAACTGATAACCGATGCGGTGCTGCGTGAAAAACTCGCTCCAACTGCGAGTCCACGGATTCATTTGAGGCGTTGACCCGATCGTATTGCTGCGCTCCCACCCGAACGCGGTTGATTTTTGAAATTGATGCATTCGGGCAAGCTGTCGCCCCATTTCCAGCCAAGATTGAGAATTTCCGCGACCCAGATCAAGCCATTCCAACACAAGATAAGCCGAAGTTTCAGCAATCCCAACGCAAATCGGTTTGGGAACCCGGATCGCTTGTGCTTCGCACATTTGGCTTAATCCCAGTGCTTCCGCCTCGAACATCGCCCTCTGATCAGCGCGATTGAATTTAACGAAAAACGATCGCTGACGATCGCTGATTCGATAGCCTTGATTAATGCAGCCACCGGAAATCGGTCGCGACTCTTGACTCTCGAAGCGATCGCCGATGGCTTCAGAAATAAGTGCGTTAACCTGCGTCCACATCGGGTACTAGCCTGGCTTCACCACGACTACGCCATACGCCCCGATCGGCAAATACTGCTTTGCGGCCGCTTGCAAATCTGAAGCAGACAAAGACTGAATGTAAGTTGGATAGTTAAAGGCAGGCTCTAAATCGCCGATTAGCGTTTGATAATAGCCGTACAACCCCGAGCGATCGCTTGGTGTTTCGTTGCCAAAGGTGAAATGATTTGCAACTTGAGTTCGGACTCGTGCGATTTCTGCGTCGGTGACTGACCCTGATTGCAACTGATCGAGGTGAGCGACGATCGCCGCTTCAACCGTTTCTACATTTTCAACTGGCAACTGAGCCGACACGCAGAAAATACCTTGATGTCGATACGTCATGTTGCTTGCCGAAATGCCCGAAACCAGTCCGCGTTCTTCGCGCAAATCGTTCACCAAGCGAGCGGTGCGTCCGTGTCCTAAAACGCTCGCCAAAACATCGAGTTCGTAGGTTTGCTCTAGCTGCGACAATCCAGGAACGCGCCAAATCATCATCAATCGCGCTTGCTGCAAGCTCGAATCGGTATATTCGTGACGAACGATTTTTGTAAAGGGTGCTTCAGGGGCAACCGGGGCACGCTGAGGAATGGTTTGAGTTTCCGGCGACGTTAAGTTTGAGAAGCTGGTTTCTACAATTTGAATTAGTTGCTCAACAGGCAGATTGCCAACCGCAACGGCGGTCATCGATCGCGGCTGATACCACGTTGAATGAAAATCGCGCATTTGCTGCGGCACAAGCTGTTCGATCACGTCGCTTGGCCCTAACACCTGCCGACGGTACGGCGACGTTTCAAACGCCAAATCGGTCATATGCTGAAACGTGCGGCGTCGAGCGTTGTCGTTTGATCGACGAATTTCCTCTAGCACGACAAACCGTTCTCGCTCAAAGCCATCGTCGGGAATTCGAGCATTCAGCACGACATCAACTTGAAGCGGTGCCAACGTAGCGAAATCCTTCGGCGCGGTTGTGATGTAGTAGTGCGTGTAATCTTGGCTTGTAGCTGCATTAGTTACCGCTCCACGTCGCTCGATCTGCTGCTCAAACTCGCCGCTTTTTAGCCGATCGGTGCCTTTAAACACCATGTGCTCTAGAAAGTGCGCCATTCCATTAATGTCGTTGGATTCAACGGCTGAACCAACATCGATCCACAGATTAAGGCTCACGGCATCAACGGGAATTTGTTCGGCCACGATCGTCAAGCCGTTAGGCGATCGATGAATTGTTGGCGCGTTGAGTTTCGGAGCGTGAACTAGGGTTGAAGTCATGAATTTACCCGATTCGGATAGAAAGCGTCGCTTCATTCATCTTAATCGTCACGTTGTCGCGTTTGGTCTCTCCGATCGGGGAGATCTCCGTCTAAAGCAACGAGTTTCATGCTGTTAATTCTTTACAATAGAGTTAGATTACAAAGTGTGAAGTTAGCGGCATGAGCAAGCAATCGACCCAAAAGAAAGTCGTTGTCGTAGGGGCTGGAATCGGGGGATTAACTGCCGCCGCTTTGCTTGCCCATCGGGGGTATGCGGTAACAGTATTTGACCAAGCGCTGGTTCCGGGGGGTTGCGCTTCGACGTTCAAACGGCAAGGTTTTACGTTTGATGTCGGTGCCACTCAGGTTGCTGGATTAGAGCCAGGCGGCATTCATCATCGAATTTTCTCGGAGCTAGAAATCGACTTACCCGAAGCAACGCCGTGTGATCCGGCTTGCGCGGTTTTTCTCCCCGGTGAAGCGGAACCGATCAGCGTGTGGCGCGATTCAGAACAATGGAAATCTGAACGCCAGCGACAGTTTCCCGGCAGCGAACCGTTTTGGCAATTAATGAACGATTTGTTTCGTTACAGTTGGGCGTTTCAAGAGCGCGATCCGGTTTTGCCGCCTCGTAGCGTCTGGGATTTGTGGCAACTCACAAAAGCGGTGCGTCCAGATACCTTGTTAACGCTGCCGCATACGTTTTCGACGGTTGGCGATGCGCTTAGAGGTTATCGGTTAGAGGACGATTCCTCTGGAGTTGCGCCAAGCGCTAATCGACGCTTGCGCACCTTCTTGGATTTGCAGCTTAAACTCTATTCTCAAGTCAACGCGGAAGAAACTGCTTTACTGTATGCGGCAACTGCTTTAGGGGTTTCTCAAGAACCGCATGGATTGTTTCATTTGCAAGGCAGTATGCAAGTTTTGAGCGATCGACTTGTTGACGCCCTTAAGCGCGATCGTGGCAAGCTTTTGATGCGTCATACTGTCGAAAAAATTCACACTCAGTCCGGTCAAACGACAGGCGTTACCGTTCGCAATCAAAAAACCGGAGAAACGTGGTTTGAATGTGCGGATGAGGTGGTTGCTAATGTCACCGTTCAAAATTTAGTCGAACTGCTCGGAGAAATTGCGCCACAAGGCTATCAACGGCGCGTCGATAAATTACCGCTTGCTTCTGGCGCGTTTGTGATTTATCTCGGTGTGGATCAAGCTGCAATTCCTCAAAACTGTCCGCCACATTTGCAGTTTCTGTACGATTATGACGGCCCGATCGGCGAAAATAATTCGCTGTTTGTTTCAGTGAGTCATCCTGGCGATGGTCGGGCACCCGAGGGGAAAGCCACGATCGTAGCGTCTTCGTTCACCGACCCAGCGCTTTGGAGCGACGAGCGGTTAGATTATGAGGCAATGAAGCAGAAATATACCAACGAAGCAATCGATCGATTAAGTCAGTTTTTCAATTTGAGTCAGGAAACGATCGTGTATCAAGAAGCCGCAACGCCGCGCACGTTTCAGCATTATACAGGTCGTGCTCAAGGCATCGTTGGCGGCATTGGTCAGCGTATTCCCACGTTTGGCCCATTTGGATTTGCCAATCGCACGCCGATCAAACACCTCTGGCTGGTGGGCGATTCGACGCATCCAGGTGAAGGAACCGCAGGCGTCAGCTACTCAGCGTTAACCGTTGTACGACAAATCGAGGCTTAAGCAATTTATTGAATGCTGGGTTCAGGAATAGACAGTCCATTCTGACGCCAGATTTCTAAATAAGTCTTAATTACTTCTTGCCCGTGTTTGACCGCTTCCTCGTAGCTCCAGCAAGGCTGCATTACTTTGCCCCTGAATTCGCCATGCTGTACTTTGTCCCAGTACTGTCTCTTCTGTGTAGAATTTCACAATAATAAATTTAAGAAACAAAGGTATCAACAATGCATTTCAACATTGAAATTGAGCAGGAAGAAGACAAGCGTTGGGTCGCCGAAGTCATCGATATTCCGGGTGTCCTTGTTTATGGAAACACACCAGAAGATGCGATCGCAAAAGCTAAGGCCCTCGCACTTAGAGTACTTGCGGATCGAATCGAACACGGAGAACGGGTTCCAGAATCTATTTCTTTTACTGCTGCATGAGTGAGTGGTCATCCACAAAAGCAAAACGAGTTCTTGCAGCACTTTTAAGAATTGGTTGGAGCATAAAACGTTAAACCGGCTCTCATCGAATTCTAACCCGCGAAGGATTTGAAGATTATGTGTTTGCTTTCCACGACAGCGACGAAGTTGGGGCGAAAATGTTAGCTCGAATTGCAAAGAAAACAGGATTAACACCCAGGGATTTATAAGGGTTAGTCAACGTTGAATTTTGGCTATTGACCTAAGCTGCGTCGCCAAGCTTGAATTTGAAGCTGAGCTTGAGCGTAAGCCTCAGTTCCTGGTGGAATCTTTTGAGCCGTTGCGATCGCGCCACTGACATCTGCACTCGATTGGCGAATCGCCGCCTGCAACATCTGCTGCCCCCACTGATTCATTAATCCTTCCGCTTCGCGCCGCAATGGGCTAGAGAGACCTACACCATCCGCTCGTCGAATCGCCTCAGCCAGCGCGTCGATCGTGCCTCCGTTTGATGCTTCTCGTGCGGCTGCAAGGCTTTGCTGGGCTTGAATCCGCTCTTGCTCTCTTAACGGATTTTGCGGATCTAAAGGTGACGGACTCGGTGACAGAGGACTTTCTAGATCGAGAATTTGTTTTAGCTGTTGGCGGTACTGATCGCGTTTGCGGTTGGCTTCTCCATACAGCGATCGATTTGCAGAAATTCGACCAAGCAGATTGATCGCTTGCTGCAATGACGCTTTATCGCCGCGATTGGCGATTTGCTCTGCTTGGTTGATTAAGGGTTGATCTTCTTTGGTTTGCAGTTGATCGGTAAGCTGATTCACAAAGTCTCGTGCTTCACGCGATCGTGGATTCGAGTTTGGAATCTGCGCCACCGACGCGATCGCTGCCTGCAAATCTTCGGGGCGTCCGGTTTGCGCTAATTGACGAGCACGCTCAAGTTGGGCAATGTCGCCTTTTTCAGCTTGCCAGCGTGCAATTAGTTGCTGAGCGCGATCGTGAAATGGACGATCGGCCCCGATTTTTTGCGCTTGTGCGATCGCCGCTTCGTAGTCTTCGGGTGTTCCGTTCCACGTGCGCGAAACGGCAGTGGCGATCTGCTCAAAATCTTCTCGCTGACGCTGAAGTTTTGCGGCTTCTGGAATTTGTCGAATAATATCTAATGCCGTGGTTAAATCTTTACGATCAAGCGATGCCTGCGCCAAATCCAGCAGTTCTTGACCTGTTTTAGCCAAAAGTTCTTGAGCACCTTGATAAACGTAGCTGGCATCATTAATGCTTGACGCCAGCTTGATCGCTTCTTGAAGGTTCTTTAATCCGCCCAAATCGATCAAATATTTAGCTTTGCTCAGCTTGCCGATGTCTTCGCGAGTGCTGGCAACTTTTTCAGTCAGTTCTTGATACTTCGTCGTTTGCCAAAAGTTATTTCCAACCGACAATAATCGCGCCGATTCGGTTGAAGCTTTTTGCCAGTCTTGCTGCCGTAGAGCATCTTCAGCCCGACGATAAATTGCTTCGGCAGAAGCCCAAATTGTTTTCCACTGTTTAATTTTGCCATCGACTTCTGATCGAGCACTGACATTTTTGGGGACTTTTTCGGCAACGTCGATCGCGTCTCCGAGTTTGCCTGCTTGAAAGGCTTCTTCACCGAGATCGAGAATATCCCGCGACCAAACTTCGATTAATCGGGTCACTTCGTCGTGCAACGGATGATCCGGCGGCAACGTGTTTACAAGCTGAATTGCTTCGAGCAAATCGGCGGCGGTGCGCTTGTTGGCGGCAATTTGAGCGCAGTGAAGGCGCAGCGATGCCGAAGCCAACGGCCAAAAAATCGACGGACAATTAGGAACGGCAGGCAGCTTAAACAGAAACGCGATCGATAGCGCCGTTAAGCCTCCGGTCACAATCATCGACAGCGCCACCCAACTCCGCCAATCGCCGAAAAGTCGCTTTTGCGTGGTTTGCACGGTTTCAAGCATCGATTTCCAACCGCGAGACGATCGATCACTTGATTGGGGATTCGGTTGCTTTGGCGATCGAGCACGACGATCTCCGGATCGTTTCCGATTTCGACGAGCTGAAAGGCCGCGATCTCTGGTCATAGTGAATCTAAAACAGCACAAATGCGATCGATTCGGCAATCAAATCGCGCTAGAAGCAATCCTACTCCTCATCTGCAAAAAAAACCAACGGTAGTGTTGCAGTTTATCGGGTTTTTAAGAATTTTTGGCGCGAGAAGTCACTCTAAACTCGGTTTCTCGTGTCGCTCCAGATCATATGATGAAATTCGCACACTTATCGAATCAAAACTCATGGAAGCATTGCCGACCGCAGTACAGCAGTTGCAGGGAAAAGTTGCGATCGTGACCGGAGCATCGCGGGGCATTGGACGAGCGACCGCACTGGCATTGGCAACCGAAGGCGCAAACGTCGTCGTAAATTACGCAAGTTCAAGCAGTGCGGCAAATCAGGTGGTTGAAGAAATTCGATCAATGGGCAGTGACGCGATCGCGATTGCAAGCGATGTTTCTAAGCCGGATCAAGTCGATGCCTTAATCAATGCGGCAATGGAGAAATGGAGCAGAATCGATGTTTTGGTCAACAATGCAGGCATTACCCGCGATACGCTGCTGCTCAGAATGAAGCCGGAAGAATGGCAAGCGGTGATCGATCTCAATCTAACGGGCGTATTTCTGTGTACGAAAGCGGTGAGTAAAATCATGCTGAAGCAAAAATCCGGACGCATTGTGAACGTCACTTCGGTTGCGGGTCAAATGGGCAATGCGGGACAAGCAAACTACAGCGCAGCCAAAGCGGGCGTGATTGGCTTTACCAAAACCATTGCGCGTGAGCTTGCAAGCCGAGGCATTACCGTAAACGCCGTTGCGCCCGGATTTATCGAAACCGATATGACCGATGGACTCAAAGCCGATGAAATTCTCAAAATGATTCCGCTCAGTCGCTACGGCAAGCCTGAAGAAGTGGCGGGAATGATTCGCTTTTTGGCAGCTTCACCGGAAGCGGGCTACATCACGGGTCAAACCCTGAATGTCGATGGTGGAATGGTAATGGCTTAAGGACACGATCGTAATTCCTTTCATGCGTTGGGACGCGATCGACGTCCGCGCAAAATCTCTACCGTTAAACCCAGTTCGGAAAACACGATCGACGCAATCAGACCATCGCAAAAATCGGGGCTGTCGTCGTATCGTAGGTATCCTTTAAAGATGCATCATTTGGCAGCTAAGTCATAAAGGCATCAGTTAATAAGGGGATAAGAATTATTTCGGCTTGACCACCAAAACCGAGCAAGGCGCATCTTCAACAATTTGACTACTAACTGAACCCAGTAGAATTCGCTTTATTCCCGTCAAGCCACGACTGCCTAAAATAATCAAATCTGCATCGTAGATTTTCGCAAGCCGCACAATTTCCTCGGCGGGATCGCCCGTGACAATTTCTAATTGACTCGCACAAGGCAAGCTTTTTTGATAAGTCTCAAGCTGCTGCTCAATCTGCGAGTAGGGAAACGTTTCTAAATTGGCAGAAGGTCGATCGACGCTCACTTCCACTTCTGCTTGACTTGCGACCACATGCGACAGAACAATTTTCGAGGTTTGAGCTAAATCAAGCTGCTGGAGCATTTGAAACACACGATCGCTCATGTCATTCTTAGCGGTTGCCAAATCCGCACTAACATCGAGCGCAACCAAAATCGTGTTTAGCATCCGCTTGCCCTCCCTGGTATTTGCTGAGCTTTTAACTCACCTTGACCATTCTTTAATCTGACTCTACCGCAAACTATTAGAAATGGAGAGCGATCGCTGGATTCGCTTAATCTTCACCTTCGAGAT
Organism: uncultured bacterium; assembly: GCA_964250455.1. GTDB lineage: Bacteria > Cyanobacteriota > Cyanobacteriia > Leptolyngbyales > Leptolyngbyaceae > CAXUFL01. The sequence goes on from CAXUFL010000025.1 coordinate 40,277, forward strand.
CGTCGAGCGTGATGCCGAGCAATCGTAATCTCGCTTCTGCTGCTCGCAATCTCGCTTCTGCCTGTTCTGCTCTAATTTTTTCTTGTTCTGCTCTAGCTTTTTCTTGTTCTGCCTGTTCTTCCGCTTGTTGAGCCAATTCACGAGGAGTTGGAATTAGCTCACCTTCGAGCGTGAAATACCGCAACTGCTCTTCGTGAATTCCTAAATACAACCCTAGTTGCTGACTTAGTAGCCAGCCTTGTGTATTCGGTTGAATCGGCTCATAGTGTCCCAAAGTTAGGATAAAGCCTCGAAACTCTAAAGTGATGGGATGAAACCAAAAATATTCAGGTGTGCGGAAGGTGTTTTGATAAAGCTGCTTTTTAGTTGTACGATCGACCTCGGCTGTACTGTCCGATAAAACCTCAACAATCACATCCGGGTATCGTCCGCCTTCTGCCCACACAACCCAACTTTTGCGCGGATGCGGATCGACATTCAAAACGGCAAAAAAATCAGGCCCTCGAAGGTCACGCGACTTAATTTGGTCTTGATTGTAATAAACGGTAAGGTTGCCGCTTGCATAAATATCGTTTCGCTCACGGCTCCACCATTTCAAGCACGCAATCAGAATTTCGATTTGTTCGCGGTAAAAATCCGTTTCTAAAGTTGGCTCGTCGCTTTCTAAATCGGTTGGCGGAATGGTTAAAATCTCGCCATCCAACGTTGTCATTAAAGGTTCAGTGCTTCTCATGCTTACCATCAATTTACGCTTCTGGATTTAAGCTGGCGCGGCGACGAACTCGAACCGAATTTGCGTGAGAATGTAAACCTTCTGCGGTGGCTAAAGCGTCGATCGCATCGGATACTTTCTCTAGTGCAGACGGTGAATACTGAATCAAACTAGAGTGCTTTAGAAACGTTTCAACTCCAAGCGGAGACGCATAGCGAGCCGATCCAGAAGTCGGAAGCGTATGATTTGGGCCGGCTAAATAATCCCCAACCGCTTCAGGCGTTGAGTCACCCAAGAAGATTGCGCCTGCGTGACGAATGTTTTGCAGCAAATCCCAGGGTTCAGCCACTTCGAGTTCTAAATGCTCTGGCGCAAACTCGTTAGACAATTCGGCGGCGGCTTCGAGCGAATCAACCACAATCACGATGCCGTAATGGGCGATCGCTTTTTCGGTCAGTAATCGACGCGGGTGATCCACCAGTTGATGCTCAACCTCATCCACAACTTTACGCGCCAAAATCGGATCGGTAGTAATCAAAATCGCGGCTGCCATTGCGTCGTGTTCTGCCTGCGCCAGCATATCCGCAGCAACATAAACCGGATTTGCGGTGTGGTCGGCAATAACCAAAACTTCAGATGGGCCCGCCAGCGAATCGATTCCAACGGTTCCGTAAACTAGTTTTTTTGCCAACGTCACGTAAATATTGCCGGGACCAGTGATCACATCGACTTTGGGAATCGTTTCGGTACCGTAAGCCAGTGCCCCGATCGCTTGCGCTCCCCCGACTCGGTAAATCTCTTGCACGCCTGCTTCCTGAGCCGCAACAAGAACCGCCGGATTAACCGCTTTATCTTTTCCGGGCGGCGTTACTATTACAATTCGCGGCACTTGCGCCACGATCGCGGGCACCGCATTCATCAAAACCGTACTCGGATACGCCGCTTGACCGCCCGGAACATACAGCCCCGCTCGATCAACAGGCGTGTAGCGTTTCCCTAACACGACTTCATCATCGCCAAAATGCACCCAGCTCTTGGGCACACGCTGACGATGAAACGCTTCGATTTGCTCACGCGCTAATCGAATGGCACCGATTAATTCATTCGAGACTTGACGATAAGCCGCATCGAGTTCAGAGCCACTAACGCGGAGTTCTTCGGCTTTGAGCGATTGGCGATCGAACTCTAGCGTATAGTCGAGAACGGCCCGATCCCCTTGCCGTTTGACCGCTTGCAGTACCTCCCGGACTGTCGCTTCTTTGTGAACAACTTGATCATCATGAGTGCGATCGCAGATGCGGCGCAGTTCAGTCTTTGCCTCAGCCCACTGAGTAATGATTCGCAGCATGGAGTTAAGAAGTTACCAGTCGTAAAAAGAACCCGTCCGAAGATATGAAACGGTTTGAACGATTCTAACGAGTCTGAGCGAATGTTTGTATGGCCCTAATCGTTTCTTCTTAAGCTTAACCTGGATTCTTTATCGGGTCATGTTATTGGTTGGACGATGATGTTATAGTAATTTATCTGACAATTTTGTGTCCATCTAGAAAAGAAGTTCTTTCAAGAGTTACCGTGGCTAACATCAAGTCTGCTAAAAAGCGTGCCGAAGTCGCTGAGCGTAACCGCTTGCGCAACAAATCCTATAAGTCAGCCGTTAGAACGCTGATGAAAAAATACTTCGCGGCGGTCGAGCAGCACGCGGCTGCTCCGTCGGATGAAACGAAACAAGCGGTTCAAGAAACCATGTCTGCCGCTTACAGCAAAATCGATAAGGCGGTGAAGCGCGGCGTGCTGCACCGCAATACCGGAGCCCGAAGAAAGTCGCGTTTAGCGCAAGCCCTCAAAAAGAACGAGGCTGCTTCGTAAATGCTACAAAGGATGTTGGGTTTGTAGTCTGTGAATCGCCCAATATTCGTTATGCAACTGATTGACACTCACGTTCATATTAATTTCGATACGTTCAAGCCTGATTTAGACGCGATCGCCGATCGCTGGCGCGAAGCGGGCGTGGTTCGATTAGTGCATTCGTGCGTGGAGCCTTCAGAATTTCCTCAAATTCGCGATTTGGCCGATCGTTTTCCTGAATTATCGTTTGCGGTTGGCTTACACCCGCTTGATGTTGAGGAGAAATGGACGCCGGACGTGGTTGAGGAAATTTTGACATTAGCGCAGTCGGATTCGCGAGTGGTAGCGATCGGCGAAATGGGGCTAGATTTTTTCAAAGCTGAAAATCGACACGAGCAGATTGAGGCGTTTCGGGCGCAACTGTCGATCGCTCGTCAGCTTGATCTGCCTGTAATTATTCACTGCCGCGACGCTGCCCAAGCAATGGCAAGCGTGATGCGGGAATTTTGGCACTCAGACAGTCCGGTGCGCGGTGTGATGCACTGCTGGGGCGGAACGCCAGAAGAAACGCAGTGGTTTCTCGATTTGGGACTGTACGTTAGCTTTAGCGGCACGGTGACGTTTAAGAACGCTAAGCAGATTCACGAATCCGCCAGAATGGTGCCGAGCGATCGCGTGTTAATCGAAACCGATTGCCCGTTTCTTTCTCCGGTTCCCAAACGAGGCGAACGACGCAACGAACCCGCTTATGTTCAGTATGTGGCGCGTCAAGTTGCCGATCTGCGCGGCGTTTCGATCGAGGATTTAGCTCAGCAAACAACCCAAAACGCTTGTCAGCTTTTCGGGTTAACTCTGGCTTAGGTTTGCAAAGTTGACCTGTTTGCAAGTAGATTTTTTATATTCATCTTAAAAAATCACAATGCCCTTCGCTTATCAGGTTGGTGGAAGCCTTCAGCAAGATGCACCGAGCTATGTGCGGCGACAGGCAGATGAACAGTTGGTTCGATCGCTGCTTAATCGTGAATTCTGCTACGTGTTTAACTCGCGGCAAATGGGTAAATCCAGCCTGAGAGTGCAGTGTCTACGAGAATTGAGCGCTTGTAATGTTCGCTGTGGCGTGCTTGATATTAGCGCGATCGGAGCGCAAAACCTGAGCGCTGAACAATGGTACGCCTCGATCGTGGGTTTTTTAACGAGTAGCTTTCAGCTTGAAATTGATTTGAAATCTTGGTGGTACGATCGCGCTTCGCTTTCGCCAGTTCACCGATTAGGGCAATTTCTAGAGCAAGTTTTACTGGGGCAAATTTCTCAAGATATTGTTGTTTTCATCGACGAAATTGATAGCGTTTTGAGTTTATCGTTTCCCACCGATGACTTTTTTGCGTTGATTCGCGCTTGCTACAACAACCGCGCCGATCAGCCTGAGTACAAGCGCTTAAGCTTTTGCTTACTAGGTGTTGCGACTCCATCCGAGTTAATTGCCGATCTAGTCCGCACCCCGTTCAATATTGGAACCGCGATCGAGCTAGATGGATTTCAACTCAAAGAAGCGCGATCGCTTATTGATGGCTTAGTCGAAGCGGTTCCCAATCCAACCGAGATTTTGCGACAGATTCTAGACTGGACGGGCGGACAGCCGTTTTTAACGCAAAAGCTGTGTCAGCTTGTCAAGGAAGTAGTTTCTAACTCTGAATCTGATCGCGTTCCACCGCCTGGAACCGAGGAATTTTGGATCGAGCAGTTAGTCAAATCGAGAATTATTGATCAGTGGGAATCTCAAGACATTCCTGAACATCTCAAAACGATTCGCGATCGCTTGCTGCATTTAGACGATCGCGCAGGGCAACTGCTCGGACTCTATCAGCAAGTTCTCGAATCGAAAGGAGTACCCGCCGACCAAAGCCACGAGCAAACTGAACTTTTACTGTCGGGACTCGTGCACAAGCAGCACGGCGTTTTACACGTTAAAAATCCAATTTACCGCGCTATTTTTAACCTTGCTTGGGTTAAAGATCAGCTTTCCCGGTTGCGTCCGTATTCGCAGTTGCTAGACGCTTGGCAGCAGTCGGAGAAAACCGATCAATCCCGTTTACTTCGAGGTCAAGCGTTGCTCGATGCCCAAGCTTGGAGTCGGGGTAAACGATTAAGCAACTTGGATTATGAATTTCTGGCGGCCAGCCAAGAAGCTGATCGTCAAGAAATGCAGCTTAGACTTGAAGCCGATCGTGCTCAAGCAGTAGAAGCGCGGTTAAAGCACACCAAACGAGTCAACCGACTTCAGCGCTTATTTTTAGGATCGGTGAGCGTGGCGCTTGTAGCAGCGTGTACCCTCGGTGGAGTGTTGTTTTGGCAGTTCCGGCAGTCTACCGTGAGCGAAATTCGAGCTTTAACCGTTGCGGCAGACGGCGAGTTCAATTCTGATCAGCGACTTAATGCATTAGTTCACGCCATCAAAGCCAAACGCAAACTCGAAAAAGTAGCGTATGCCGATCCGGTTTTGGCGCGTCAAGTCGAAACCGTACTGGGTCAAACGATTTACGGAGCCGATGAACGAAATCAGTTTGTCGGACATCGCGGCAATGTGCTTGGCGTTGCGTTTAGTTCGTCGGGCGAAATGATTGCGTCTTGCAGCAACGATCGCACCGTTCGTTTATGGAAACATGACGGAACGCTGCTCAAAGTTTTTTCGCACGAAGCCACGGTTCAAAGCGTGCAGTTTAGCCCGGATGGTCAAACGATCGCCACGGGCAGTTCGGACGGGTCGATTAGCATTTGGAGCGTGACCGGAGAACGGCTGCAAACGATTAAAGGACACAAAGCTCCGATTTGGCGCATTGCTGTGAGTCCTGACGGTCAGTTTGTCGCGTCGGCAAGCGGCGATCGCACCGTGAAGCTTTGGAAACGCAATCTCAACGGAACGGTTTTCCTACGGCAAACGCTGGAAGGACACACGGCCGGAGTGTGGGGCGTTGCGTTTAGTCCGGATAGTCGTACTTTGATTACGACAAGCGCGGATACCACGATTAAGCGCTGGACACGATCGACTTGGGCAACGTTCGACCCGAAAGCGATCGAAACTCTAAACAATCATAAAGCCACAGTTTGGAGCGTTGCGTTTAGCGCTCAAGGCGATACGTTTGTTACGTCTAGCGCCGATGGCACGATTAAACTTTGGCAATCTAACGGCAAATTCTTAAAAACCGTTGTACAGCAAGGCGGCGAGGTGCTAAAAGCCGCTATCAGCCCGGACGGGCAGGTTATTGGGTCGTCAGGTATCGATGGCGTGGTTCGCCTTTGGAAGCTTGATGGCACTTTATTTCGCACTTTTAGACGTCATCGGGCTTCGATTCGCGATGTGAACTTTAGCCCGGATGGAAGCTCGATTTTATCGGCGGGTGAAGACGGTCAAGTAAAGCTATGGACACGCGAATCTAGCTTTACTCGAACGATCGGCGGGCAAACGGGCACGATTTGGTCGCTGGCGTTTAGCTTTGACAACACCACGCTGGCGGTTGCAAGCGGCGATCGCTCGATTCAGCAGTGGCAGCGCGATCAAGACCAATCGCGCATCGGCGAACTGGGTATTTCTACATTAGGCTCGCCAAGCGTTGCGATTAATAGCGTGTATCAATCGATCGCAACAGGACAAAGTAACGGTACGGTGCAGATTTGGCGATCAGACAATCAGCTTTTACGCACGCTAAAAGGGCACGATGGCTTGGTGATGGCAGTTGCCTTTAGTCCAGATGGGCAATATTTAGCAACCGGGGGCGACGATCGTAGAGTTCGAGTTTGGAACCAAAACGGTACGCTGCTGCAAACGCTCGATGTGCCTGCAACGCGAGTGTGGCAAGTTGCTCTGAGTTCAGAGGCTCAGCGAATTGTCGCCGTGACCGAAGGACGAACCGGATTTTTATGGCGCAAAGATGGCACGCTGGTTGCGACGCTGCAAGGCCACGAAAATGCGGTGTGGGGTGCTGCTTTTAGCCCGGATGGAAAAACGATCGTCACGGCCAGTCGCGATGATACGCTGCGATTTTGGTCGTCTGAAGATGGTCGATTGATTCGCACGATCGAAGGTCAAAGCGGGGGCTTGAGTCGCGTTGTGTTTAGTCCCGATGGCGACATGCTGGCGGCGGCAGGCGTCGATGGTACGGTTAAACTGTGGACATCGAGCGGACAAGCGGTTCCTTCGGAGTTGCGCTTTGCGCCCATTGCAACGCTACGCGGTCACACCTCGAACCTTTGGGCAGTGGCGTTTAGTCCAGACGGTAAAACGCTTGCATCAGGCGGCGACGATTCAACGATTTTTCTGTGGAACGTTCAGCGAATTCTCAAGCTGAATGGTTTAACCTACGGCTGTGGCTGGGTGAAGGATTATCTCAAAACCAATCCGACGGTTTTAGAAAGCGATCGCAATCTTTGTGATACCGTTGAAAAACCTTAACCTTTGAGCAACGTTAGATCCCACAAATTTGTTCGATCGTCAACCCACAAAACCACAATCTTGCGTCATAATGAGTAAACGAGCGCAACTCTTGTATCTTGATCACTTTTCCCCAAGCACCATCTCTTCCAGGAGAGCTTGACTTCAAGCGCGATCGCTTATCCTAACTTTGTTCCGATTGTATTGGAAACGTTGGAGGCTCAACTGGCTACTACCTCGATCGCTTAACTGAATAACTCGTAAGTTTTGGGATACCTTTTGGATTCCAAACTTTTTGCATTGACTTATTTTTGCAAATACCGTAAAATCTGGGATTCGCGATTCGCGTGACCCTTCAGAGGAGACGCATGACTGAGCAGACCTACACCACTCCCGCTTTTGTTTTACCGGACTTGGTTGAAATTCAGCGGGCAAGCTTCCGTTGGTTCCTAGAAGAAGGATTAATCGAGGAACTGGACAGCTTTTCGCCGATTACCGACTACACTGGCAAGCTAGAGCTTCACTTTATCGGAAAAGACTACAAGCTGAAGCGTCCGAAGTATGACGTGGACGAAGCCAAGCGCCGCGACAGCACGTATGCGGTGCAAATGTACGTTCCAACCCGCCTCATTAATAAAGAGACCGGAGAAATCAAAGAGCAAGAAGTCTTCATTGGCGATCTGCCCTTGATGACCGATCGCGGTACCTTTATTATCAACGGGGCAGAACGCGTGATTGTGAACCAGATCGTTCGCAGTCCCGGCGTGTACTACAAATCCGAAACCGACAAAAACGGTCGTCGTACCTATAACGCAAGTTTGATTCCAAACCGAGGCGCATGGCTGAAGTTTGAAACCGATAAGAATGACTTGGTTTGGGTACGAATCGACAAAACCCGCAAGCTGTCCGCGCAGGTGCTTCTTAAAGCGTTGGGCTTAACCGACAACGAAATTTTCGACGCGCTGCGGCATCCGGAGTACTTCCAGAAAACGATCGAAAAAGAAGGGCAGTACGGCGAAGAAGAAGCGCTGATGGAGCTTTACCGGAAATTACGTCCGGGTGAGCCTCCCACGGTTTCGGGCGGTGCTCAACTTTTAGAATCTCGCTTTTTTGACCCGAAGCGCTACGATTTAGGCAAAGTTGGACGCTACAAGCTAAACAAAAAGCTGCGCTTAAGCGTGCCGGAACCAACACGGGTATTAACGCCGCAGGACATTTTAGCGGCGATCGACTATCTGATCAATCTCGAATTCGATATCGGCATGACCGATGATATCGACCACTTGGGCAATCGACGAGTGCGATCAGTCGGTGAACTGCTGCAAAACCAGGTTCGCGTCGGCTTAAACCGCTTAGAGCGGATTATCCGCGAACGGATGACCGTTTCGGATTCAGATTCTCTCACGCCTGCATCGTTAGTTAACCCAAAACCGCTTGTGGCTGCTATCAAAGAATTCTTTGGTTCGTCGCAGTTGTCGCAGTTTATGGATCAAACAAATCCGCTTGCTGAATTAACGCACAAGCGCCGGATTAGCGCATTAGGTCCGGGTGGCTTGACTCGTGAGCGAGCAGGATTCGCCGTGCGCGATATTCACCCGTCGCACTACGGGCGGATTTGCCCGATCGAAACGCCTGAAGGCCCGAACGCTGGCTTGATTGGTTCGTTGGCAACCCACGCCCGCGTTAATCCTTACGGATTTATTGCCACGCCTTACTACAAAGTCGAAAATGGTCGCGTACTCAAAGATTTGGGTGCCACTTACATGACCGCCGACGAAGAAGATGATTTGCGCGTGGCTCCGGGGGACATCACCACCGACGACGAAGGCAATATTTTAGGTGAATCGGTTGCGGTGCGGTATCGTCAAGACTTTACTACGGCACCCCCCGAAGAAGTCGATTACGTTGCGGTTTCTCCGGTGCAGATCATTTCGGTGGCAACGTCGCTAATTCCGTTTTTAGAGCACGATGACGCCAACCGCGCTTTGATGGGATCAAACATGCAGCGTCAAGCGGTGCCTTTGCTGCGTCCAGAACGTCCGCTTGTAGGAACTGGACTTGAAGCACAAGCGGCGCGTGACTCTGGCATGGTGATCGTCAGCCGGACCGATGGCGAAGTCACCTACGTCGATGCAACCAGCATTCGCGTTCGAGATCCGCAGGGCAAAGAGATTGAGTACCAGGTTCAAAAGTATCAACGATCAAACCAAGATACCTGTCTTAACCAGCGCCCGATCGTGTTTGTCGGCGATAAAGTCGTCGCTGGTGAAATTCTCGCGGACGGTTCAGCGACCGAACGCGGTGAACTCGCGCTGGGTCAAAACATTCTCGTGGCGTATATGCCGTGGGAAGGGTACAACTACGAAGACGCAATTCTGATCAGCGAACGGTTAGTGTACGACGACGTTTACACCTCGATTCACATCGAGAAGTACGAAATCGAAGCGCGTCAAACCAAGCTTGGCCCTGAAGAGATTACTCGCGAAATTCCGAACGTCGGAGAAGATTCGCTGCGTCAGCTTGACGAAAACGGCATTATTCGCATCGGTGCGTATGTTGAAGCAGGTGATATTCTCGTGGGTAAAGTGACGCCAAAAGGCGAATCGGATCAGCCGCCAGAAGAAAAACTTTTGCGGGCGATCTTTGGCGAAAAAGCGCGAGATGTGCGCGATAATTCGCTGCGCGTTCCCAACGGTGAGAAAGGTCGAATCGTGGACGTGCGGGTGTTTACTCGCGAGCAAGGCGACGAACTGCCACCGGGAGCGAACATGGTTGTCCGCGTGTATGTCGCTCAAAAGCGCAAGATTCAGGTCGGCGATAAAATGGCGGGACGCCACGGCAACAAAGGAATTATCTCGCGGATTCTGCCGATCGACGATATGCCTTATCTGCCCGATGGCACTCCGGTTGATATCGTGCTCAATCCGCTTGGCGTACCGAGCCGGATGAACGTGGGACAAGTCTACGAGTGCCTGCTCGGCTGGGCGGCAGAATGTCTAGATGCTCGATTCAAAGTCGTGCCGTTCGATGAAATGCACGGCGATGAAAAATCGCGTGAATCGGTTCACGGCAAGCTGCAAGAAGCGCAGGACAACCGCATTTCCAGCACGGGCGGCATGGACGGCTACTGGCTGTACAACCCGGATGATTCTGGAAAGATTCAGGTGTACGACGGACGATCGGGAGAACCGTTCGATCGACCGATCACCGTGGGGAAAGCCTACATGCTAAAGCTGGTGCACTTAGTAGACGACAAGATTCACGCTCGATCGACGGGCCCGTACTCGCTGGTGACTCAGCAGCCGTTAGGCGGAAAAGCTCAGCAAGGCGGTCAGCGCTTTGGAGAAATGGAAGTGTGGGCGCTCGAAGCATTCGGAGCGGCGTACACGCTGCAAGAATTGCTGACGGTGAAATCCGACGATATGCAGGGACGAAACGAAGCGCTCAATGCGATCGTCAAAGGCAAAGCGATTCCTCGTCCGGGTACGCCAGAGTCGTTCAAAGTGTTGATGCGCGAATTGCAGTCGCTGTGTCTCGATGTTGCCGTTCACAAGGTGGAAACCAAAGACGATGGCAGCAGCCGCGATATGGAAGTCGATTTGATGGCGGATGTGAACAGCCGTCGTGCGCCGTCGCGTCCAACCTACGAAGCGATTTCGCGTGAATCGCTCGAAGACGACGAAGACTAATCAGGAATAATCGAGGGATGAATTTTTCATCCCTCTTCATTCTTTCTCTACAACTAAACTTCTAAGGAAAACGCGATGCCAAAGCTAGAACAGCGATTTGACTACGTGAAAATCGGTCTGGCATCTCCGGAGCGAATTCGTCAATGGGGAGAGCGGACTTTACCAAACGGTCAAGTCGTCGGAGAAGTGACAAAGCCAGAAACGATTAACTACCGCACGCTGAAGCCTGAAATGGATGGCTTATTCTGCGAGCGAATTTTCGGACCCGCCAAAGACTGGGAATGCCACTGCGGTAAATACAAGCGCGTGCGTCACCGTGGAATTGTGTGCGAGCGCTGCGGCGTGGAAGTGACCGAATCGCGAGTGCGTCGTCACCGCATGGGCTACATTAAACTGGCGGCTCCGGTGGCTCACGTGTGGTATCTCAAAGGCATTCCGAGCTACATGGCAATTTTGCTCGATATGCCGCTTCGCGATGTGGAGCAGATCGTTTACTTTAACGCCTATGTGGTGCTCAATGCAGGTAACGCCGAGAATCTGACCTACAAGCAACTCTTGACTGAAGATCAATGGATCGAGATCGAAGACGAGCTTTACAGCGAAGATTCGCAGCTTACGGGCGTTGAAGTGGGCATCGGGGCCGAAGCGCTAAAGCAACTGCTGCAAGACATCAATTTAGACGACGAAGCAGAACGGCTACGCGAAGAAATCGCCAACTCGAAAGGGCAAAAACGCGCCAAGCTGATCAAGCGGCTGCGCGTGTTAGATAACTTCATCGCGACCGGATCGCTGCCTGAGTGGATGGTGCTCGATGTCATTCCCGTGATTCCACCGGATTTGCGCCCGATGGTGCAGCTTGACGGCGGACGATTCGCGACTTCGGACTTGAATGATCTCTATCGTCGCGTTATCAACCGCAACAATCGTCTGGCTCGATTGCAGGAAATCCTCGCGCCGGAAATTATCGTGCGCAACGAAAAGCGGATGCTGCAAGAAGCCGTAGACGCGCTAATCGATAACGGTCGTCGCGGTCGAACGGTCGTGGGTGCAAACAACCGCCCGCTTAAGTCGCTCTCCGACATTATCGAAGGAAAGCAAGGTCGATTCCGTCAGAACCTCTTGGGTAAGCGGGTTGACTACTCGGGTCGATCGGTGATCGTTGTCGGGCCCAAGCTGAAGATTCATCAGTGCGGACTGCCCAAAGAAATGGCGATCGAGCTATTTCAGCCGTTTGTGATTCACCGCTTGATTCGTCAAGGCTTAGTCAACAACATCAAAGCCGCGAAAAAGCTGATTCAGCGCAACGATCCGACCGTGTGGGATGTGCTCGAAGAAGTAATCGAAGGACACCCCGTGATGCTAAACCGTGCGCCCACGCTGCACCGTTTAGGAATTCAGGCGTTCGAGCCAATTTTAGTCGAAGGTCGAGCGATTCAGCTTCACCCCCTTGTGTGTCCTGCCTTTAACGCAGACTTCGACGGCGACCAAATGGCGGTTCACGTTCCGCTATCGCTCGAATCGCAAGCCGAAGCTCGATTGTTAATGCTGGCATCGAACAATATTTTGTCTCCGGCAACGGGTCGCCCGATCATCACCCCAAGTCAAGACATGGTGTTGGGCTGCTACTACTTGACGGCAGAAAACCCAGACGCAGGCAAAGGAGAAGGCCGCTACTTCGCGAACTTAGACGACGCTATTAATGCTTACCAACAAGATCAAGTTGATTTGCACTCGTATGTTTGGGTGCGATTTGACGGAGACGTTGAAGGTGGCGATAGCGGTGAACTTCAAGAAGAGCGCTTCTCGGATGGCAGCGTCACCAAAACCTCAGATTCGCTGCGTCGGCGCGAAGATGCAGACGGCAATCTGATTTCGCAGTACATCAAAACAACGCCAGGACGCATCATCTACAACAAGACCGTAATTGACGCATTGGCAGTTTAAGCAACGTCCGGGATCGCACCGATCCCGGAGCGCTCCACATCACGCAAACCAGGTACAGGCGGGGCAAACATGGCAGAGCAGAATTCAGAAAAGCAAGTTTTTCGCAATCAAGTCATCAACAAAAAAGAGCTGACGAACTTAATCGCGTGGGCGTTTACGCATTACGGAACCGCCCGGACTGCACAAATGGCGGATCGAATCAAAGACCTCGGTTTCCGGTATGCCACCAAAGCAGGCGTATCGATCAGCGTCGATGATTTGCAGATTCCACCGAGCAAGCGAGCACTGCTTGACGCGGCTCAAGAAACGATTCGCGAAACCGAAGAAAAATACACGCGCGGCGAAATTACCGAAGTAGAACGATTCCAAAAGGTAATTGACACCTGGAACGGCACCAGCGAAGAACTCAAAGATGAAGTGGTTCGACATTTTCGATCGAACAACCCCCTGAACTCGGTCTACATGATGGCGTTTTCTGGCGCACGCGGTAACATTTCGCAGGTGCGCCAGCTTGTCGGAATGCGCGGATTGATGGCGAATCCACAAGGGGAAATCATCGACCTTCCGATTAAAACAAACTTCCGCGAAGGATTGACCGTTACCGAGTACATTATCTCGTCGTACGGTGCCCGCAAAGGATTGGTAGACACCGCTCTGCGGACGGCAGACTCTGGCTATCTCACGCGGCGATTAGTGGACGTGTCGCAAGACGTGATTATTCGGGAACTCGACTGCGGCACGCAGCGCGGCATTCCGGCTCGTCCGATGACCGACGGCGATCGCATCTTGATTCCCTTAAAAAATCGCTTGTTGGGTCGGGTTGCCGCGCAAGATGTGCTGCATCCCGAAACCGGAGAAGTGATTATTGCCCGCAATCAAGCGATTTCCGACGAGATGGCGCAACTGGTGGGTAAAGCCAAAGTCGAAGAAGTGGTCGTGCGATCGCCGCTCACGTGTGAAGCGGCTCGATCGGTGTGTCAGCACTGCTACGGCTGGAGCTTGGCGCACGCGCACATGGTTGATATCGGTGAAGCGGTGGGCATTATCGCGGCTCAATCGATCGGTGAACCGGGAACCCAGCTTACAATGCGGACGTTTCACACGGGCGGCGTTTTTACCGGAGAAATGGCGCGACAAGAAAAAGCCAATTTCGATGGCACGGTACGCTTGCCGAAGCGACTGAGAACGCGACCGTTCCGAACTCGTCACGGTGAAGATGCGCTGATCGTCGAAACACCCGGATCAGATATCAAAATCACGCTCGAAGGTGCGGATTCTCAGCAGCAAGTCTTTACCGTATCGCAGGGGACGACGCTGCTCGTGCGCGACGGACAGAAAGTGAAAGTGGGCCACATTTTAGCAGAAGTTCCGTTAACCGGACGCGGACGCAAAACCACTGAGAAAGCCGCGAAAGACGTTGCTTCTGATTTGGCTGGAGAAGTCAGATTTGCTGATGTTGTTCCCGAAGAAAAGAAAGACCGTCAAGGCAACACCACTCGAACCGCTCAGCGTGGCGGCTTGATGTGGGTTTTATCTGGAGAAGTGTATAACTTGCCGCCGGGAGCAGAACCGACCGTGAAAAACGGCGATCGCATCACCGCAGGCGGCACGATCGCAGAAACCAAGCTCACGACCGAAAACGGGGGAACGGTTCGACTTCACGAAGCGCCGGAAACCGGAAAAGGCGGACGCGAGATTCAGATCATCACCGCTTCGGTGATGCTAGATCAAGCGCGAGTCCGGGTTGAGCATCAGCAAGGACGCGATCAGTATTTGCTCGAAACAACAGGCAATCAGCTTTTTTCGCTTAAAGCAACGCCTGGAACGCAGGTGACAAACGGACAAGTCGTTGCGGAACTGATCGACGATCGCTATCAAACCAACTCTGGCGGAATTATCAAATACTCCGGCGTTGAAGTGGCAAAGCGCGGCAAAGCCAAGCAAGGCTACGAGGTCGTTCAAGGCGGAACGCTGCTGTGGATTCCCGAAGAAGCGCACGAAGTCAACAAAGACATTTCGCTGCTGCTCGTGGAAGATGGTCAGTATGTGGAAGCAGGCACTGAAGTTGTGAAAGACATTTTCTGTCAAAGCAACGGCGTAATTGAAGTCACACAAAAAAACGACATTCTGCGCGAAATCGTGATCAAACCAGGCGATCTGCACATGATCGACAATCTAGACGAAGTGATCACGCGAGAAGCAGCGCTTGTGAATCCGGGTCAACAAGTGATGCCGGGATTAACCGTTGACGAACTGCGCTATGCCGAGTATGTGGAAACGCCGGAAGGTCCGGCGATTCTGCTGCGTCCGGTAAAAGAATTCCAAGTGCCAAATGAGCCGTCGGTGCCGAGCCAAGATTCGACGCAAGAAGAATCCGGGCGGGCAATTCGGCTGCGGGCGGTTCAGCGTTTACCGTACAAAGACGGTGAGCGTGTAAAGTCGGTTGAAGGACTGGAACTATTGCGCACTCAGCTTGTGCTGGAAATTGATCAAGATGCGCAGCTTGCCGCAGACATTGAATTAGTCACCGATGAAGCTGATCCCGAAGTTTTGCGGTTGCAGCTTGTAATTCTTGAAGCGTTGGTGATTCGACGCGATATTTCGGCAGATACCACGCAGGGCAGCACTCAGACGCGCATTCTTGTTCAAGACGGCGATCAGATTTCTGCGGGAGCGGTCATTGCTCGCACTGAAATTCAGTGTAAAGAAGCGGGTGAAGTTCAGGGAATTCGGCAAGGCACCGAAGCGATTCGGCGAATTCTGGTGGTGCGTGAAGCGGATACGATCGACGTTGAGACCGGAAGCAAAACGCCTACGGTCAAAGCTGGAGATTTGCTGATTGCGGGAACGGCGATCGCGCCTGGTGTAGTGCTTGAAGATTCAGGTCAAGTCCTGAATGTCGAGGGCAATCGCGTCACGCTCAGAACCGCTCGTCCGTATCGCGTGTCACCGGGTGCGGTGCTGCACGTGGATGATGGCGACTTGGTGCAACGGGGTGACAACCTGGTGCTGCTGATTTTCGAGCGCACTAAGACCGGAGACATTATTCAAGGTTTACCGAGAATCGAGGAACTGCTCGAAGCGCGAAAGCCGAAAGAAGCGTGCGTTTTGGCGCGTCGAGCCGGCCGGACGCAGGTGGTTTACGGCGATGATGATTCGGTCGAAGTCAAAATCGTGGATAGCGAAGGCTTGATTACCGAATACCCAATTGGGCCCGGGCAAAACGCGATTGTGAGCGACGATCAAGAAGTGGCGGCTGGAGAACGATTAACCGATGGTCCGGCGAATCCGCATGAACTGTTGGAAATCATGTTCAAAGCAAAGCTAGAAGAAGGAAGCCTTCACGATGCGTCGCTGTTTGCGCTGCGCGAAGTGCAAACTTTCCTCGTGAATGAAGTGCAGGCGGTGTATCAATCGCAAGGCATCGATATTTCTGACAAACACATCGAAGTGGTGGTGCGTCAGATGACCTCGAAAGCGCGGGTTGAAGACGGTGGCGATACGACGATGCTTCCGGGTGAGCTTGTGGAGATTTATCAAATCGAGCAGGTGAACGATGCGATGTCGATTACAGGCGGTGCGCCTGCCCAATATGAGCCAGTGCTGTTGGGTATCACAAAAGCCTCGCTGAACACGGATAGCTTTATCTCGGCGGCGAGCTTCCAAGAAACAACGCGGGTTCTAACCGAAGCGGCGATCGAAGGCAAATCCGATTGGCTGCGCGGTCTAAAAGAAAACGTAATCATCGGTCGCTTGATTCCGGCAGGTACAGGCTTCAACGCTTACGAAGAAATGGGTAGTCCAGACATTGATCCGGTTTACGATCCGGGCGTGTTTGATGAAGATACCGACTTCTCGGACGTGGTGCTTGACGATCGAACTGCTCGGTCTTATGGATTAGAGCCGCTTGACGATCGTCCAGGCTTTAGCTTTGAGAGCTTTAGCGGTGCTGATGATGCGGATTCAACGTTCTCACCGATTCTCGATGATGACGATGATTTGATCGATGACGATGTAGACGATGACGAGTTGTAATCTCTAGTCTCGATTTGTGATCTTTCTCCCAGTCTTGCTTAGGCAGGCTGGGAGTTTTTTTACTTTATTTGCTTTGGCGAATCGGTGAAGAAAAGCTATTATAAGTCGGCAAAAGAACTCAATAGTCTGGAGAGAAACGATGAGTCGTCATTTACTCGAAATTACACGACTAAAAGGAATCGAGAACATCCCGTTTCCGGGCTATTGGGTTTGTAGCACTGCGCCGATTAATGTAGAGGATAAACCCACAGAGGATATTGATATCATTGTGAGCTTGCTGCGCGATCGCAATGTGTCTGACGAAATTATTCGCGGCGTTAAAGCGTGCTATGCAAACTACAAAACCTCGAAAGAGCAAAGTGATGCGATTGCGAAGTATTTACAAAAATGCGGCGTCTCTGAATCAATTGTTTCTGATGCGCTCAATCCTTTAACAGATCCAGAAGAGACCCTACAAGAAATTGTGGATTATGTTCAGCAGCACAACGGCGATATCGAAATTCTTGTTTTAATTCATGGATATAACACCAATGAATCAGGCGCACAATATTGGTATGAAAGCGCCTGTAAAGATATTGCCCGATATTTTAGCGCTCAGAATTCTCCGAAACTTTTGGTGATTGGGTATCGTTGGTCTTCAGAAAAAGCAATACCTGATTTGCCAAAAAATTTACTAGCTCGATTTAAGTTTGTTCTAGATACCTTAAACGAACTTAAAGCTTTGCCGAAACCATTAGCGATCGCGGGTAGTTTTGGTTTTACAGTTGGCTTGATCAGTCTTTTAGTAACGCTTGTAATTGAAGTTTTTAAGCTAGTCAATGAACTTACAGTATCAGTTATTGCCATTTTCATTTTGATTGCAGCGCTTTTAGTCGTGTTCGTGATTTTAACTATTTTTCTGCTAAGAGTAAGCGGTTATTTTCGAGATTCTTATCGCGCTTCAAATTATGGTGTAAATGACTTTGTTGAGTTCATTCGTCAGCTTGATAGTAAATTTGTTGCGCAATTTCCCAGCAAAGATTTGCAGCAGAATCAGGCATTTTGGAGCCGTGAAGAAAATAACGATCGACGCATTCGCTTGAATTTTGTTGGTCACAGTATGGGCGCTTTTGTAACCACAAATGCTGTGAGAACGCTGTCTGATGTGTTCGATCAACGCTCGATCGGGAACTTAGAAGTTGATAATCAAAAGAAATGCCCTTCTTCTAATATTGGCAACATATTTCGATTGAGCAGATTAGTTCTGGTTGCGCCGGATATCTCGGCTGAAACCCTTATTTCTGGACGTGCAAATTCATTACGATCGTCGCTGCGTCGATTCGATGAAGCTTATCTGTTTAGCAATGAAGGCGATATGACCTTAAAGATTGCTTCAACGGCTGCAAATTACTTTAGCTTTCCGGCGAAAACCCGTGACGGTGGCTATCGTTTAGGAAACGTGATCGTTCGGATTGCTAAAAACCGAGGCGGTGAGCAAACGGGCATCGTTAACTTAAAATCAGGTCGTCAATTTGTTCGATTAACTGGAAAAGACTTTCTAAGCTGTTTATTTTTACGCAAAGAAACCTCACTTTTGCAACGACAAGAAGCGATCGGGTTGGAGAGCGATCAATTTATTGCCGAGTTATTCACGTATTTCGACTGCACTGATTATCAAGAACAGGGAAAAGGCATTGTTACTCAAGCATTAGGAAAGCCGTTTTTAAGCTTTTGGGACTATATAAAACTAATTTTGTCGGGCATCGACGGACACAGTTCTTTGATTTACAACAAAGATGCTGAATGGAGCCGAAGATTGATCTACGGGTTGAGCTGTTTTGGATTAGAAAAATTCTTGTTTACTTTAGATTCAACTCAATCGGACAAACAAAAACTTCTTGAAACGCTTTCTAATACTTGTGCAACAAAAGGAATTCAGGTACTGCTGGCGGCAGAACGATATGATGTTGATTTAATCGATCAAACGTCTACAAAGCCTTGCGATCGTCTCGGTTACTAATTTTTCACCGCAGCTAAAATGAAATCGATCGCGGCTTCGGTGTGTTTCTCAACCATTGCTGAGCTGAGGCGATCGGTTTCGGGCATTAAATGCTTCCAGTTGCCTTGCACAGTGAAATAGAAAATACAAACGCCTAGAATGTGCGTTAGCGTCAGCATTGGATCGACGGTACGAAATACCCCGTCATTCATACCGCGATCGAGAATTTTAACTACAGGTTCAAACAAACCTCGCCAGTTGCCTTGTTTGAAATATAAACCTTGATTTTGAGACGCTTCCTGAAACCAAAGCATTTGACGATTTGGGTTTGTGGCTTCGTTTGTAATCGCAAATCGGATGATGAATATCAGCGCGTCTTCAGGAGATAAATGATCAAGATCGAGCTGATCAACCATGATTTGAACTTCGTTGATCGGACGCTGCAAAACCGCTTTATACAAGCCTTCTTTGTTCTCGAAATAATAGTGAATCATTGCAGTTGTAATGCGGGCACGTTTGGCGATCGAGCTAATTCGCGCCCCATTTAACCCATGCCGCGAAAACTCAATTTCTGCTGCATCTAAGATTTGTTTTTTTGTCGCTTCAGCATCTCGAATAGGTTGTTTGTGATTGCGAGATTTTTTTGAAGTATCAAACTTTGTTAAACGAGCCATGTCTGCGCTACTCCTCAAGATTTGCAAACAAAGCCTGCAAATTTCGCTTACCACTGAGAATGCGGACAATTCTAATCTCGTCATCAGCGATCGTATAAAAAATCGTGTAACCCTCTTCAATTGGTAACGCTCTTAAGCCAGGTTTTAAGTCGTCACGCTTTCGTCCCAAGTTAGGAAACCTAACAAGCTGTTGACATTTCTGATTAAACGATCGCAAAATGCGTTCACCAACGTCAATGTTTACCGTAAGAAAATAGTTGGAAATATCCTGCAAATCGCGAGAAGCAGGAATCGAAATAATGTACTGATTCAGTGCTGTGCCTCTTTCGCTTGTCTTAGTTTTTCTAATAACTCATTTACAACTGTTTCACCATCTAATCCTTCTCCGCGATCGAATGATGCAATGCCCTCCTCAATCTTTTTGCGCGTTTCTTCGATCCACTCTTCGTTTTGATCGCGTTCTTCGAGCAAGTAAAGTGCGGTTCCAATGACTTCTTCTACAGTTTTGTAGCGCCCCGTCTTGAGCCGTTCTTGAATCAATCGAGCTTGTTCTGGGTGTAAGGTAACGTCCATTGTGTCTCCGGAATTGCTAGTTCCATCATAAAAGAATTTCGTCAAAGGGATTGACAGCACTTTGCAATGATAACTAGACTAATTAAAAAATTAATTAGTTAAATTTAAGACATTTATGAGCATGTTACAAGGCGCACCCTGGTTATTAGCTCATCGATCGATGCTAAAGCCCAATCAACCGATGAGAGTTTCGCTGTATGGGCAAGACTACGTGCTGTGGCAGGATGCTAACAATCAAATTAACGCCTTGCCAAACGCCTGCCCGCACATGGGCGCGATGCTGTCTGAAGGATGGTGTGTAGCAAATGCAAATGGAAGTAGTGCGATCGCATGTCCGTTTCACGCCTTAGAATTTGATGCACAAGGGTGTACAACGCTACCTGGATCGCAAAAGAAAACGCTACCGCAAATAAAACCGTTAGCGTTAATCGTTCAAAACGATTTCGTTTGGTCGTATGGTGGATTTGAGCCGAAGACATCAATACCGAGCATTCTGAATGAATTTGCAGACCAATACGAATTTGTGGGTTATGCTGCCGATGCGAGTATAAAAACGCAATTGCTACCAATGTTGCTGAATATGCATGATTACAATCACCAAAACGGCACGCATCGACAAATGTTTGAAATCGAAGAAGTGCAATTTGAGAAGTTTGAGGATCAAGGCCATCATTCTCATGCTTACTTTAAAACACCCCGTAAACAGCCTTCAATGCAAAACATCTTAAAAAATCCTGCATTGTTGGCGCTTCCTCAAACGATCAACGCCCATTTAGAGAACTTTTTTCCTTCGCTTGTTGTGTTGCACGCTGAATCACCGCTTGGACAAGTCAAACAATGCCATCTTTTTATTCCTGAATCTAAAACCAACACTCGAACGTATATTCTGATGTTTGCTAAACCTGCTAATTCACTTGCTAGACTTCTTAAAAAGAACTTCTTAAAATTAGCAAAAGTCGTTGTCGATCAAGATGTAGATATTCTTGGCAAAATTTACGCTGATACTCCGCAGAAAATCAAGTTAAATAACGAGGTTGGAATGGATTGGGTGCGGCGAAATTATGAGAATTTTCCGGCGATCGTGGCTCCTAATCTGTCACGCTAATAAAAGTGTAATTTTATCGATATGCCTACGGTTGAGTTTTGTCGTGTATCGTACCAACTTTCCGATTCACGACTTATTATTTCTGATTTAAGCTTTAGCATTTCTGCCGGAGAAACGATCGTGCTGCTCGGTCGAAGCGGCTGTGGCAAAACAACCACGTTACGCTTAATCAATCGATTACTCGCTCCAACTCGTGGATCAGTTTTCGTTGAAGGACGATCGACGCAAGATTGGAATCCGATGCTTTTGCGGCGCAGAATCGGCTATGTGATTCAAGAAGTGGGGTTGTTTCCGCATTTTACCGTTGAGCAAAATATCGCGGTTGTGCCTACGCTGCTGAAGTGGAATAAAGCAAGAATTCGCGATCGCACCGAGGAGTTACTAAATCTTGTCAGCTTAAATCCCGTTCAAGTTGCCCGCGCTTATCCGCATCAATTATCCGGCGGACAGCGACAGCGTGTCGGCGTTGCTCGCGCTTTAGCCGCCGATCCGCCGTTGCTGCTGATGGATGAACCGTTTGGAGCACTTGATCCGATTACTCGCGCTCAATTGCAGCAAGAATTTCGCGCTTTACAGCAGCGATTGCAAAAAACCGTTGTGTTTGTGACGCATAGTGTTCAAGAAGCGTTTATGCTTTCAACGCGCATCGGATTAATGCAGGCAGGCAAATTGATTGAGTTAGCGACTCCAGAAGAATTTGCTCGATCGACGCATCCCGAAGCGCAGGCGTTTTTAGCTCTCCGCACTCAGGTTTAATCAATGGATTTTGGCGAAGAGATTTGGCAGCGTTCGCTTCAGCATTTAGGGTTAGTGCTGATGGCAACGTCAATCGCGGTTTTGATCGGAATTCCCCTCGGCATTTTGATCACGCGCCAGCCAAAATTAGGCAGACCGATTCTCGGCTTTGCCAACGTGATGCAAACGATTCCAAGCTTGGCGCTGTTTGGATTTTTGTTGCCGATTCCGATTATTGGCGGCATTGGAGCGCGAACGGCGATCGTGGCTTTGATTCTCTACTCGCTGCTGCCGATTGTGCGCAATACCTACATCGGCATTACGTCTGTTGATCCCGCGATTCGGGAAGCGGGACGCGGTTTGGGCATGAGCGATCGACAACTGTTACTGCAAGTTGAAATGCCGTTAGCGATCGGGGTAATTTTGGCAGGCGTGCGCGTGGCAACGGTAATCGGAATTGGATTGGCAACGATTGCGGCCGCGATCGGGGCGGGCGGTTTGGGTGAATTTATTTTTCGAGGTGTCGCGATCGTTGATAATCAGTTAATTCTAGCGGGTGCAATTCCGGCTGCAATCATGGCTTTAGCGGCTGATTTTGGTCTTGGTTGGCTTGAACGTCGTTTGACGGTTAGAAAATGAAAAAATTTGTTGCTCTTTGTGTTTTAGCGTTTTCTTTGATCGTCTTGATCGCCGCTTGTCAAGCGAGCGGCGATCGCATCGTGATCGGAACGAAAAACTTTACTGAACAAATTATTCTAGGTGAAATTCTGGCTCAACAAATTGAAAGTAAAACCAAGCTAAAAGTCGATCGTAAATTTAATCTCGGTGGCACTTACGTTTGCTTTAATGGCATCAGAAACGGCGAACTTGATATCTATCCTGAATATTCTGGAACGGCTTACACGGCAATTTTGAAACTACCCGCGATCGGAGATGCCAAAAAAGTTTTTGAAACCGTGCAGCAACGCTTTGATCGAGACTTCAGATTAGAGTGGTCAAAGCCGTTTGGATTTAACAATTCATTCGCGATCGTCGTTCGAGGCGAAGATGCTCGCCGATACAACATTCAAACGCTGTCACAAGCCGCCGCCCAAACTCCAAAATGGCGAGCAGGATTCGGCTTTGAGTTTCTTAACCGCGAAGACGGATTCCCAGGACTTTCAAAAACTTATGATCTCAAGTTTGCCGACAAACCTAAAACAATGGATCTCGGTTTGTTATATCGAGCGCTGCAAGATCGACAAGTCGATTTAGTTGCGGGAAATACAACCGATGGGTTGCTATCTTCGCAGGATTTAACGGTTTTACAAGACGATAAAAAGTATTTTCCGCCGTATGAAGCAGCCGCGATCGTGCGTCAAGAAGCGCTGCAAAAACACCCCGAATTAAGACAAGCGTTAGACGAATTAGGCAACAAAATTTCTGAAAAAACAATGCGCGAATTGAACTATCGGGTCGATGGTAAAAAAGAAGACGTTAAACAAGTTGTGCAGGAATTTCTGCGATCGAAGTAACGCATTTAACGCGAGTTCGAGCTAACGAATCGCTTGAATGTGTCCTAAATGCGTGGATTAGCGGGTCGCTGTCACAGACGCCTAGCGACTGCTATTAGCTTCGCAAGAGCCTACGGCTACGCGGCTACACAAACGAAGTCCCCCTGCGGGGACTAAATTCTGGAATTGGCTCTTAACCCGTGGGTGGTTTTGTCTGTGTAGCCGCGTAGCCGCAGGCAATGCGCGAAG
>CAXUFL010000026.1:0-60607 GCA_964250455.1 uncultured bacterium
CAGCATCAGCACCCAAACGTTTATCCGTTTCCGAGCAGCATTGATGTGAATCATTTTGCTCAAGCTCGTGACATTATGGTTGAGCCTCCGGATCAAGCTTGCATTGGTCATCCGCGCTTGGGCTTTTATGGCGTCATCGATGAACGCATGGATTTAGCTTTGCTAGAGGGCATTGCCCAAGCGAGACCGAATTGGCAATTAGTGATTATTGGGCCCGTCGTCAAGATTGATTCAGAAAATCTTCCCCGTCGCCCGAATATTCACTACTTGGGCGGAAAATCGTATCTAGAATTGCCGCATTATCTAGCCGGATGGGATGTTGCCCTGTTGCCGTTTGCGCTCAACGAATCGACTCGGTTTATCAGCCCGACAAAAACGCCAGAATATCTAGCGGCCGGAAAGCCTGTTGTTTCAACTGCTATTCGCGATGTTGTGCGTCCGTATGCGCATCAGCAGTTAGTTCACATTGCCGATGGCGCTGAAGCGTTTGTGGAAAAAGCGGAAATTGCAATGCAGCAAAGTCAAGACCAAAACTGGCGCGATCGCGTGGATGCCTTTTTAGCGCAAACGTCTTGGGACAAAACTTGGACGGACATGATGCATCTTATTGAAGCGGAGATCGAAAAGCAATCGATCGCCCTAGAATCAGTATCTCGGAGAAATTCTAATGTTTGATTATTTAATTGTGGGTGCGGGGTTTGCGGGTAGCGTTTTAGCGGAGCGTTTAGCGACTCAATCCGGCAAGAAAGTTTTGATTTGCGATCGTCGAAACCACATCGCGGGTAACGCTTACGATCATTACAATAACGCCGGAATTCTGGTTCATCGGTACGGCCCGCATATTTTTCACACGAATTCCCGCGACGTATTTGATTACTTGTCGAATTTCACCGAGTGGCGACCTTACGAACATCGTGTCTTAGCCAGCGTTGATGGATTAAAGCTGCCGATTCCGATCAACCTCGACACAATTAATCAGCTTTACGGCTTGAATCTGACCTCGTTCCAAGTTGAAGAATTTTTTGCATCGGTAGCAGAGCCTAAAGCGTATATTCGCACTTCAGAAGATGTAGTTGTAAGCAAAGTTGGGCGCGAACTGTACGAAAAGTTTTTCCGCAACTACACCCGCAAGCAGTGGGACATGGATCCGTCTGAACTCGATAAATCGGTAACGGCGCGAGTTCCGACCCGCACGAATCGAGACGATCGCTATTTCACCGATACCTATCAAGCAATGCCGTTGCACGGATTCACGCGCATGTTTGAAAATCTGTTGACGCATCCGAATATTAAAGTGATGCTCAACACTGATTATCGAGAAATTAAAGACATAATCCCGTACCGGGAAATGATTTACACCGGACCAGTAGACGAGTTTTTTGATTACCGATATGGCAAACTGCCGTATCGATCGCTAGAATTCAAACACGAAACGCACGATCGATCAGTGTTTCAATCGGCTCCGGTGATCAATTACCCGAACGAGCACGCTTACACTCGCGTTACCGAGTTTAAGTATCTAACCGGACAAGAGCACACTAAAACCAGCATTGTGTACGAACTGCCCAAAGCGGAAGGCGATCCGTATTATCCCGTTCCGCGTCCTGAAAACGCGGAGCTGTATAAAAAATACAAAGCGATCGCCGATGCCACGCCAAACGTGCATTTTGTTGGACGTTTAGCCACGTATAAGTACTACAACATGGATCAAGTAGTAGCGCAGGCACTGTCGATCTACGCTAAACTATCCGAGCGTCCAACCTGGCACCCCGAAGAAAAACAAGTCACGCCGAAAGCGCTTGCTCTGGATTTAGGCGTTAGCAACGAGGAAGTCAAAACTCAAAGCAATGGTTCAAAATCCGTTGCCGTAGCCCAGACTGAATAAGGACATCACGATGAATCGCAATCGCGACGGTCAGCAGTTCCAACGGCAAGACTCGCAGCCGTCAACGCTCGAAGTTTGGGGAGGCGTGGAATGTACGGTGAATCGAGTCGGCGATCGATATTTCGATCAGCTCGATCGCAACGGACACGCCGCCCGAATTGACGACCTCGATCGCTTTGCTCAGTTAGGCATTGCGGCGATTCGCTACCCGATTTTGTGGGAGCGCATCGCCCCGAATGGACTCGCTCAAGCAGACTGGAGTTGGGCAGACGAACGGCTCGATCGCTTGCGAAAGCTAGGGATTCGACCGATTTTAGGATTGGTACATCATGGCAGTGGCCCGCGCGACACGAGTTTGATCGATCCTGCCTTTGCTCAAAAAGTTGCAGAATTTGCAGGAGCGGTTGCGCAACGCTATGCCTGGATTAGCGACTACACTCCGATTAATGAACCGCTAACAACGGCGCGGTTTAGCGGATTGTATGGGCATTGGTACCCGCACGGGCGCGATGATCAAACCTTTATGCAAGCGCTGATTAATCAATGTCGGGCGGTTGCTTTGTCGATGCAGGCAATTCGAGCCGTCAACCCGCAGGCGCGACTGATTCAAACCGAAGATTTAGGCAAGATTTACAGCACGCCGTTGCTCGCGTACCAAGCCCAATTCGAGAACGATCGACGCTGGCTCAGTCTAGATTTACTTTGCGGTCGCGTCGATCGTGCTCATCCGTTATGGAGCTATTTGCATCGCGTTGGCATTGATGAAGTGCAATTAGGGTGGTTTCAAGACAATCCTTGTCCGCCTGATATTGTTGGAATTAATCGGTATTTGACAAGCGATCGCTTTTTAGATCAACGACTCGATCGCTATCCTAGCCATACGCACGGCGGGAATGGCACGCATCAATACGCCGATGTCGAAGCGGTTCGCGTTTGCACCGAAGGCATTTGGCAGCCTTACGACTTGCTAAAAGAAGTCTGGGAGCGGTACAGCTTGCCAATTGCCGTTACCGAAGTGCATCTTAACTGCACGCGCGAAGAGCAGTTGCGCTGGTTCAAAGAAATCTGGGACGCTGCAAAACAGCTTAATCAAGCAGGAGCCGATATTCGCGCCGTTACCGCTTGGTCGCTGCTGGGTGCTTTTGATTGGAATAGCTTGGTGACTCGCGATACTGGCGTTTATGAATCCGGGGTGTTTGATTTACGCGCCCCCGTTCCCCGACCCACGGCATTAGCTCAAATGCTGCGGCAGTTGGCACACAGACAAGCGTACGAGCATCCGGTTTTAGAGGTTCCGGGCTGGTGGGCGCGATCGCTGCGCTTACTGTATCCGCCAGTAAGCGGTACTCCGGGCGAAGAAATCCTCCAAGCCGATCCGCCTCTAGAGCCGCGTTGCCCGATCGTGATTACGGGCGCAACGGGAACGCTCGGTCGTGCCTTTGCTCGAATCTGCGAAGTTCGGGGGCTTTCGTATCGGTTGCTTTGCCGTCAAGACATGGATATCACCGATGCAGAATCGGTGAATCAAGCGATCGCTGCACTCAAGCCGTGGGCGGTGATTAATACCGCAGGCTATGTTCGAGTCGATGACGCTGAACGTGAGCCGCAGTTGTGTTATCGCATCAACAGCGATGGCGCTGCAAATTTGGCAAAAGCTTGTTCAGAATTTGACATTCCGCTTGTAACGTTTTCATCGGATTTAGTGTTTGATGGCGATCGTGCTGCGCCTTATACTGAAAGCGATGCGGTCAAACCGTTGAACATCTACGGACACAGTAAAGCGATTGCCGAACAATGGGTGCTTAACACGCATCCTGATTCGCTGGTGATTCGGACGAGTGCGTTTTTTAGCCCGTGGGATTCGTACAACTTTCCGACGATCGCGCTTTCAGTGCTCGGCGCGGGTCAGGCGTTTGTTGCGGCAGAAGACGCGATCGTGTCGCCAACTTATGTTCCTGACTTGGTGGATGCCACTCTTGATTTATTAATCGACGGTGAGCGTGGAATTTGGCATTTGGCAAACGCTGGTGAAATTAGCTGGGCAAATTTTGCTCGACAAGTGGCAGAACTCGCGGGCGTCGATTCGAGTCAGATCGAATCGCGATCGAGCAAAGATCTCGGATGGATTGCGCCTCGTCCGGTTTACAGCGTTTTGGGCAGTGAGCGGGGATTGCTGCTTCCCTCGTTAGAAGCGGCGATCGATCGCTATGTTCAGCAATACAAGATTGATCGGGTTTGAGGATCAGATTAATCAACACCACAGCAAATTAAGTAACGTGAACAAAATTTTTCTTTAGCGAATTGTCAAGTCGATCGCTATAAACTTGTGTAGTACGTTACCTTCTTGATTTGCAATGGTGCAAAGCGTTACCCCGGTGAGCTTTACAGAGTCCGACTTTGCTCGGTTTGCCGAAGATCTCAATCGAGATGGAATTTGTGTGATTCGCAACGTGTTCGATCGACGGTTGATCGAAGACTGGAAAGCAGCCTTCGATCGCGTGGTGCGGGCGCGGCAAAACCAATCGGGAGGACTCGCACCGCGTGAGCTAAATCGCTATTATCTAACGCTGCCGTGGATTGCACCGTTTGCCGATCCTGAAGTGTTTGCCAATCCCGTGATTATGAGCGTGCTCGATCGGGTTTTTCTGCAAGAATATCGCATGGTGCAATTGGGCGTTGATTTTCCGATGCTAGGTTCGACGTATCAAGATTTACACCGCGATTTTCGGCCGTTGTTTTCGGATCAAATTGTCACGCCGCTTTATGCGCTGGCGGTGAATTTTCCTTTAGTTGAAGTGACAGCCGAAAATGGCCCGTTTCAAATGGCACGCGGAACCCACGTTTTACCGCGTGACGCTGCATTAGAAAAAATTGCGGCCGGTGAAATTGAAATCGAGTCGTTTTACATGCAGCCTGGAGATGTGATGATTCGATCGCCGCTTGCTATTCATCGCGGTTCACCGAATTCGACCGATCAATCGCGTCCGATGGTCGTGATGGGCTATGTGATGCATTGGCTGCACACGCCAAAAGTCGATTTAACGCTTCAGCAGGATTATTACGACAGCTTGCCAGAGCCGTTGCAAGAACTTTTGCGCTGCGCGATCGTCGATCGTTTGCCGGAAAATCAAGTCGAAACCTACGTGAATTTCAAGTACTAATGTCTGAACGCACGTATACAAATCCGGTTTATTCGGGCTACTTTGCTGATCCGTTTGCGTGGAAACACGACGGAGTTTATTATGCGATCGGGACGGGTGCCGCCGAAGCAGAAGGCGAAGCAGGGGACGGACGAGTTTTTCCCCTGCTGCGATCCGATGATTTTGCTCATTGGTCGTTTGTGGGCAATGCGCTGATTCGGCCTGATTCAAGTTTAGGCAATAACTTCTGGGCACCCGAAGTAGCTTATTCAGACGGCACGTTTTATCTTTACTATTCGATCGGGCACGAAGATAA
Organism: uncultured bacterium; assembly: GCA_964250455.1. Classification (GTDB taxonomy): domain Bacteria; phylum Cyanobacteriota; class Cyanobacteriia; order Leptolyngbyales; family Leptolyngbyaceae; genus CAXUFL01. The sequence continues at coordinate 5,342 of CAXUFL010000026.1, forward strand.
ACAGCATCAACTGCGAGTTGCGATTAGCGATCGACCGTTAGGTCCGTATCAAGACATCGGATCGCCGCTTTTGGATTTGAGCGTTTGCCCGTTTGCAATCGATCCGCATCCGTTTCGCGATGACGATGGGCAATGGTATTTGTTTTACGCCTGCGATTTTCTTGACAGCGATGATCGAGTGCGGGCAGGAACCGCGCTGATGGTCGATCGACTCGACACTATGACCAAACTGGCAGGACAAGCAACCGTTGTGCTGCGGGCGCGATCGGACTGGCAGCGTTTTTTAAACGATCGCTCGATGTACGGCGGTGTGTATGATTGGCACACGCTAGAAGGGGCCTGCGTGCGAAAGCATGGCGCTCAGTATTACTGTTTTTACAGTGGCGGACGTTGGGAAACTGAAGGCTACGGCGTTGATTATGGCGTGGCTGACTCGATTTTGGGGCCGTATTCGGATGCTGGAAACGAAGCGGGAGCGCGAGTGTTGCGATCGATTCCGGAGCGCGTGATTGGGCCGGGACATATGTCGATCGTGGTTGGCCCGGATACTCAAACCGAGTACCTCGTTTACCATGCGTGGGATCTCGATAAAACCGCTCGTCGAATGTGTCTTGATCCGCTTGTTTGGACAAACGAGGGACCGAGATGTGAGCCAACTTGGACGGCGCAACCAATACGATCTCAAACCGATGTCGATCGTGCCAAATCCACCCAATCAACCTGAATTCGATAAAGCGAAAAGACTTTGAACTGACATTAATTTCGATCGTCTTTAATGTCAGTTCCGGTTAAGCCTGGCGACTGCTATTAGCTTCGCGCATTGCCTGCGGCAACGCGGCTACACAGACCAAACCACCCACGGGTTAAGAGCGAATTGGAAAGACTAGTCCCCGAAGGGGGACTTCGTTTGTGTAGCCGCGAATTCATTCGCCAGGCGGCTTAGAATGCTGATCTGGAACTCAGGTTATCTCCATTCGATCGCTATTTCTCTAACGATGCAATAAAATCCGTACTGCCTCCGGACACAAGGCTAAGGCGTCCTTTTAATTGGGATTGCTCAATTGCACCATCGATCTTAATGTTCGGTTGACAAGATTGTAGCTGTGGTATTCCGTTTAGCGTTAATTGTTGATGATTCCACAATCCGGTTAGCGATCGCGTTTGCTTGTTGATCTGCGTTGTATCTCCTGATGCAAGTAGCGCTCCGTTTAGATAAATTCCCGATTGATCAATTACTAAAATTAGCGTTTGATTTTTCAAACATCCAGGTAAATCGTTTGCATTAATGCGGTATCGCCCCGCAATTTTCGTCGGGGCCTGCAAATTAGTTTCACCGTAGCTTGTTGCAAAGCTGAATAAGGCCACCACAACCGCGATCGTGGCTCCATAAAACGCGATCCAGCGAGGATTAAAAAAGCTTTGCATTATCTTGACGCCTCTAAAATCGAAGTGAGATGCGAAGCGACTTGACTATGGCGACGAGTAATCAACAACGACGATCGACAATGCGCCGCGAGCGCATCGGTGTAGCGTCCTAATGTTTGCCGCTCAATCCCCCATTCTCGACTTGCGCCCGCGATCGTTAAATCTGCTTTTGCAGATGCCTCTACGACCGCTCGAATCGCGCTGTCGGATTGAACGATCGGCGTCGCAATTCGATCGCGCACTCGATTCGGAAGCTGCTCCATTAGCGCATGAAACTCAACGCTAAATTCGCTCGTTGCCTGCGTTTCTGATGTGACTCGCAAAATCGTCAGGTATCGACTTTCAGCATTAATCAGCAATCGCAGCGCTAGCTCTAGCGCCAAATCGGTGTGAATATTCGGCACATAAGGCAGCAGTAACTGTTCAAGCTGGGTCGATTGCCGATCGACGTACACCGCAGCATCGATCGGGGTGTTGCTGAGAATTTGTCCGACTCGTCCGCCTAAACGATTGCTGTGAAAAGCGGGACGGTGCCAACCGACTAAGACTAAATCCACTTGATCGCGCAGGGCGATTTCAGCCGTGGTGCGTGCAACATCGTTGGAAACTTGAATAATCGGGCGCACCCAATAGCGAGTTTCAGGCGGTTCGAGACTTTCAATCAGTCGTTCTAGCTCTTGATTGCGATCGACGATGCGCCGATCGGCAGCCGTCGGCAAGCTTTCATACACGTAATCTTCTTCTAGCGAAATCAAGCTCAACGGCGAAACCACGCCGATCGAAGCGTGCTGCGGATCGGCAATGGCGATCGCTAATGCAAGCTGAATTAACCCGCGCTGCGTGCTTGGATTCGAGATCGGAACCAATACCCGATAGCGCACCGTTTCGTCGCGTGAAGCTTCGATCGCACCTTGACGAATCTGCTGCTTGGGATACGTTAACTCTAATAACGGCGAAGTCATAAACGTGGTGACTAACGCCATGATCACCAGCATCGTAAACAGCAACGGCGAAATTACGCCTAAACTCAAGCCAATGTTTAATACAATCAGTTCGGTTAAGCCACGAGTATTCATCAACCAGCCCAACGCTGAAGCTTCACGTTTGTCAATGCCAGAAACTCTAGCCGCGAAATACGTTCCGGCATACTTACCGACAATGGCAACGGCAACCACGATCGCACACAGCCCCCACAAAACCGGACGATTCAGCAAGCCGATTTGTGTTCGCAGTCCGCTATACGCAAAAAACACAGGAAGCAAAAACGTTAAAACAAAATCCTCGGTTTTCTGAGCGAGTTCCTGGGTTAATTCAGGATGTTTGGGCATGGCAACGCCTAACAAAAACGCTCCAAAAATCAAGTGAATTCCGATCAGTTCGGTGATCACCGCCGAAACCACGACGCTGATATAAATGATTGCTAAAACAGATTGACCGAGTTTTTGACGTCGATCGTAGTACGTTGCCAATTGCCGCAGTAAAAGCCGCCCGCCAGTCAGCATTAACGCGATGTAGAGAATCGCTTCAAGGATCGTCGGGACTGCGTGAATCATGCTGTTGTAGCGCGTTACGGCGATCGCAACGGCTAACAAGCACCAGGCCGTTACATCATCAACCGCCGCACAGGTCAACGCCAACGCACCCAGTCGAGTATTTTGTAAATTATTTTCGGTGATAATCCTCGCGAGCACGGGAAACGCCGTAATAGACATTGCTGCACCCAAAAACAACGCAAACGCTGTAAACGAAACGCCGTCATACGACACCAACGGATACAGCAACAAAGCCACCAACGTTCCGAGCGAAAACGGAGTAATAATACTGACATGGGAAACGAGAACGGCAACGTTCAAATCGTTTTTGAGATATTTCGGATCAAGCTCTAAGCCGATCAAAAACATAAAGAAAATCAGCCCGATCTGCGACAGCACGTTCAAAAACGGAATCGTTTCGGGCGGGAACAATGCCGTTGCAAACTGAGGCGCAAGCCAGCCAAACAGCGATGGACCGAGCATAATTCCGGCCACAATTTCACCGATTACAAGCGGCTGCTTTAAGCGACGAAATCCTAAGCCCACTAATCGCGACAGTCCGATCACGAGCAGCACTTGAATCAGAACCTGAACCACGACATCTAAATGCATATTAATCCTTCGCTAAGCTTCGTCCTCGCCAAGTCCAGCCCCATCCGGTTTCAGTTTTCACAATCGACGCCAACACGATCGCGCTTACCAATAATCCACCGATCCCCATTGTCCACCAGTACCGCGTCGGTAGCGTCGTCAAAGCTTCACTATCCTGGCGAAACTGATACTGCTGAAAAATCTCGATCGCGCTCAATCCCACAACGCCTAAACTCCACACATTGAACGGAACTATCGCTAAATAAACCAGTCCAATCAAGAATCCAATCCACGGAACCGTAAAAATCATCAGCGTGGCAACAACACAATACAGCGCGGCTTGTAGATTGCGATTCGATCCCAAATACCAGTTTTTCGTCCAGCCTTCCCACAGCGCCGAAAACGATCGATACATCCGCACCTCAATCAATCCGGCTCCGAGTCCGTACCACAGCTTTAAGCGTTGCTGCTTGACTCTCACCGCAAGCTGAACGTCTTCGACGACATAATTGCGCACGGCTCGATGGCCGCCAACTTGATTGTAGGCGCTGCGGCGAAACAACATAAACGGGCCGGCGGCAAAGGCAGTTTCGGATTTGGGATCGTTCACGGCTGCAAAATTAAACCCAACGCTTAGTAAGCTAATCACGATCGGTTGAACCAACCATTCCGACCAATGCTGACACACGATCGCAGGCACGATCGACAGCAAATCAATCTGTTGTTGTTGAGCCTGCGCAACTGCCGCTTCTACGCATCCCGATTTAAGCCGCACATCGGCATCGATAAATAATAAGAACTCTCCACTTGTGTGCTCGACTGCTTGCGCACACGCCCAGTTTTTCCCCATCCAGGTTTCAGTTTCCGGACGCGGTTCACCTGCCAAAACCTTGAGGCGCGGATCTTGTCGCGATGCTTGAATTAAGCGGGCGATCGTTTGGGTTTCATCGCTCGATTGATCATCGACGATCCACACGTCGAGGGCATCGGACTCGATCGGGGTGCTATCGAGTACCGACAAAACACAGGCTTCGATATTGTCGGCTTCGTTGTAGGCGGGGATCACGATCGAAACTTTTGGAAAGGGTTCTACAAAAGCAGTCTTGGCTGAAAGCTTTGGGGCATCGGTTAGCGTTTGACTCAATCGCTGCCGAAAAATCCGAATGGCAATCCATGAAACAATCAGAATTAGAAAAACAATAAGCACAGGTTTAGAGCGTTGAAGAGTACTTTGGACAACTGTGAAGCAACCGCATCGCCCACGATCGTACTTCACCTTAGCGTACTGATTCGTCGCACAACCGCAACGGTTAAACCTGCTTTGAACAAGGAATAATGCAGCTCGAAAAATGCGCTACATCGAACGGCTGGCAACAGTTTGATAAAAAACATTTAGATTTTGAAATAAGATTTTTTTCTGTGAGATTACTTTATGTGGAAAAGAATTGAGAATCTTTGCGTATAATCTGAGCAGGAATCTTAACGTTTTAATAAGAATTCGTTGCTGAGTTCCTTTTCCTTTAGTCGACCCACCTTATAAAAAGATGCCTCGAATCCTTGTTATTGACGATGATGCCGCGATCGCTGAACTGGTTGCGGTTAACCTAGAAATGGCGGGTTACGATGTCAGCCAGGCCGCCGACGGTATTCGGGGTCAAGCATTAGCGCTGCAAATCCAACCGGATTTAATTATGCTCGATTTGATGCTGCCGCAAGTCGATGGATTTACGATTTGTCAGCGATTGCGGCGCGACGATCGCACCGCCGATATCCCGGTTTTAATGCTCACCGCGCTCGGTCAAACTCAAAACAAAGTCGATGGCTTTAATGCGGGTGCCGACGATTATTTAACCAAGCCGTTTGAAGTCGAAGAAATGCTGGCGCGGGTGCGGGCTTTGTTGCGACGAACCGATCGCATTCCCCAAGCCGCCAAGCACACAGAAATTCTTAGCTACGGTTCATTAACGCTGGTACCGGAGCGCTTTGAAGCGATTTGGTTTAGCAAAACCGTGAAGCTGACGCATTTAGAATTTGAGCTTTTGCACTGCTTGCTTCAGCGTCATGGGCAAACCGTTTCGCCAAGCGAAATTCTCAAAGAAGTCTGGGGCTACGATCCCGATGATGATATCGAAACGATCCGCGTTCACGTTCGACACCTGCGCACCAAGCTCGAACCTGATCCCCGTCATCCGAAGTACATTAAAACCGTTTACGGCGCGGGATATTGCTTAGAGTTACCGAGCGAAGGCGGCGAAAACGTGCAGATGGCCGGATAAATCAACGTATTCAAGAGGCATCTTTAGCGTGTGCTGACATCGGTTGGGGCACGTTTTTTTTTGCAAACCTTTGCCGACTGTCTTCTAAATCCCTGATCCTGAGGAACCTTGACCGGAGAAAATGATCCTGAACTCAAAGTCTCCCAAGCTGAAGGATTTAGGGAGCAATCCTCCTGAATCGAGGCGATCGATCGGTCTAGGGTAAAACTAGAAGATGAGCCAACCACAGCATCAACGAATCAACCCTGCATCGGCTCAGTCATCCGCAAATAAGTTGGTATACTTGTCACGAATTAGCCTTGTAAACCGCGATGACTTCTAGCGATTCACTTCCTTCTGTTGAGTTTCAAGCGACTGGCGAACGACACATTCCGGTTGAAACTGGATTAGATACGTCGTTGGCAAACGTGGATCATATGATTCGCTACGCGATGGTTGCGCCGTTTGTGCCAGGAAAGCGAGTGCTCGATATTTCCTGTGGCAGTGGATATGGTACTCAATTTTTGGCGCTGCACGGCGCGATCGAAGTCGTCGGGGTGGACGTGGACGAAGCGTCGATTAATTTTGCTTCAAAGTTTTACGCGCATCCGAACGTGCAACATATTCAGTCAGATGCTCACTATGTGCGACAGCTCGAAGATGCTTCGTTTGACTTGATTGTGTCGTTTGAAACGATCGAGCATCTTCAACGCCCGCGACAGTTTCTCGCAGAAGTGCGACGATTGCTTAAACCCAATGGACAAGTGTTTTTGTCGTGTCCGAACGATCATCGCGTTTCGCCGTGGATTAGTCCGTATCATCTACATCGATTTCGGTTTGCTGAATTTCGCGATTTGTTTTTAAGTTTGTTTGGCGAAGCGGTATTTTTTGGACAGCATTATGTTGTGGCAAGCTGTTTAGTCAAACCGATCGCGCCCCCGTCTAAAGTTTCCCAGTTTGAAGCGTATCGAACTCGTTTGCCGGACGGATTTTTTGCGCAGCATTACTTAGAGCATCTTTCCTCGATCGAAAATGCTGACGGTTATCTAGCAGTCGTTGGCGTCGATGAATCCGAATTAACCAATCAAATTAGTTTGTCGCAAACCGCTTTTCAAGCATTACTGCAAGCGGTATATCATTCAGAAGCCGCACGAGCTGGGCAAGAAAGCAATCAAAGCCAGCTTCACCAACTGCAAGCCCAACTCAATCAAGCTCAACACGAAGCCAAGCTTGCGCAAGAAAGAATTAAAGCAATGGAAAGCAGTAAGTTCTGGCAATTACGAAAAAGCTGGTTTCAAGCCAAACGCAAACTTGGCTTACCTGTGAATGAGTAACCCTTTAAAAAAATTCGATTTAAAGATGTCAAAGCGGATTGTTTGTACCACGATTACAAAAAGCCATTTAGCTTATGCCAGAACGTTAGCAGAAACGCTGCTAGAGCATAATCCTGATGCAGTTCTTTATGTTTTATTAGTCGATCGATTAGACGATGCGTTTGATCCAACCGTAGAACCGTTTAAGTTAATTCGGCTTGAAGAATTACCCGATCAAAATCTGATCGAGCAAATGACGTTCTACTACACGCCGTTCGAGCTATGCTGCGCTTTACGAGGAGCATTACATCACTATATTTTTGAAACGCTTTCAGCAGAAAGCTGGATTTTCTTGGATTCTGATGTAATGGTTTGTCACTCATTAGAAGAAATCTTCGATCAGCTTTCTGAAGTTTCAATTTTGTTATCCCCGCACACAGGAACTCCGGTTTCTATTGATTGGGCTGCCCACGAAATTAATTTCCTCAGTGCGGGCATTTGTAATGGTGGATTTCTCGGACTGCGACGAACCGATGAAGCTTGTCAATTTATTAATTGGTGGAAAGAAAGACTGATTTATTACAGTTTTTCAGATCTCTCGATCGGCGATCCGCGTGGATTGTTTGTCGATCAGCTTTGGCTTAATTTTGTGCCTTTATATTTTCGAGACTTTAAGTTTCTTTGGCATTCAGGAGCTAATATCGGGCACTGGAATTTTCATGAACGACAGTTCGCTTTCAACCAAAGCGGAACCGTCACCGTCGATCAGCAGCCGCTTTTATTTCTGCACTTTAGCGGTTGGGATTTACTCAATCCTTATCGAATCTCAAAATATAGCTTGCTTCCCTATGAAGAGCAAATCGATTCGCCCTGGGGAAAAATGGCAGATTTTTACCGCGAAAAACTGCTTAAAAACGGCTATGAAGCTACGAGTAGCTTACCTTATGCGTTTGGAACGTTTCGAGATGGAACCCCGATCGACTGGACAATGCGGCGCGGCTATTATGAAGAGTTGATGCAGGGCAAAGCAAAAGACGGTTCACCGTTCGATCGTTCTGAACATTTTCAAACCCAACCTTATCTTGTCAACAGCACTCAGCTTTTGTTTGCAAGATTGCAGCAAGCTGATCAAACTATTCATCAACTCCAGGCTCAAGTAAAACAAACGCAAACTGCGCTACAAAATACAATTCAGCAGTCTCAGCAACAGCTTCAATACAAGGATAGTGTGATCGCGCACACGCAGCAGCGATTGCAAGAAATTGAGAAAAGCAAGTTTTGGCAATTGAGGAATTTTTGGTGGAAAATTAAGCGATCGCTAGGACAATCCGATAGCTTGAAACGGTGAATTTTTGGAAGATGCAGAAGCGCAAGCGGTACAATTAGACCGAGTTCTTGACGTTAATTGATAAAGGAATTGTGGAGATGGGAGCGGAGCGCGTTCAAATTGATGTAGATGAATTAATGCAGCAAATTAGCTATGACGTTGCGAATCGTCCCCGCGTTCCACTCCCTCGATCTTCAACTTCTGATGCTCCTGTTACACCGCAAATTGAAGCACCAGTTCAGGCTTATTCTCGACCGTCGCTATCGAAAAGAATTAAGGGTAAAAGCAAACGCTATTGGTTTGCGATCGCAGGTCGATTAAAACAATTCAGGTCACGAGTGCGTCAGGCACTATTAGTTAGAAAAAACAGACTTAAAGCTAGATTTTTACCAGCAAGAATAGAGCCTGTACCGCCGCAACCTGATGCCGATTCAAGTCAAGCTAATCCGTTAATTCAGTATTCAGATTCAGCTATTCGTGTAGCAATTTTAACACCTTGCTTAGTCGATGGCGATGCGGTTGGAAACGATGTAATTGGAATGTATCGGGTTTTAACACAGCATGGCTATTACTGCGAGATTTTTGCTGAAGCTTGGTCGGTCACCGAAGTAAACGTTAACCATATCAATCAAGTTGAACGTTTTCTGGTTAAACCTGCGGATATTTTGATTTATCACTATTCGATCGGGTGGGATTCAGGCTTAGCTGCACTGCAAACGATCGACTGCAAAAAAATTGTCAAATACCACAATGTTACGCCACCCGAATTTTACGAAGAGTTCAGCGAAGAGTACGCGAATGTTTGCCGAGCCGGACAAGCGCAAATAAAATTAGTCACTCAAATTCCGAACGCGCTTTATCTCGCGGATTCTGCATTTAGCGAAGGTGAACTTCACGAATTAGGAATTACGCCGGAAAATAGCGGCGTTCTTCCTCCGTTTCATTTGATCGATCAACTGCAATATACCGAACCTGATTTCTCCGTTTTGGATGCTTACCGAGACGACAAGATTAATATCTTGATGGTCGGTCGTCTCGCTCCAAACAAGGGTCATGCTGCATTAATTGATGCGTTCAATATTTACCACCATTTTTACAACCGAAATAGCCGCTTGCTTATCGTTGGAAAAGCAGATCCGCGACTAAATCAGTACAACGATTTTCTGCACAAAAAAGTAAAAGATTTAGGGTTGGCAAACGCGATCGTATTCACGGGTAGCGTTTCTCCAGAAGCCCTTAAATCTTATTATTTGGTTTCGCACGTTTTCATGATCACCAGCGAACACGAAGGATTTTGCGTGCCGCTTGTCGAAGCGATGTCGGTTAAACTGCCGATCGTGGCCTACGCTTCGACGGCAATTCCGATGACGGTCAGCAAAGCAGGATTGGTTTGGCCGCAGCGAGATCCAGAACGATTGGCAGGATCGCTTCACTGCATTGCAACAAACGAGGAAGTTCGGTATCAGTTGGGTGAATTTGGGTGGCGACGCTATCAAGAAACGTTTACAAATCGCCGGATTGAAGCTGCACTGCTTCAATTCATTGAGCGCTTAAGTATGGAGCAAACAGTTTGATGAAACGAATCGCACTCGTGGTTCAACGATGCCATCCAAGCATTGTCGGCGGTTCAGAAGCTCTAGCGCGTCAGTATGCCACCTTGCTCAGCGCTCACTTTCACGTTGATGTTCTCACAACTACGGCGCTCGACTACACAACTTGGGCGAATGAACTCTCGACCGGATGCGAGCACGAGCAAACGGTTCGCGTTTGTCGCTTTAGCGTGACGATCGGGCGGAGTGCGTTTTGGTTTGGCATTCATCAACGATTACTCAACGACTTTCAATCGGGTCGATCGTTTCAAAATTGGACAACTGCGCTTCAAGAAGAATTTATTCGCCATCAAGGGCCGTATTCAGAATCGCTGCTGGAATTTCTGCATGATCGTCATCACGAGTACGAAGCGGTCATATTTTTCACTTATCTGTATTCAACAGCATATTTTGGAGTTCTCCATGTTCCATCGGAAAAAATCTTAATTGTACCGACGCTTCATGATGAGCCAACTGCTTATTTGCCGATTTATCGACGAATGATGCATCAAGCCCGATCGGTGATTTGGTTGACCCATGCTGAACAGCAACTTGGACAAATCCTTTGGGGAAAATTGACCGGAAAAGTTATTTCGATGGCGATCGAAACTGATCCGCAGACGCCGATGCGATCGGACGATCCGTACATCTTGTACTGTGGTCGCATCGACGTGAGTAAAGGTTGTTCGCAATTAATCGAGTTTTTTATGCGGTTTAAGAAACGCTATCCGTCAAATCTTCGGCTCGTCTTGACCGGACAAAACTATATGGCGCTTCCTCAGCACAAAGATATTGAATTTCGAGGGTTTGTTGACCCGATCACAAAGTTTCAGCTTATGGCTGGAGCAAGGGTTTTTGTGATGCCATCGCCTTATGAAAGCTTTAGTATTGTGACCCTAGAAGCAATGGCGCAAAACACCCCGATTTTAGTCAACGGGGTTTGTCAAGTGTTAGTTGAGCATGTGAATCGCAGCGAGGGCGGTAGAATTTATGCAGATTATGCCAGCTTTGAAAACCAGCTTAAAGGGCTGTTAACGGATCAAAGTCAGCAAGAGAAAATAGGTAAATTAGCTAGACAATATGTAGTGCAAAATTACTCATTCGAGCAAATTCAGAAAAACTTGATTGAAATGATTCAGCAAAATACATAGACGATCGTTTCTAGCAGAAATTAAGGTTCAATCTAGAACAGTGTTAATCGAGTCGAAATTTTCTAGGGAGCAATTAATGATCCAATCTGCGCTTAAGAAGGCAGCCAAAAAAGTGCTTCCTAATTCGATACAAAAAAAGCTTAAATCAATCGTAGCGACGAATTCCTTGGAACTCGCCCAGGTGATTGCGACAATCGCCGCTCCTTCCATTCGAGTGATTACTAATCCAATCGATCTTGACGCTGAAATCGCCAAGGTTGATGCAAAAGCGGAAATTTCAGATGCAGCGTTTAGAGCAGCGATCGACGATTTTTGCTATGCCAGTTCAAAGCCGCTTCCCAGCGATCCGTATTCTAAAGAATATCGAGAATTTCAGATGAATTTATATCTGGACATTTCAGGTCGATCGCAATACACGCTCGACAATGAAAGCTCACCGTTTGACCTTGAAGCGGCAAAAATCCGCCCGTTTCCGTATGCCACTCAAAACTCAGCAGTTGTGGGAGATCAACTGATTGCGCAAGGCTTTTTGATCCGATCGCTGAATCTGCCCCCAAATGCTGAAATTGTGGAATTCGGGCCAGGATGGGGCAACACAACGCTGCATTTGGCGCAAATGGGCTATAACGTCACCGCCGTTGACACCGAGCAGAGGTTTATTGATTTAATTGAGCATCGTGCAGACGCGCTTGGCGTTCCGATCGATCTTGTGTGTCAAGACATGCTAAGTTTCCGTTCATCTAAAAAATTCGATGCGGTCGTCTTTTTTGAATGCTTTCATCACTGCGCTGATCATTTGCAACTGCTGCAAAACTTAGATGCTTTTGTAAAAGAAGATGGAATCATTGCGTTTGCGGCTGAACCGATCGCCGATTTTCCGTATCCGTGGGGCGTCCGGCTTGATGGGATATCGGTTTATTCGATCCGAAAATACGGCTGGTTAGAATTAGGATTTAGCAATTCTTACTTTATGGAAACGCTGGCAAAATTTGGCTGGAGCGCCACGCGATTGCGATCGGATGTTAGCCCGATCGCGGATGTGATTATTGCGAAAAGAGCGAACAACGGTAAGCTGTAAAGCGAGCTGAGAGACTGAACTTGTAAGGAGTATCTCGACTATGAAAAAGGCGCTGATCACCGGATTAACCGGACAGGATGGATCGTATCTAGCAGAACTTTTGTTGCAGCAAGGGTATCAAGTTTTTGGGCTAGTGCGTCGATCGAGTTCGGGCAATCTCGATCGTGTGCGCCATTTGTCGGGCACCGTGGAGATTTTATCCGGTGATTTGCTCGATCAATGCTCGATTATGGACGCAATCTCTTATACGCAACCCGACGAGATCTACAATTTGGCGTCACAAAGCTACGTTCCGCTTTCGTGGACGCAGCCTGCTTTAACCGCAGAATACACCGCGCTGGGTGTATCGCGTCTGCTCGAATCGATTCGACGCTGCAAGCCGGATGCGCGATTTTATCAAGCGTCGAGCAGCGAAGTGTTTGGGCAACCCGACGAATCGCCGCAAACCGAGCGCACTGCTTTTCGCCCGCGCAATCCTTACGGCGTTGCAAAAGCGTATGCGCACTGGATGACGATTAACTATCGGCAGCAGTACGGGTTGTATAGCTGCTGTGGGGTGACGTACACGCACGAGTCGCCGCGTCGCGGTACAGAATTTGTGTTTCGCAAAATCACACGCGGAGCCGCGATGATCAAGATGGGATTGGCAAAAGAATTGAAGCTGGGTAATTTAGATGCTCGACGCGATTGGTGCTACGCCAAAGATGCGGTGCGAGCGATGTGGATGATGCTTCAGCAGTCGCAGGCAGACGATTATATTATTGCGAGCGGTGAAACGCATTCGGTGCGCGAATTAGTGGAATGTGCGTTTGAATGTGTTGGCTTGCCGTGGGAAGATTTTGTGTCGGTTGATCCGAGCTTTTATCGCCCGGATGAAGCGGTGCAACTAGTCGGATCGATCGATAAGATTCAACACGCGCTAAACTGGCAGCCTCAATATTCGTTTAGGCAGCTTGTTGAGTTGATGGTTGATCACGATTTGAAAGAACTTTCGGATCACCACTAATGAAGATCGCGATCGACGCAACGCCCTGGATGCCCCAGCCAAGCGGAATGGGCTTTTATGTGGCAAATTTAATTCGAGCGTTGAACGATCTTCAAAGCGCCGAGAGCTTTGATTTAGAGCTAATTTATCAGCCGCGTTTGCAGCACTGGCTTAAAGGCGATTTGTCGCTTCCAAATCATCTACAGCCTTATTCAAATCAGATTCGGCGCTTTCCGGTTCCGGTTCGCGTATCGAATTTATGGATTAAATTTCCGCGATCGCTGTCTAGCTTTGAGTCATTTTTTGCGGTTTCTGATATTTTTCATGGCACAAACTACACGGTTTTTCCTCTTAAGAAAAGTCGTCGAGTAATGACCTTGTATGATTTAACTTTTATCAAATATCCGCAGTATGCAAACGCAACGGTTAAAGCTTATGCACATCGAGTCAAACAATGCTTGAAATGGACAGATTTAGTTTTAACCATTTCTGAGCATTCAAAGCAAGATATTTGCCGTTATTTAAGGGTTGATCCGAGTCGAGTTTGGGTTACACCTTTAGCCAGTCGTTATCAAACAGATAATTCAATAACTGAATCAGAAACGATGCATTCTGATCAACCTTATATTTTATTTGTCAGCACGATCGAGCCTCGGAAAAATATCACGACGCTAATCGATGCGTTTGATGATTTGAAGCAAAAGTATCAGCTTGATCATCAGCTTGTGTTGATTGGTCAAAAAGGATGGCTGTATCAGCCAATTTTCGAGCGAATTGCGCGATCGCCTTTTCACCGTTCAATTCATCATTTAAGCTATTTGTCTGATCAACTCGTTGCCCAATATTACGCCAATGCTGATGTGTTTGTGTATCCTTCGTATTATGAAGGGTTTGGAATGCCCGTTTTAGAAGCAATGACGCTGGGTGCTCCTGTTATTACCTCGAATGTTTCATCGTTGCCAGAAGTTGCGGGCGATGCGGCAATTTTGGTTGATCCAAGCGATCGATCTGCTTTGGCTGAATCAATTCTAAATGTAATTTCAGATCGAGAACTGCGGAATCAATTAATTCAGAAAGGACACGATCGAGCTTTATTATACTCTTGGGAAAATACGGCAAAAGAAACCCTAAAGGCGTATCGATTTCTTGCAGGATAGCGAAAGGAGAGCAAGATTTGTCAAGGTTACTCATCAATTTATCGTTTTTGGCATCGAAACCCACAGGGCACACGGTGTACGCGAAAAATCTATTGCCGAATTTATCGAAACTAAATCCTATTTTATTAAGTGGTCGAGATTTTCCTGATTACGACTGCTACCCAATCTCAAATCAATTAACGCCCGATCAAGGAACGAAAGGACATTTTCGACGTTTACTTTGGACGCAGTTTCAGCTACCTGGAATCTACAAAAAGCTTCAATCAAATTTGCTTTTTTCTCCAATTCCCGAAGCTCCTATTTTTACAAAAACTAGATTTATAGTCACGCTGCACGATTTAATTCCGCTTAGATTTATGCGTCGATCGTCGCCTTTAACGCCTTATTATCTCTACTACGTTCCTCACGTTCTCAATCAAGCAAAACACATTTTTTGCGATTCACAAGCGACCGCAACCGATGCAATCAATTTCTATCAAATTCCTGCCCAAAAATTAACCGTTGTACCTTTAGCCCACGATCGCGATCACTTCAAGTTTCTAAATTTGCCCGTTCAAAATTATTTCCTATACATCGGTCGTCACGATGATTATAAAAATCTCAGTCGATCGATCTCCGCTTTTGCTCAACTCTCCGACGCTTACGAATTTTGGATTGCAGGCTCATCTGACGATCGATTTACGCCTGTTTTGAAAGCTCAAATTGAAGCGCTGAACCTGAGCGATCGCGTCAAATTTCTCGATTATGCAGCGTATTCTGAATTACCAAAATTGATTAATGCCGCGATCGCGCTTGTGTTTCCGAGCTTGTGGGAGGGATTCGGTTTACCTGTTCTTGAAGCAATGGCCTGTGGAACGCCTGTGATTACTTCAAATCTGTCATCGTTACCCGAAGTAGCAGGCGATGCGGCAATATTGGTTAATCCCTACGACGATCGCGCGATTGCCGATGCAATGAGCGCGATCGCAACCGATGCAGCACTACGCGAACAACTGCGGCGAAAAGGACTCGATCGCGCTGCACAATTTAGCTGGGCGAAAACGGCTGCCACTACCACCGCAATTTTGCAACACTACCTTTAAAAATCGTCAATTCGTTCTGCGATGCGTAACTTTGCCGATCGCGATCGCACATTCTGATCAATTTCCTCGTCTTGAGCCACGATCGGCTTTTTGGTGATCACTTTCAAACGTTCAGATTCTTTAAACCGATGTTTAACAATGCGATCTTCTAAACTGTGAAAGCTAATAACAGCAATTCGACCTTCGGGTTTTAGCCAAGTTGGAGCACGATCGAGAAACGTTTCTAACACTTTAAGCTCTCGATTGACCACGATTCGTAACGCCTGAAACACACGAGTTGCAGGATGAATTCGACCGTAGCGATATTGGCGCGGTACCGCGTGAAAAATCACGTCTGCCAATGTGGTCGTTGTTTTAATAGGACGACGATCGACAATACTTTTTGCAATGCGACGAGACAACCGCTCTTCACCGTAAACATAAAAAATATTTGCGAGTTCTGATTCTTCCCAATTATTAATAATGTCTGCGGCGGTTAAATCTTGACGCTGATCCATTCGCATATCAAGCGCGGCTTCGTGTCGAAAACTAAATCCACGATCGGCAATGTCAAACTGTGCAGAACTCACGCCCAAATCTGCCAAAATCCCATCAAAACGCAACGCTCCCGGATCAAATTCGGCAAAGTTGCGGCTGTGAAACTGAACCCGATCGCCAAATGATTCTAATGTTTGTTTTGCCGCCGCGATCGCGTGTTGATCTTGATCGATCGCCACGACTCGCACATCCGGCGCGGCAGCCAAAATTAATGCACTGTGCCCACCCCCGCCCACGGTTGCATCTAAATAAAGTCCGTTCGATCGAATCGCTAATAAGTCGATCACTTCTCGACTCAAAACCGGAACGTGGGAAAAAACTACACTTTCAACCATCCAAAAATTTCTCCGATCGTGAATCGAACTGACGTAGCAAATAAGGAAGTAGGTAAATTGTCAAGCACGTCTTCAAAAATCTCCGGCTGTTGCTGCGGCGCATAGGTAATAATGGATCTCACTTTTGGGTCGATAATCCAACCTATTTGAGTCCTATGCTTGAGACAGTGAAGAATTTTCGAGGTGACTTTCGTTTGATTCTGCTCCGGTGACAAGATTTCGATAATCCAATCAGGAGACGCATTAAAAGTATCCTCAATCTCTCCATCTGCATCGATTAGAATGTGATCCCACGTGAATACAGCAACATCCGGTACAATGGCACGCCCACCGAAAACACAGCGCAACTCAGGAAGCGCATCAGCAATCTCTGATGTTTTTAGCTTTCCATTGATTGACCCAATCAATTCTGCTTGCAATTTGCTGTGTTTTCCTTGAGGCATCGGTTTTTGAATTATTTCACCATTGATATACTCACTAGCAGGCTTCGTTTCGGGTAGTTGCAGAAACGCTTCTAACGTGATGGGTTTAGCCGGAGATTGAACCATAACAGTGAGCGTCGGGGTGTATTTTCCAAAATAACGCGATTTTAGAGTGAGCCGATCAAAATCATCTCGCTAGGTAATCGACCCAATTCTATCCACCGTATCGCGTAAATCGAATCCTAATAAAATCAATTCAAACTTCTGTGGTTACAGAACATTCCCTATAATTAAGAAGGTGCAACAAAGCTTACAAAGTTTGCCTGAATTAGCATCTGCGTTTTTGTAACCCGTTTATGATCCGCGATCGACGCCGGGACAACAAACGCAACAGCCGAGGCTTTCCAGCAACACGTGAATCGAGAGGCAGAACACCGATGGCAATGATCGAAACTAAAACTGAACCCATGGTGCTCAACATGGGTCCGCACCATCCCTCTATGCACGGGGTGATGCGCTTGATCGTCACCCTTGACGGGGAGAATGTGATCGACTGTGAGCCTGTGATTGGCTATCTCCATCGGGGCATGGAGAAAATTGCCGAAAACCGCACTAATATTATGTTTGTGCCCTACGTGAGTCGCTGGGACTATGCGGCGGGCATGTTTAACGAAGCCATCACCGTAAACGCGGTCGAAAAGTTAGCCAGAGTTCCGGTACCGCGTCGCGCCAGCTACATCCGTGTGATTCTGCTCGAACTCAACCGCATTGCAAACCATTTGCTGTGGCTTGGTCCGTTCATGGCAGACGTCGGTGCTCAAACGCCGTTTTTCTACATTTTCCGCGAACGCGAACTGATTTACGATTTGTGGGAAGCCCTCGCAGGCTACCGCATGATCAACCACAACTACTGGCGCATCGGTGGCGTTGCGGTCGATTTGCCTTACGGCTGGGTGGATAAATGCGAAGATTTCTGCGATTACTTTTTGCCAAAGGTCGATGAGTACGAGCGGTTAATCACCGAAAACCCGATTTTCCGCCGCCGCGTCGATGGCGTTGGCACCGTGACCCGCGAAGATGCGATCAACTGGGGCTTGTCGGGCCCGATGCTGAGAGCGTCCGGCGTGAAGTGGGATTTGCGCAAAGTCGATCAATACGAATGCTACGACGAGCTTGATTGGGACGTGCAGTGGGAAACGGCAGGCGACTGCTACGCTCGCTACATTGTGCGAATTCGTGAAATGCGCGAATCGGTCAAGATTATTCGTCAAGCGCTCAAAGCGTTGCCGGGCGGCCCTTTTGAGAATTTGGAAGCGAAGCGGATCGAAGCAGGGCCAAAATCTGAGTGGGATGGTTTCGATTATCAGTACATCGGTAAGAAAGTCGCGCCGACCTTCAAAATTCCGAAGGGTGAACACTATGTGCGGATCGAAAGCGGCAAAGGTGAGCTTGGCGTCTTTGTGATGGGAGACGATCACGTATTCCCGTGGCGCTTCAAGATTCGTGCTGCCGACTTCAACAACGTGCAAATTCTGCCCTATTTGCTTAAAGGCATGAAAGTCGCTGACATCGTGACGATTTTAGGAAGCGTTGACATCATTATGGGATCAGTCGATCGCTAACCTTTTTTTCCTCACAGTGAAGGACAGATCATGAATCTGTCCTTTTTTATTGCGGTTCATCACAAATTGAATCGACACCCGTAGATCTAGGGTTGATTCGATCGTTTTACGGTACGATTAGATGCGGAACCCTTAACGAATCAATAATGTCGTTTTAAGCTGAACGCTTGTTCTAAAGCGCTCAGAATTCAAAAATACGCCCTTCTTCAGTGTTGTGAAGCGTTTATAAATACCGACCAACGTTATCCAAACTTCCGAAGCATCCACTGATACTGATGCTTTTTAAGCTTTTGCGGCTAGTCGTCAGCAAAAGAGGATTTCGAGAGCATCTGTGAATGTGTCCGGATCAGTGCGGTTAGCAGTGTTGTCTGTATTGTGAACGGATTGGAGCGTTCTTAGATCGATCTCTAAAGCGTGTTCTTCAAGTTTTAGCGCTTCAGCGCACGCTGGAAATAGCCATCGGCATTAAGGGCGGCAGTTTGTGTGCCTCAATGTCTCTGATCCCCGGAATTAATCGACGTTTTTTAGTAAAACGATTGACATTTCCAAGATTAAGCGCTATCACTAGTATGTGAATTGAATCCTAAACGCTATATCTAGAGTTTAGGATTTGAACGGATCGGTCTTTGCGGTTCCCTTAATTTGTTTTCGCTTATCCCCCTATTCTCTACACTGAGCCATGAATTACCAAGAGCAGCTAACCCCCTGGGTTGTTTATCAACTCCTGCCCAATGTTGAACGTCAAGTTGTCACTCGATTCCGTCGTCGCAACGATGCAGACTGCTACCTTAAAGTGCTAAAGCAAACCCGCCCAAACACCGAGTTTGTTGTGGCGTTTGATGTCAATCGAACTGCTCAGCCCAAAGCAACCGATAACGAAACGACGTTAGTGAAAGCTTGATTTCGATCGGAGTGTGGTGTGCAGGTTTAAAGTAGCGTATGCGGTGATTGGGTTTTAAGCACTCTAGCTTAAGAATCTAATCGGGTTCGATCTACGTTGGCAACGATTTCTTTGAAGTTGTGCTTGATCGAATCCCGGAATTACAAGCAATAATGAAATGACTACAACGTTACACCGCTAGAGTTTTTGTAGTACAAGCACTCTACTATAACTCGCAAAGAAACGCAATCATTTACTCCGCGCCGCTCGGTTAACTCAACGTGGAACAGGTACCTTCCATTTCTAAGGATTCGTCGAATCCGCTTGTTGCTGTTTTAAGCAATCAAATTCGTCGCGCTCCTGATCAGCGAATTACGTTTGCTGAGTTTATGGAAACAGCGCTGTATCATCCGCAAAATGGCTACTACGCTAAGCGACGCGAAAAAATTGGGGCGCAAGGTGATTTTGTCACTTCGCCCCATTTGTCTATGGATTTTGGTGAATTAATTGCCGAACAACTGGCGCAAATGTGGCACGCTTTGAGTTGCCCAAATCCGTTTACGCTGGTTGAAATGGGCGCAGGTCAAGGATTACTGGCGTCAGACGTGCTGCGGTATCTGCACGATCGACACCCCGACTGCTTCGATTCGCTAAAGTATTGCATCATCGAAAAAGCAGCAGCACACATTATCGAGCAGCAGCACCGATTGCAGACTTGGTTAGATGCTGTACCGATCGAATGGACTTCGATCGACGCCATTCCCAACGGTTCGATCGTGGGTTGTTTCTTCTCAAACGAACTAATCGATGCGTTTCCGGTTCATTTAGTGACGCTTGGCGATCAGCAGCTTCAAGAAATCTACGTCAGCGTGAAAGACGATCACCTGATTGAAACGATCGGAGAATTATCAACGCCAGCAATCTCTCAATATTTCGACTTAATCGGCATTGATTTTTCTAATCCGGCTTATCAAACAGGCTACCGCACGGAAGTAAATTTAGCCGCACTAGACTGGATTTCGACGATCGCTCAAAAGCTCGATCGCGGCTATGTGCTGACGATCGATTACGGCTATCTTGCGCCGCGCTACTACAATCCAGGACGCGATCAAGGAACGCTGCAATGCTATTACCAGCACAGTCATCATAATGATCCGTATCAGCATCTCGGTGAGCAAGATATTACAGCCCACGTCGATTTCACAGCGCTGCAAAAGCAAGGCGATCGCGTTGGACTCGAAACGCTGGGGTTTGTGCAGCAGGCTTTATTTTTGATGGCGTTGGGATTGGGCGATCGCTTAACTCAAAACGTGCAAACAGAAGCCACCAGCACCGAGGATTTGCAAAACCGATTACGTCGCCGCGAAGCGCTGCATCAGTTAATGAATCCGTTAGGGCTTGGTGGCTTTGGTGTTCTGATTCAAGGAAAACAGTTAAGCGAAGCAGAAAAAAATCTAACAGGAGTAAACCAACGGATTTAAGCTTAGTTGCTAACCGTTGCGGTTCTGCGTCGATCGAGCACTTCTAAACGCACCGGAGCGACACCGCTTTGCATGACGCCAATCATGCGAGCGGCAGCCGCCGATAAATCGATTACTCGACCTGAGGAAAAAGGGCCGCGATCGTTGATGCGCACAATCACCGATCGACCGTTATCTAAGTTGGTGACTTGAACCCGCGTTCCAAACGGCAGCGTTCGGTGTGCTGCCGTAAGCGCATTTTGATTGAAAACTTCACCGCTTGCGCTCATGTTGCCGTCTAAGCCCGGCCCGTACCACGACGCCATGCCGCCGCCAATCCGAATCCGGACTGGCCCCAGAGAAATTTGCTGAACGTTCCGATTCGGTTTGTTTTGAATGTCGCGCAACGGAGATGCATTACCTAGCAAGCGACGCAAACGATTGGTGACTTGCAGCGCGTCTTGAGCGGGATCGCGGGTGGAATTGGGTAGAACGGTGTCCGGATCGACGGCGACGATCGCGGTTTTGTCTACCTCGATCACATAGCGATCTCCGGATCGATTCACGCTTGGCTTCCAGCTTACGGTAATTTTGTTGGCGTCTAAACCGTTGCTGTAAAGCTGATTGAGTCGGGCCGCGATCGCGGTGGCACGAGCGATCGGGTCGGTTGAGTTTTGAGAAGACTGGGGCGGCGAAGGAAGATTAACCAGGGTAGAAGTCCCATCTTTGAGCTTCGCGGCGGGGGAGTTATCGGTTTGCACCTCGCCCATTTTTACGTCATTCGGGGCATTGCGGGTAGAACCGACAAATGTTAAAACAGGGATATTACGGACATAAAGGGTTGCAGATTGGCGACCAGAACTTTCGTGAGATTGGATTTTCGCGATCGACTCGGTTTGATCCGAATTGGGAGTTTGTTGTTCACCAAGCTTGATCGCAGGGCGATCGACGGGTGAAGAAGTTGATGCAGATTTGTTGGATCGCTCAGCTTCAGCGTTTTGGCGGGCTGCCGGGGTGGACTCAGCTTGAGCGCTGAATGTCACGCCGATCGCTGTTGTTGTCAGCAAAGCGGCAGTCAGACCACTAATCAGTTTTTGATTCATACATCCTTTGTGAGAGACACTTGCAATTTGAGTCCGAGCGGCAACAGAGAGACTGCAACCGTTCAAAAGCAACCGATTACAGCAAGCGGCTGTGAACGGTGCTAACTCGAACTCGTTCCGGGTTTACTCCTAAGTTCAGAACGCAAACAGACTAGCACGATTTTTTTGTCGAGGGGATCAGGGACGTTCCGGTATGAAATAAAACTTCACATTGCCTTTATATTCCTACGTATGCTGGAAATCTTGCTGGCGTCGCGTTTGAGCAGTTATTAAAGAATTTCTAGCCGTGCTCACTTCATCGAAACTTCATCACAGCTTCACGCACTCTGTGGGGTATGCTGAAGTTTTGCAGAATCGATGCGGCAAAGTTCATGGATTATCGCGAGGCAGGCGTTGACGTTGAAGCGGGGCGGGCATTTGTCGATCGCATCCGCACTTCGGTAAAGCGTACCTACCGTTCTGAAGTGCTGGGCGGTTTAGGCGGCTTTAGCGGATTGTTTCAGTTGCCGTCGGGCTATGCAGAACCCGTTTTGGTGTCGGGCACCGATGGCGTTGGCACCAAGCTCAAACTCGCACACACGCTGAACCGTCACGACACGGTTGGAATTGATTTAGTAGCGATGTGTGTGAATGACGTGCTGACCTGTGGCGCAGAGCCGTTATTTTTTCTGGATTACGTTGCAACCGGACGATTGGAACCCGAACAACTCGCGCAAGTGGTCGAAGGCATTGCGCTAGGGTGTGAAGCGTCGGGCTGTGCGCTGCTCGGTGGCGAAACCGCAGAAATGCCCGGATTTTATCAAGCGAACGAATATGATTTAGCGGGATTTTGCGTGGGTATTGTTGAAAAAAACCAAATTTTAGATGGCTCAAAAGTCCAGATCGGCGATATCGCAATTGGACTTGCCAGCACCGGGGTTCACAGCAATGGATTTAGCTTAGTGCGCAAAATTGTGAACGACTACGGCTTTGATTGGCGCGATCGACTTGATATACTAGGCGGAAACAGCTTGGGCGAGACGCTTCTAACGCCAACCCAGCTTTATGTAAAGCCGATTTTGTCAGCGCTGGAAAACGACATCGACATTCACGCGATGGCGCACATTACCGGAGGCGGACTACCAGAGAATTTGCCGCGTTGCTTAAGGGCCAATCAAGCTGTTGAAATGAATCCGAATGCTTGGGAAATCTTGCCGATCTTTAATTGGCTGGCTGCAACCGGAAAGGTGAAACCCAAAGCGATGTTTAATACCTTTAATATGGGAATTGGATTTGTAGTGATTGTTCCTGCCGAGCAAGCCGATCGCACTGTGCAATTCTTTGCTGAGCAAACCATCAAAGCGGCACAGATTGGCACGGTGATTGCTGGCTCTGGTGAACTTGTGGGATTGCCTGAATAAACTGTGCCTAAAGCAAGAAAACAATTCGGTCAACACTGGCTCAAAAGCGAAAAGGCTTTGAGCAAAATCGTGGGGGCGGCTCAATTATCAAAGCACGATTCGCAAAGCGAAGCTTTAAAAGATCGCGTTTTAGAAATTGGAGCGGGAACCGGAATTTTAACGCGCCAATTAATCGAGCAGGCGCAATCTGTAGTAGCGGTTGAAATCGATCGCGATTTGTGTCCGATCTTGATGCAAAAATTCGGCAAGGCTGAGAACTTTTTACTGCTGCAAGGTGACTTTTTAACGCTTGATTTAGATCAGTTACTTGAACCCTTTCCAGCGTTTCAAAATCCCAACAAAGTTGTTGCAAATATTCCTTACAACATCACAGGCGTTATTTTAGAAAAGCTGCTTGGAACGATCAGTGATCCGAATCCAAAGCCGTTTGAGTCGATCGTGCTGCTGGTTCAAAAAGAAGTCGCGTTAAGAATTTGTGCGCGTGTTGGCTCTCCGCATTTTGCTGCGTTATCGGTGCGAGTGCAGTATCTAGCCGACTGCGAGTTTATTTGTGATGTCAGCGCCAAAGCATTTCAACCGCCGCCGAAAGTCGATTCTGCGGTGATTCGATTGCGCCCGCGACCTATTGCAACGCCTGCTCAAGATCCGCGTCGAATGGAAACCTTGATCAAGCTTGGTTTTTCCAGTCGGCGGAAAATGCTGCGCAATAATTTAAAAAGTTTAATTGACCTCGATCGATTAAATTCCATTCTTGAAACGCTCGATATCAATCCGCAAGCCCGCGCCGAAGATTTAAGCGTTCAAGAATGGATTCAACTCAGCAATTTTCTGGATGCGAAACACGAGTCAATGAGCGCAAATCACAGTGCTGCGCTCATTCACACTGAAACCGTTAGTTATTTAACAACCGAAAAGAATTCATAAAGCTGTCAATTTCAGGGTTGTTAACGCTTTGCGGCGTGGTTGCAATAAGTTGATAAAGGCGATTTTTGACTAAAAATGCGCGTTCGCGGTAGGTCACATCCTGACCGTTGTATTTCACGGTCATCGAAAATTCTTTTCCAGGGTTTCCGTCTAGCGAGGTGTTCGTCTTTGAGGTCAAATTTCCGCGCAACCCTTGAATCACGCCGGAAACCGCACCTTCTAGCAACGTATCCGCCGGAACCGACTGAATGTGCTGCGCTGGATAATCGGTGTACGCCACAATATAAGCGGTGTCACCTTTTATACCCATAAGCTGATTCAGCGTAAGATTGCCAACCTCAGTCGAGATCGGTTTTGCTTCTTCTTTTAGCGTTGTCGGTGCCACTACGGCAAATCGTCCCGCCGTTGACTTTATTTCTGGCGATTTTTGCGGCTCGGCTCTCTCGATCGCTTGAGGCTTTTTGTCGGATTGCGGAATCAGGGTTAAAAGACCAGCGCAACCCGAAGGTAAAGCACTTAAAGCACTTAGGGATGCCACAATCAAAAATTTCTTCATTATCCGAGTTCCCGTTGACTTACAAACAAACTTAATTCTGAAGCGCGATCGCGCTTTGCATCCCTGATTAATTTGAGCAGATTCTGTCGTCATAAACAAACGTTTCCTCTCGAACGCGCTGACCATTTTTTCTTCGCGACGGGTTACGCTGAGCGGCCTACGATTTCAGTTCGATCGTTCTTTGTCTAGCTTGAATCGCCATCGCAAGTATTAAAGCAACTAAAATAACTTGAGTTCCAGATAAGCATCTCAACCTGCCTAGCGACTGAAGGCGCAGCTACACAGACGAAGTGCGCCTTCGCGCACTAACAGCCAATGTGATCGAGCAACCCGTGGGTGGTTTTGTCTGTGTAGCCGCGCCTTCAGTCGCGCCCGCTTAACTGCAACTGACGTTAAAACACCCTCAGCAAAAAGTGACTTAAACAGAATTTTTTGCAGTTTCATCGTTTTAAATCGAGTTTCTATTACTGTTTTTCACGATCGCATCGGGTGATTCTTGAAACATTCATCAAAATTAATAATTTTCAGCCGCACCTCAAATCCTGGCAAAATGACAGTAGTTTGCGAATAGTCGGGTTATGCGATCGTATTCTCTTCTTGCGCCTGCCAAAATCAATTTGTATTTGCAAATCGTGGGAGACCGACCCGACGGCTTTCATGAATTGATCATGGTGCTGCAAAGTATTGATCTCGCTGACACCGTGACCGTGCGATCGATGAGTGTTGAAGGCATTCGCGTGCGGTGTGATCATGCTGCGGTGCCGCAAGACCAAACTAATTTGGCGTATCGCGCTGCTGAATTAATGATGCAGCGTTTTCCAGAGGTTTATGCGAGATTCGGCGGCGTTGACATTGATTTGCAAAAGCGTATTCCAATGGGTGCGGGTCTCGCAGGCGGCTCGACCGATGCGGCGGCGGTGCTGGTTGGCATTAATTTAATCTGGCAGCTTGGACTTACGCACGCTGAACTTCAGAATCTTGGCGCAACGATCGGATCAGACGTTCCGTTTTGTATTTCTGGTGGAACGGCGATCGCCACCGGACGGGGTGAAAAACTCGCGCCGCTACCGGATTTAGACAACGGTTATGTAGTGCTGGCGAAATATCGCGATTTACCCGTTTCGACGCCCTGGGCATACAAAACCTATCGGCAAAAGTTCGGTGCGACTTACCCGCGCACGCCCGAAGAAATCGATGTGCAAAAGCACAAACCTCGCGATATGCTAAACGCGATCGCGCATCACGATCTTAGGACCATTAGCCAACTGTTGCACAATGATCTAGAGCAAGCTGTGCTGCCTGAATATCCGAAAATTCAACGCTTGCGCGATCGATTTCAAACGCTAGACGTGCTTGGTACGATGATGTCTGGCTCTGGTTCTACTGTGTTTGCGATCGTGTCTTCACAAGCTCAAGCCGAAATCGTGCAAGCTCAAATGCGCGACGCGATCGCTGATCCGGATCTTGAGTTTTGGATCACAAAATTTAATGCTTCTGGCGTCCGATTGAGTGCAAACTAATTCATTACTATGCCTGAAACTTCTTCTGATTCAATGCCGAGTCCGTTACGCTGTGTGTTAGGCGCGATCGTCGCGGGTGCCATTGCGATCGTGCTGTATAATCTCACCAGCAATATTGCTCAAGCGTTTGCCGCAAAAGGACTTCCCACCGGAAACATCACGACCACAAACATCGCTGTTGCAGTCAGAACGCTGGTGATTGGCATGGCGGCATTGGGAACGGGAATTTTTGGGCTTGCCGCGATCGGGCTATTTGGTTTAGGGGTGCAATTGCTGATCCGCAAACCTAAAGGTGAATAATTTTTTCGATTTTGCAGTAGAATGACGAATCTATCAGGCGCTTTTGGTTGTGCTTCTTTTATATGAAGCCACTAAAGTCTTAAATCAAAATTCGATTTGGTTCGGTCTAACCGTGTTGTGACTACGATCGATTTCCACACCGTTGCGCTAGTTTTCCACAGGCTAGGGCCGCTTTTCCACAGGCTAAAAACCGTGGACTGCAACATCCGTAAAAACACGTAAAAATCAATCAGAAAAAAGAGTATTTTTGTTGTGGATGTAAAGAATAATAAAACTCAAACGGCTGAAGGCTCGATTCTGTCGTAAAAGCTTTTGTAAATTGCAGCACCACGATACCGTTTCTGACATTGACAAAGAATGTGGATTTCTTAGACAATAAATCGACTTATAAAACACTCGCATTGAGCTGAAACCAGTACAAATGCTGCATTTGAGCGATCGAGAAGCGAAGCGATACCATTGCTTGCTCAATCTTCTTGATCGAGCTGTGATCGTTAAAGTTTTCCACAGCCTGTCGAAAGCGATCGACACTGTTTAGTTCACGCCACATTCCAGCATCTATGAAACCTATTGTCAGCATTCTTGCAGAACTTCCCGAATCGCTTCATCTCGTTTTGACGCAGTATCTCGATGCCCATCCAGAGTGCGATCAAGATCAAGTTTTGGTTGCTGCGTTGTCGCTCTTTTTGATGCAAAATGGAGATCGCGATTCTGTTAGCGTGGCAACGTTTGCGAATTGCAATCTTGATCTTTAATTTTTTAATCTTGCTATGGCATATCAATGGTTTAAGGCGTTTCACATTGTGGGAATCGTCTGTTGGTTTGCAGGCATGTTTTATCTGCCTCGGCTATTTGTATATCATGCCGAAGCCAACGAACAGCCAGAACCCGCCCGCAGCATTCTTAAAAATCAGTATCAAATCATGGAGAAGCGCCTGTTTAGCATCATCATGACGCCTGCAATGGTGCTGACGATCGCAATGGCGATCGGGCTAGTTTCTACTGAACCCGAAGTTTTGCGAGAACCCTGGCTACACATCAAGCTCGCGGGCGTCGCTTTGCTGCTGATTTATCATTATCTCTGTTTGCGCATCATGAAGCAGTTTGCCACAGACACCTGCAAAATGACCGGACAGCAGTTTCGCTGGTTTAATGAGTTTCCCACGGTGCTGTTTGTGATCATAGTAATGCTGGCGGTTTTTAAGAACAATCTGCCAACAAGCGCGACGGCTTGGGGAATTTTTGCAATGGTGATTGCGATGGCGGCGTTTATTCAGCTTTACGCCCGCAAACGTCGGTTAGCAAAAGAACAGCTTGCAGCGACAGAAGCTGGCGCATAGCTTCGATTCGTTACTGTCAGTCGATCGGGTTTTTCGCTGCGTTTGAAGCCTGCTGTAAACCTCCTAAATCTTCATAAAGTGGAGATAAATCTCGGTTGTGGGTGATTTAGGAGGTTACTAGACTCCAAATCGAAGTCAATTCCGACTATGGCGCTTAGAGCGTCTTTTTTGTGTCAATTTTTGTCGCAATCAGGACTTAAACATACCACTGCTGAAGAAAGCATTAAATCCATCAGGCTATTCACTCGTGAACACATATTGTTTTAAGCAGTGGGACTTGAAGGAGTGCTTTTGACGTCAATCGTTGATGTCAAGCGAATCATTACAGTTTCAGTCAGGGAGAAAACCAGATGAATGCTAAGTTAATCGTCACCGCGATCGTGTCCTCTGCAATGGTAGCGTTAGGGAGCAGTTTGCCTGCTTCGGCTAAAGATGCGGTTCTAAAATCAAATTTCGCTGATTCTCGAATTAATTTTCGATCGACTCCAAGCGTAAACTCGACTTCTAGAGGGTTTGGCTTGCCGGGTGATTATGTACGCCTTGTAAGCCAAAGAACCGGAACGAATGGAAAGCGATGGTACTACATTCAATCTTATCGAACCGGAGCAGAAGGCTGGACTGACGGAACTTATGTGCAGCCGATTAACTCGCTGCCGATCGGTGGGCCTGCTTCTAAAGAACCGATAACCCAAACGTCTAAAGCAACTCGGTACTTGATTAATCACTACGAAGTCAGAGTGTTTTCGAGCAGAGGACAAACGCGCCTCAACGCATTTAATCGCCAAACCAATAAAACTGAATTAAGGTCGGTTCCGGTTTCAGTGCTTCGCAGTACCGATGGCGTTACCTACGAAGGCAGCAATGTCGTGATGTTTATTAGCAACAACGGCGAGAAAACGATCACTTTGTATTGATTAGAATGTCTAAAATCGCGCGATCGTCGCGTCTGGCGATCGGCTACGCATTATTTACCCAACAGCTTCACGATCCCAATCCCACCAAAGTACAACCCTAAAACCGCTCCTCCTAATAAGCTTTGCGTTAACGGATCGGTTGACGGGGTAATCACGGCTCCCAAAATTGCAGCACCTAATAAAACATATTTCCAACCCGAAAGCATTGTTTTCGAGGACACGATTCCTAAAAATCCGAGCAATGCTTGAATCACTGGGATTTGAAACGCTAAGCCAGTGCTAAACATCAACAGCAAAACGAATTCAAAATAGCGATCGATCGACCACGCCTGCTCAACAACTTCTGCACCGTAGGAAATAAAGAAATTCAACGCAGCCGGAATCAGTAACGCATACGCAAATGCCAATCCCGCAAGAAACAGCACGCTTGATCCTAAAACAACGGGTGCAAGAAACCGCTTTTCTCGTCGCGTCAAGCCCGGAAGCACAAACGCAACAATCTGATACAAAATAAACGGTGCCGACAGCACTAATCCCGTATAGCCTGCAACCTTCATCGAAACGAAGAAATATTCTCCGGGTGCAAGCTGCAAGAACTTAACGCCTTGTGCCGGAACTTCGAGAAGCTGCACGATCGGTTTAATTTGCGTAAAACAGCCAATCACGCAAACGGCGATCGCGATCAACGAATAAAAAATGCGCTGCCGCAGTTCTTCCAAATGGTCAAACAGCGACATTTCAATATCGTCGATGATGTCGTCTTCGTTGATTTCGGTGGTCAGCGATTTTGCCGAATCTTCAGCAATTTCGGGGGTAATAGCCGTTTCTAATTCCGAAGGAGCAGTCATGGATTGTATTTCTGTCAAACGGGTTGTAACCATTGTATCGAGGTTAGGCAGTGAGGCAACGTCTCGCGTTCTATGCTTTCTGAATCTTAGAAATCTTTTGCCCTGTTCTGTTGTTGGCAGTATAACGAGGATGGATCTACGATCGTGACGTTCTATGTCGAGTCAAAAGATCGCACGTCTTGCGCCGTTCAACACTGATAGACATTTGTACGCCCATAACGAAGCCACAATTCTCTAGGCTGATGGCTTTGCAAATTATGGTGAACTAACGTCAGTTCCGGTCAAGCCTGGCGACTGAAGTCGCCAGGCGGGTTGAGATGCTCATCCGGAACTCCTAAGAAACAAATTGTGGATGAAGGACTAAAACCGATCAGCCGCAAAACGTTTCTTTCGCCCTTCCCGCAGGTGCGCCTGCGTTGGAGACTCAGGTTAATGACCTTCAGGCAGCTTTAGAATGCGATTTACTTCGCACGGCAAACCCGTAAGCACGAACGTTTAGACCGAAACGATCGCAGGCGTTGTATCACTCTTATCGGTTTGCTTGAATGAATCAACGGGATCGCCGTTTCCTTATGCATTAATCACGCTCAACTGGGACCGAGTGCGTCTCGGAACTTCATAAGTCCAGAAATCTGAGGCAAGTTCAGTATCGGGGAAAATGGCGCGGGCTTCGTGCAGCAAATCTTTGAGTTCTACTGCATTTCCTGGCGCATAGCGCGGGCTAAAATGCGTCAAGATTAGCGTTCTTACGTGGGCAGCAAGGGCAGTTTGGGCAGCCATTGTTGACGTAGAATGAAGGCGCTGAAATGCCATCTCCGCTTCTTGGTGCGCAAAGGTCGCTTCATGAATCAGCACGTCTGCATCTTGAGCTAGTTTGACGGCGTTTTCACAAAAAACCGTGTCGGTGCAATAAACCGCTTTGCGTCCGATTTCAGTTTCGCCGCACAGCGTTTTACCGTCGATCGTGCGTCCATCTGCTAACGTGACGGTTTCCCCGCGCTTAAGCTGTCCATAAATCGGCCCGGACGGAATGCCTAACGCTTTCGCAGCTTCCGCATCAAAATGACCGGGGCGATCGTGTTCAGCAATGCGATATCCAAACGCAGGCACGCGATGCTTGAGCGGCAAACAGCTTACGGTAAATTCTTCATCTTCAAACACCACTCCCGGACTCACCGTGTGAACTTTCACCGGATAAGAAAAATGAGTTTGAGAATAACGCTTGCAGGCTTTGAGGTATTGGTCTAAATCCGGCGGTCCGTAAATATCGATTTGCTCAGGATTTCCGGCCAGTCCGCAGCTTGCCAGCAGACCCATCAAGCCAAAAATGTGATCCCCGTGCATGTGCGTGATAAAAATGCGGCGAAGCTGGCTCACGCGCAAATCGCTGCGGAGAAACTGATGCTGCGTGCCTTCTCCACAGTCAAAGAGCCAAACTTCCGATCGCTGCGGCAACCGCACTGCAACGCCTGACACATTCCGCGATCGCGTTGGAACTCCAGAACTCGTTCCCAAAAATGTGATTTGCACCGAATTCGCCCGATTTACACTTTCTTCAGTGTGCCACAGGAACTTGCTGTGCGGGGTTTCGGTCAAAGCAATCGAGTTTGATCGTCGTGACTCGGATTACAGCGATCGGAATTTCACCTATATTAAGCAATGTTAGAAATTCGACAATTTACGGCAACTTAATCCAGAAAACGCTTGTGTAAATGTGAACTAAAGTGAAGGAATGGTTGATTCAATGGCCTCCGGATTAATGCAGAAAGCAAAACAAATGGATGCAATGCTCGTATTTCTAGCCTCAAAGCTCACGACGCCGCGTCTTTGGGGGGTCGCTCTGTTGATTTGGATCAGCGCGATCGTCCCGGTTCGGGCTGCCTCGGTTAATCTGCGCGTGGCGATCGAGCAAGACGCGCCGCAGGTAAACGTTGGAAGCTCGAGCAATGCTCAGGTGCTCGACGGTATGCAGCGCCCGATCGGGGAAATTCAAGCCATGAATGGCTTTACCGCACAAGCAAAAAATGGTGGAGTAGCGCTCGATCGCTGGCTGTCGGGGGCAATTTGGATTGTGCCGGAGAATAAAAACAGCGTGGTTTGGATTGGCGATCGCTGGTATCGAGGAAGCGTGTATGTCATTCCCACCGGAAAAGGCTTAACCGCTATTAATTACGTTGATCTTGAGCAGTATCTTTACAGCGTGTTAGGGGCTGAGATGAACGGCAACTGGCCGCAAGAAGCTTTAAAGGCGCAGGCGGTCGCCGCTCGGAGCTTTGCCTTAGCGCGGCAGGAAGGTGCTTATCGAAATGGCAGTTTGTTTGATGTGGATGATACCACTAGAACGCAGGTTTACAACGGGGTACAGTCTGAATCGGCGGGAACCCGGCAAGCGGTTGCTGCGACAACAGGACAAGTTTTAAGCTACAACAATCGGATTGTTGAAGGGGTATTCCATTCGTCTGCGGGCGGCTGTACCGAGAACGCTGCGGACGTTTGGGGCGGCTCACCTTCGCCGTACCTGGTTAGCGTCGTCAACAGCTACGATCAAGGCGCTCCCGTTTATCAATGGTCGAAAACGTTTTCAGTCAGTGAGTTGAGCAGCCACTTCAACGTAGGCAACGTTCAGCGCATTGAGCCAACTAAAACGACGCCAGTTTGTAAGCGAATTAAGGAGATGCGAATTATCGGCGATCGCGGTCAACAGATCGTCAGTGGCGACAAAGTTCAAGACGTTTTAGATTTGAAGAGTACTTTGTTTGCGATCAGTCCTCAGTTTCAGCCCGTGGCGAGTAAAGGCAACGTTAAACCTACGATCGCGTCGTTTGTGGTGAATGGTCGCGGCTTTGGTCACGGGGCTGGAATGAGTCAATGGGGCGCTTATAACATGGCGCGGCAAGGAGCGAGGTACGATCAGATTTTGCAGGAGTACTACAAAAATACAGAGATTCGACCGATCGCGCCCCAGTGACATCGAGTTGATTCAGAAACCCCATTGTATAAACTGATGGGGTTTTTATCGTCGCTTTTACTTGCTTGTTTTGGGAAAGCTGGGCAAATCAACGGCAGCAAGCGAGGAAATCCTCTTTTGAGTACGATCGGGGTACACGATCGGCGATGGGCTACTTTCTGAAGCCTCGACCGACGGTGGCTCTTCGCCTCGAATCGGTTGATGTCCAGCTTCAGACAAGGTAATAAACGGTGAAGACTGAATCGCTGATGCCTTTGCGGGCAGTTGAGCCTCACGATTCAGAATTGTTAAGGGTTCAGAATCGTTGATTGCAACAATGCTTGAATCCGGTTGATCCTCAGATACGGCAGGCTGACTTACTAAAAACTCAACGCCAAGCGCGGCAGGCTCGTTCTGCTGAATCAGATCTCTTTGCAAAGCCACGTCTTCGGACGGTGTGACAGAACGTAACTCTAACGGAACCAATGACGAGGAAGCTGGCTCGACGTCGAGTTCGATCGAGTCGTTGTCTGCGGGTAGGGCTTCTGACTCAGACGGTGTAAATAATCTAAGCGGATGCGATGGCGTTGCAGCGCTGGGGGTCGATCGAGCGATCGTATAGCTAAGCGGTGTAGATGATTCCGAACGCGATTCTGTCGTCGTCACGGCTTCAGACGACTCGTTTATGTCGGTTTCTAAAGCAATGATCGAGGCTTCGTCAGCGATCAAAGGCTGCGGCGATTCTAAAATCGGCTCGGTTGAATCACTCCACAACTCTTCTAAACTCGACAAATCAGAAAACGGATTTTCGCTTGAGACTGCTTCGGTGAAAACGGCGTCTTCAAACGGTTCTAGCAGAGGTTCTGGCGTGACGGGGGGTAACAATCCAGGTGGCGCTGACCAGGGCTGCACGGGCTGCGCTTTGACGAAACAATGAGCGCTCAACGCTTTACGCGGCACGATCGCCAGCGTTGACGCAGTTTCAGCGTTGTGGTCTGCCTTGACTGGCTCGGTTATGGTGACACTTTGAGCGGCGGGAACGTCTAGACATTTTTCGAGGGCGGCTTTGAATTGCAGCGTGTATTGCTGCTGACGATGCAGGCGCGATCGTAAATCTCGGCAAGCGGTTTCGGTTTGGCGCACAAGCTGAATTTGCTCGTCGTAGCGCTGCTTGGTAAGCGCACAATCGCGTTCAAGTTGAGCGACCTGCGTTTGGCTGGCTTCAAGCTGTGCGGTCAGCGTTTCGATAAGAATTTGCTGCTTGTGCTCGGTTTGTGCAGCGCGATCGAGATCGTGCGACAGTTGCATCACGCGATCGTGGGCAACCCGGAGTTCTTGAGCGCGATCGCTAAGCTGAAGTTCTTGGTCGCTGAGTCGCTGTTTTGCCGCATCGAGCGCTTGACGCTGTTTGACGATCAGCGACGCTTGCTGCTGCATTAGTTGAGCATCGCGATCGCCGCGCTTTTGAGCGTCTTCGGATTGGGCTTGCAGAATTGTGGCGTGGCGATCGGCTTCGGTTTTGCGGGCGGTTTGAGCGGTGCTAAGCGCAACGGTGAGTTCGGTAATGCGCGCGACGAGCTTTTGGTTTTGGCGTTCGAGGTCTTGAATGCGCAGTCCGGCTTGGCTTGGTTCTGGCGTGTGGGGGACATCATCGACGCCGATCGCGTCAGGGAAATTCACGGTAACCCATTCTGGCAAGGCAACTTCAGCGCGGGGAGTTTCCGCAGGAGCGAGGGCATCCTGGATCGGAGCTGGCTCAAACAAATCAGAATCGCTGTTTGGGAGTTGGGCTTCACTCATGGATAGTTCCTGCAAAAACGGGTCAGAGTGGGATTTCTGCGAAGTCAAAGACGTTGATATATAGTTATAGCGACAGTTGATCAAAATTGAACGTTTTCTTCAAATTTTTTGTCACGAATACCACGCCAAGCTTAATTTATCAGGCTTTTGCGGTGATTTAGGTAAAAACTAGCGGGAGTTTGATAAAACTGGTTCGCTACGATTTGGGATGGTAGCGAAAAAACCGTTGAACTGACGTTAATTAACGTGAGTTTCGGTTAAGCCTGGCGATTAAAATCGCGGCTACACAGACAAAACCACCCACGGGTTCCTCACAACAAATTCTGGCTGGAGTCTGCCTAATCGCGGACTGGGTTTGATGAGCCGCGCCTTTGACCGCCTGGCGGGTTAGGCTTCTAATTCAGGTTGGCTTAAGTAATCACAGTCGGCTGATCCATGCCTGTATTCGATCGAATCTGCGCCATTTGATCGGCGATCGTGATTAGTTCTGCTAAAGCTTGCTGCGGATCTTGATTTTGTTTTGCGGTATCAGGTTCGTAGCTTTCAACATAAAGGCGGAGCGTTGCGCCTTGTGTTCCGGTTCCCGATAAGCGAAACACGATGCGAGATCCATCGGTAAAGCCGATTCGGACGCCTTGTTTTTGACTAACGCTGTTATCGATCGGATCGGTGTAGCTGAAATCATCCGCGTACTCAACCTGATAAGAGCCAAAAGATTTACCTTTTAAGGTTGGCAACGATGAACGCAGCGATTCTATTAGCGTGTTCGCTCGATCGCTGTTCACATTTTCGTAATCGTGGCGCGAATAATAGTTTCGTCCGTAGGTTTGCCAATGGTCGCGCACAATTTCTTCGACCGACTGCTGGCGCACTGCGAGAATATTAAGCCAAAATAAAACCGCCCACAGTCCGTCTTTTTCACGGATGTGGTTTGATCCGGTGCCAAAACTTTCTTCGCCGCACAGCGTTGCTTTGCCAGCATCGAGCAGATTTCCAAAGAATTTCCATCCGGTTGGCGTTTCGTAGCAATCGATTTTGAGCTTTTCGGCAACGCGATCGGGCGCTTGACTCGTGGGCATCGATCGCGCAATTCCCGCTAAACCGTTTTTGTAACCGGGAACTAGCGTGGCATTGGCCGCAAGAATCGCTAGACTATCGCTCGGTGTGACAAAAAACTTGCGTCCTAAAATCATATTGCGATCGCCGTCTCCGTCCGATGCCGCACCGAAATCTGGAGCGTTACTCCCAAACAGCAGTTCTACCAAATCGTGCGCGTAAACCAAGTTTGGATCAGGGTGTCCGCCGCCAAAATCTTCGAGCGGCGTTCCGTTTTGCACCGTTCCCGAAGGTGCGCCTAATCGATTCTCAAAAATGCGATGGGCATATGGGCCGGTTACGGCGTGCATCGAATCCATGCACATGCGAAACTTGCCGGATATGAGCAG
The DNA here is from genome assembly GCA_964250455.1 of uncultured bacterium. Classification (GTDB taxonomy): domain Bacteria; phylum Cyanobacteriota; class Cyanobacteriia; order Leptolyngbyales; family Leptolyngbyaceae; genus CAXUFL01. Next base: position 41,180 of record CAXUFL010000026.1, read on the forward strand.
CGATCGGATTTGATCAAAATCAAACAGCGATTGCAAAAGTTCTTGATAATCATTCACCGAATCCATCACTTCAACGGTCATTTCACCTAGTGGGAACGATCCGATCGTATTGATATCGACATCTGGCGCTTGCAGAATTTTGTAGGACGGAAGGGTTTTGGTGCGATCGTAAATCGCTTCGGTGACTTTTTCTGGGGCTGGGCCGCCGTTGCCGATGTTGTACTTGATGCCAAAATCGCCGTTGAGTCCGGCGGGGTTGTGGCTGGCAGATAAGATAATGCCGCCAAAAGCGTTGTATTTGCGAATCACGCACGAGGTTGCAGGCGTGGATAAAATGCCGCCTTGTCCCACTTTGACGCGCCCGACGCCGTTGGCTGCCGCCATTTTGAGAATGATTTGAATTGCTTGACGGTTGTAGTAGCGACCATCGCCGCCCAGTACGATCGTTTTGCCTTGATATCCTTCTAAGCTGTCAAAAATCGACTGAACGAAATTTTCGAGGTAGTTCGGTTGCTGAAATGCCGGAACTGATTTACGAAGCCCAGAAGTGCCGGGTTTCTGATCAAAATACGGAGTGGTGGCAACGGTTTGAATGCTCACGTTACGTTCCTCAAGCTGCTTTTCCATAAGGATAGAACGAGAAAAATTATTCTTCGTTCTTTCAATAATATTCACGCAGCTTTCGGGCGTTCTGTGAAGTGCGATCGCGCTTGCCCTGCAAACAATTTAAGAACTAGGGACTGTTTTAACGCTTCGTCGCTGACTCACCCGCAGTTTATTCGCAGGCGGACTAGAAACGCAGGGTCTTAAAATACGCTCTAGCGTGGGTCGTGCGTTACAGGTCGATCCTCCAAAATCAACAGAATTGCATCTGCTAAGTTTTGGCGGCATTCACCGATCGTTTCGCCTTGACCATTTGCACCGGGGATTTCAGGACAATATGCAAAATACCCGCCTTCCGAGGCAGGTTCGATAATTGCAGTAAACTCGTTGTGCATCGCTGAATCAATAACGCTTCACTTCATCATAAAACGATCGGCAATTCTTGCTCACCGATCAAGCTTTAACGCTCCGCCTACTCAAGGCTCTAAACAACTGCAAGCCTTAAGAAAACCTTAAACACAAGCGAATATACAGAATTGGGTTCATTGACTACAGTATGAATCAAGTCAATGACTGTTCAATAACTGCCGCCCTGATGACATTCAGGGCGGCAGTTTCTGGGTTAAACTTCTCCTCCACACGCCAGGAAGACTTTTTATGCAGACCGCCTCGAACCTCGAAGAAACAATCCATCAGCTTCAAGACGATCGCACGAGTTCCAGTCTTGAAGCCCTCAAACGCGGATTTTTAGACAATTTATTTTACATTCAAGGCAAGTTTGCGCCGCTTGCCACGCCAAACGATTACTACATGGCATTAGCGTACACCGTGCGCGATCGTATTTTGCACAACTGGATTAATACGGCTGCCACGTATACGAAAGCACGATCGCGCACGGTTTGCTACTTGTCGGCTGAGTTTTTGCTTGGCCCGCATTTGGGCAACAATTTGATCAATCTGGATTTGTATCGCCAAGCTCAGCAAGCGATTTGCGAATTAGGGCTAGATCTCGAAGACCTGCTCGAACAAGAAGAAGAACCCGGACTCGGCAACGGCGGTTTAGGGCGGTTGGCGGCGTGTTATCAAGAGTCATTAGCAACGCTGGAAATTCCCGCGATCGGCTACGGCATTCGCTACGAGTACGGCATTTTTGATCAAGACATTCGCGACGGCTGGCAAGTTGAAAGCACCGACAAATGGCTGAGCTTTGGCAATCCGTGGGAATTGGCGCGACCGGAATGGGCGGTCGAAGTGAAGTTTGGCGGGCACACCGAGTCGTACACCGATGCTGAAGGACGCTATCGCGTGCGCTGGGTGCCGGATAAAATCGTGCGGGGCATTCCCTACGACACGCCGATTCAAGGCTACCGCACCAATACCTGCAATACGCTGCGGCTTTGGAAAGCAGAAGCCCCAGAATCATTTGATTTTGCTGCGTTTAATCAAGGCGATTATTACCGAGCGGTGAATGAAAAAATCGTTTCGGAAACCGTGACAAAAGTTCTTTACCCGAACGATGAAAAATTTGAAGGCAAGCAGCTCCGACTCGAACAGCAGTTCTTTTTTGTGTCATGTTCGCTGCAAGACATGCTGTGCATTATGCAACGGCAAGAGATTCCGTTCGATCGCTTCCACGAGAAATTTGCGATTCAGCTAAATGACACGCATCCCGCGATCGCCGTTGCCGAATTAATGCGCTTGCTGATCGACGAGCATTGTTTAGGATGGGATCAAGCTTGGGAAATCACAACGAAATCGCTGGCTTATACTAACCATACGCTAATGCCCGAAGCGCTAGAGCGCTGGTCGATGGGATTGTTTGGAAGTTTGCTGCCGCGTCATTTAGAAATCATTTACGAAATCAATCGTCGCTTTCTCGATCAAGTGCGGCTGAAGTTTATGCTCGACGACGAAAAAGTAAAAAATTTGTCGCTGATCGATGAGCACGATGGCAAATCGATTCGCATGGCGAATTTAGCGACCGTGGGCAGTCATTCGGTAAACGGGGTTGCCGCCTTGCACACTGAATTGCTCAAAAAGGACGTGCTGCATGATTTTTATTTGATGTATCCAGAAAAGTTCAACAACAAAACAAACGGCGTGACACCGCGTCGGTTTATGGTGTTGAGCAATCCTAGACTCGCGAAATTGATCACCTCGAAGATCGGCGATCGCTGGCCAAAACAGCTTGATGATCTGCGGCAATTAGAAAGCTACGTGGAGGATTCAACCTTTCGTGAATCTTTTCGCCAAGTGAAAAAAGCGGTTAAAGAAGACTTAGCTCAATACATCGAAAAAAATTACGGTATCGTGATCGATCCGACTTCGCTGTTTGACATTCAAGCGAAACGAATCCACGAATATAAACGGCAACACTTGAATGCGCTGCATGTGATCACGCTGTACAGTCGCATCAAAGCCAATCCCGATCTCGAAATTACGCCGCGCACGTTTTTGTTTGGTGGAAAAGCGGCACCAGGCTATTTTATGGCGAAGTTGATTATCAAGCTGATTACCTCGATCGCGGATATCGTCAACCGCGACCCAGATGTGCGCGATCGGCTCAAAGTGGTTTTCCTCAAAGACTACAATCTCAAACTAGCTCAGCGTGTTTATCCGGCCGCCGATTTGTCTGAACAGATTTCGACCGCAGGCAAAGAAGCATCGGGAACCGGAAACATGAAGTTTGCAATGAACGGAGCGTTAACCATTGGCACGCTTGACGGCGCAAACATTGAAATTCGCGATGAAGTCGGTGCTGAGAATTTCTTTTTGTTTGGCTTAACCAGCGACGAAGTTTACGCTAAAAAAGCGGCAGGCTATCAGCCGATCGAGTATTACCAAACCAATGCAGAACTGAAAACCGCGATCGACTTGATTTCAACAGGTCATTTTTCGAGCGGCGATCGAAACTTGTTTAAGCCGTTGATCGATAATTTGCTCACCAGCGATCCGTTTTTGGTGCTTGCAGATTATCAGTCCTACATCGATTGCCAAGCAACGGTCAGTCAAGCTTACCAAGAGACCGATCACTGGACTCGAATGGCAATTCTCAACGTAGCGCGAATGGGGATGTTTTCTTCGGATCGGTCGATCGCTCAGTATTGTGAAGAGATTTGGTCAACAAAGGCGGTTCCGGTTGATATGAGCGCAGCCGCTTTTGATTTAGAAAAGCTTAAATCAGCCTGCAAATTGTTTTAACGGTTTCCTCGCTTAAGCTTTGATCGCCGCGCCGATTATTTTGTAGTTGGCGCGGTTTCATTTGTGTTCTCAAACACATTCATCTTTATATTCAATCTAATCGATAAATAGATTACACTTGCTTAATTATTCCCGTTGTTTTGAATGCAGTTTAGTGTGTTCTAAACTGGAAAAAATTGTCGATGTAGATTTCATCAAGATCGATTCTAGGAGATTAACCGATATGACAACCAGCGCAAAATCCGACAGTGGCGCGATCGACGTCACCTTTCTCAAACAAGGACAAGCCGGACAATCAATTAAAATTGCATCCGAGTTAGCCGATTTTATTAAAGCTGCAAAGACAAGTCTGCACATCGCGATTTATGATTTTCGATTAAAAGATCCAAAAGTTTATCAGCTAGTCACCGGAGCATTAATCGATCGAGCCAACGCAGGCGTTGAAGTTAAAATCGCCTTTTATGCTGGAAAACCCGCTTCAACTCAGGGCACGAACGAAGGCATTATCGAAATGGATATGCAGGATTTCATCGCAACAGGTGGCGACCCTGCTCCTGCCGATATCGGAGATTTTCTGAAGAATCCACCCGAAAATATTGACGTCAAAGGCATCACCGGACAAAAGCTGATGCACAACAAATACGTAATTCGCGACCAATCCGCCGTTTGGACAGGTTCGACCAACTTCACCGATGACGCTTGGAGCTTTCAAGAAAACAACGTTGTGCAAATTCAATCTCCGCAGCTCAGCACTTTTTACGAAACCGATTTCCAAGCGTTGTGGACAAAAGGCGACATTGCAAAAACAGGCGTCGGCGATACTGGAACCGCTACGGTGAATCAAATCAAAATCGAGGTTGCATTTGCTCCGGGTGAAGGTGAAACGGTCGATCGCTTGATTAGTGAGTTAATCGGCTCTGCAAAACATCGAATCAAAGTTGCCTCGATGGTACTGACCTCGGCAAATATTTTGGGTGCATTAAATCAAGCGATTCGATCAAACCAGGTCAGCGAATTCAATGGCATTTATGACGCGACCCAAATGAAACAAGTAGTGAGCCAGTGGAGCAAATCCGGCAAAAGCGATGATTTGATTTCAACGTTCAAAGACGTGGCAAATCATTTAGTCGGCAAGCATTCTACGCCGTATTCTCCAACGAGCAAGCATGATTTTATGCACAACAAGGTCGTTGTTTGTGATGATGCGATCGTGACCGGAAGCTTCAATTTTTCTCGCAGCGCAACGCAGAATTCAGAAAATATGTTGATTCTGCACGATAAAGCGATCGCCGACCAGTATGCAACCTACATCGACCAAATTACTGCTCACTACCAAAAATCAGCAAATCAGTCTTAGCTGTTGCTTTCTTTGAGGATGTCTGCGCAGGCAAATCGCCATTTCTCAGAGAAGCTTGAACTATGGCAAATTTAATAGCTCTTTTGCTTCGGTCAAAGAGACAGCAGACTCATCTTTCTCATCCAATTTTGCTTGTCTCAAGTCTTGTAGATCTTCTAAATCTGCTAGTAGCTCCTGCAACAAAAATTCTTCGTAGGGCAGTACTACGAACTCTGGCTTACCGTTTTTTTTTTGCAAACTCAGGATTGAGTTGAATCATGATTTCTCTCATAAAGGCAATTTCGGGAAAAGGCGAGCTTAGACGGTTCCGGTTGAAAGCGATCGCTCTAATTCCAACGTATCCCCGATACGATCGCCCGTATGATACGCTGCCAACAACACATCGCTGGTTTTCCCCCAGCCGATTTCACCCGTTGCCGAAATCCCGATCGCGCCTAAATCGCGATTGTTGCGATACGACTCGCCGAACGATTTCTCAAGCGCCGTGTGCAGCGATTGCCCGTCGGTCACGCGAACTACAATTTTTGCCGCCAAACACTCGTCGATAATATCTTCCCCGATTCCCGTGCAGCTTACCGCCGCTTCTGGCGTGGCATAGTTTCCCGCAGGCATCGCAGAATCGCTAACGCGACCAATGCGCTCGAATCCTTTTCCGCCTGTTGAAGTGCCCACGGCTAAGCGTCCTTGATCATCAAGCGCCACAACGCCGATCGTGCCGCGTCCCGCCGTTTCTTCGATCAATTCTCGCTCAGCCACCACGCCCGCCATTGCTTTATCAAAATTGCCTTGACGCTCTTGAATCCATTCTTGCAAGCGCACATCGGTTAATGGATCATGAAGCGGAATTTGTAATTCTCGCAGTAAGTCAGCCGAGCCGTAGTCGGAAAGCACGCGATCGTCGGAGGTTTGCAGAAATAAGGCGAGATCGATCGGGTTTTTAACTCGTGAGGTGTTAATAACGCCGCTAAATCGTTGATTTGCGCCATCCATTAGTGCGGCACTCATGCGAATTTGTCCATCCGACTGCAAGACTGATCCGGTTCCGGCATTAAATCGCGGATCGTTTTCTAGCAGTTGACACCCTAGCACAACGGCATCGATCGCGCTTGCTCCAGCACAAAGCTCGGCATAAACAACTTCAATCACAGCGTATAGCGATCGACGCACGGCTTCTGCACCGCCTTTTCCTTTGAGTGAACTTCCTGCCCCACCGTGAATGATTAATTTTGGCTGAACCATTGCCATCGAAAACCCTCTTTCAAGTCGCGCTAATGAGCTTATCATGGCTTCAGGTGCCGATTTCAACGAGTTGCGCCACGCTGAGCACCAGTTGAGGAAAACTTGGGGAAACAATCAAATCGTTGCCCTGAAACTGACTGACTTGATATTCCTCGTCATCGCCGATCGAATAAACCGAAACCGTTGGTGCTTTCGGTGAGCCGATATATCGCTTTGCCCCCAACCCTCGATAATCCACGATCCAGTATTCTGGAATACCGAGTTGTTCATAGTCGCTGAGTTTTTTTCCGTAATCATCTCGCCAATTTGTACTGGCAACTTCGACGACTAACTGAGCTGAAGCTCCGAGCGAAATGGTTGAGGCTTTTTTCCAGTAAGGATCGTTGTTAATCGTTTGCCGATTTAACACAATGACATCTGGCAAATAGCCTTCATACTCGCGATCGGGCTTCACTAAGCAAGTGCGGGGAATAAAGTAAGGCAGATCAAGCCGATAAATTTCCAGCGTTAACTGATCGCCAACAAATCCACCCACTTGTTCGTGCGGCCCAATCGGTCTCATTTCAACGATCGCTCCATCGACGAGTTCGTATCGTCCCCCGTCTTCGGGATACTGTTGAATAAATTGATCAAAGGTAAATCGTTCACGCGGCAAATCGAGTTCAGAAAGCGCAGATTGCATTAGGAAGTCTCCTTAGAACGATCGTGACGGTGACGACGACAGCGATCAGAGCAGTATTTCACCTCATCCCAACAGTCCGCCCATTTTTTGCGCCAGGTAAACGGCAAACCACACGCCGCGCAGATTTTTGTGGGCAAATCAGACTTCGATCGATGACGCGGCATACGAAATTCACGATAAGGTTAAGGCTGATTTCATTTTAAGCGGCAAATGTCGGAAACTAGGCTGGCTCAGGTGCGAATCGTGGTGGTTGAGCCTGCGGGCGCGATTAATGTTGGCTCGATCGCCCGCATTATGAAAAATATGGGCTTGAATCAGCTTGTGCTAGTCGATCCGCGATGCGATCCGTTGTCTGAAGATGCGCGAAACATGGCGGTACACGCGATCGACGTTTTAGAATCGGCGCGAATTGTCAGCACAATTCCCGAAGCGCTCACGGGCTGTCAGCGTGCGATCGCGACAACGGTTCGAGAACGATCGTTCGATTTTCCGTTAGAGCCACCTAGAACAGCACTACCCTGGATGCTCGAACCCGGAATCGAGTCTGCATTGCTGTTTGGATCAGAGTATCGCGGACTCAGCAACGAAGAACTTAACTATGCTCAGCGCTGCATTTCGATTCCGTCTAGCGAGACATATCGATCGCTTAACTTAGCCCAAGCGGTCGCCATTTGCTGCTACGAGCTATATCAACTCAGGACGATCGCGCCTGCTGAGATAAAAGCACAACCGTCTGCCGCGATCGAGGTGTTAGAAGGCTACTATCAGCAGCTAGAAGCCACATTGCTCAAAATCGGTTATCTCCAGCCTCACACTGCACCCAGTCGAATGGAAAAGTTTCGCCGCATGTTTAACCGTGCGACGTTAAGCGATTCAGAAGTCGCAATGCTGCGCGGAATTTTGCGACAGATTGAATGGGCACTCAACTCGAAAAATTAAAGATCGCTCTCCGGATCATTTTGCCGAACTCAATGTAAAATCCCTACATCAAGGGACGCGCTACCTGACAACGCTGATTAACTGGTGCAAGGAGACTTCAAATGTGGGACGGTCGTGATGGGTCGGATGCGTCGAAGCAATCGTTTGATCAACAATCCTGGAGCGCTGCGCCAAATCGCGATCGGTCTCGTCGAAGACCGCCGAATCTCGATCGTTTAGATGCGAAACCCCGTCGATTCACTTCGCGAAGCCCTGATGAATCCGTGATCCAGCCCATTCCCGACCTCCGCGCAAAGTCTTCTCAAGGAGAACTGCGAAGCACAGGGCGACAAAAACCGAGACCGACACCGCCGCCGCCGCCGATTCAGTTTCCCACGGAAAAACGAATCGATCGAGCAAAATCGCGCCGTAGCTTCTTCGGAGGTGCCACGAATCGATCCTCAACGCCCAAAGAATTAAGCGCCTCTTCAAATCCGATTCAATTTACCGAACGCCCGCGCCCACGATCGGTCTCAAGAACACCCCCTCAAGAACGGCCCGATCGCTTCTCAGCAGTCCGACCCAGCTTAGAAGAAAAACGCAGCATTGACCCAAATTCTCGTCGTCGCTTAGAAGTTGTGCCGTCGCCAAATCGAAAATCGCGCCCGAAACCATCCCAGTCTCGTCGAGTTGAGCCGCAAAGCTCCCCGAAACCCAAGCTGCCAAAATCCGCCCGCGCTTTACTCTACGGAACTCGGCTTTTAATTTTGGGCGTAGGGATTGGCGTGCTGGTAGGAACGATTTTATCGGTGTGGGACCCTGCAAGTCGCTTTACCGCAGGTGCGTCTCAGTCTGAAAAAACCGAGCAACCCGCCCCCACCGAAACGCAGCCCGCGCTGCCGCCGTTGCAGCTTTCGCAAGAAATTTCGGCGCTTAAGTCTCAAGTCCAGTCTGCCGCATCCGGGCAAACCCAGTTCACTCCAGGATTGATGATTGTCGATACCGACACGCAATCTTATGTAGAAATCAATAGTACAAGCGCGTTTCCAGCCGCCAGTACGATCAAATTTCCGATTTTGGTTGCGTTTTTTCAAGATGTAGACGCAGGCAAAATTCGGCTAGACGAAATGCTCACCATGCGAAAAGAATTGATTGCCCCTGAATCCGGAGAGTTGCAGTATCAACCCGTTGGCTCTCAATTTTCGGCGATCGACGTTGCCACCCGTATGATTACCGTCAGCGATAACACCGCGACGAATATGATCATCGATCGCTTAGGCGGAAAAGACGCGCTCAATCAGCGTTTTCAATCGTGGGGATTAAACAACACCGCCATTCAAAATCCGTTGCCGGATCTCAACGGCACGAATACGAGCAGCCCTCGCGATATGGTGACGCTGCTTAATTGGGTCAACTCTGGACGCATTATGTCGCTACGATCACACGAACGCTTGTTAGAGATGATGCGTCGGGTCGTGAATAATTCCCTGATTCCACAAGGACTTGGACAGGGCGCAACGATCGCCCACAAAACCGGAGACATCGGAACGGTGCTTGGCGACGTTGGTATCGTGGATTTGCCCAACGGAAAACGCTATCTGATCGCCGCTTTGGTGAAGCGCCCGTTTAACGACTATCGGGCCGGAGATTTGATTCGGCAAGTGTCCCAGTTTACGTATCAGTATTTCAATCAAGCCAGCACAGCTACCGCCCCACCAAACGCGAATCAAGCCAGTACAGTCAGCCCAAGTCCAGCAGCACAAGACCCACCCCGTCCAGCCGCGCAGTAAATATCGTGGGTTCGGAATACTCGATCGTTGAACGCGCCTTGAATGCTTGGACTGATGGATTTTCGTCATCAACGCCTGGCGAATAAATTCGCGGCTACACAAACGAAGTCCCCCTTCGGGGACTCGTCTTTACAATTGACTCTTAACCCGATAAAGGCGGGTTTTGTCTGTGTAGCCGCGTAGCCGCAGGCAATGCGTGAAGCTAATATCATTCGCCAGGCGTTCAAGGCAATGAACCCGACCTCACAGCCAAATATTAATTTAAAGCCGATGCAGTGACACCTAAAATCGCTGTTTCTTCTTCAGCCAACCGTAACTCATCAAGCTGCTGCCACACGCGCCGCATCAGCTCATCAAGTCCGAAATGCGTCGCGGCGGAGATCTTAAACACTGGAGACCCGCTTAAAGCTTCAAGACGCGCAACGATCGCGCCTACTTCCTCGCTGTCTGAATCCACGGCATCAAGCTTATTAATCGCAAGGATTTGCGGTCGATCGACGAGTCCGCGTCCGTAGGCGTCTAGCTCTTGCTGAATCGTTTGATAATCGGCGATCGGATCTTCACTTGTCACATCGACCAAATGCAGCAGCAGTCGCGTCCGCTCCACATGACGCAGAAAATCGTGTCCGAGACCGATCCCCATGTGAGCCCCTTCGATCAGTCCCGGAATATCTGCGAACACGGTACCGTCTCCGGTCGGTTTGCGCACGACGCCTAGATTTGGAATCAGCGTTGTAAACGGATAATCTGCGATCTTCGGACGAGCGGCTGACAGTGCCGAAATTAGCGTTGATTTTCCGGCATTGGGTAAGCCAATAATCCCGACTTCCGCGAGTAATTTTAGTTCAAGCCGCAGCGATCGCGCTTCTCCAGGCTGTCCGGGTAGCGCTTTTTCAGGAGCACGGTTGCGATTGCTCAAAAAACAATGATTTCCCGCGCCGCCGCGTCCACCTTGAGCAACGGTGAGCATTTGCCCGTGCTGCGTCAAATCGCCAACGACTTCATCGGTTTCGCTGTCATAAACGATCGTGCCGCACGGAACCTCAACGATGCGATCGCTCCCCGATGCACCGCTTCGATTGTTGTTGCCGCCTCGCTGTCCGTTGTCGGCTTTGAACAAATGAATATATCGAAAATCGAGCAGCGTTTGCAGATTCTCATCGGCTTTGAGAATAATCGATCCACCTCTGCCGCCGTTCCCGCCCGATGGCCCGCCCGCAGGCACGTATTTCTCACGACGAAAGGCAACCATTCCATCGCCGCCGTCGCCCGCCTGCACTTGAATTTCTGCTTGATCAATAAACTGCATGAATTTGCAACTGGAAACTATCTTGATCTTAGAAGTTTAACGGTGCGATCGCCGAATTTTAGAGCTAAAAAAGCGATCGTCAACGCTTTCACCACAAGCCAAGCTCAGCGCCAATCGCATCAATTCTGGTTCAAATCGTTCGATCAAGCTTTAAATGCTACCGAGCTATGCAGCTAAGCATAAATTCAGAATCTGTTTCATGGTGCTGCTTCACCCTCGCTCCAGCCCTCTCCTACTAGCGAAGAAGCTGGGAGATAAGGGGAAAAACTTTCAATTAGTCTTAATCTAACCTGAGTCTCCAACAACGGTAAAACTTTGGGAAGGGAGCAAGAAACAAAAGTTCTGCTGCTGATCGGTTTTAGTCCTACATCTAAAATTTGTTTCTTAGGAGTTCTGGATAAGAATTCCAACTCGCCTGGCGACTGAAGCCGCAGCTCATCGGTTCCTTCGGAGTTGCGCTTTGCGCAACTCCGAGTCCGCAATCAGACACACTACACCCAAAATTTGCCACGAGGAACCCGTGGGTGGTTTTGTCTGTTTAGCCGCGCCTTCAGTCGCGCCCGCTTAACCGGAACTGACGTTAATCTACTTACTTGCAGACGGACTCGATTGCGTATCCGCCGTGCGCGGATACGCCACATCCACAAAGCCAATCTCTAGCAACTGCTGATACGCCTTCTTACCCAAATCCCGCGTTGGCTGTTGACTTTGAATAATCTGCACCAGCAACGGCACCGCCAGTTCTGACTGACCCATCGCCCGATGCACCAGCGCTAACTGATACGTTGCCTGGTCGCGCATTTGAGCGGTATCGAGTGCTTTTTTGCGCTGGCTGTCTGCCACTCGAATATCAATTCCCGAAAAGCTCGACGCCAACTGCTGATAAAAATTAGACAACTGATTGTACACCTGGCGAGCATCTTGCAGCTTTTTCTGCGCCAACGGATAGTTTTGCGCATTTACGGCGCGGCTCGCTTCGTCCATTAGCCGTTGCCCACCCTGCAAGCTTAAAAGGCTGTCGGTATCCTGCGGACGCACAACGTTCGGTTCTGATGGATTGATCGGTTGAGCAGTGTTGTTGCTCGGTGCAGATTTTTTCGGCGTTTGAGCACTTACCGACTGAGTCAGAATAACACCTGCAAGCATTGATAGCGAAATCAAGCCTGAGACAGAAAAGGGACGGATCGTTCTCAGATTAGCCATGAAGAATTGCAGAAGTATAGGACAACTTGAACTCCCGGTATCTTATCATTGCTCAATTCGTTTTTACTGGAAGTTGCACCCCGATCGATTAATTTTCTTCAACGATTCGCGTCAATTCCAATCGGGCACCAATACGAATAATCATCGGTAATTCTGCCTTCTGAAACGCGCAATCCTACCCCACCGGGAACAAATTGATTCCGTCCGTCGTTGTATAACCAAGTGCTCCATAATGCCGTCATTGATCGTCCGGCAATGTCGATCGTGGGCAAATCGAGCAGTGCTTGATAAACATAATCTTGATCGGTGTACCAGGGGTCTTGGTTAGAACTTTGGGCGCTGATTTCTCCTGATGTCATGGCAAAACAGCCTTCGCCCTGCCGTCCTAAAACAGGCTTTGCAAAGTAGGTATTGCCCATTGATTCAACGGTTTGAGCGGTTTTTGGAAAGAAATCAAACACGGTTAAGGCGTCGATCGGATCAAAGAAATCAAGCCCTAAATCGGTTATTAAAGCAAAAATACTTTTCGGTTGAAGGGCAAAAGCTGAGGCGAAATTAACGATCGTCACTCGCTTTTTGAGAATTAATTCTTCGAGCGCTGGCCACAGTTTTTGATTGTTTTCATCCGTATCGTGAATAGTCCACTCAACCGGATACCACATGAATAAAACGTCGATTCTTTCTCCAGTTTTCTCGTAAAACAAACCGTCGCCGTTTTTAATCTTTAAATATTCAAGCGGGAAAACTAGCACCTCTTGAGATACAAACTCACTTAGCCATCGCATTGTCCCCATATCTTCTGCATTATTCAGCGCAGTAAAAGCAATTTGAACTTGATCTACTGATTTTCTGCTTAAACTTGCCGCTCGGTCAATTTGTTGATTCAGGCTTGTTTTTAATCGATTCGGCAGATTTAATTCAGGCGCATTTAATCCAAAGTGTTGAGCAACTTGGGCGTTTCCTTCAACACATTCAAACCAAAAACTCGGTGTTTGAACATTCGCTTCGAGCACTTTGCGAACGTTTTTTTCTTCATTCCAGCACCAATCTAGCCGCATACAAAACGGCGCTAAAGCCTCTGATCGAATCACGCGAATCGTTTCTTGAGGAAAGCCGTAATCGATCAGCGTTTCCGAGTCAAGCTGTTGGATGGTCGATCGCAGTTGGGCAAAAATTCGCCCGACTCGTTTAGCAGCGTGGTTTAAGTCTTGAATAAGCTGCGGCGATACGGCATGAGCGTGATAAAGCGCATACGGTTTTTGCTCATCGGTGATCGGAACGCCGCTTGATGAAATCGGACACAAGTTATACCAGGGCATCCCGATTCGGCGAAACAAACGATCGCGCTCTGGTGCACTAAACGGATTGCTCATCATCCACCTGCCCGTCCACCGCCAAAGCTGCCAAACCCACTGCGACCAGAGGATCTTCCTTTAACGCTCGACTCGTCGCCGCTCGATCGTGATCCACCCCTCGATCGATACGCTGATCCGCTATACGAACCCCCACTGCCCGACGAACACTGAGGCGATTGTGCAGGTGTCGATTGCTTTTCACACTCAGAAGGCGTACAAGATGCCAGCAGCGAGAGTACCATTGATGACATCGCCAAACTGAGCAGTAATTGAAAATGATTTGTTTTCTGTGGCATCTTTCCATCTTTTAGCACTCAGCAGATACTTAAGACATACATCTCAGTTCGACAATTCCCGCACGGTGCAAGTTAAAAACTATAAAGGCGAGGCGCGAAGCCCACAAACCGCGATGAAATTAAAAGAATGTTTGAAAGGATCGCCATGACCAATCAGCCAGAAACACCGGGAAATGCAAACATTCCAAATGAGAATCGAGGGAAAATTCTACAGCGCGGCGGTGAAGAATTACTGCTCGAAAAACTCAACGATCGCTTCACAATCAATGTCAATTCAAAAGATCAAGCTTGGGATTTAGCCAAGAAAATTCCGGCTGAAATTAATCCGGGTGCTGCACCGCCGCAGCTTACTGAATTTAAAGTTGATCCGGCTCAAACGAATCAAGTAATGCAGGAAGTCCGGGCGTCGAATGAAGTGAACTACGCGAGTCACGTTTATCAGCTTCAAGATAATCCCGCCTCGCGCATTTATCTCACCAATCAAATCACGGTTCAGTTTGCCCCCACGGTCACACCTGAAAAAATGTCGGCGATCGCGCAAGAATTTGGGCTAGAACAAGTCAAAGCGATCGCAGGCGTGCCCAATGCTTTTGTGTTTCAGCTTACCGCTCAGGCAACCGAAAACCCGCTTAAGATCACCAATCAATTGATCACCCGATCGGAGATTCTTACCGCAGAGCCGAATATTATCGTGCGGCAACAGCTTCACTACCGCCCAAAAGATCCGATTTATCCGAAACAGTGGCACCTTAATCACACGGGTGGTCAGGATTTAGCATCGGGTTCGCACGTTTATGCTGAGCAAGCTTGGGACATTACAAAGGGCAGCCGCTCGATCGTGGTTGCCATTATGGACGATGGCGCGGATTTGAATCATCCGGATTTTCAAGGCGTGGGTAAAATCGTTGCGCCGATTGACTTCAAAGACAAAGATGCTGATCCAGACCCGAAAACCTCAGACGAAAATCATGGAACTTCGTGTGCGGGCGTTGCCGTTGCTGAAGAAAACGGATACGGCGTCGTGGGTGCGGCTCCGGGCTGTGCGCTGATGCCGATTCGCACAACTGGGTTTGTCGATGACGACACGATCGAAACGTTGTTTGGCTGGGCGGTCGATCGCGGGGCGGCGGTGATTTCGTGCAGTTGGGGGCCGAGTACGGTTCGCTATCCGCTTTCGCTGCGGCAAAGTGCGGCTTTAACACGGGCTGCGACTGAAGGACGCAACGGCAAAGGCTGTGTTATTTTGTTTGCCGCAGGAAATGCCAATCGTCCAGTGAACGGCACGATCAACGAATCGGGTTGGCAAAATAATGTAATTTCGGGCGCAACCAATTGGCTGACCGGATTTGCGGTGCATCCGGATGTGATTGCCGTTTCAGCCTGTACGAGTTTGAATAAAAAAGCAGCCTACAGCAATTGGGGCGCTGAGATTGCTGTGTGTGCACCAAGCAACAATGCGCCTCCGGGCGTGGGTTTAGCGGATTTGGGCTATGTGGCAACGCCGCCCGAAGTTCGCGTTCCGCTACGTGGATTGGGCGTTGTGACGGTCGATCGACTCGGTTCTGCGGGGTACGATCAGGGCGACTTCACGAATACGTTTGGCGGCACTTCGAGCGCTTGTCCGCTTGTCGCAGGCGTGGCGGCTTTGGTGCTGTCTGCAAATCCAGATTTAACGGCTCAAGAAGTGCGACAAGTTCTTCAGCAAACCGCCGATAAAATCGTCGATTCTGATCCTGATCCGCAGCTTGGGTTGCGCAAAGGAACCTACGACGCAAACGGACGCTCTGATTGGTTTGGTTATGGAAAAGTGAATGCGGCAAAAGCAGTTCAAGCGGCGGTGGCGCGGCGATCGTTGTTCAACGTATCGCGATCGCTCTCCGCTCAAAACTCGGTTGCCGTTGCGATTCCTGACAATAATCTAACTGGTGTTAGCGCTGCGATTCAGATTAGTGATTCTGCAAGCGTGCGTGATATTCAAGTTGAAGTTTCGATCGATCACACGTATTTAGGGGATTTGGAAGTCACGTTAGTTGCGCCATCGGGCGTGACCGTTTTGCTGCAAGGTCGAACGCTCGGACGACAAACGCAGCTTCGACGATCGTATTCGCTGCAAACAACGCCAACGCTGCGCAAAATGCTGGGTCAAACGGCGGGAGGACGCTGGCAGCTTAAAGTTGTAGACGCGATCGCAACGGATACAGGAACGCTAAATTCTTGGAAATTGACGCTAGGCGTTTAATGGAGCAAGCAATGCAGAAACAAATTACACGAATAGAAACCGATAGTATGGGCGCGATCGAGGTTGTAAACGATCGCTATTGGGGCGCACAAACGCAGCGATCGCTCTTATATTTCGCCATTGGCAATGACAAAATGCCAGTAGAGGTAATTCGCGCTTTCGGCATTTTGAAAAAAGCATCAGCGATCGTTAATCAGTCGCTGGGAAAACTCAGCGACGAAAAAAGTCAACTGATTTGCGCATCGGCTGATCAAGTAATTGCAGGCGAATTAAACGATCATTTTCCGCTTTCTGTGTGGCAAACCGGAAGCGGAACGCAGACGAATATGAACGCAAATGAAGTGATTGCCAATCGTGCGATCGAGCTTGCAGGCGGTGTTTTAGGAGGTAAGTCTCCGATTCATCCAAACGATCACGTTAATTTATCTCAATCCTCAAACGATACGTTTCCTACAGCAATGCACATTGCAGCCGCCGAAGCGATTCACGATCGTTTGATTCCCGTGATCAAATCATTGCGCGATGCATTGCAGCAAAAATCCGATGCGTTTCAAGACATTATCAAAATCGGGCGGACGCATTTAATGGATGCGGTACCGCTTACGTTGGGACAGGAATTTTCAGGCTATGTGGCTCAGCTTGATCAAGCTTTAGCGCGAATCGAAACAACGTTACCTGGATTGTACGAACTCGCAATCGGCGGTACGGCGGTTGGAACCGGAATCAATACGCATCCAGAATTTGCCGATCGTGCCGCAGCCGAAATTGCTCGTTTAACCGATTTACCGTTTATTAGTGCGCCGAATAAATTTGCAGCATTAGCGGCACACGACGCGATCGTGTCCACGAGTGGCGCAATCAAAACCCTGGCTTGTGCGTTGATGAAAATCGCCAATGATCTGCGCTGGATGGGGTCGGGCCCGCGCTGCGGTTTAGGAGAAATTATTCTTCCTGCCAATGAACCTGGATCGTCGATTATGCCGGGAAAAGTTAATCCAACGCAGTGCGAAGCGATGACAATGGTGTGTGTGCAAGTGATCGGAAACGATAGCACGATCGCCATCGCGGGCAGTCAAGGCAACTTTGAATTAAACGTGTTCAAACCTGTGTTAATTCATAATCTACTGCATTCGATTCGGATTCTCTCAGATGCTTGCCAATCCTTTACTAATCATTTGGTAATTGGCATTGAACCGAATCGCGATCGTATCAATCATTTTTTAGAAAACTCATTGATGCTTGTGACGGCGTTGAATCCGAGTATCGGATACGATCGTGCTGCTAAAGTTGCTTACAAAGCGTATCAAGAAAATCTAACGTTGCGGAACGCTTGCGTTGAACTTGGTTTTTTAAGCGGTGAAGAATTCGATCAAATCGTGCGACCTGAACAAATGATTTCGCCAGGATGATTTTCAAAAGCGAAGGCTTCAAACTGCTTGAGCACCAATAATGAGAAATTTTCAAAAATGAAAATGCTGAACATATTGCTCAAACGTAATCGTTGGGGCGAAGCTTTTATTTGACGCAGTTGCTATACTTTCAGGCAGTCTGACAAAAGCGACATCGATCGTGGTAAGCCGTTCCTTGTAGTCTCTATGATTTCAATAATCTTTCAGTTTCTTAAAGATTAAGACAACCCTCTGCACAAAGTTCGATTGATTCACTTAAATTGCTTTACCATGCAGGCGGGTCTTCGCGGTTCAGATTGTGAGAATTCTAGAAAGATTTCGGATCACAGCCCCCTGCACCGAATGACTCAATAGCATTGACACAGTTAGGAGCGAGTTCCAGCCTTATGTTTGACGGTATCGTTGTCGGAGCAGGCCCTGCCGGGGGAACTGCCGCTTATCATCTTGCCAAGCGTGGACGATCAGTTCTGGTGCTCGAAAAAGAAGCATTGCCGCGCTACAAACCTTGCAGTGGCGGCGTATCTCCAGCGATCGCGCAGTGGTTTGAGTTTGATTTTGCGCCCGTGATTGCTAAAAAAGTAAACACGATTCGCTACACCTGGAAGCTGGGAGATCCGATCGACGCTACGCTAAAAACGCCCGAACCGATGTGGATGGTTCGTCGCGACGAGTTTGATTATTTTCTACTAAAGCAGGCGCAACAAATCGGAGCAGAACTTCGCGATGATACCGCCGTCACAGGCATTGAATGGAAAGGCGATCGATGGCAAGTCAATACCACTACGGGAAACTTTGAAGCGCGATACTTAATTGCCGCCGACGGTGCGAAAGGGCCAATGGCAAAATGGCTAGGATTTGGCGATCGTCAAACGCGCTTGGGAGCCGTAATGGAAGTGCCCAACGCCAACAGCAACACGGCGCAGTTTGATTTTGGATTGGTGAAAAACGGCTTTGTTTGGAACTTGCCCAAAGCCGATGGCTGTTCTGCGGGAACCGCAACGTTTCGCGGCGGCGATAGCGTGGATCTGAATGCCGCTTTAAGAGAATACGCGGCGAAAGCGGGACTCAATACCAACGGTGCCCAAATTCACACGCACCCGATCGCATTTTGGGATGGAGATCAAACTCTGCACACGCAGAATGCGCTTTTAGCCGGGGAAAGTGCGTCGATCGTTGATCCGATGACGGCTGAGGGAATTCGCCCGTCGATGTTTAGCGGCATGAAGGCAGCAGAAGCGATCGATCAAGCTTTGTCTGGAAATACCTCAGCCCTTGCCCAATACACTCAAATTATTCAGCAAGAGTGGGGGAGCGACATGGTATGGGCGCAACGATTAGCGGGCGTGTTTTATCGCGTGCCGGGGATCGGGTATAAAGTTGGCGTGAAGCGACCCACCGCAACCGATCGGCTCGGCAAAATTATGTGCGGTGAAATGCGATATGCCGATGTTGCGACTCGCGCTTTGAAACGCTTAGGCGGCGGTTTGATTCCAGGTATGGGGGGTTGATGCGTTAAACGCCTGACAAATCGGCTTCGTTAGTTCCATGAACACTGCAACGGTAGTTAAGCAGTTTTTTCGCTGCGTTGCAAGCGGGCTGTGCTCCCTAAATTCCTCAGAGTTTAGAATTTAGGGGGCGAAACCAGCAATCTAAAACTTAAAGCAGTTTGTGCGTACACAGTAGTACTTTAACCTGAGTTCTGGATAAGCATCTCAACCTGCCTGGCGACTGAAGGCGCGGCTAGAGAGACAAAACCACGGGTTGCTCGATCGCATTGGCTGTTAGTGCGCGGAGGCGCACTTCGTCTGTGTAGCCGCGCCTTCAGTC
>CAXUFL010000027.1:0-60572 GCA_964250455.1 uncultured bacterium
TCCCCGGCGTGAACGCGCAGAGCTTTAACGGTTCCCGAACCCTTCGTTCCGGTAAACTCGTAAACACCATTCAATTATTCACCATGCGAGACCTTGATTTAGATAAAACAACGCATTTGCTTAACGCCATTATGGAAGCCGAGCTTGCAGGTGTGGTTCGGTAT
This sequence comes from uncultured bacterium, assembly GCA_964250455.1. Classification (GTDB taxonomy): domain Bacteria; phylum Cyanobacteriota; class Cyanobacteriia; order Leptolyngbyales; family Leptolyngbyaceae; genus CAXUFL01. The sequence continues at coordinate 165 of CAXUFL010000027.1, forward strand.
ACGCACTATTCGCTGATGGTGACGGGCCCGAATCGAATTCCGATCGTCGATTTTCTCAAAGCTCAAGCCAGCGAATCGCTGCTTCATGCGCAGCAAGTTGGCGAAATTCTCACCGGACTCGAAGGACATCCAAGCTTGCGAATTGCGCCGATCGAAGAAACGCACAAACATTCGGTGTACGATATTTTGCTCGAAAGTCTCAATCATGAAACGTCGGCGCTGAATTTGTACAAACAGCTTTTAGACATCGTAGAAGACGCAAGCATTTATCTCGAAGAATTTGTGCGCGGCATGATCGGACAAGAAGAACTGCACGGAATGGAATTGAAAAAAATGCTGCGTGATTTTCATCCCAGTTCAGTTTAGCGAATCATTCCTGCCACAAAGCGCCCGAATTCTAAACCGAGATATCCGATCGCGGCGCTTCCAAGCCAATACAGCAACGCCAAGCCTTGATTTCCGGATTTAACGAGCACCGAAGTTTCGAGCGCATATGTAGAAAACGTGGTGTAAGACCCCAAAAAGCCAACCGCAAAAAATAATCGCAAATCCGGTGATGCGATCGCTCGATCTAAAAAGAAGGCGACAAAAAAGCCCATGACGATCGCGCCTGTGATGTTGATGAAAAACGTTCCATAAGGAAACGCAACGCCAAACCAGCGTGCAAACAACAGCGTTAAGTAATAACGACTCAAAGCGCCCGGAATCGCCCCTAAACTAATGGCGATCGGAGCGCGTAAATTTGGGTCTAAATTCATTTTAATTTTGCTGATGCTGCGCTTTGGGTGGATTTAGCTCTCTGGATTTGGCGTTTGCGGCTTCAAACGCCGCTTGATATTCTTTTCCACCCAGCATGACATCGCCATAATATTCGTACGGCGACGACCCGTAAATCGGGAGCGAATCGTCTTCGGGATAATCTTCTTGAGCTTCTTCGATCGCGGCTTTAAGCTGTTTTGCGCTAAGCCGTTGTGCGGGGAAATAATAAAGCTGATCGGGCTTGCGGTTGAGCTTAGGCAAGCTTGGATCAACCAGGCAATCATTCAACTCAAGCCAGCTATGCTCGATCGGCTTGTAGGGCGAACCCACCATCACCACAAAGCCTTGGACATACTGTGCGCCTTCAATTTGCAACATCGCTTTGGAGGCAGTTTCAAAGCTTGATTTAGCTTTGGAACTGGCGGCAAGCTCGATCGATCGCTCTGCATCTAAGGGTTTATCCATCTTTTATTTCCACGCGCTAAATCCATTGTAAGAATGATGGACGCAGACCGAACAATCCATCATTCTTAGGTTTGGATTGCGCTTGTTACTGTCCGAAGTAGGTGGCTAACGCTTCAGAACCGCCGATCAATTTTCCGTCGATAAACACCTGCGGCACGGTCATTGCGCCCGTCATGGCTCGCAGCGATCGCTGCGTTACTTCGCGACCAATCAAAATTTCTTCGTAATCCATGCCGTGATCTTTGAGCAGTTGCTTGGCTTTGGCGCAAAACGGACAGCCGATTTTAGCAAACAGCGACACCATCTTTGGCTTTTCGGCTTTGTGATTGATGTAGCTTAGCATTGTGTCTGCATCAGACACTTTGAACGGATCGCCAGGTTCGTTGGGTTCGATAAACATTTTCTCGATCGTGCCGTCTTTGACGAGCATTGAATAGCGCCACGATCGTTTGCCAAATCCTAAATCCAATTTATCAACGAGCATTCCCATGCCTTCGGTGAATTCGCCGTTTCCATCCGGAATCATGGTGATGTGGGTTGCGCCTTGCTCTTTTGCCCACTCATTCATCACAAACGTATCGTTTACAGACACACACAGAATGTCATCGACCCCGTTCGCTTTGAACACTGGCGCAAGTTCGTTATATCCGGGTACGTGCGTTGACGAACAGGTTGGCGTAAACGCTCCCGGTAGTGAAAACACAACGACTGTTTTTCCGTTGAATAATTCATCGGTTGTAACGTTTACCCACTGATTGTCTTTGCGAGTGCGAAACGTAACCGAGGGAATTTTTTGTCCTTCGCGATTGAGAAACATGAACCGGACTCCTTGAGAGTTTCTTGACGAGTAAAAGCTTAATGCTTTTTAACTATGAATAAAGCGTACTCGTAATGACTCCGCTTTGTCAAGCAAAAAAGCGGAAACGCTTTTAGCCGCAATTTTGCGTTTGTAGTTTTACTGCATCGACGCCAGCGACATTTTATTTTTCAAAGACTCAGCGTTAGTAATCGTAGTCAGCTTTTGCATGAGTTCTTGAGCAAGACCGATAAACGCTTTGCTGCCTGCGGTTCCCGGATTTTGTAGCACTACGGGCATTAAGCTATCGATCGCTTTAGTCACGTTCACATCAGCCGGAATGCGCGTTTTAAACAGCTTTGCTTCGCTAAAGTCTTCGTTGAGCCGTTTCATGACTTGGGTGTAATAACGGCTTGTGAGTAAATTTCCAGATAGCGAAAACGCAATTCCTAATAATTCCAACTTGACTTCGGTTGCATCGGTTTTATGCGTTTCTTTCAGCTTAGCGATACGACGCTCTAGCAGTTGAATTCCAATTAGCGATAGCGGCTCTGGCTTTGCCGGAATTAAGTAAAAATCGCTGGCAAGAAGCGCACTTCGCGTAATCAAGTTGTATCCCGGAGCGCAATCTAAAATAATAAAATCGTATTCTTTATCAAGCGGCTGCAAAACGCTCTTTACCAGATTTTTCTCAAAGGTATTCCAGACTTGCTCAAACTCCGCGTTTCCGGTTTGTACGGCAGTTCGGTGCAGCAGTTGAGACACCAGAAACTCGTCGTATAAATCAATATCTCCGGGCAGTAAATCTAATCCTTTGAGTTGACCGACATAGTGATGAATCGCATCGGGAACGATCGTTGGAAGCTGTTTATCGCCGACGATCGCTCGATTAATTAAATGCTTTAGAGTGCGTTTATCGGTGCGCAGCTTAGCAAAATCGGCGGGCATCATCAAGCTTAAGGTGGCGCTAATTTGCGTATCCAAATCGACCATCAAAACCCGCTTTTTGTGATACTTGGTAAGACAGGTGGCTAAATTAACCGTTAACGTCGTTTTGCCGACGCCGCCTTTCATGTTGGTCGTTGCGATGATTGTTGCCATGTGCCATTCCTCTTTGATGCGATTACCCGATGTGCACGACATAACTCAGCAAGATTCGGGCTGCACGGCACATGATAGTACACTTTGCAGGTTTGAGAAACGCTGCTAGGCGTAAAGATTCTTATTGGCTTGCGTCAAAAATTACGATCAAAGGCTGCTTCAGAGTCGCGCAACTGCGCGGATTGCTAAATCAGAATGCTAGGCTGAAGAAGACGCTTCCGGTGTTAAATCTGTGACTTCTCTGTTTTCATCTGAACGCTTGTTATTTACGCCTGCAACGCCTCAAGCTGACGCCGTTCCGCTTGTTTTTGCCTTTCCAAATGAGTACACGGTAGGGATTACAAGCTTAGGTTATCAAGTGGTTTGGGCGAAATTTGCCGTGCGATCGGATGTAGACGTAAGCCGCTTTTTCACGGACATTCACGAACCGTTGCCCACAGACCCAGAGCTATTTGGCTTTTCGGTGTCCTGGGAGCTTGATTATGTCAACATTCTAAGCGTGCTGGAATCGCTTGATATCCCGATTCGCAGCGTTGATCGCGCTGACGCTGATCCGTTAATTTTTGGTGGCGGGCCGGTTCTGACTGCAAATCCCGAACCGTTTGCCGATTTTTTCGATGTCGTTTTAATAGGCGACGGCGAAATCTTGCTCGATGCGTTTATCGATGCGTATCAAGAAGTTCGACACGCCGATCGCACTACTAAACTTCGACGCTTAGCGCAAGTTCCTGGAATTTACGTTCCTAGCTTATACCACGTCACGTATCACGCTCCCGACGGCGCGATCGCGGCTATTACCCCGATCGATTCGACCATTCCCGCTCAAGTCGAAAAGCAAACGTATCGCGGCAACGTGTTATCGACTTCAACCGTTGTCACCGAAAAAGCGGCTTGGGAAAACATCTACATGGTTGAAGTCGTGCGCAGTTGCCCGGAAATGTGCCGCTTTTGCCTTGCCAGCTATCTCACGCTGCCGTTTCGCGTAGCAGATGTGGAAGCGTCGTTGATGCCCGCGATCGATCGCGGGCTGCAAGTCACCGATCGATTAGGCTTGCTCGGTGCATCCGTCACGCAACACCCTGAATTTGAAACGCTGCTTGATTCTCTCAATCAACCGAAATACGATCAGGTGCGGCTGTCGATCGCATCGGTTCGCACCAATACTGTTACCGAGAAATTAACGCAAACGTTGGTGAAACACGATACAAAATCGATCACGATCGCCGTTGAAAGCGGCAGCGATCGCTTGCGTCAAATCATCAACAAAAAACTCACCAACAACGAAATTATTCAAGCGGCAATCAACACCAAAGCAGGCGGACTCAGCGCTTTGAAGCTTTACGGCATGGCAGGGCTTCCCGGCGAAGAACCCGAAGATCTTGATCAAACCGTGACCATGTGGCGATCGATCAAAAAAGCTGCACCCGGATTGCGATTTACCTATGGATGCAGCACGTTTGTGCCGAAAGCGCATACGCCGTTTCAATGGTTTGGCGTCAATCCTCAAGCCGAAAAACGATTACAATTTCTGCAAAAACAACTGCGTCCGCTAGGCATTGATTTTCGTCCTGAAAGCTATAACTGGTCGATTATTCAGGCGCTGTTGTCGAGAGGCGATCGACGCTTATCAAATCTGCTTGAATTAACTCGTCACTACGGCGATTCATTGGGAAGCTACCGTCGCGCTTTTAAAGAACTACGCGGACAACTGCCCGATCTCGATTTTTATGTGTACGATCGCTGGGCGCTAAATCAAGTTCTGCCCTGGAGTCATTTGCAAGGTGCTTTGCCGCCGTCTACGCTGCAAAAGCATTTAGCCAACGCCACCAGTCAATTCGAGCCGCAAATGGCAGGAATAGGATGATGCAGAATACGGCTGAGTACACCTGCGCTTATTGTGGCGAACCAAATCTTACCTTTGTCGATGTCAGCGCTGGAATGCAGCAATCGTATGTTGAAGATTGTCAAGTGTGTTGTCGTCCGAATATTTTGTACATTCGATTTGACGAAGACACGCTTGATATTGAAATCGATAGTGAATACGAAGGCTAAGCGATCGCTTTAATGTTGAGGTATACACAAAGGCTGCAATGATTTTATGAATCGTTGCAGCCTTCAAAATTACTCTCCGCTTATATGCACAAACAGTTCGCGGGTATGATTGCGCTGTCGATGCTCCCAAACGTAAATTCCTTGCCAAGTTCCAAGAACTAATCGCCCTTGCGCGATCGGAATCTGCTCAGACGTATGACTCAGCACGGTGCGAATGTGAGCAGGCATATCGTCTGCCCCTTCTGCGCTGTGAATATAGTTTTCCCATTCTGGAACCAGCTTCGAGAAGAAATTCTCCAAATCCTTTAGCACATCGGGATCAGCATTTTCCTGAACGATCAAGCTGGCTGACGTGTGCCGTAAAAATAAATTGCACAATCCGGTTTTAATTCCGGATTCGGCCACGATTGCTTGCACTTGTGCGGTAACTTTTTGCAGCGATTTTCCCTCGGTCGAAATTCGTAAAATCTTTTGATACTGCGTCATAGTTCAATAATCGGTTGTAATGCTTTTATTTAATCGGGTTCGATCGAACTCTTTAAGTTAAGAAAACCCTACCAACGGCATTGGTATCTTGAATGATAAGTCAGCAATCGTGTCTCTGTGACAGCCCTAAATCGAGTAGTACAACGGAAAAGATTTGGCGTCTTTAGGTTTGACGTACACCCGTTGATCTGGCGTCAAACTCAGTTCATCGAATCGATCGCGAGTTAAATGCGCTGTCACCACTTGCCCATCATCAAGCGTAAGCTCAGCTTGAATTTCCCAGCCTAAGTGAATAAGTCGAGTCACCCGAGCCGAAACCGTTGAACCATTCGGAGACGTTTCCACTAAAACATCTTGCGGGCGCAAAAACATCTCAGGATGCGCAGAATCGAAGCCGTTGTTTTGAAAAATGCGCGACGAACTCGGCAACACGTTAACCGGCCCGATAAAGCTCATCACAAACGCACTAGCAGGATGATCATAAATTTGCGCAGGCGTGCCGACTTGCTCGACTTTACCTTTGTTCATCACCACAATTTCGTCGGCGACTTCCATCGCTTCTTCTTGGTCGTGGGTGACAAATACGGTGGTGACATGAACTTCGTCGTGCAGGCGTCTGAGCCATGCCCGCAAATCTTTACGCACTTTGGCATCGAGCGCTCCAAACGGTTCATCGAGCAGCAAAACTTTCGGTTCGACGGCTAAAGCGCGGGCCAGTGCCACCCGTTGCCGTTGACCGCCCGAAAGCTGCGACGGATAGCGATCGCCCAATCCCGCCAACTGCACTAAGTCTAATAATTCTTCAACCCGCTTTTTTACTTTGTCTTTAGGCGTTTTGCGTAGCTCTAATCCAAACGCGATATTTTTGCGCACGCTCAGATGCTTAAACAAGGCATAATGCTGAAAGACAAAGCCGATGTTGCGGTCTTGAACGCTGCGATCGGTGGCATCTTCTCCGGTGAGCCAAATTTTTCCACGATCGGGCGTTTCTAAGCCGGAAATCAATCGCAGCAGCGTGGATTTTCCCGATCCCGAAGGACCAAGCAGCGCGACTAGTGAACCGCTTTTAATTTCGAGGCTTACTTGCTCAACTGCGTGAAAACTACCAAACTGCTTTGAAACGTCTTGTACTACGATGCCCACAGCGAACCCCTTGAACGTGAAGAGAGTAAAAAAGCGGTTTAGATTAAACCCAAGTTTTCCGATGCGATTACTGTAGTTTTATAGCACAAATCAACAGCAAAAGTGAATTTTGCCGTAAGCGTGAATTCTGTTACCTCAACGTTAGTTTGGCAGCCGTCGGCTACGGTAACGTAAGTTCTGGATAAGCGCCCTGGCGACTGAAGGCGCGGCTACACAGACGAAGTGCGCCTCCGCGCACTAACAGCCAACTAGATAGTAAATAGAGCAACCCGTGAGTGGTTTTGTCTGTGTAGCCGCGTAGCCGGAGGCAATGTGCGCAGCGAATAGCATTCGCCAGGCTTAACCGGAACTGAGGCTACGGTAAGAAACCTGGGAAGCTCACCAAGCAGCGAGAAAATTAACACGCTCACGGTCAATCACTAAAAAAAGGCGTTCATAACGAACGCCTTTTTCTGAATAATATAGCCGTATCAGTGGCTGTGATGCTCGGAAGATTCCGCCATCGTGTGAGTCGTAGAAGTCAGCGTATGCGGCATTGCCGGAGAAATTGCCGCGCTACTATAATGCGGCGCAGGATTCATACTTCCTTTGACTTGACGCATCAGGCTTGCCATTTCTAAAGCACTCATGCCATATTCCCAGCCTAGATTACTCTTAATACCTGCTCGCTCTAGAGCTTGCTGCATCGTATCCGTTGTTAACACCCCAAAAATGACTGGAACGCCCGTTTGAAACCCTGCGGCTGCAATTCCTTTTGACACTTCAGCCGAAACATAATCAAAGTGAGGCGTTTGTCCGCGAATTACTGCACCCAAGCAGATGACTGCATCATAGCGACCCGAAAGCGCAATTTGTCGGGCTACTAGTGGCACTTCAAATGCGCCTGGGACATAGACATAATCAACCTGCGTTCCGTGTGGATCGGCGTCCACACCGTGACGCTTTAAGCAGTCTTGACAGCCTTCGAGTAAGCGGTTGGTGATTAAGTCATTGAATCGACCAATCACGATCGCGAACCGAAAACCATCGGTTTGTGCAAACGTTCCTTCAAAAATAGTCATTGGGTTTGATCTGAGTATTACACTGTCACAGCACCGATTCAGCAGAGTTTCTGCCAGTACTCTAAACCTAAGTTTTAGAGCGCTCACTTAAATTTAGCGGGATCATTTTACCTTGAACAGTATTAATACGCTCCATAAGGTTAAACTTCACAATCGACGCAGAAACTCCAATTAGCAGACCCGTGACCGTACTGAAATCCTCTCAATAAAGTAGGGGAAGAAACTTAACGATTCTTCCCTCAGTATAGGCACGAATCAAGTAACCAGATAGTTTAAGACGCCAACCGTGATCACCAAGATAAACCAAACGCCCGATCCCAATAGAATCAGCCGCTTGGATTGATCCCAATTCTGGGGAGACGCATAAGCAACCGGAACCCCGACCACCATCACAAATGAAAATAAAACCAGTGCCAATAAAGCAAATTGAAATACGAACGTCATTTTCTTCCCCCTAAACAGCTTTTCCTTTTGTAGCGCCTCTACCAACAGAAGCATGAAATAGTTCTCAATAGTACGTTATCAGAAATCATGAACGTGATTCTATGCCATACAACCGCAGATTTTGATACGCTCGGAGCCGCGATCGGCGTTAGTCGCCTACAACCAGGTTCGCGGATTGTTTTGTCCGGGGGCGCACATCCCACGGTGCGAGATTTTCTGGCGTTGTACCGCGATGAATACCCGTTGATTGAACGTCGATCGATTGATCCCGACGCGATTCGATCGATTACCGTTGTCGATGCCAGTACTCGCGATCGCTTAGGTCACACCGCCCAATGGCTCGATTTGCCCGATGTTGAAATTCGGCTATACGACCATCATTTAGACCTCGATAGCGATATTCCTGCTAAACAAACGTTTCTCGCGGATGTAGGCGCAATTACAACGCTTGTGGTCGAGCAAATTCAGGCGAACGAGATTGAGCTAACCCCGATCGAAGCCACCGCAATGGCGCTAGGAATTCATGTTGATACGGGTTCGCTGACGTATGATCACGCAACGGCGCGAGATGCAAGCGCGATCGCGTGGCTGATGACGCAAGGTGCAATTCTCAAAGTAATCGGCGAATACGTTGATCCAGGCTTATCACCGCAGCTTCAAGACTTGCTGAGCGTTGCGTTAGAAACTTTGCAAACCGAGACGGTTCAAGGCAATCCGATCGCGTGGGTTTTGCTGCAAACCGATGAATATGTACCAGGATTGTCAAGCTTAGCAGGGCGATTGATCGAACTGGTTGAATGTGAAGCGTTGCTGTTAGGCAATCAATACTGTCGCGGGGCGGCGTGCGAGTCGGGCGGGAATGTTTTGACGGTGATTGGTCGATCGCGCATTGACGGCACGGATCTAAACGAATTGTTCAAACCGTTCGGGGGTGGCGGACACGCAAAAGCCGCCGCGCTGACCATTCGTGAACCGGATTTAAGACAGATTTTCGATCGCCTAATCACTCAGTTCAAAGCGCAGATTCCGACGCCGCCAATTGCTCGCGAATTAATGTCTTCTCCCGTGCGCACGATTCGACCGGAAACCACGATCGACGAAGCGCAACGGATTTTACTGCGCTACGGTCATTCGGGCTTATCGGTAGTTGATGCAAACGGTCAGCTTGTCGGCGTGATTTCTCGTCGAGATTTAGATTTAGCGTTTCATCATGGCTTTGGTCATGCTCCGGTAAAGGGGTATATGGCAAGCCAGGTGAGAACGATCGCGCCCGATACCACGCTGCCAGAAATTGAATCGATTATGGTGACGTATGACATTGGGCGGCTTCCGGTACTTCAGAACGATCAGCTTGTTGGCATTGTGACGCGCACCGATGTTTTAAGGCAGTTGCACGACGGCAAACGCCAGCACGATCGATCCCAAGCGCTGTATCCGTTGCGGTACTTGCTGCGCTTAGAGCGATTAGCCGAACCGTATCAGAACATTCTGACGATCGCTGCCGAACACGCCGAAAAACGCGGCTGGCATTTGTATCTAGTCGGCGGAGCGGTGCGAGATTTATTGCTCTCGAATTCCACAGCGTCTGTGAGCTTGAGCGATATTGATTTAGTGGTAGATGGATTTCATCAAGCGGCAGAAGTGGGCGCGGGTGTGGAACTGGCTCGATCGCTGCAAGCTCAATACCCGAATGCCCGACTTGAAGTTCACGGTAAATTTCAAACGGCTGCACTGCTTTGGCACCATGACCCCGACCTCGATTCACTTTGGATCGACATTGCCACTGCTCGAACTGAGTTTTATCCGTATCCGGCGGCAAATCCCGAAGTTGAAGCGAGTTCAATTCGACAGGATTTGTATCGGCGCGATTTTACAATCAATGCGTTGGCGTTGCGCTTGACGGCACCGAGATCTGGTGAACTGCTTGACTTTTTTGGCGGCGTTTTAGATTTGCAATCTAAACAAATTCGCGTACTTCATGCTAATAGTTTCATCGAAGATCCAACGCGAATTTATCGAGCAGTGCGGTTTGCGGTGCGGTTGGGATTTGAAATTGAACCCCAAACCGAGCAGTATATTCGTCACGCGATCGCGTCTGGGGTTTATGAGCAAATTCGCGGCAATGCTTCAGGTCGTATCGTTGCGCCTGCTTTGCAAACGCGCCTCAAATCTGAATTAAAGTACATTCTGCAAGCGCCATACTGGAAGTTTGCAGTTCAAAAATTGGGTAACTTGGGTGCGTTAAGCTGCATTCATCCGTCGATCGATCTTAATCTCGAACTGTGGCGACAGTTAAACCTCGTTGAGCGCTGGCTCCGTCGAACAGATTCAGATCACATCATTCATTGGCAATTATTACTCGAAGTCTTGATCGCTCAAGTGGAACCCGAAACGCGATCGATCATTGCCCAAAATCTGCAATTATCAAACGATGCGATCGAGCGTTTATCGATGCTGGCTCAAGTTCAAGAAACGCTGACTCAAGTGTTACCCGTTTGCACCACACCGAGTCAAATTGTGCAGCATCTCAAGGGTTACGATTTGGCGCTGTTAGTGTTAGTAGCGGTACGATCGCCGCGATTAGTTCGCAAACTGATTTGGCGTTATTCAACCGTTTGGTCACTGATTAAAGCGCCGCTTAATGGAACCGACTTAAAAGCGCTTGGCTACAAACCCGGACGCCAATTTAAGCAAATTCTAGATGAGTTGTTAGCAGCCACGATCGATGGCGTCATTCGCACCCGAAGCGATGCTGAACAATTCCTGTCTCAACGGTATCCGCATCCATGATGATATCGTTAACAGAGAACTGATTCTTCTAGTGTCATGTCAGCGTTTGAATTGATTTCTGCTCACTCCATTCCTGTTGAGAAGATTAAATACGACGATCGTGGTTTAATTCCCGCCATCGTGCAGGATTATCTCGATGGCACCGTGCTGATGCTGGCGTGGATGAATCAAGCGTCGCTAACGAAAACGCTCACGACCGGAGAAACGTGGTTTTGGAGTCGATCGCGCCAAGAATTTTGGCACAAAGGCGCAACGTCGGGACACACGCAAACGGTTAAATCCATTCGCTACGACTGCGATAGTGATGCGCTTTTGATCAGCGTCGAGCAAATCGGAGACATTGCTTGTCACACCGGAGAACGAAGCTGTTTTCATCAAATCAATGGAACCGTCACGCCGCCGCCTGCGGATACGTTGTCACAAGTGTTTGCGGTGATTTGCGATCGACGCGATCGCCCGTTTGAAGGCTCGTACACGCGCAAGCTCCTCGACGGCGGAGACAACAAGATTCTCAAGAAAATTGGTGAAGAAGCCGCAGAAGTCGTGATGGCTTGCAAAGATGATGATGGGGACGCGATCGCGGGTGAAGCCGCCGATTTGATTTATCATACGCTCGTGGCGCTGGCTCATCACAACGTGGATATCAAAGCGGTTTATCGCAAGCTGCAAGAACGCAGACGTTAAGCTGCTAAGACTTGCTCAGCAGTAAGACTGAGATTTGGAAACGTCGGGGAAATAATGCCATCGCTTCCGACAAACTCCGTTTCTTCATAAACGCCATCAACCAGCACTAAAATCGTTACTTTCTGCGCTGCATCCTGTGGATCAACAATCCAGTATTCAGGCACTTCTAAGCTCTGATATTCACGAGACTTTTGCTCATAGTCTCGTTTGCGATTTTGCTCCCCCGGACTGACTACTTCAACCACTAAAAATGGAGGAGTCTCTAAAACGGCGACCCCATTTGAATCAGCGATCGCGGCACCATCAAAAACAACAACATCCGGTAATCGAACGGTTGTTCTAGTTTTACGTTTTGTCCGAATTCCAACTTCACCGTTTCGTGCCGTTTCCCACTCTAATCGAGCTTGAGCGATTTCCTGTCTAAATAGCGTTTCGAGAAAGCGGGCGATCCTACGATGTTTGTGCGTTGCTGGCGGCATTTCAACGAGCGCTCCATCCACCAGTTCATAGTGAGTATCCGTGTCATCATCGTAAGTGAGGTACTCGGCAAAGCTGAGTTTAACAGGCGTTTGAGTCATGGCAGCAACAAGAATAAACAGCCTGACCTTATTCTATCGGGATTGATTTCTAAAGAACTTTTGCACGTAGCCACGCGATCGGCAGCATTGTCATTTTCCGCGCCCCCGGTACAAAGGCACGTTTATTAAAGTTATCGTAGCCGTTGCGCTCAATTACATCCAAAATTCGGCTGTACAGCATCAACGCCGACCAAACTGGCCAGCGAGCATCTTCGTTCAGGGCACCGATGCCGCTTTCGGCTTGCGCGTAAAACTGCCGCGCGCGATCGATTTGAAAGCGCATCAGCGATCGCCAACGATCGTCGATGACGCCTTTTAATAAATCGTCTTCGGTGTAGTCAAACTGCGCGAGATCTTCGAGAGGAATGTAGATTCGACCGCGCCGCGCATCTTCTCCGACATCGCGTAAAATATTCGTGATTTGGTTGGCGATACCGAGCGCGATCGCTTCATCGACGGGATTGTAAGGCTCGATCGTGTCCCAGGGAGCGGTGCGCGGCGTTGCGTTTCTGCCCATTACGGTTGTTGACATCAAGCCAACGGTTCCCGCCACACGGTAGCAGTAAAGCTCTAGCTCTTCAAACGTTTCGTAGCGGCTGCGGTATAAATCCATATGCTGTCCCGCGATCATGTCGCGAAACGGCTGAATCTCAAGCGAAAAATGCTCTAGCGTATCGACTAAAGCAACATCCAAATCGTCTTCAGGATGGCCTGCAAAAATCGCTTCGAGCCGTTTTTCCCACTGATCCAGCGTTTCGTGCGTGGTCAAATCTGCGCCTGGTCCATCGACGAGTTCATCGGTGCGGCGACACCACACATAAATTGCCCAAATCGCTCGACGCTTTTCGGGAGCCATAAGCATCGTTCCCAGATAAAACGTCTTCGAGTACTTCGCGGTAATTTGGCGGCACCGTTCGTAAGCCTCCTCCACGGAAGCCAGTATTCTTACACAGGAAGAAGGTTCGGGCAATTGCAGCATTCTGAAGACACGATGGATGGTTGACAAAGCGCTAATTGCTACTGGTCACTAAGCGGGGTGGCTCGGTTGAGGCAGAAGCAGGCGGTGCGGTTGCAATAGCCTGCGCTGTCAGCTTACCAGAAAGTACGGCACCTTCCATACTGCCTAAATACTGTTGCATCGTATAACTTCCACTTAGGTAAAAGTTTTGAATTGGCGTGATTTGATCCGGTCGATACGCCTGACGCCCCGGAGCGGCCGTGTACACCGATCGCGGCGTTTTCACAACCTTGTATTTGCGCAGCTTCGCTGGATTATCTCCGGTCAAATGCTGCGGAAACAGGCGCTCTAGCTCTTTCATCGTCGCTGCGATAATGTCTTCATCAGCGCGATCGATCCAATCTTTCGCAGGCGCTAAAACAAATTCAAGCATGGATCGATCCGGGTCTTCGTAAGCTTTACAGGTAATGCTCATATCGGCATACACGCTGAGCAAATCCGAGCGCGAAAACAACAACTGATCGATATCGGTGAGCTTGCGATCAAACCATAAATGCAAGTTAATTACCGGAACGCCTTCTAACCCGTTCAGCTTTTGAAAGAACGGCATCGATTTCCAGGGATCGGGCATGAGAACCTTCATCACATCAACCGACATGGCAGACACATATCGATCGGCGGTAATGATTTCATCGGGTGCGCCGTCAAGTCCCCGAATCAAAAAGCCTTTCACCGTATTGTCTTCGTTGAGCAAGATTTGCTTGAGCGGTTTTTTGAGGTGAACTTCGCCGCCGTTGGCCACGATGTGATCCACGATCGGCTGACATAACCGCTCGGTTGGCGAACCATCAAGAAACGCAATTTTCGAGCCGTAGCGCTCTTGTAGAAACTTATTGAGAGCCGTCAAGATAATTGTTGCTGATACTTCATCGGGATTGATAAACGTCAGCGCTTTCGAGGCCGCAATGAAAATATCCGAACTCACTTTTTTCCCGATGCCTTGACGCTCTAGCCACTGCAAAAGGCTGTATTTGTCCATGTCTTCGACGTATTTCTGACCGCGCAGAACACCAGGCCAAAGCCCGATCGCAAAGCGAATCTTTTGTTCCCACGTCAGCATGTCGTTGTTGCGCAGAATCGACGCAATCACGTTAAACGGAGCGGGAATATCGGGAACGCTGAAATACGAATAGGTTTCCGGCTTTTCGGGCTGATTAAAAATCAGCGCGTGCTGCTTCCACTGAAGCCGATCTTCGATGCCCAACTCGCTCAGCAGTTGCAGCATGTTCGGATAGGCCCCAAAAAAGGCATGAAGTCCGGTTTCGTACCAATCGCCGTCTTCATCTTTCCATGCAGCCACTAACCCGCCTAACACATCGCGGCTTTCTAGCACGATCGGCACGTGTCCTGCATCAACCAAATATTTCGCGCAGGCTAAACCCGCTAAGCCGCCTCCGGCGATCGCTACTCGCATGTCGTCTCTTCCACAACGTTTGTGATGGACAATTCGCTTTAATTATACGTTGCAAACCGTTACATTTTTTGCGCCTGAGTGCGAAAGTCTAGGGATTTTTGTTGATTCTGTGGTTTCCGATGTCTTCACGGGAACTTTAAATTCAACACATTTCTTAACGGAGTGTTGGAGTTAGCGAGTTCATCTATCGTTTGCCAGATTTTGAGCACCCAATACCCAAAAATGTTTAAAAGGAAAATTGTGGTGCGGTAAGATACGTAGCGGTTTGCAGCAAAAACTTTACAAACTTACTACTTAGGTGTTTGATGTTGTTGAGTTCCGCTTTGGCTTGTGCGGTTAAGCCACACCGACTGGGTGGTTTGCCAAAGTTTGCTGTCGATCGTTCGTTTAAATACCGTTTCACGGTTGTTTGAGCAGTGCCCTCCTGATTGTCATTCACACTAGCACTGCGCGAGGTGTGCTCTTCCAACTCCGAGTTATTCATCACCGTCGTTCCCGAGACCAAGAATCGTTACTGCTCTAAGAACTCGGCTAAGTCTGTCACCTTAAGCCAGGGGAAATAAACGTGTTAGACTCTATTCCCGGCATCCTCACGGATAGCCGTAGCTCTGCTTTGTCTGTTCATTCAGCTCAACCCGACCCGAATTCGCTGTTTCCGATGCTGAATGCCCCTGTGGCTGCCAGTTCATCTCCTTACGGCGCGATCGGGCTAAAAGCTGAATATTTCAACGATGAAACTTTAACGCAGCGTGTGTTGACTCGCACCGATGCAACAGTAGATTTTGATTGGGGCACCGGATCTCCGAATCAAGCGGTCAATGCCGATCACTTTTCTGCACGCTGGAGCGGTCAAGTACTGCCGCTTTATTCCGAGCCGTACACCTTTTACACGCAGGGCGATGACAAAATGCGCCTATGGGTAAATGGTCAACTGATTGTTGATGACTGGAAAGCAGGAGCAACTCGCGAAGATAGCGGCACGATCGCGCTTCAGGCCGGTCAAGCTTACGATATTCGCTATGAATACGTAGAGCAAACTGGCAATGCGGTTGCAAAACTGCTGTGGTCGAGTCCTAGTCAAGCCAAAGGCACTATCGGGCAAAACCAACTTTTCTCACCGTACATTCCAAGCGATCCGACGCAAAAAGCCGCGTCGATCGGCAGCGACGCTACGGTGATTAATCCCTTTGATTCAACGTCGATCAACGGTGCTTTAAGTCCCGATCGCAGCGTCAACGCTTATCGGTTCACGCTAACTGATGCCGCGTTTGTCAATTTCAGCCTTGACAATCTCGCAGCTAACGTCGATTTGAAGCTTTTGAGTTCCCAGGGCGACGTGATTAGCACCTCGGCAAACGATGGCACGACGAGCGAATCGATCGCGGCGGTGCTTGCGTCAGGGACTTATCTGCTTCAAGCCTACTCCAGTCAGCCTGTGAGCACGAGCTACACCTTGTCGTCGGCGATCGCGCAAACAATCCAAGAGCCAGCGAAATCGGCGGATTCATTTGTTGATTCGATCGGTGTTGCCACGCATTTGCGCTATACCGATACAAGCTACGGCAAATTCTCAGAAATTGTTGAGCCGCGTTTGCAAGAACTGGGCATTCGGCATATTCGCGACGGGGGAAGCGATCCAACGATGTACGCCAAAATGCGCGAGTTAGCCACCGATGGCATTCGATCAACGCTCGTTATGGATCCGCGCGATGGCATTACACCCGATAACGCTGTGCAGCAAATTCAGCAGGCATTACCTGGCGTCGAAGCGGTTGAAGGGCCAAACGAATGGGATGTTAACAGCGCCAGCATGAGCTACAAAGGTAAATCGTTCCCGGATGGACTGCGCGATTACCAAGCAGACCTTTACAAAGCGGTGAAATCAAATCCGGCTACGGCAAACATTTCGGTGATTGCGCCATCGATGGCGTTTCCCGAAAGCGGTCAGAAAGTGGGGTCGGTGGCGGCTTATAGCGACTACGGCAATATGCACAGCTATGCAGGGGGCAATGTTCCCGGTCAAGATTTTGATTGGCGATGGATGCCGTTGACGAAAGCTTATGCAGGCGATCGACCGATCATCGCCACTGAAACCGGATATCACAACGCGGTCAATGATCCGTCTGCTCCACAAAAAGCAGTCAGCGAGCAAGTTTCAGCAAAGTACCTTCCAAGAACGGTGTTAGAGTACTTTAACCGGGGCATCAAACGCACGTTTTTGTATGAGCTATTAGACCAGCGACCAGCGAGCAATCAAGAAAACAATTTCGGTTTGATTCGCGCTGACGGAACGCCAAAGCCCGCGTTTTATGCGCTGCGAAATCTGATCGGATTGTTAAACGATACGCCAGGCAGTACGGCAAGCGGAGCGCTTTCTTACTATTTCACCGGAGACGTGAAGAATCTGCATCACACGCTGCTGCAAAAAAGCAACGGCGACTTTTATCTAGTGATGTGGCTCAATTCACCCAGCACCGACGCGCCAACAACGCAGCGCGTCACGGTGAATCTGCTGACGCCGACTCAGCAAGCGTCAACGTATCTGCCGAATCGATCGACCGATGCTACGGCAGCGTTTACCGCCCCAACGCGCATTACGATGGATGTTCCCGATGCGCCGATCGTGGTGAAACTTACGCCAAAAAGCGCTTAAGCGGGCTGAAGGGTGCGATCGGTGAATCCTCATCCCCTAGCCCCTTCTTTCTTAATGAGAGAAGGGGCAGTTCGATCCTAAATCAAGCGAATACAACCGTGCGATTGCCGTACACTAAAACTCGATTCTGCAAATGCGATCGCACCGCCCGCGCTAATACCACTCGTTCTAGATCTTTACCTTTGCGAATTAAATCTTTCACATCGTCGCGATGACTGACTCGCACCACGTCTTGTTCAATAATTGGCCCTTCGTCTAAATCTTCCGTGACGTAGTGAGCGGTTGCGCCGATGATTTTGACGCCGCGATCGAACGCTCTTTGATACGGATTCGCTCCGGCGAATGCAGGCAAAAACGAGTGATGAATATTAATAACAGTCGGAAATTTAGCCACAAACTCGGCACTAAGTACCTGCATGTATTTTGCCAAGACAACTAAATCAATTTGGTAATGCTGCAATAGTTCTAGCTGTTTGAGTTCTTGCTGTTGCTTGGTTTCTTGAGTAATCGGAATGTGGTGAAAATCGATGTTGAACTGTTCGGCGATCGCGCCTAGATCCGGGTGATTGCTCAATATTAAACTCAGTTCGGCTTGCAGTTCGCCCGATCGCGATCGCCAAATCAAATCATATAAACAGTGATCTTGCTTGCTCACCCAGATTGCAATGCGCGGAATCGAATCAGAAAAATGCAGTTGCCAACGGGCACCGAGAGGAGCGGCGATCGCATTAAACGCAGGTTGAATCACGTCACGCGGTAAATGAAATCCGTTTAGCTGCCATTCAATCCGAGTCAGAAACAATCCGGCTGAAAAATCGGTGTGCTGATCGGCGTGAATGATGTTGCCGCCGTTTGAGTAGATGAAGTTGGCAATCTTAGCCACTAAGCCTTTTTGATCCGGACACGAAACTAAAAGCGTTGCGGTTGAGCTGTTCATAGGGCGACAGATTGAGAAGATTTGTTGAAATCTCAATCAGCAGGATAGCTCAGAAGAACGAATCGCGTTGCACCAATGTTGTGAAATGCTCACGATCGAGTTCGTTTCTATCAGGTTATCGATTTTAAAGGTCTTGATTTTGTCGCTCAATACTCCAAAAGAATCCGCTTGAAGCATCTTTGCGACCTTAAATTCAAAAGCTACACGCAGCGATTATCCCTCTTTAGAGAGAGTGCTAAAACCCTCAAGCGCTCGGTGCTATATCCTGAAAGAAACCAGATTACTCATAGCCCGATGCTACAGAGCCGCCAAGAAGAAAATAACTCGCTCTATATCGCAGTCGCGATCGCCCTTGTGGTTGCCGCAACGCTTTTATACCCCGGGCTGGCGCAAAATTTGCTCAGCGCCACCGGATTTATGCCGCACGGTCACTGTTATTTGTGGAAGCCGGAGCTTGTTTGGCTGCATGTTTCCACAGATATGATTATTGGCATTTGCTACGTGGCGATTTCGACAACGCTGGCTTACTTAGTGTATCGAACGCGCCAATCGATTCCGTTTAACTGGATGTTTCTGGTATTCGGGGCGTTTATTGTGGCTTGTGGAGCGACCCACTTTATGGAAGTCGTAACGCTATGGCAACCTGTGTACTGGTTGGCGGGTGATTTTAAGCTGATTACTGCGTTTGCTTCGATTTCGGCGGCATTAACGTTGCCTCCGCTTGTTCCCAAAGTCGAAGCATTGCTGCAAACGCTCAAGCTTGCCGAAGAGCGTCGTCAGCAGCTAGAAGCGGCAAAACAAAGCAATGAAGCGCAAACCTGGCTAAAGTCGAGCGTCGCCCAACTCAGCCAAATGCTGCAAGGACAACGAAATTTATCCGATGCCGCAACGCTCATTTTATCGCATCTATGCGCGTCGACCGACGCGCAGCAAGGCGTGTTTTACTGGATCGATCGAGCCACACAACCGCCGACGCTAACCTTAAGCGGCAGCTATGCCAATCAAGAAACAATCCAGTTAAAGCCACGGTTACGAGTTGGAGAAGGATTAATTGGACAATGCGCGATCGACCAAAAGCGCATTCTTTTAAGCGATGTGCCTGGCGATTACGTTCGCATCGGTTCTGGTTTAGGCGATACTGCTCCACGTCAGCTTATTGTTTTACCGATTCTGTATGAAACGCAGATTGTAGCGGTAATCGAATTGGCGTCGTTGCAGTCGTTTAGTGAATTGTCGCTGATGTTTCTAAATGAAGCTTGCGACACGTTAGGCGTTGTATTAACCACGATCGCGGCAACGGCTCGAACCACAGAATTATTGCAGCAATCGCAATCTTTAGCTGAAGAACTTCAACAACAGCAAGCGGAACTGCAAGAAACAAACTGTCGGCTAGAAGAGCAAACCGTTGAACTTCAAGCGTCTGAAGCTCAACTGCGCGAACAGCAAGAAGAATTACGACAAACCAATACGCAACTGCAACAGTTAAATCTAGAGCTAGAAGAAAAGGCGTATCAGCTCGAAGAACGCAACCGCGAAATTGAGCGCAAAAATCGCGAAGTTGAACACGCAAAACAAGCCCTTGAGGAGAAAGCGTCACAACTAGCGCTGAGTTCGCGCTACAAATCGGAATTTCTGGCGAATATGTCGCACGAGCTACGCACGCCGCTTAATAGCTTGCTGATTTTGGCGAATTTGCTCAGTCAGAATCGCGATCGCAACTTGACTGATAAACAAGTGGAATACAGTCAAACGATTTATGCCGCAGGAAATGACTTACTCGAATTAATCAACGACATTTTAGATTTAGCCAAAATCGAATCGGGCAAAGTCACGATCGAGCCACAAAGCATTTCGTTTCTCGATTTACAAAGCGTGTTAGAGCAAATGTTCCGGCAGATTGCTCAATCTAAAGGGTTGGGGTTTGCGATCGAACTCGATCCGCAATTGCCGTCTGCGTTCACCACCGACGCAAAGCGGTTGCAGCAAATTCTCAAGAATCTATTGTCGAATGCGTTTAAGTTTACCGATCAAGGCAGTGTCACCTTGAGCATTGTAGCGCCAACTTCACATACGAATGGAAACGGGGTTGCTTTCTCGGTCAAAGATACCGGAATTGGCATTCCTACCGAGACGCAGACCGCTATCTTCGAGGCGTTTCAGCAAGCAGATGGCACCACAAGCCGCAAATATGGTGGAACTGGACTCGGATTGTCGATCAGCCGCGAACTTGCTTCGCTTTTAGGCGGTAGCTTGACGGTCGAAAGCCAGCAGGGACAAGGCAGCACCTTTACCTTGTATTTGCACGATCTCGATGCCGTAGAAAAACCTCAAAGTTCGATCGCAATCCAGAACAACGAATCGATTAGCGCAGAGTGTAACCCCAGAGGCGACCGCCAGCAAACCCTGATCGTGGATAATCTTGCAGATATTTCTGCTAAAGCAGATCGCGATCGTCTTCAACCCGGAGATGCGGTATTGCTGATTATTGAAGATGATTTAGATTTTGCAAATAGCTTGCTGGATATTGCGCACCAGCAAGGCTTTAAAGGATTGATTGCAACTCGTGGCGATACCGGACTAGAACTGTTAGAGCAGTTTGAACCTGCGGCGATCATGCTTGATATCCGTTTACCCGATGGCGACGGTTGGCGCGTGTTAGAGCAATTAAAAACGAATGCTCAAGATATTCCAGTTTACGTGTTGTCGGCTGACGATCATTTAGAGCGAAGTTTACAGCTAGGCGCGATCGCGTATCTGCAAAAGCCAGTCACGCTTGATTCTCTTAACGATGCCTTTAGCGTGCTCAAACAGTTTGTGCAACAGCAAGTTAAACATCTGCTGATCATCGAAGACAACTCTATTCAAGCTCAAAGCATCGGTGAATTGCTCGGACAAAACAAGCTGCAAACCACGATCGCGCTATCTGGAGCACAAGCGCTAGATTTGCTGCGATCAACGCAGTTTGACTGCGCCGTTTTAGATTTAATGCTGCCTGACGTGAATGGAATTGAGCTAATCGAGCAAATCAAAAATTATCATCCGACTTTACCGATCGTCGTCTACACCGGAAAAGAACTGACCGCCCAAGAAGAAACGCAACTCAAGCGCTTAGCTGAAACAATCATTATTAAAAATGTGCGATCGCCAGAGCGCTTGTTCGATGAAATCATGCTCTTTTTGCATCAAGTTCAACTCAAAACCGCACAGCCGCTTCCAATCAACTCAGCACCGAAAAGGGTAGAAGTTCCCTTACAGCCGTCAGATGCCGTCCTACGCGGGAAAAAAGTACTAATTGTCGATGATGATGTTCGCAATATTTTTGCGGTTACAAGTTTGCTCGAAGAATACGAAATCGAGGTGTTATACGCTGAAAACGGGCGAGCCGGACTGCAAGTTCTGCGCAATCACCCCGACATTCATTTGGTGCTAATGGACATTATGATGCCGGAAATGGATGGCTACGAAACCACTCGCGCCATTCGAGCACAAAACGCCTTCAAATCGCTGCCAATCATTGCACTCACGGCAAAAGCAATGAAGGGCGATCGCGAAAGTTGCCTCGATGCAGGCGCTTCTGATTACATTCCTAAGCCTGTAAATCCAGAGCAACTCGTTTCACTGCTGCGCGTTTGGCTATATGGCTAAATTCCCTTTACCCAGAACAAGCCGATGACTCCGTACATTCTTGCGTTTGATCAAGGAACCACTAGTTCTCGTGCAATTGTGTTCGATCGTCAAGGCAGCATTCTTTCTCTTGCTCAGAAAGAATTTCAGCAAATTTTCCCGCAGTCGGGTTGGGTTGAGCATGATGCCGATGAGATTTGGTCATCGCAGATCGGCGTTGCAAACGAAGCACTGGCGCGACTCGGAATCACAGCCAGCGACATTGCGGCGATCGGCATTACCAACCAGCGAGAAACGACGATCGTTTGGGATAAAACAACCGGACGCCCGATTTATAACGCGATCGTGTGGCAGGATCGCCGGACGGCAGACGCGGCTGACGCGCTCAAAGCTGCCGGACACGAAGCGCTGTTCCAAAGCAAAACCGGATTGGTGATCGATGCTTACTTTAGCGGAACTAAGCTGCAATGGCTGCTCGATAACGTTCCGGGTGCAAGAGAAAAAGCCGATCGTGGCGAACTCGCTTTTGGTACCGTTGATAGCTGGCTAGTGTGGAAGTTGACTCAAGGAGCACTTCACCTCACCGATGTCAGCAATGCGTGTCGAACAATGCTCTACAACATTCACACCGCAGACTGGGATGATACGCTATTGAACTTGCTCAACATTCCTCGCAGTTTGCTACCTCAAGTTCGCAGTTCTTCAGAAGTTTATGGACAGACCGCAGCAGGATTGTTTGGTGCTCAAATTGCGATCGCGGGCATTGCCGGAGATCAACAAGCCGCAACGTTTGGGCAAGCCGCGCTTTCAACCGGGATGGTAAAGAATACCTACGGCACGGGCTGTTTTATGCTGCTCAATACCGGAAAAGAGCCGATGACTTCTCATCACAAGCTGCTGACAACGGTTGCTTGGAAGATTGACGATCGTACTGATTACGCGCTAGAAGGCAGTGTCTTTGTGGCTGGAGCCGTGGTGCAGTGGCTTCGCGATGGACTTGGCATAATCAAGCGCAGCGAAGACGTTGAAGCCCTGGCTTGCTCGGTGCCCGATAACGGCGGCGTGTACTTTGTGCCTGCGTTTGTCGGCTTGGGTGCGCCGTATTGGGACAGCTACGCACGGGGAACGATCGTGGGTTTATCGCGCGGGTCAACTGCCGCCCACATTGCTCGCGCTGCCCTCGAAAGTATTGCTTACCAAACCGCAGACGTGCTCGATGCAATGCGTCAAGATTCAAACCTATCGCTTGCTGAACTGCGGGTCGATGGGGGTGCTTCTCGAAACGATTTGCTGATGCAGTTTCAAGCGGATGTGTTGGGAATCCCGGTTGTGCGCCCCAAAGTAACAGAAACAACGGCTTTAGGAGCGGCTTATTTAGCAGGTTTGGCGGTCGGCTATTGGAAAAGTGAACAGGAAATCATTCAGCTCTGGCAGATTGACAAGCGGTTTGAGCCTGCGCTGAGTGACGACGATCGACAAAGGTTACGAGAAGCTTGGCGACGCGCCGTTTCTCAAGCTCGTCACGAGTCAGATTTACCACCAACGAAGCTGTAGATAAGAGCTATTCTCTCGATTCAATTCTTTCTCGTCTAGCCAATCGACGGCTTTGTAAGTGCCAAACACATGATCCCACCAATCGACAGCTAGACCAAAGTTGTGATGCCACATGCCGTATTTATGGTGAACGTAATGAACGGGCATTTTCATCCAAAAGCACTTGGTTGGATTTTCGTGCTGCAATTGGTGGGCATACGAGGAAAAGGCAGCATAAACCAAACCGCCTAAAAACCAGCCTAAACCCGCTTCGATCGAGTAAAAAAACAGCAAGCTCATAATAACGATCGTGCCTTTGAGATAATCAAAAAATTCCCACAGCACGCCTTGTCCTTCGTTGCGCTTATGATGATCGCGATGGCGTTCACCGAGCTTGTACGGCTTGTGCATCAGGCGATGCACCCAATATTCAACCAAGCTTGCTAAAACGAAAGCGATCGCAAAACACGCGAGTCCAATTCCCAATCTTGTCATGCTTTTTCCTCACTCGTATTGCTATTGTGCCGAAGAAACCCAACTCGGTAAAGCGTGTGTCAGAATCAAAGATCGCACAGGATGAGAAATAAGACTATGTTGAGAAGACTGCTGGCGATCGTGATTGGTGCCTGGTTTGCGTTTCTAACGCCTGCCTTTGCCGCAGATTTAGAAACGGGTGCAAAACTGTTTGAAGTGCAGTGTGCAGGCTGCCACGCCAACGGCGGAAATATTGTTCGACGCGGAAAAACGCTGAAATTAAAAGCCTTAGAGCGCAACGGCTATGCGTCGATCGACACCGTTTCCGACATCGTTACCCACGGCAAAGGGAATATGTCTGCCTACAAAGATCGCCTAAGTCAAAGCGAAATTGAGAATGTTGCGGCGTATGTGCTCGATCGCGCCAACAAAGACTGGCGTTAACTCATTTTTGAGCTATCGTGCTGGTGCGGTTAAGGATAAAGGCAATGGCTGATCACGTGGTTCAATGGCTAAACGAAGTTAAAACTTTGCAAAATCAACTTCAAACCATTCGCGATTCTGAAGCGTCGGCTTATGCGAGTGCGGATAATTGGCGCAAACGTTATGAAATCGAAGCAGAACAACGACGAAACGAAGCCGCGCTAATGCAGCACACGATTAACACTCTCCGCGCCGAAATCGAGCAGATCAAAAACCTGCCGCAAGCTCAAGCCGAAACCGAGGCGCAATCGTCGATCGATCAGTCGGTCAAGGCGCTTCAAACCGTGCCCGAACTTCAAGCGAAACTAATTGAAGTGTGGACAGAGCGCGATCGATTCGCGCAAGACCTCAAAACTGAGCAAATCAATCACGCCCAGACGCGCAATAACTTAACAACGGCATTGGGCGACACGGTTGAATTACTAACTCAACTCAAAGGCGAGCTTTAAAAACCCATTGCGTTTGCCACAATTCTAAGCACGGGTTGAACGCCTTGCTTGAAGTTATTTTCGCTGAACTGAATAGCCGAATCGGGATCTTTAAGTCCGTTTCCGGTGAGCACACAGACGATCGTCGCTCCACTGGGCACTTGATCCTTGACTTTCAGCAAGCCTGCAACCGATGCTGCGCTGGCTGGCTCACAGAAAATACCTTCATGAGCGGCAAGCTTGCGGTAAGCGCTCATAATCTCGTCATCGGTCACGGCATTAAAGCTGCCCTGGCTTGCGTCTTGAACGGCGATCGCTTTTTGCCAGTTTGCCGGATTGCCGATGCGAATCGCCGTTGCCAGCGTGTCTGGATGCGAAAACGGCTGGCCGCTTACAAGCGGTGCGGCTCCGGCTGCTTGAAAGCCCATCATTTTAGGAAGCTTTGACGATCGACCTTCTTGGTGATACTGACAAAATCCCATCCAGTAAGCGCTAATGTTGCCTGCGTTTCCAACCGGAATACACAGCCAATCCGGTGCATCACCGAGCAGGTCTACGACTTCAAACGCTGCGGTTTTCTGACCTTCAAGACGATACGGATTGACCGAGTTTACGAGCGTTACCGGATAGTTGAGCGACATCTCACGCACGATTTCGAGGGCACGATCGAAATTACCTTTGATCGATAACACTTCCGCCCCGTACAGTAACGCCTGCGCTAATTTGCCTAACGCGACATACCCTTCGGGAATCAGCACAAACGCCCGCATTCCGCCTCGACGCGCATACGCCGCCGCCGATGCCGAGGTATTCCCGGTACTCGCACAAATCACCGCTTCGGCTCCAACTTCTTTAGCTTTTGAAATCGCCATTGTCATGCCGCGATCTTTAAAGCTGCCCGTTGGATTTAAGCCATCGTATTTTGCATACACCTGAACCTGCCGCCCGATTTCTGCCGCGATCGACGGGACGGGGATCAACGGCGTATTGCCTTCGTGCAGCGTCACGATCGGCGTATGCTCGCTCACGGGCAAATAACGACGATAGCCATGAATCAAACCGCGCCAGGGCTGAACCGGAACATCCATTGAGCGAGAATCATTAGCAATAGACAGGCGTAGGGTCACAGGCGTTAATTTTTCAATGCAGCAGATCTTAGTTTACAGCTTTATATGAAGCGATGGTATGGTTCAACTCTTGTAGATAAGCCGCAAGAATGAGGAAGCACAACACAGTCTATCGTTATAACCCGAAGGAACTGCTAGAATTCTCTCGCGTCTAGAAAGTGAGCACCGGAATACAAACTAATGTAAAGTTTAGGTTAAGATATTCTGGTGGTGTGAGTAAGTAGAAATTACTATTGCTATGAAATCCAACGCTTCAAACGGACAATTCAGTAACTCGGCGGTTTGTGCACCTGTGGATACGAATGAATCGACGCTAGAAGAGAAATCTCTAGAGAAAATGAAATCGCTTTATCCGATCGATCAGCAAACCAAACTTCTAACGCTTCAAGCCGAAGCAGAACTTTTGCTGCGACAGCTTCAGGCCCTCAAACAGCAGCGAACCGAGCAATCTCAAAAAGTGCTTTCTCATCGTTAGGGATTGATCGCCCTTGTGCTAACTCAACGCTTTATACTGATGCAGACGTTGCATTCTTGAGCACTTAGGTTATGCGTGCGTTTTGGTTTGATCCGTACTTATGGGTTCATGCAGCAGGAGCAGCAGCCGTTCCCCTGGGTTTGCTGCTTTGTCTTTTAGGGTTCGCGGTTGGCGATCCGAATTGGCCAAGCTGGATCGAGTTGGCAATTGTAAGCGCGATCGGCATTCTTCCGATTGTGTGGATGCAAACCCAAAAGCCGTTCTATATTTATGGCATTTTGGCGGTTGCTTTGCGTCCTGAGCGCTTAGATGCAAGTCAGCGTCAGATTTTGTCGCTGTTTCAATCGCGTAAAAATGTGACTTGGACGACCGTTGCGGCGATCGCGCTTTTTCTCGTTTTGAAACAGCTTTATACGATCGCGCCGATCGCGTCGGAAATTATGCCGTTGAACGCACGGTGGCTCGGATTAATCATCGCCGCGATCGGCTTTTTCGCGAGCAATTTGTTTTTACAGGTCCCGTTGAGCGTGCTACAAGTGATGTTGACTCGTGAAACGGAAGTCGCAGCAACGCCGCCGATCGCCCTTGAGCAGATTGAGCAACGCTTTACGATCGTCGGACTGCGAGTAAATCAAATCTTGCCGCCGATTTCGTCGCCTAGTCCTGATCATCTGGCTTAAGCCGCGAAAATGTTGTCAGCAACACAGGACGCGAAATCACGGCGCGTTATGCTAGGGATTGATGCCAACCTACCTGTGCTTCGGTAGGGTTTTGATTATCTGCGCTCTCTCACAAGGATTTTTATGACAGCTCATTCTTCTTCCTCGGATTCTGACTCAGCGACTGTTAATACGTCTCAGGTTTGGGATAGCTTAAAGCACGCGATCGCTCAAAGCTCTGGGTTTCATCGCTGGAAGCTCGATCGAGAGAATGTGCAAGATCTGAGCTTAGATGGTTTAGTGCATCAGTACCTACGTGAAACCCTCGAAACGTTGGCTTACTAGTTGACTCTACAGAATTGAACGGGCGACATTGGCTGAAAAGTCGATGTCGCCCGTTGTTTTATGAAAAGATTCGAGCCTTCAAGTCTCTGCTGCAACCTGAGCAATCAAAAAATCGTCCCAACATTGCGGAACGTCGATCGAGTTCGTTGAATGAATCGCTGGCATCTGATCAAGACTCAGGCTAAATTAGCGGTTAATTCGCCATCTTTGTAAAGGAGTGAACGGCGCTATGTGCGGAATTGTAGGCTACATCGGCACCCAAAAAGCAAGCGGAATTTTGCTCGAAGGACTGCGCAAACTAGAATATCGAGGCTACGATTCTGCGGGAATTGCAACGATTTTAGACGGTGAAATTCACTGCGTGCGGGCAAAAGGCAAGCTGCACAATCTCGAAGAAAAGCTTGCGGGTGAAGAAAATTCGGCTCGAACGGGAATTGCTCATACTCGTTGGGCCACCCACGGCAAACCCGAAGAATACAATGCCCATCCGCACATGGATACCCAAATGCGGATTGCGGTGATTCAAAACGGCATTATCGAGAATTACCGGGAACTGCGCGAAGCCCTCAAAAATCGCGGCTGCGAGTTTCGATCGGACACCGATACCGAAGTCATCCCGCACTTAATCGCAGAAGAACTCAGCAAAGCCGAATTATCCGCAGAATTTCCGCTGCTTGAAGCGGTGCGAACTGTGGTGAAGCAGCTACAAGGAGCGTTCGCGATCGCGGTGATCTGCGCCGACTATCCTGATGAATTAATCGTCGCACGGCAACAAGCCCCGGTTGTGCTGGGCTTCGGGCAAGGGGAGTTTTACTGTGCATCGGATACGCCCGCTTTGATTCCGTACACTCGCGCCGTTCTGCCGCTAGAAAATGGTGAAATCGCGAGAATGACCCCGATCGGCGTTGAAATTCGCAATTTCGAGGGACAGCGCCTGAAGAAAAAGCCGCGCACGCTCGATGTGAATCCGGTAATGGTCGAGAAGCAAGGCTTCAAACACTACATGCTCAAAGAAATTTATGAGCAGCCCGGAGTCGTGCGATCGTGCCTTGAAGCGTATTTTGATCCAAACTGGACCGCCACCGATGCAACCGATCCGGTAAATCTCAACTTGCCGATCGAGCTATTAGCCGATCTGCAACACATTCAAATTATTGCGTGTGGTACAAGTTGGCACGCAGGCTTAGTGGGTAAATATTTGCTCGAACAGTTAGCAGGCGTTCCGACAACCGTTCATTATGCGTCTGAGTTTCGGTATTCACCCCCGCCGATCACGCCGAACACATTAACGATCGGCGTCACTCAGTCTGGTGAAACGGCGGATACATTAGCCGCGATCGAAATGGAAAAGCGGCGGCGTGAGTCAGTAGGTGTAGATCCTAGCTTAGAAGCGCGATTGCTAGGAATCACAAATCGCCCGGAGAGTTCGCTAGGGCGTTTGGTGCCAAACATGATTGAAACTCATGCGGGAATTGAGATTGGCGTTGCCGCAACAAAAACGTTTGTCGCTCAAGTGATGGCATTTTATGGATTAGCGATCGGGCTAACGTACCAACGTCAAACGATTACACCCCAAGCGCTAGAGCAACTTTTGGTTGGATTGCGGCAGCTTCCCGCGCAAATTGAAATCATTCTCGAAAGTCAAGAACGCTATATCGAAGAACTTGCCCACGATTTTGCTGAAACGCAAGATTTCATTTTCTTGGGTCGCGGCATTAATTTTCCGATCGCTCTTGAAGGAGCGCTCAAACTTAAAGAAATCAGCTATATTCACGCTGAAGGGTATCCGGCAGGCGAAATGAAGCACGGGCCGATCGCGCTTTTAGATGCAAAAGTTCCAGTCGTGACGATCGCAATGCCCGGACTGGTGTTTGAGAAAGTGTTATCAAATGCGCAAGAAGCACGGGCGCGAGATGCTCGATTAATCGGGGTAACGCCAATGGACGAACAAGAAGCCGCCGAAACGTTTGACACGCTGATTCCGGTGCCCCCGGTCGATGAAATGCTGTCTCCGATTTTGACCGTGATTCCGTTGCAGTTGTTGGCGTATCACATTGCAGCGCGGCGTGGTTTAGATGTCGATCAACCGCGCAACTTAGCGAAGAGTGTGACCGTAGAATAAGCAAGCGCGAGGAGTTGTTGATTCTGAATCAATGGAAATAAATACTCACTTTCCATTCTGAGGTAAAAAGCGAGTCGTCTCCAAAGGGGGCAATAGTCCCCCTTCTAGATAGTGGCAGGAGTGGTTAAAAAGCGATCGCGCTAAGAGATTCACGCTTCATAGTTCGCGGTACCGAGGTTCGGATTCAGGCAAGCGACTTTGCTCAACCTGGCGGATTTCACGCTCTAAAAAGATATTGAGTAGCGTTCTGAGTAGAATAATCGCGCCTAAGTTTAATAAGTCGCTGCGGGTGGGTGCTACCGACGTTCTTAAAATATCGCTGGCAACGCTAAATTCTAGCCCTAGCGCCAATCCGCGCCCAAGCTGAAGCCGGATGCGTTCCGTTACATCGATCGCGTGTCTAGCTCCCGATAAAAGCTGCCTTAAATACATGAGAATGCCGCGCACGATCGCGACCCCGATCACGCCTGCTGCCGAAATTTCAGCAATTCCCGCCAAAAAGCCCGCCGCGACTTTTAGCCATGCTTCAAGCGGTGCGTTTGACGCTTCTCGCGGTGCGGTATCGATATTGAGACTTAGCAGCAGCACAAAACCCAGAATCAACGCCGCCGGAAGTAGCAAACTCGTCAGCGATTCTTGTGAGGGTTGTTTCATATCGTCAGCCTTCAAACAATCCGAGTGCCGATTTTAATGGCCCGATCGCAATCCCTTCCTCTACCAAGCGGCAAGTTTACAGATTGATTCTTTTGCTCTTGTGCTAATCAATTCGTTCGCAAAAGTACTATCTTAATAATTCTAAAATTATTGCTCTAAACGTCCACGAAGAAACGTTTAGACTCATTACGAATCACGCTGTAGCATTCACACGAAACCGCTTCGAGTGCGCTAGGCTGCAAAATTGTCATTCTGCCGCGACTATAGCGAATAATGCCAAGCCGACTCAAATCACCTGCTGCAACGCTAATGCTCGATCGACGAGCGCCTAACATCTGCGCTAAACATTCGTGCGTAATCGGAAACTCGTTCGTTTCTAATGCATCTTGAATCAGCAACAACTGTCGCGCCAATCGTTCTCGAACCGAGTGAAAGCGCTGACAGGCCGCAAGCTGTGACATTTGCAGCAGTAGCACTTGCACATACCGCAAGAAAAACGCCTGCACTGCTCGATCGCGATCAAACGCTTGGCATAAAATATCGGATCGCAGTCGCACCGCGCGATCGGCAATTTGCACGATCGCGCACTGCCGACTCAGCATTTCACCGAGCATTACCGGAACGCCGACCAGTCCGTTATGTCCGACTAGTCCGACTTCGACCGTAGAACCGTCACTGAGCAAATTCGTCAGCGAAACAATTGAATTGATTGGAAAGTAAACGTGTGCGATCGGTTCTGCGATCGGATGAAGAATTTGCTGCGGCGCAAGCGCAACCAGTTCAAAATGAGGCAGTAGCCGATCATAAATTTCCCGTGGCAGCGCTGCAAGCAAGCGATTGATGCGCGTGCCAGACACGATCGAAAAAGACATGGAAAAGCTCCAAAAATGGCGCTCACTGAAGGCATCAGCTACGGCAAAAGGAGCAGCACGCATCAACTAGTCCTTTTTACCAGGTGCAATTTCAGGATCGATGTAATGGTTTTGATTGGTGAATCACTCTTTTATTGTGGCGGTTCTAATGTCCGCGTGTTAAAGCGTGGCAGTAGAGAAAACCGAATCATGCTACCGGAGTAATGCAAAGAAGTGCCCTACGGGCCCTTGACCTTGACCGATGTTGAGCGAGTAGTTCAGCGCTGTGGTGACGTATTCTTTTGCGTGCTGAATAGCCGATCGTACATCGCTGCCTCGCGCCAAATTTGCCGTGATCGCGGCGGCTAAGGTACATCCCGTGCCGTGCGTGTTTTTTGTGTCGATCGTTTGTGTTTCAAACGTTTCTAGCGTTGTGCCATCAAACCATACATCCAGTCCGCGCAGCGCTCCACTCATGCCGCCGCCTTTGACCAGCACCGAAGCGGCTCCGAGTGCGTGAATGCGTTTTGCGGCGGTTTGCATTGTTTCGAGATCGGTAATTTCGATGCCGCTTAGAATTTGCGCTTCGTAACGATTCGGAGTTAAAACCGTTGCACAAGGAAGAAGGTCGCTTTTGAGCGTTGCGATCGCGGCGTCATCGATTAGCGGTGCGCCAGTGCGCGAAACCATGACCGGATCAACTACTAATTTTGAAATCGAGAGCGTTGTAATTTGCTCAGCGACGGCTGCAATAATGGCTTGATTCAGCAGCATTCCCGTTTTTGCTGCCTGTACTCCAATATCGCTAACCACTGCCTGCATTTGAGCAACAACGGCTTCGGGAGGCAAAGCGTCAACTCGCGTCACGCCTAACGTATTTTGAGCCGTAATGCAGGTTAGGGCGCTTGTTCCATGCACGCAATGAAACGCAAACGTTCGTAAATCTGCTTGGATTCCTGCGCCGCCGCCACTGTCAGACCCAGCGATCGTTAAAGCAACGGGAATCGAGGAAATATTCACACTGCTCTCCTAAGGGTTTACTTCAATCGTAAACCGATTTAGAGCGTGCCGTTAGCCTTTAACGCAACTGCGCAGACCCCGCGTTTTTGCGCGATATACTTCTTCACGAGCGTATCGAATTGAAACGTATTTAACACCCAGCGTCATCCAAATCGATTTGACAATGCGATCAAGATCATCGATCAGTTGATCCACTAACCACGGCTCCGGGCAATGCACAATCAGCGTATCGCGATTTAAGCGCAACAAGCAGCATCCGAGGGATTGGCTATAAAGCTGGCGCACTCGATCTAAGCGGAGGTTTTCGAGGCGGGACAAATCTTGAGCGGTAAGTTTAATAGACATCGTTAAAATCGTTATTGTGTTGCAAAGATTCAATCGGATTTGAGACTTAACCCACACGGTGAGATTGAGGATCTTTCAGTTTCTGGTGAGGTTCTAATTCAGTAAATGTACGCATTAAGCCAAGCAGATGTACGAAGCCTCTCGGTTTTCTACGACCGCGTTTAGAAGTATTCCGGAGAATTCAAAGCATATGCTTTGATCGGTGGAGTTGCTTATTGTTTAGCTCCTACTTTTAGTGTCGCATCGGTCATTCCTGCGTTAGATGACATGATCTAAAGCGATCGCTTAACGTCTCCACGTACCAAACTGTTAGCTACTTTTTACACTCACATAACAAATTCTTAGCAAATAAGCTGATTGGATTAGAAATCACAAATTTTGCAGAATTGTAAATCTGTCGATCGGCGGATTTTTAGCGCTAAATGGCGGATTTGGTGACACACTACTGCTCTTAGTGCGTCACCATTTTGGGCAGCGATTCGGCTGCTTGTGCAGTGCTACAGATAGGAGCGGTTATCAATGGCGAATTCTAAAGCAATCAAAACTCAACGGTTGGCGTGGCTCGAAGGCATCCGAATTTTTGCGGCGGTGTTGCTGTTGCTTTACCATGCCCAATTGCTGTTGACGAAGTATGCTTTTACGCCACAGCCGACTGGACTCGTTGCGAATTTCAATCAGCTTTTTACCGCTTCAAAGTCGCTTGGCGATCGATTAACTTTTGCGAGTCTTCCCGTTTGGTTTGGCTATCAGTTTGTCGATGTGTTTGTGCTGATTAGCGGATTTAGCTTGGTGCTGTCGCTCAAAGGCAAACCGATCGAACTCGTTTCATTTCTCAAGCGCCGCTTTTTGCGAATTCTACTGCCGTTTTGGACGGTTGCGTGGTTATCGTATCCGGTGCTTTGGGCGATCGGAAAGCTCACAAACAGCTATGTTCCTGATTCGTGGCATACATTCGCGGGAATGACGTTTCCGTTGCTGTTTGATTACGGTGGCGATATTCTCCTGCCGACCAACGGGCCGTGGTGGTTTGTGCCGCTCATTCTAAGTTTTGCATTGATTTTTCCTGCGCTTTGGTATTTGCTACAGCGTTGGGGCGGACGCAACCTTTTGATTGCCAGCATTGTAATTACGTTTGTTTATCGAGCGTTTGCTGTTTATGTTTTTGGTGGTCATCCGACTTATGCGATCGTTAGCGCCAGCGCAGGTTGGCAGCCGTTTGTGCCGTTTATTGCAAAACTGAGTACATTTGTTTTAGGCATGATTGTGGCAGTGCAATATTCTCAAGGAAAAGGCGCAATTTTCTGGCGATCGCAAAGAGCGCTATTAGTTGGGGGCATTGTGTACGCGATCGGCTTTGTTGGGCAGTTTTACCGATTCGGCTGGATTTTCGATGATTTCTTTCTCGCGATCGGCTTAACGTTGTGCTGCATGGTTGTGTTTCGGTACTTGAGCGATCGTTTGCGGTTGGGTGCAATAATGGCGTGGCTAGGATTACACAGCTACAGCTATTTCCTGATTCATAATTTTGTTGTCGATCGCACGTTAAATCTTTATGTGCAAGGTGATTTGTCGCGGTATTACAAAGTTTTGCCGTTGATGATCGTTGGTACGTTGCTGCTGGCGATTGTGGCAGATCGCGCAACGCCTTTGTTGCAAAACGGCGCGATCGCGCTATGGCATTACACTGATGCGCGATTAACGCCGATCGAGAAAATTCAGGCTTGGACACCGAAAGTTAGCGATGCCGTTTGTTATAAGGGTCGCGATCGCTGGACGATTACAAAGGTTGAGCAAGTGGTTCACGATCAGGAATTTTATTTGTGTCGCATCACCGATGGGCGTAGAACGCTTTGGGTAAACCAAAACGATTTGAAGCGCGTTTCTGATGCACGACAAGCGATTCGTTAAGCAATGTCGATCGGGGGAGCCGTTGAGCGCCTGGCGATTCAGGCAGTGAACCGAACAATTTTATTTCGCGATCGCACTTTAAACAACCATCAAACATCCAAAATTGCCATCCCGAATATTGCACCTCTAAACAACAGATTTCATGTTCTCGCGGTTGTGCACTGATCGAATCGGTTTCGTCATTAAATAATAGCCGCGATCGTCGTATCCTGCTTTGCGATAAATGCGCTGTGCTCGATTGTTGTCTTCAGCCACTTCTAAACTAATGGCGTTGATGTTGTGTAATTGACAATATGATTCTACAAACTGTAGCGTTTGCGTTCCAATTCCTTGTCCACGATAGGCAGGTCGGACGTAGAATTCATCGATACAGGCTTCGTAACCGCGATACTCTAGCGTGTATGCAAACGTAACGATGACATATCCAATCGCAATATCAGAATCGTAAATTATCCAAACTTTACCGATTGTTTCATTTTTTAGCAGTTGTTCAAGAGCGTGTCGATCGAGGGTGCGATCGAACGGTAATTCTTCGTATTCGTGAAATGCTTGAACAAGCGGTAGTAAGGTTTCAACGTCGTCAAGCGTTGCGATTTGATAAGTAGTTTGAGGAT
Source organism: uncultured bacterium (assembly GCA_964250455.1). Classification (GTDB taxonomy): domain Bacteria; phylum Cyanobacteriota; class Cyanobacteriia; order Leptolyngbyales; family Leptolyngbyaceae; genus CAXUFL01. The sequence continues at coordinate 35,208 of CAXUFL010000027.1, forward strand.
TGAGCGTCATCATTTTGAACTCCCGACAAGCGGCAATTTAGAAATTCCAAACACCACAAACAAAATTAAGGCACCGCCAAAGCCTTGAATCGGTGCCAATCGTTCGCCTAGAAATAGATAAGCAAACGTCACAGAAAAAACGGGGATCAGCGTGAGATAAATTGAAGTAACGCTTGCTGTTTGACGCTGCAATGCCAGCAAATACAGCCAAAAAGCGACGCCATATCCTAAAATTCCAGACAATGCAGCAAGCGCAATTGTGCTCACACTTAATCCTGTGTAACTCATTGCTGTGATGCGAGAAACAATTAAAACAATCAAAAACCAAATCAACGCGAACGTTTGCTGCAATGCAGCCAGAATCAGTGAATGAAATTGATTCGCTAACGGGCGAGTTGCAACCGCATACAACGCTGCACAAGACACGGCTAACACGATCAAACCATCACCGAAAAAAGAACTTTGACCGTCACCAAACAAATCTGGAAAAGCAATGAATCCAACGCCAATGCAGGCAATTCCAGTCAAGCTGAACAGCGATCGACTAATCCGCTCGCGCAAAAGCCAAGCAGCTAAAGCAATTGTGAGAATTGGCTCGATCGTGTTCATTAGTGCTGCGTTGCTTGCCGTTGTGAGGGCTAAGCCAAAAATTCCGAAAATCGACGACAGCCCAGGCTCTAATAATCCAGTTGTTCCGGCTTTGAGGGCATTGATTGTCATTGGAACTCGTAGTCTGCAACACCCTACAAGTCCCCACAAGAAAACCACGCTAAAAACGCTTTGTAGCGTTAGTAAAACGAGCGGACTGATACCCGTATCTATCGATAAAATTGATTTGGTGATCACGATCGACAATCCAAAACACGCGGCTGAAAGACTGGCAAGCGTGATTGCTTTAAATGAATCGAAATGATTCGTTGGTTTTAATGAATGCATAAAGAGTTTCCCATGCAAATGGGATGGTTGCTGCTATACAAGCAGACAAGGTTGTTAATCGAATTAGTACAAACTAGAATGCAACTGAGATTGCATCCAAGCGTATAGACAGACGAATTAAAGTTAATCGCGATCGCACTGGAAACATCGCACTTGCTAGAACACTAGCGTGCAACCCACGCGATTCAGGTTTGAACTTCAAATAGTTACTGCACTTACGGCTTATTTGTTCCAGACAATGCCCGCTATATGTCTGGGATTTGCTTTAGGTGACACATAAAAAATGACAACGTTTACTGCTTTTGAATCTGAAAGCGACTAATACTCAAACCAGCCGAAAAATGTCTTTCAGAGCTTCAACGGTTTCGACGCTCAGATTATAGCAAGCCGCCACAAATTGAACGCCTCTACTTCTAGGGTAGTTCGTTCTCGAATTTTAGTCAATCTGGGAGTATGCAGAGAAAATACTTTAAGGCTGTGCCGCTCGGACACAGGTTGGCATGTCAGCATCGGTTTTGATGGCTTGTCGATCGAGGTGCGTCACACTAGCTCGATATCCCCACGCTTGCAGCGTTTGAATTAAATCAGCGCATTTTGGTAAATCTAATTTTCCTCGTCGTCCAATTTCACCTAATGGATAAAAGTAAGGCGGCATTTCTGCTTCAGCAACCATTTTTTGCAGCAATTTCACTCGCGATGTCCAGTTCCACTGCTCGGCTAACTCAATCATCTGCACCAGGAAAGATCGATCGTGCAGTACCCCCAGCCACATTGCACCGCTCACAACTAGAAATCGCCCGTCAAGTGAACAGAGCGATCGACCTAAATCCCGCCATCCAACCGTTTGATACGTTCCGCACTCGTGACAGTAGCCCAAAAATCCGTAATTCTGATCGGTTAATCGAATTGATGCCGCCAACCGTAACATCACTCGGTAGGTTTGTCCCGTAAACAGCGAAAACACCGGATCAACGCCAAATCCTCGCGCCGCCGCCGTTTGCTGAATGCTGCCGATTAAAAAGCGCAATCCTTGTTCATGCGCGGCAGGATGCACACGAGCGTAAGCGCCATAATCCGCGAGACAATTATCCGGAGCGCGACCTGTTACCGTGCGTCCGTCAGTGCTCGTAAGATAAATGAATCCGTCGATCGCACACGCTCCTAAAACCGCCCCTAAAAAGGGAGCTGGCGATCCAAACCCATCGACATCGACTAAATCGTAATAATCCTGGCGATTGTAGCAATCAAATAAAACGCGCATTGCATCGCGATCGCTAATGCGATATCGATCGCGATGCAATGCAGATAAATTCTGGTGCAGAATCGGTTGAATATCGGTATTGCTGTCGTTTGCCCAAACCGAGTCCGCATTGCTTTCTAAGGTGTAGCGCAGCGATCGAACGCCACATCCTGCCATGACATCAAGAACTCTCAAGCGTTGATGATTGCGTTGATACACGCTTGCGGCTAATACACCTAAGTCTCGCACAACCTGGGCTTGAGGATTATAGAATGCAGTTCCAACTTGAAATTCTGCTTTTCCTTCGCTCAGCCTGGTCATAACGCACCAACAAAACGCTTATTTTAATCGATTAAGCAATGTAAAGCCGATCGCAAGTTGAGATCGACTTTTTAATTCTCTTGACTCAAGGCTTAAAGTACGCCGCCATGAATTCGGTTTTCTACTTCGTCAAAACGTTCTTCGGCTCGTCGTGTAGACAGCAGCGAGACAACAATTCTCACTAAAAACGCAAGCGGAATCGTAATCAAACCAGGATTTTTTAACGGAAACAACGCGGAAAAATACTTCAAAATCGTCACCTGGATCGTTGGCGACAAATAAATCAGCAACCGCGAAGACAACATTCCAACGAGCATACGAGCAACCGCGCCGTAGCAACTGATCGATCGTTCATATGAAATGAATAGAAGTCAACTATTTCATGGATACTGGATTTGAGCACAGGCAATTCCCTAATGAAGATATAAGTTCTTTAACCTGGTTTGCAAAAAATTGTGAATCGAAGCCTGGTATTATGCGGTAGACAAACGCTTAAGCAATTTATGACGGTTGATGCGGCTCATCTCCTAGACAAGATTCGACAGAAATTGATTGTTTCTTGTCAAGCGCCGATCGAGTCGCCGCTACACGATCCGTCGATGATTGCGGCGATCGCTCAAGCTGCCATTAATCAAGGTGCTGTAGGCGTTCGTTTAGATACGCCCGCTCATGTAAAAGCCGTTCGCCAGCGCAGTTCTGCACCGATTATCGGACTGTGGAAACAGCAAATTCCAGGCTACGAGGTGTACATCACGCCGCAGTTTGAGCACGCTCAAGCGATCGCCGAAGCAGGCGCAGATATTATCGCGATCGATGCCACGCTGCGTGCTCGTCCCAACGGCGAAACGGTTAAAGAAATCATTCGTCGCATTCACACTGAATTGGGAAAAGCGGTGATGGCGGATATTGACACGGTTGAAGCCGCGATCGCAGCCGAAGCAGCAGGCGCAGATGTAGTAGGCACCACGCTTTACGGATACACCGCTCAAACTCAGCAATTTACGCCACCCGGATTCAAACTGCTGAATCAGCTTGTCGAGACGCTATCGGTGCCTGTTATTTGTGAAGGCGGAATTGCATCGCCGCAAATGGCGCGTCAGGCGTTAGATTTAGGCGCACACGCCGTTGTCGTAGGAACGGCGATTACGGGTATTGATCTTCAGGTGCAGGCGTATCAAGCGGCATTAAATCAAACCCTTACAACCCTTTTGAGTGAAGCGCGATCGACGTATCGGTTTGCGCTGTTTGAAAAAGAGCATCCGTCTTATCGAGAAGTGGTTCGAGCACGCTTAAGACAGTACAACACCGATAACACCGCTCAAGAAGGACTGTTTGAGGAAGCGGCGCTGCGCGGCGTTCCGCTCGAAGTGTTTTTGCTCGATGACGGGCAAAAAGTGCGCGGTGGCTTGATCGGTTTAACTCGCTGGAAGTGTTTGTTGATTGATACGCTTTGGGTTGACGCAGCGCTGCGTCAACAAGGTTTTGGTCGTCGATTAATGGAGCTTGCTGAGCAAGAAGCGCTAAGACGCGGCTGTACTGAAGGGTTTCTTGATACGTTCAGCTTTCAGGCAAAAGGATTTTATGAAAAGCTGGGTTATCAAGTATTTGCACAAGTCGATGATTACCCGTCGGGCTACACGTTTTATCAGCTAAAAAAAGCGTTTTAACCAATTTGCCGCCGCTTCAGCACAATCATGTCTGAACCGACCACAGGCGGACGAGCTAGTAAGGTTCCTTTGGCGTCAGTGATTTCAACTCGATCGAGATCCAACACCTGCGATCGTTCAAACAAGGCGTTCGCTAATTGATCTTGCTGTTGGGCACTAAATTGGTACCAATCCGGCGAAACCTCGATGCGTAACTGAGCGCGATCAAAGTTAGGCTGCACCGATTCAATTAGCCCGACCCTAAACCGATCGCTAACTTCAGTCACCTGTGTTTGAACCGTGGCAATACGCTGTTGTTCAGGTGTGAGTTCGGGAGGGGGTTCGACTAACTCAGGCGGGGGTGTAGCTTCGGGCGTAGGTTCAACTTCCGAAGTCGGTGAAGCTGCTACTTCGGGCATCGGTTCAGGCTCAACCGCAACGGGCGACTCGCTGACGATCGGTTCAGGTGCATCCAGGATTGGTTCGCTGGCGATCGGTTCAGGTGCAACGGCGATTTCTGGCGCAGGAATCGGTTCAGGAGCCGATAACTCTGACGGAAACGATTCGGTTGGCTGAGTGGGCACAACCACGGGACGTTTAGCAACTTGCGGTGGCGGTGTGGGTTTTGCTGAGAAAAGGCTTGACGTGAACCAGAATCCGACAATAACAAGACCTGCAACAATTCCGGTAAGGGCACGGTTATTGAGCTTTTGGTTCAGACTTTCCGGTAAACGAGTGCGAATAAACGTCAACGCATTTCGCCAAAGTCGATCGAGCTTAATTTGAAATTGATTTAGCGTTTGATTTGTGTCCGGCTGCGCTTCGAGCGTTTCGACCGTTCGCTCTAATCCTCGAATCGTGAGGCGCAGCGCTCGAATCGTGCCCGTTCTCAAAAAAGCAAGAATCTTTGACAAAATTTGAGATTGTGGCACACTGGTTTGGGGTTGGGGTGCTGAATTTCGCGATTCTGGTGAATTCGGTTCCTGCTGTGACATGGCAATCGCCTCCCCAAACGATAAAACGAGTCAACTAAAAGCTTCAATAATTTACCATTTGTGGCTTGCTTCGCGGAATTGCAATCGAACAACCTTCACGAACAGAATTAAGCTATGAGATTAAAACGTCGCCACTTGTTGTTGGGTGGATTAAGTGGATTGGGGTTGGTGGGCGTCGCGAAAAGCCTCAGCAGCCCGAAAGCACCATCTTTAGACCCTACCTCGATTAGCGCGGGGCGCAACTCCGAAGGATACGGAGCGGTTCCTGCTTCGCCGCAACCCACAAGCCAAGACATGATGCTGCGGTTTGTGGCAGTGGCAGATACGGGTGCAGGTGACGCAAATCAGTTTGCCGTTGGCGATGCGATGGCAAAGTATCGCGCTCGATCGCCCTACAATTTGGTTGCTTTAGCCGGAGATAACATCTACACAAACGGCGAAATGGAGCGGATTGGCGTTGCCTTCGAGCAGCCGTATGCCGCATTGTTAAAGCAAGGCGTTCGCTTTCAAGCGTGTTTGGGAAACCACGATATTCGCACCGCAAACGGGAATTTGCAGGTGAGCTATCCAGACTTCAACATGAAAGGGCGGTACTACACGTATCGCGAAAAAGACGTTCAGTTTTTCGTGTTAGATACGAATACGAATGTGAATTGGAAACCGCAGCTTGCGTGGCTACAGCAAGAACTCAGCCGCAGCACGGCACCCTGGAAAATTGTGTACGGGCATCATCCGATTTATTCATCCGGAGTTTACGGCACCGATCGCGCCATGATTTCGATGTTGGCACCGTTGTTTAAGCAGTATGGCGTTCAGCTTTACATGAACGGGCACGAACATCACTACGAGCGCACAAGCGCGATCGACGGCACGACGTATCTTGTTACCGGAATCGGCGGCGCGTCGCTGCGTCCGGTGGGTCGATCGAAATGGACAGAACACTCGGTTTCGCGGTTTGGCTTTTCGGCGATCGAGGTTTACCCGGATCGCTTAGAAATTGCGGGCGTTGGCAGCGATGGAGTCGTGTTCGATCGCGGCATCGTTCGACAAACGGCATCAGCTAGAGCTTAGCGGTGACGTTCCAGCAGATAGCGGCATTCACTTCTAATATATAGAAGTGAGGCCGTATTTATCGCAGGTACGCTGCCTCAACCGAGTTGGTCATTCAGTGGTACTTCGGATGGCAGAAAGCGCCTGGATTCTGTGGAGCGTAACGATTGTTGCCGCGATCGGCAATTTGGCGATTTTTTGCTTTCTATTACGGCGATCGGTGCGGATAACAAAGCTCGTAGAACGGCACCGCTCCGAAGCCGCACTCGCGGACATTGCCGCCGATGACCCAATGCAAGAAGCGCTGTGGCGACAATCGATCGCCGTTGAAGCCGCGCTTGACGGAATCGCAATTCTCAACGAAAAAGGTGAATTTCTTTACCTCAACGATGCGCATTTGCAAATGTTCGGCTACGAAAGCCGCGAGCTGATCGGCAAGAAATGGCAGGTTTTGTACGATGAAAACGAAGTCGATCGGATTCGACGTGATATCAAGCCGCATTTGATTGAGAGCGGCCAGTGGCGCGGAGAATTGACGGCAAAACGGCGCGATGGCAGTACGTTTTACGAAGCCCTTTCGCTGACGCTAACTGAAAAAGGCTTTATTGGGGTTTGCCGCGACATCACCGAAACCAAGCAGACTGAAATCCGACTGCGCGTTTTAGAACGTGCTATTAGTGCGAGCAGCAACGGCGTGATTATCACTGATCCCACGCAGGCGGACAACCCGATCGTTTATGTGAATCCGGGTTTTGAGCGCATGACCGGATACTCAAACAAAGACGTGATCGGAAAAAATAGCCGCTTGCTGCAAGGGTCTGAAACCGATCAGCCTGCGTTAGACAAACTGCGCCGAGCCTTTCGCGAGGGCGAAGACTGCTCGATTACGCTGCGAAACTACCGCAAAGATGGGGCTTTGTTTTGGAACGAGCTATCGATTTCTCCGGTGCGCGACGGCAAAGGATGCCTTTTAAACTATGTGGGCGTGCAAACCGACGTTACCGCCCGCAAGCGCACCGAAGAAGCGCTTCAGCTTCAGGTGCAACGGGCGCTGTTGCTCAAACAAATCACGCAAGAAATTCGACAAAGCCTTGATTCGCAAAAAATCTTTCAAGCGACCGTCCGGCAAATCGGACAGGCGTTTCGCGTCGATCGCTGTTTGCTGCACGCTTATTTAGAAAGCGCTGACGATGCGATCGTGTCCGGCTTTGCCTTGCCGCATACCGACGCTGTTTTTCCCAAAATTCCACCCGTGGCGGAGTATTTGGCCTGCGATCGCTGCTCGTCGCTGGTGGGGCTAGAAATCCCGATCGTTGGCAATCCCCATGCGCAAAAATTGCTCAACAGCGATCGAGCGGTATCGTCGCCTAACGTGTTTGAAGAGCCTTTACTGCAATTTGCCGTTGATACCTGTCGGCGAATTGGGCTTCAATCACTGCTGGCGATTCGCACGTCTTATCAAGGCGTGCCTAACGGCGTGATTGCGCTGCATCAGTGCGATGCGGCACGAGATTGGCGACCTGATGAAATTGAAATGCTCGAAGCGGTTGCAGACCAGGTGGGAATTGCGTTAGCCCAAGCCCGATTGCTCAAACAAGAACGGCTGCAAGGCGAAAAGCTGATTCAGCAAAATGCAGAACTAGAGCAAGCAAAACAAGCGGCTGAAATGGCAAACCGCGCTAAAAGTGAATTTCTTGCCACGGTCAGCCATGAAATCCGCACTCCGATGAATGCCGTGATCGGATTAACCGGATTGCTGCTGGATATGAATTTAACGCCGCAGCAGCAAGATTTTGTTGAAACAATTCGCAGCAGTGGCGATTCGCTCTTAACGATCATCAACGATATTTTAGATTTCTCGAAAATCGAGTCGGGTAAGTTAGAACTCGAACAACAGCCGTTTGATTTACGATCGTGCCTTACCGATACGATCGATTTGATGCTTGCTAAAGCCGTTGAGAAAAATCTGTCGATCGAGTGCAATCTGTCGCCTAATGTGCCGACTCAGATCACGGGCGATGTGACTCGGCTCCGGCAAATTCTCGTGAATCTCCTGAGCAACGCGATTAAATTCACGCCCCACGGACAAATTCTAGTTAGCGTGGATTTAGCGAATCAATCCAAACCCGATCCGGAGGGAGTTGATCTCCAGTTCTCGGTGAGCGATACGGGCATTGGAATTCCCGTCGATCGCATGGAGCGATTGTTTAAATCATTTAGTCAAGTTGATTCTTCAACCAGTCGGCAATACGGCGGGACAGGGTTGGGACTGGCGATCAGCAAGCAGCTTAGCGAATTAATGGGCGGTAGCATGTGGGTCGAAAGTCGCGGCAGCATTGGCGGAACTGCCCCAACGAATTTTCGACTAACGCGATCGCCGGATGCACAAGGCTCCGCGTTTTACTTCACGATTCGCGTTCTCGTGGCTCGATCGCTTTGTGTCGATCCAAATCGCCTCGAACCAATTCAGGTTGAAGCGTCCGTTGCCCCTAAACTGCGGATTTTGCTTGCCGAAGATAACATCGTGAATCAAAAAGTGGCGCTGCATCTGCTGCAACGGCTCGGATACCGCGCTGATGTTGCCAACAACGGAGCCGAAGTTTTAGCAGCACTGCGGCGGCGATTTTATGACGTGGTGTTAATGGACGTGCAAATGCCTGACCTTGACGGACTCGAAACCGCTCGGCGCATTCGTCAAGGCTGGACTTGCAATGACTTTTTCGGAGCCGCACAAAGCGCCAATCGACCCTACATTATCGCGATGACCGCAAACGCGATGCACGGCGATCGTCAAGTTTGCCTAAAGGCTGGAATGGACGACTACCTCAGCAAACCGATTCGGATCGATACGCTCAAGAAAGTGTTGGATCAATGCCAGCCCCGGCGATTTTGGTCTACACCCGGAATTGCAATCGATGCTTCAGAGCTTCGCAGCGACCCGGTGATGCTCGCTCCCTCGATCGAGGCTTTGCACAGCTCCAAAGAAAACGACTCTACTAGCATCATTGCCCCTGAAGACCAAACTCAATACTTAGAAGACGCCCGCCGTTTGATCGAAACGATGCATTACGCTGCAAAAGTCGCAGATTTACCAACGTTGCAGCAGGCGATCGACACGCTGAAATTAAAAAGCACGATCGCGGGAGCCAGCCAAATTGCTGAATTTTGTTTGACGTTGGAAAGCTGCGCTGCGATGGGAAATCTAGAACAAGTTGCCCGTCGAGTCGGACAATTAGAGGCGGAGTATCATCGGCTCAACGCCTCGTTACAACTGGAACTTCAGCAATGTCAGAGATCGTGACCGCTTTGCACAATCCACCTTTGATTCTAGTTGCCGACGACGATCGGGTGATGCGGCTTAGTGTACGTCACGCGATGGAGCAAGATGGATATCAAGTAGTCGAAGCGAACGATGGCGAGGCTTGTTTGGCAATTTTTGCGCGATCGCGTCCGGATGTAGTGCTGCTTGATGCCATTATGCCTGTGCTCAATGGCTTTGATTGCTGTCGGCGGATTCAAGAATTAAGCGGCACAAAACGCACGCCAGTTTTAATCATCACCGGACTTGAAGATCAAGAATCGGTTGATCAGGCGTTTGCTGTTGGAGCAGTAGACTACATCACAAAGCCGATTCATCTAGCGGTGCTGCGGCAGCGAGTGCGCCGATTAATTCAGCAAGTTCAACTTTATCAGCAGCTTGAAACGGCAAATCATGAGCTACAGCGTCTTGCGGCGTTTGATGCGTTAACGCAGTTAGCCAACCGTCGCCGCTTTGATGAGTATTTGCAGCAAGAATGGCAGCGCATGATGCGCGAACAAAAATCGATGTCGCTGCTTTTGTGTGATATTGATTCTTTCAAGTCTTACAACGATACCTACGGACACCAAGCGGGCGATGATTGTTTACGGCAAGTAGCTCAGGTAATTCAACGATCGGCAAAGCGATCAATCGATCTTGCTGCTCGCTATGGAGGTGAGGAATTTGCGGTGGTTTTACCGAATACTGATCAAGATGGTGCAATTCAAGTGGCGCAGATGATTCAGTTGGGTGTGAAGCAACGAGCGATTCAGCATCAGGCGTCAAAGGTGGCGTCAACGGTAACGGTTAGTTTGGGCGTTGCCAGCACGATTCCAAGCTTGATTACCTCGCCCGCATTGCTAATTAGTGCGGCAGATAAAGCGTTGTATCAAGCAAAAGCGGAGGGGCGCGATCGCTTCTGCGTTTGCTTGAGTTAGAGCGAGTTCAAAATAAAACAGGGTTGAAACTTTATCGGGTTGAGCGCATTGATAACGAATTGAGCGATCGCACAAACGCCTAGCGATTTCATTTGCGCAGCAACTAGCGAAGCGATCCGCCAGGCGTCTATAAAACCACACCAACTTGATCGAATTCGCAATCTTCTTTTCCTGCGTGAAACCGCCCGACTTTAATTAAACGGTACTCAAAAATCAGGGTTGAGTTAAGGCATTGTTCTGAATAACTGTTTTACAACATCAAATTTTGTGCAGTCCCAATGATCAATATGAGACTCAATCAATTGATTTGAATTCACTTTTAGTTCACTTCTTCCCGGAATCGACAAGCGCGGTTTCCAGGGAAGCGGCGCTGTCCAACTGAGCGTCCAACGAGTGTTAATTTGATCGTCAATTCGCTCGATGTGATGCAGCGCCAACTTAACATCGATAAACCACGTCTCAATAAAATGAATCATTTGGCGATACCGATCGACGCCGCGAAACTGATTGAGTGGATCTTTAAACCAAACATTCTGCGCGTAAATCCGGTAAGTTTGCTCACGCGGAAATCGGGCATAATCTTGACGCAGAATTTCTAGCAAATCCATTGTTTTAAAGCTCAACGTCATTCCATAATCGCTCAAGTTGACGTTGCCAGGCTGACATCGTTTCTTCTCGCGATCGTGCTCCCATTTCCAAGTCTCCCATTAATCCTTCTTGATAGAATCGATCGAGCGTTTGCAGCGTTGCTTCGAGCGATTGTCCTTGCTGTTTCGCGGCTTGAATAATCTGCCGGATGCGCTTTTCAGCAAAGGCATCAAACGAGTCATCTAACCCGAATTGATGCAAAACAAGCATTCGTTGAAGCACCGATTCTAAGTCAGTTTGAGTGAGTCCGGCTAAAGAATGATGGTATACTGTCCACAGAACACCTTGATGTAGCGCATATCGAGCTTCTTGCGTAGTGTCGAAATTTGCTTCAAGCAACTGCTCCCAATAGGGTTCCGCATCTTGAGCAGGCGCGATCGGCAGTAGCACTCTTAACCAAGAATGATCGTCAGACAGCAACACTAATAATCGAAAATCCGAAGTTTCGATTTGAAACGATCCCGGTGCTAAAGTTTGCACCTGATTGCCGAACGTATTCCCTAAAGCCGTAGAAAGTTCTTCTAAAGTCATAACAAGATAACCAATAGCCCACAAAAATAGTCGGAAAGCTGCACCATCGATGCAGTTACTTTCCGGTTTCTACTTTAATCACATTATTCACCGACAAAAAACCCTCGATCGGCTTAACGATCGAGGGTCTGGAAGGGAGAACACAATTCATTTGTCAGGGAAAGCTTCTACAAACGAAGCTTTAAGCAAACCATTCTTCGACGGCTTCTTCTTTGGTATTAGTGCGGCGGCTCGGCGTTTCACGCTCAAACTTCAGATGAATTTCGCGGTTTTGTTCACCGTCAGCCGCGACCGCCATGATCGGGAAGTCGATCAAACCGTCTTGAAACGACATTTGAAATCGGAACGTTCCATCGGAATTTAGCTCGATCGGGCGACCGCCGATCGTGACTTTTGCATCGGGTTCAGTTGCGCCGTACACGATAAGTTCGGCGTCAGCAACTAGCCAGAACTTACGCGGACGAACGGGCGGTGCCGACGCGGAAAAGCCAACGCCCGACATTGTTAGCCCGGATGAAGTTGGCAATGCCCACAAGCCAACGCCCGACGGAAACACATACGAACTGATGCTTTCGAGATGAACACCAGCTTGTTTTTGCTGCATCGATCCGTAAAGCGATCCCGCGACTCGTTGCGCTTCGACGCCTTCTGTCATGCCAAAAATTTCGTCGTAGATCGCGTTGCCACCGTTGACGCTTGCGCCTGTCGCGCTCATCGCTCGCTGGCTGGGCGGGGCTAATTCCATCACGGTTTTACCGCGCAAATCTTCTTCCCACGCTAACGTCACGAAGTGATCTTCGATCCAATCCGACGGATACACGGGCGGCACGCGCACCGGAGCCGATCGCGCTAACAAAAGCCAGCGACCGTCAAACGCACGGTAGCCGATTTCGATCGCATAGTCGCGATCGCTGACTGGAACTGGCAAATACCATTCGCGGGCGAGTTCGTCGCAGGGATATTCTTGAACGTTGTGCGGGCTTTGGTATTCCAAATTAACGTCGGTGACATCGTACAGCCGCAGTGCAAGACTCTGCCCGCCTTGACGACGCAGCGCTTCTTTGTGCTCGTTGGACACGTCCCAGTAGGTGTATGACCATTGGGGATCACGCGGCATGATCACAATGCGACTTTCGCCGTAGCCTTCGGGGAGGTCGCCTAAATCGACGTCCACGGTAGCTAAAACAGTTTCGCTGATCAGTTCGTGCGTGTCATCTTGTCCAACATCGAATTTGGTCGCTTCCACAGCTTCCTGCGCCTCAAGAGTACGTGATGGAATGGGGGTTGAAAATCGAGTTCGTTGAATTTCCTGAATCGCTGCGAGGAGTTGCTCTTTCCGCATTCGGCTATAGCGAGACACGCCATATTCGCTTGCCACACGGCGCAACTGCCGCAAGGTCATTTCAGTTAAAGGGGGACGTTCTGTAGCCATATCAAACTCCGTGATTTGAATAACAGTCCTTTCAGGTGGTCAGTAACCCCGTTGTGCAAAGCGCAGCTTGGGGATCACGGTAAGAATTCCCGTCACATTCGGGGATCACAAGTTGAGTTTATAGTGCAACAAAGATCCCAGTGAGGCAAGAGGTCAGAACCGTTGATTCAAGCACAATCGATGAATTTACAAGGCTTTGGGGGATCATAATGTCATCATATCTTAACTTAGTGGGATCAAATCACACAGGTTTCGATCCCAGAAATGTCAGAATACGATGACAATTTAATCAAAAGTGCCTTTCCGGTACACTGGGTAAGCAACCTTTATCGATGCCGCTATGAATTCAGACCTAGAACCTTCTGAAATGGAAGGGTTAGCCGATTCTGCACCGAAACGCAGTCGGCTGATTAGTAAAGTATTGGTGCCTGCAATTCGGTTGTGGCTACGATCGCAAGTCGATTCGGTTGAAGCGTTGCAGCTTGAAATCGAGGCAGGCGATCGACAGATTTTATCGGGATCAATTCCACAGGTGAATCTTGCCGCTCGTCAAGCGGTGTATCGCGGACTGCATTTAAGCCGAATTGATTTAGTCGGAAGAAATATCTGCATGAATTTAGGGCAAGTCGTGCGCGGTAAACCGTTTCGACTGCTGGAGCCGATCGCGATCGCTGGCTCGGTTTTACTGCTCGAAACGGATCTCAATGCCTCGTTAGATGCTCCGTTGCTTCAAGCAGGCGTGATGCAATTTTTACTCACCTTGCTGCAATCTGACGCAACCGATCAAGCATTGAATTTGCAAAATCTCCAAATTCGCCTCGACGATCAACAAGTCACGATCGCCGCGAATCTCATTTCAACAAGCGGAAACGAAACACCGATCGCAATTCGCTCTGGATTTGAAATGGCAACTCCAAACCGTCTCAAACTTGTTAATCCGCAGTGGTTGCCGCACGCCAACGCCAAGCGCGGCATGTCGATCAACGACCTCAACGGCTACACCTTTGATCTCGGTGATGAAACCGAAATTCAAGGATTGACGATCGCGGCCGGACAAATTACTTGTCAAGCAAAGCTAACCGTGCGTCCTTGATTAATGCGGCAGCAACGGCAGAACCAGCGTGACAAAGTAATACACCAACGGAGCCGTAAACACATAGCTATCGGCACGATCGAGAATGCCGCCATGTCCGGGAATTAATTGACCCGAATCTTTCACGCCTGCATCGCGTTTCATCATCGATTCGGTCAAGTCACCGAGCAGGCTGGCAATTCCCACTAGCAAGCCGAGCGCTACGCCTGTAATCGGATAGCCTGGCCATCCTAAGTACCACGATCCAACGATGGCAACGGTTACGCTCGCAGAAACGCCAAATACGGCTCCTTCGACGGTTTTTTTCGGGCTGATATCGGATAAGCGCGTGCGGCCGATCCATCGCCCGATCGTATACGCTCCAATGTCGGCAGCCCACATGCACAGAAACGCCAGCAGCGTATGCGTTAAGCCTTTGGGTAACGCTTCGAGTCCGTTCCACGCGGTGATCCAAAAGCCATCGAGCGGCAGATTGCTCATCGCGGCTTGTTCAAGCGATCGCAATCGAATCCAGTAGCTCGGCAAATAGCCCACGTAAAACAAGCCCAAGACTGAAGCGGAAATATCCGCGATCGTGGCGAATTTTGGCTGAAACAATAGATAAAAACAAATCAGCGTGCCTGCCACGGGAAAAATCGCATCGGCAAGCGACGGATTCCAATTTGAAACAATCACTAAAAGCTGAGTGACAACCAGCGTTGTTTTAACCGCAGGCACAATGCCTTTTGCCCGCACTAGCTCGAAATATTCTAGCTGCCCAAGATAAATAATAAGTCCAAAAAAAGCAGTGAAGTACCATCCGCCGAGAAGGAACACCACTAGCGCGATCGCGATCGCGACAATTCCACTAAAAATACGAGACCAAGGCATAACAATTTAGATTTGCACAACAGAAACTTGGTCTAACTGTCCTTACTTAACCCCTAACATCGATCAAGTTTCACTTCCTCACAACTCTGCTGATTAGAACTAGGTTAAGAAGGTTAAGAGTTACTTTGGAACACTGTATCTGATTTAGACGGGCATTGGAAGGATTACTCTATTTTCTCACCGCTTAAGACAAAGATTGGGTCAACGGCAGCGAACGTTTGACGAGTGCCACGAGTTTCAAGTCGATTGATCGCCGATTGAATCACTTCAATATTGCAGGCTCGCAGTTCAGCAAAACTTTCAGAAATTTTGTAAAGGCTTTCTAAACTAGCGGCAGTAACCACAATTCGCCCTTGCGGTCGCAGATGCTGCCACACTTCAAGCAAGATTGCTTTAATCGATCGACCCCCCTCGATGCAAACGCGATCGGGGACCTGATCCAGATTTGCGAGGCATTCGGGCGCACTGCCTTCGACGACTTGAACATTCTTAACGCCAAAGCGATCGCAGTTGCGCCGAATCAGGCTTGCGACTTCTTCATCGCGCTCGATCGCAATAATTTGACCGTTCGGACACAGCAATCCCGCCTCAACCGGAATCGTTCCCGTTCCCGCGCCAATATCCCACAGCACCGAATTTGGTTTAAGCCGCAGATGACACAGCAGCAACAGCCGAATTTCTCGTTGACTCATCGGAATTCCTGGCAAATTCTCGAATAATTCGTCAGGAATGCCTGGTGTGACATAAGACCAGAGCGGAGAAGGCATGATTTCGACCACGATCGAGGTTACTTCTATTCTGATTCACGAATTCGCTTTGACGACCTTCAACGTTTTTAAACTCGGATCAGCACAGCCGCTAATCGTTCCGCCCGCTTGTAAAATTAGCTGCAACTGCTCGATCGCGCCTTTTGTGATGCGTTCTCCAGGCAGCAGCACGGGAATTCCTGGCGGGTACGGGCAGACGGTTTCGGTTGAGGTGCGATCAGTGGCGCTATTGATTTCTACAACTTCGCTCTCAGCAAAAAATGCTTCGCGTGGCGTCATTGTTGCTTCAGAATTTTGACAAATTAAAACCGATTGAAATGTTTGATTGCTTCGATACGCGGCTAAATTCTCAAAAGCGTTGATTAATCGATCGACATCTTCTTGAGTATTTCCCAAACTCACAATAAACGTGAGATGCCGCATTGACGGAAATTCTGCCGTCACGCCAAACTTCTGATGCAGAATTTCATCGGCGACAAATCCATCGATTCCAAGCTCTGAAACGGTCACGGTTAGCCGAGTTGAATCGAGCGCAAAAAATCCCGATGTTTGTTGAGGCTGTAGAATCGACAATCCGGGAATCGATTCAAGGCGCGATCGGGCTTGATCGGCAAGCGCGATCGTGTTCTGCATTAACCCTTTTCCATTCCGCGCCATTTGTTCGCAAGCTGAATCAAGCGAAGCGAGGAGTAGATAATTTGGACTGGTGGACTGAACAAGCTGCAACGCTTGAGCTAATCGATCTAAATTGATGCGATCGCCCTTTGTGTGCAGCATTGAAGCTTGGGTGAAAGCAGACAGCGTTTTATGCGTAGATTGCACGGTTAAATCGGCTCCAGCGCTGAGAGCGGAAATCGGCAAATCTGGGTGAAACGCAAAATGAGCACCGTGCGCTTCATCCACGAGTAGCGGAACGTTGGCCGCGTGGGCGAGATCGGCGATCGCTTCGATATTTCCACACACACCGTAGTAAGTGGGATACACGATTAAAACAGCTTTTGCGTCGGGATGCTGGCTTAATGCTTTACTAACCGTTTCAGGAGTGATGCTGTGAGCGATATCTAAGGCTCGATCGTACTCAGGCTGAAGAAAAATCGGCATTGCCCCCGACAAAATCAAGCCTGAAATAATCGATCGGTGGACATTGCGCGGCAAAAGAATTTTATCGCCAGGTGCACAAGTTGCTAAAATTGCCGCGATAATTCCGCAGGTTGAACCGTTGACGAGAAAATGAGTATGATCGGCCCCAAACGTTTTTGCGGCAAAGGTTTGAGCGTCAGCAATCACGCCCTGCGGCGCAAATAAATTATCGAGTTCAGGCAGTTCGGGTAAATCGGCGCGAAAGACAGCCGATCCGATCAGAGATTCAAGCTCGATCGAGCTTGCTTGTTTTTTGTGTCCGGGTGTGTGAAACGCTGCATTTTCACGCTGAGCACAAACCGCCAACATTCGGAGCAAGGGAAGCGCGGAAGACTCGATCATAGGATTTTGAGTGCAATCTGCTAGGGCAGATATTTCTACAAAATCCTATCGTTTTTCGGTCATCCCTCTTGGTAGAGGTGACATCCGAACTTTGTTTCTAAGCTAGAAGCGCCAAATTATAGTTAGGATGATTGATGGTTTATCCGAACCCAGATCCAAGCCCGATTCCCGAACCGATTCCGAGTCCAGCCCCTGAACCGATTCCAGGAATTGAACCAGAGCCAATTCCCTCGCCTGTTCCCGAACCGATTCCGAGTCCAGTCCCCGAAACGGTTCCTGCTCCGATTCCTCAAACGATACCGGACCCTGTATAACGTTGACCTTTACTGTTAAAAGACCATGCTAAGAGCCGGGATTGTTGGACTACCCAACGTTGGAAAATCGACTTTGTTTAATGCGGTAGTTGCCAATGCGAAAGCCCAAGCCGCCAACTTTCCCTTTTGTACGATCGAACCCAACGTCGGGATCGTTGCCGTACCCGATGAGCGCCTCAACGTGTTAGCCGGGATCTCAAAATCTGTTGAAATTGTGCCGGCACGAGTTGAGTTTGTGGATATTGCCGGACTCGTCAAAGGTGCATCGCAGGGTGAAGGCTTGGGCAATCAATTTTTAGCCAACATTCGCGAAGTTGATGCGATCGTTCACGTGGTGCGCTGCTTTGAAAACGACGACATCATTCACGTCGCAGGATCGGTTGATCCAGTCCGCGATATTGAGATTATCAACTTAGAGTTAGCCCTGGCGGATTTAAGTCAGATTGACAAACGCATCGATCGCACTCGCAAACTTGCCCGCACTAGCAAAGACGCTCAGCTTGAACTGAGTGCCTTGGAGAAACTGAGCGCCGCACTTAACGAAGGAAAATCTGCGCGTCAAGTCAGCTTAACCGAGGATGAGGAAGCGATCGTGAAACCGCTAGGGCTACTCACTCGCAAGCCTGTGATCTACGCCTGCAACGTGTCTGAAGAGGATTTAGCAACCGGAAATGATTGGGTTGAGCAGGTTCGAGCGGTTGCTGCTTTAGAAAATGCTCAAGTCGTTGTCGTTTCGGCACAGGTTGAGTCTGAGTTGGTTGAACTGGCAGACGACGATCGAGCCGATTTCCTGGCGTCTTTAGGGGTAGAAGAAGGCGGATTAAAATCGCTGATTCGCGCCACTTATCAGCTTTTGGGCTTGCAAACCTACTTCACGACTGGCCCGAAAGAAACTCGCGCTTGGACAATCAAAACCGGAATGGTTGCCCCACAGGCCGCAGGCGTGATTCATACAGATTTTGAGCGAGGCTTTATTCGAGCTGAAACCGTCGCCTACAAAGATTTAGTATCAACGGGTTCGATGAACGCTGCTAAAGAAAAAGGACTTGTGCGGAGTGAAGGCAAAGAATACGTCGTGCAAGAAGGCGATGTGATGCTGTTTCGCTTTAATGTGTAAAGTTTTCATGTTAGTCTCTGTGATCTCACTGCATCGACTGTATAATTGCTGACATAAGGTTTTGCGAGAACTTCTACGCCTGTTCTCCGGGTAAAGGCCTTGGGTCTTCCCTCGATCAAACTTCAGTTCGATCGAGGGCTATTAATATCCGGAGTCGTCAGAATCCCTTTTGCTGTGGGAAGATAGGAATAGATTAAAGAATGTAAACGAATTCTCAGATAGGACTCGATGCTCATGCGTGTAATTCTCATGACCGGAAAAGGCGGCGTCGGTAAAACTTCGGTTGCGGCTGCCACTGGGCTGCGTTGTGCAGAACTCGGTTATCGTACCCTCGTTTTGAGTACCGATCCGGCTCATTCGCTGGCAGACAGTTTTGATTTAGAACTCGGACACGACCCGCGCCTGATTCGCCCGAATCTATGGGGTGCAGAACTCGACGCTTTGATGGAGCTTGAAGGCAACTGGGGTGCAGTAAAGCGCTACATTACACAAGTTTTGCAGGCACGCGGACTCGATGGCGTTCAGGCAGAAGAACTAGCCATTCTTCCAGGTATGGATGAAATTTTCGGACTAGTGCGAATGAAGCGGCACTACGACGAAGGCGAATTCGATGTGTTGATCATCGATTCTGCGCCCACGGGAACTGCGCTTCGGTTGCTTAGCTTGCCGGAAGTCGGCGGCTGGTACATGCGGAAATTTTATAAGCCGTTTCAAGGAATTTCGGTCGCGCTGCGTCCGTTGGTCGAACCAATTTTTCGCCCGATCGCGGGCTTTTCGCTTCCCGATAAAGAAGTGATGAACGCGCCGTATGAGTTCTACGAGCAAATTGAAGCGTTAGAAAAAGTCTTAACCGATCCCACTCAAACGACCGTTCGGCTCGTGATGAACCCGGAAAAAATGGTGATCAAAGAATCGCTGCGTGCTCATGCGTATCTAAGCCTTTACAACGTTGCAACAGATTTAGTCGTTGCCAATCGCATTATTCCGGATTCGGTTTCTGATCCGTTCTTTCAGCGCTGGAAAGAAAATCAGTCGCAGTATCGCGAAGAAATTCATAATAATTTCTCGCCGCTTCCAGTTAAAGAAGTGCCGCTTTATTCTCAGGAAATGTGTGGATTGGAAGCGCTCGATCGATTAAAAGAAACGCTGTATCCGAACAACGAAGATCCATCGCAGGTTTACTACAAAGAAACGACGCTGCGAGTCGTGCAAGAACCGAATCAGCAGTACAGTTTAGAGCTGTATTTACCTGGAGTTGCGAAATCCCAAATCGAATTAAGCAAAACCGGAGATGAGCTAAATGTCCGGATTGGTAATCATCGTCGAAATCTAGTGCTACCTCAAGCGTTAGCAGCATTGCAGCCATCTGGAGCCAAAATGGAAGAAGATTATCTCAAAATCCGATTTACTGATCCAGCACGAGTTTAGCGGTTCAAGCAGGATTCGACGATTAATCGAACCAAAGCTTTCAGAGCGCTCATTGATTGCTGTTTTAACGTGAGTTTTGATTAATCCACAGATGCCTGGCGAATAAATTCGCGGCTACACAAACGAAGTCCCCATTCGGGGACTAGTCTCTGTGATTGACTCTTAAACCCGTGGGTGGTTTGGTCTGTGTAGCCGCGAATTTATTCGCCAGGCATCTGTGGCAACAACCTGCTAATCCACGCATCTATGGCAACAACCCGCTAATCCACGCATCTGTGGCACATTTAAGTCAATTTGCTATCCCGAACTCACGCTATTTTAGAATCGCACCTACAGAAGGGTTGCGATTTCTTTTAGATAAACGCGGCTGAACGGCTCATCTGTCCCCAATTGATACTGTTCGATCAAGCCTTGACGTTGAATCGTAATTTCATCGTTTTGGCGAGTGACGATCGTAGAATCCTTCAAAGCGTCTCGAACCAGCATTTGCTCAACTTGGCTCGGATTGTCCAACATCACTAAGTTACTGCCGCAGTAAAACATTCCTTCTTCGTCTAAAACTTTCGCTCGATATTCAACAATCAACAAATCAAGCTTTGGATGCCGCAGCAAATTGCGGACATTCGTGTTGTAATCAGGGTGGCGATTTTTCTGCGATCGATTTACTAAAACAGCGTCTTCACACACTGCGCCAACCGTCCAATCTGGATGGTGCAGCAAAATGAAATCAATCATTTCTTGAAGCTCTTGCACCGTGACTTGATTAAAGCTAATAATTGGAATTCGGGCATCAAGACTCGCATCAAAAAAGGTTTTGAGAATATAAGCGGGAACATCAACGCTTTCGCCGATCGCAGGTTTGAGATGCATAAAGATTCCCGGTGCGGCATTGATCTCGATAATGCCAAAGTTTCCGGTTTTCCAAGATTTAGAAAGGTCGCGAGCAATGACATCAATTCCCAAACAAGTTAAGCGAAAATGCTGAGCGATGTCTTGCGCCAAAATCACGTTATCTAGATGAATCGTGCGCGTTGCATCAACGCTGAGTCCGCCTGCTGACAAATTCGCCACTTTTCGTAGATAAACGGTACGATCGCGCTCAACTACGCTATCGAGCGACAAGGCTTGCTCTTTGAGATAAAGCTCCATCGCTTCATCGCACTTGATTTTACCCATCGGCGAGGTTGGCGTGTCCGATCGAGCTGCGGTGCGGTTTTCGCGATCGATTAGTTCTTGAATTGTTGAGTCGCCATCTCCAATCACTGAAGCCGGACGGCGTTCCGTAGCTGCTACAAATCGACCATTCACACACAGCAGTCGATAATCTTTCCCGGTAATACTTTGCTCAACAATCACGCGAATCGGTTGATCTGGTGGAATCGCGTCAACAGCCCGATCGAACGCTTGCTCTAGTTCATCGGCGTCCTGCACGTCGGCGGTTACTCCGATACCTTTATGTCCAACAACAGGTTTAACAGCAACCGGATAACTAATGCTTTTAGCAACCGAGATCGCGTCTGAAACTCGATCGACAATTTCACCTTTTGGAACCGGAAATCCTAGCGTGTTAAGGAATGCCTTGCAGTCGTCTTTGCGAGTTGTAAAGTCAGAATCTAGATGGCTATCGATATCAAACGTCGTAGCACTGCCTCGAATCTGATTTTTGCCATACCCGTATTGCATTAACCCTTCATCCCACAAATAAAACGCGGGAATCCCCAAACGATCGCTCGTTTTTAGTAAAGCATAAACAGTCGGACCGCCGTAAACCGATCGGCGAAAAAACGCCTGAATTTCTGCGATTTGGTCGTCGATCAAAAAGTCTCTCCCTTGAGAAATGGCTTCAAACCAATCCCAAACGCAGTAAATCACGGCGCGACCCGTTCGAGCGTGCAAAGCTTGTACTGCAATCCTCGTCAACGCCGCGTTTATCGGTTTTAAGCTCCACTGATTAAAATGCAGCTCCATTTCTAGCTCGCTTACTTGGGCAACGGTTCGAGCAAACAAGTGAGCATAAGACTCGTAGGTTTCCTCGCCTAAATGCGGATAGCGATCGCGGATTGGAGCGAGGTAGGATTCGATCGACAAAAGAGCTGCGCTGTCTGATACGGCGAAATCAAACACGTAAGCTGCCGTATTGAGATAAGGATTCGCTCCGATGTAATGCTTAAAGTTAAATAAGTCGAATACATCCGTTCTTCTAGCATTACTTCGCACTGCACCGCTCGTATGATCTACAACCATGTTTCAAACAACAGGACTTCAAGCTTAACCTAGCTGCGCTTTTGATATTCTGCCTCTACCGTAAGTTACTTCCAAATAAAGTTCTTCAATCTAAATAAAATGCTTCAACCGAAATAGAACTAGTGATAGGTGATACATCTTGCTTTTAACATTACTGTTAGAGGCAAACCATTCAAGGATGCAGCCATGAATAAATCGAAAGCTGCTTTAAGAGATGAAGTCCGTATGCTCGCGCAAAAAGCATTTCAACGCCATTTAATTTCCGGTTATGGCGACGGTGAATATCCTGATAAATTTCAAATTATCTACAAAGGAAAAACTCGACATTTTCTGCTAGAAAAGGCACGCACTTATCTAGTTAGTTTACTAGACGTAGACGCAAATCCTCCGCTTTTTCAAGTGTTATTTAATCGCAGATCACTTAAACGAGCGAACAGTACAGAAGCAATCAACAACTCGAAAGCGACGTTGAGAGATGAAGTTCGCACCCTCGCTATGCAAGCATTTGAGCATCATCTAATTTCTGGATATGGTGATAGTGAGTATCCAGATGAATTTCAGATTATTTATGAAGGAAAGACTCGTCATCTCCCACTAGAAAAGGCGCGAGCCTTTTTAGTTGATGTACTAAAGGTGAAAGTGAACCCTTCGATTCTGCAACTTCTATTCCGCCAAAACTCAACAACGCGACCTATATAAAAGCTTCAAAGCAGGTTGCGATGCCGATATAGGTTGCCAATGTTTGGCAACCTTTTCTGTTGCAGTAGTTTTCAAACTTTCTGTATCAATCTCTACCAAAAGTTGATTTTAATGACATGAAGGTTGTGTGAAGATGACGAATGTTCAGATTTAATCTATTGGTTTAGCAACAGTATGGTAGAAAGTACACAAGAAACGTTGTCTACTGCATCAGACGACGTATCACTTCCGGAAACTTATGGACAACTTATTATTATTGGGGGTGCAGAAGATAAAGAAGGCGAATGCAGAATTCTACGGGAATTTGTTCGACGGGCAGGGGGTCTACAGGCTCGAATCGTTATCATGACTGCGGCAACTGGCGATCCACGAGGAGCAGGCAATCGATACACTGATATTTTCAGACGGCTTGGGGCTGAGAATATTCAAGTTGTTGATACTCTGCGGCGCGAAGATGCAAGCCATCCCGACGCGATCGCTGCCATTTCAGAAGCGACTGGCGTTTTTTTCACGGGCGGTGATCAAGCCCGAATCCTTGATTTGCTCAAAGATTCAGAACTCGATACCGCCATGCACAAGCGTCTTTCAGAAGGCATTGTGATTGCCGGAACGAGTGCGGGTGCGGCGATGATGCCCGACAAAATGATTGTTGAGGGTGAATCTGAAACTCACGCTCGCCCGGATGCGGTGACAATGGATCGCGGCATGAACTTTTTGCCAAACGTAATTATTGATCAGCATTTTTCTCAGCGCGGCCGGCTCAATCGCTTATTGTCCGCAGTTGCCCTAGAACCTGCAACACTAGGGTTTGGCATTGACGAGAATACGGCGATCGTCGTTCACGGTCACGAAGTTGAAGTGATCGGCGAAGGTTCAGTGACGATCGTTGATGAGGAAGGTGCAACTTATAACAACGTTAATCAACTTCTCAAAGATGAACCATTAGCGCTGTGTGGGATTAAGCTTCATGTTCTTCCTAGCGGCTACCGATTTGATTTGAAAACTCGGTCTTGTATTTGCTAAAGCTAGTTTTACTAAGAAAGATGAGAAATCCCCTTTTCTCATCTTTCTTAGCTTTGAGGTGAAATTAATGCTTCTTCAATATTCCCTACCGATGCTTCAAGCCGAGGTGTTGTTTCTGTTGCAGCAGGGTGTGGTTAGTTCGCAACAGCCGATTTATACGTTGAGCAAACACATTCCTGTGCGCGAATGGAAGTGGGTTGAACAAGCGCTAGAAGAGAACGAGTTTCTATTGCGCGATCGTATTGGTGATTTAGTGTCCTCAAAAGACTGGAGAAACGATTAAATAATGTAAGTCCCGGTTGAATCTAGTAACTGAAGCTGTCAGCGCACATTAAGGTATCGTTTATCCAAAACTCGTGTTAAATAGCAAGTTTTTCTACTTCAAAATTTTGTTTGGCAAGCTGGCATGATAGATTCTTCATTCGCAACTTGACGAAGTACTAGTAGAAACTTAAGAAGCTACTGTGTTTTAAGTTTTCCTAAAAATATGTCAATTCGCAAAGGGCGATCGCTACGACAGTAACTTCAAGAAGCTCCTTAAATCTTTAAGAAGCTTTAAGTTGCAAAGGATTCTCTTCAATCAAAGTCATCTAGAAAGAAAGCGCTGATTGTTGCTTAAGGCTTTCCTCTTCATTCCTCAAACCCAAGTTCCACTCGTGGGGAAGCCGAGCTAAAAACTGTTCTTTCTGAGCCTTTGTCGATCAGAGAAGGTCGTGGTGGAGATGAATTTCCTACAATACATCATCAGAAGAATGCTATTGCAACGGCTGATTCGTCAAAAGGAATCAGAGCGGTTAAGATTTGTGCAGCGTCTTAGAGGTCGAGGTGATTTCGCATCGCCAGGTCCGAACAAAGATTAGACCTTCTACGACGAGGATTATGAAACACGAACCATTAGAAGGAATTAAGTTGCGCTCATTTTAGCTTAGCAAAACGGAGTTCTTCAGTAACGCAGCTTTGTAAACAAAACAATTGCTAGGGCGCGATCGTCGTTTCGACGATTACAAGCATTAGAAGCACCAAGTTAAAAGCGAGTCTGCTTTCTAGAATATTGACGGTCTGTGCATAGTGCAAAGCACTGCCCTGCTCAAGACGCTTTTCAAGCTCAATCTAATTGCTTAGGTGAGTCTTAAGGAAGAGAAACCCAAATGTATTGTTAAAGTACTTTACAAATTTTAATTTTTTCCCTACTATGTAAAGTGTGGTTAACACCACATCATCATTCTTTAAATCACTGGAATTATTCAACCTATGACGACTACTCTACAGCGACGCGAAAGCGCCAACCTGTGG
>CAXUFL010000028.1:0-59862 GCA_964250455.1 uncultured bacterium
GGCAGATTCCCAACTCTTTCAGTTTACGTCCTAACCTGTTTGGCTACAGCTATAAAATTTCTAAATGGTCTTCGCGAAAAAGCAGATTCACGCGACAACGCAATTTAAGGGAATTGGCTTTCCCTTGCCGTTACTCAACGGCACCGAGTGCTTTGAGCGTCATTTTTTGAGCAGGTGTAATTCCGTTTGCATTCGCGATCGACATGCCATCATACGGTCGCGGTTTTTGCAGCACTCGAACACATTGAGCGGTTTGCGCATTCCAAATCCGAATCGTTTGATCTTCGCTGCCACTGATGAGCGCTCGTCCGTCGATGCTAAAAGCAACCGACCACACGCGATCGACGTGTCCGGTCAGGATCGATTCGCAAATTCCGGTTTTGAGATTCCACAGCTTCACGGTGCGATCAACGCCTGCACTGGCTATTTTGCCCGATGGAGAAACGGCGATCGACAGCACGCGGTCGCGATCGTGCAGCACCTGCAAACATTGTCGAGTTTTGATGTCCCAAATCCTGATCGTGCAGTCTTCGCTGCCACTGATTAACGTTTTGCCATCTGCGCTAAACGCCAGCGACATAACGCGGCTGGTGTGTCCAATCAGCGTTTGCAAACATTCTCTAGTGTGAGGATTCCACAGATCAATATTGCCATTTTCGGCACCGCTTGCCAGCAATTCTTCATCCGAGTTAGCAAAGCAAATCGACCAAATTCGACTTTGAGCAATAAGAATGATCAAACAATTGCCGCTCTCAACATTCCATAAGCGAAGGGTCTGATCGAAACTACCCGACGCAAGAATTGTGCCGTCTCGACTAAATGCCACTGACCACACCCAGTTTGTATGACCGCGCAAGGTTTGCAGGCACGCGCCTGTATCGCAATCCCAAACGCGAATGGTTTGATCAAAGCTGCTGCTGGCAAGCTTCGAGGAATCCGGACTAAATGCCACCGACCACACCCAGTTTGTATGACCGTGCAGCGTGTTAAGACACTGACTCGATCGGGGATTCCATAAGCTCACCGTTTGATCGCTGCTAGAACTGGCAATCCGTTCAGAATTTGGGCTGAAGGCCGCAGACAGCACGAGATTTGTGTAGCCTTGCAGCGTTTTGATGCATTCCCCGGTTTGAGCGTGCCACACTCGAATTGATTGATCTGCGCCGCCGCTTGCAAAGAAATGACCGCACCGACTGAATTGAACCGATCGCACCACACCGCGATGCTGTTGCAGCGTTTTAAGACAGTGACCTGTGAAGCGATCCCATACTTTCAGCGTGTGATCGAAACTGCCACTAATCAAACGTTTGCCATCAGAACTAAAATCAAGCGCACGAATTTGATCACCGTGCCCGATTAGTGTTTTAAGACAAGCTCCGGTTTGAGGGTTCCAGATTTTAATCGTGGTGTCTTCGCTACCCGTCGCTAAAATCCGTCCATCCGGGCTGTAAACCACGGCTCGGATCGGATCGCGGTGTCCTTCGAGTGTTTGAAGCAATGCTCCGGTTTTAATATCCCAAAGCATCACGGTACGATCGTCGCTCGCACTAGCAAGCTGACTTCCAGTCGGATCGAACGCAATGCTACAAATCCAGTGTTGATGTCCTTCAAGAACCTGCAAGCATTTTTGGGTGTGAAAGTCCCAGATTCGCACGGTGCGATCGGCACCGCTACTCGCCAGCAACCGATTATCCGGAGACAGCGCGATCGAGATTACCCAATCTGCATGATCGCTAATCGTATGCAAACATTCTCCGGTCTGAGCGTTCCAGAATTTGATCGTATTATCGCCACTGCACGACACGATCGTATTGCCATCGTTGCTAAACGCGACACCGCAAATCCAATGGTGATGCCCTTCGCAAACGAGCAGTTTCTGATAATCGGCAACGCGCCACAAATGAATATTTCCAGCCGTATCGCCTGCGGCTAAAACGGTACTATCGAAATTAAACGCGATCGTCCAGACATTACTCAGCGTTTCGGCAAAGACTGATTTTTTAAAGTCAGCGCGAGAAAAATTGACTTGATGCAAATCGACGGTTTGAAGGTGCGCTTGCCAAACGGCTAAATCTGAAAAGTCATAGCCAGTCAGATCGGCGTTGAGGCAGATGAGTAAGTTAAGCACGTTGCCCGCCGCGTATCCAGGCGTGCAGCCGAATTGGTCACGCAGCTTGATTAAGATGCGCCGGAGCTTATCTTCGAGATGGATCGAGCAATGAGATAACGACGTTAAGCGATCGATTAACGGCTCAAGAATCATGCGCTTTTGGCGATCGCGTACGTGATCTTCAACGCTGGCTTTGATTAACGCATAAGACATCAAATCGCAAAATTCTTCTGTACATAATTCCTGAAATACACGATCGATTAAGCGATTAATCACATATTCCATTACCACAGGTTGCAGCGTGAACAATGCACCTTGTTTCTCAACGATCGGGCGACGAGCGATCGACGAAGCCGCATCGATCAAATACCGCTTGGGAATCAAAGGAACAATATCTTCGGCAAGCTGCGCGATCGTCGCCCCATCGCGATTGATTGCCAACCACGTCATAATTTGCTTTTCGAGATCCGACAAGCGATCGAACTGTTGATTGAGCAGCGTGGTGATGTCGCCAAAAACAGCCGTTTTCTGATGCAAAAATTCTGCAACATCGCCATCAAATAATTCTTGAATCGTCGCTGCGGCAATTTTTAGCGCCAATGGATTTCCACGGTATAGCTCGATTAGCTGCGTTAAAGTACCAGCCGTTGCCACAAGCTGATTGAATTGCAGCAGTTGAACCGCCTCGATCGCGCTTAATCCACTCAGTCGAAACGATCGCGCCGTTTCACTTTCTAGGATTTCCGGCAGTTTTTCTCGACTGGTCAAAACAAGACAGCTTTGATGCGCGGTTTCTGCGATGCGTCGAAATAAATCACCGTAAGATTCGTACCCGATCGGGTAATGCCCTGCTCGATCGCCAACATCTAAAATAGATTCAACGTTGTCGAGCACAATCAAGCAGCGTGACGATCGTAAATACTGCATCAGCCGCCCGATTTTGCCGTCAACGGTTTTTGGCAGCTCGGTTTCCTGCTGATTTGAGAGAAACTGCACCAAATCAGTGAGCAGCACGTCGATCGACGCGGCATCTCTCAGCGATCGCCAAATTACTGACTCAAACTTAGACTGCACTTGCTGCGCCAGTTTCAGCGTCAGCACCGTTTTACCGATCCCACCCATGCCAAGCACCGAAACAAATCGACAATTGCGATCGACGATCCATTGCTCTAGCTCAGCGAGTTCCCGGTTGCGACCGCAGAAATTAAACGTATCAACTGCATCGCTCCAATCACAGCGATTTGCTTTACGAATCTCTGCTGGATTGCTCTGCCACTGCCGCAAAACAACTCGAAAATTATTTTTCGTAACTTGCTGTCCAATTTGATCCGAAATAGTTTGCCAAAGTTGAGACCCCACCAGCTTGACGTAATCTGGCGCGTGATTCACTTTTTTTGCGATTTCTGCATAGGTTTGCCCATCCCACGCACATCGAAACACAGTTTCCTGCAAATGCGTTAAAGGTTCGTGTCCTAATAACGCATCTAGAACGATCAAAGCTTCATCGATCGTCATCATGGAGGCACCCCACAATTTTTCCCCTGATGATTCGAGCCACCAACCTATTTCTTGCTTCGAGCGTTAGTCAAATCTTCAATTCAATCCAGGGGCATTACGGCTATTTTAATTATCGAGTGAATAAGACTTCCTAGAGCTAACAATTTATAACATCAAGCCCTTACTTTTCTGTACCGACACGCCAGAGCACGATCGCTTATTGTCGGAACATACAAAGATTCGGTGGGTCAACCGAATTTATCGTTCATTGCGCCCTCAAATGAAGATTATGTTTAAGACTCCTCGTTTCCTGTTGTCGGTGCTCGAAGGATTAGTTGATGGCGTTTTAGTTTTGCATCCAAACGGCGACATTCTGTACGCCAATACGCCCGCGACTGATATTGTTCGATCGCTCGGTTCGAGTCGGGTTCCCTCTGAGGTCTGGCGTTCGTGTGAAGCGTTAATCGAAAGCCGTGAAGTGTTTGGCGATCAAGTCGTCGTGATTGAATCTGAACTCAAGCTTAATGAGCAAAGCTATCGAGTTCGAGTGCAGTGGATGCAACTCGACCAAGAAACTTGTTTGCTGGTGCGACTTGAGGATCAGCAACGATCGTGGTCGAGTTTGGCGCTGACCGAAGCCAAACAATATGGTTTAACGCCGCGAGAAGCTGAGGTGTGGTCGCTTAAGCGCTGTAATTTGTCGCGCAAAGAAATTGCGTCTCGGCTGTATATCACGATCGATACCGTGAAAAAACACCTGGGTAATATTCAGTTAAAACGCCAAGCGCACTCTGAAGAATGGTGTTGAGGTCTAGCCAGAATTTTTGAGCGATGCAGCAAGAATGCGTCTTGATTTCATTATTTCTGACTTAACCGAGTGCAATCAAGCGTATCGGTTTCGGTTAAGCCCCCTAAGCCTAAATCCCTGATTTAGGCTTAGGGGGCACAAGCTCAACTTGCGTAAGCTCACTACGATCGCGGCTGTCCCGAATTCTCCGGGGCTTGCTGCGTAACCTGCATCGACTTCACAAGCTGCGCCATCGACTGCTCTAGCGCTGAACCGGGATCTTGTGCAACCCACGTTCCATCTTGCGTTTGCTGACGAAACTCAAAGTGCAAGTGCGGCCCGGTAGAATTTCCTGTACTGCCAACCCGCCCGATCACAGTTCCCTGCTTAATCACATCGCCGGGTTTGACAAAAATCTCGGACAAGTGGCCATACAGCGTTTGCTGCGTGCCGTTGGTGTGCTCTAGGGCGATCGCTAATCCATATCCGCCAAAGAAATCCGCCATGATCACGCGCCCGGTTAGTGCGGCCAGAACCGGAGTTCCCATTGGAGCGGCTAAGTCCGTTCCTGTATGAAGACTTTGTGAACCGGAAATCGGATGAACGCGCCAGCCAAAAATCGACGAAATCGCTGCGGGAATCGAAAGCGGAAACAACAACCGAACGTCGCCGTTTCCGGGCAGTCCAAGCGGGCGAATCGTGCGGTTGTAATAATCTTGCACAAACGAGGGCGGCACGATCGAGGGCGGTGTCCAACTTGCATTTGAACTACTCGACGCGATCGCGTCAACGGGTGCATCCGGGGTAGGCGTCGCGAATTTCGGACGAATCACGCTGGAAATCGCTTTAGAAATCGTGTTGCCAATTCCCGTGTTTTGAGGCGTGGTCGCAGTGACGTTACCGCAGCGACCTGAAACCGCTTGACCCTGCGCCATAGCGAATTCACAGCCTGATTTGCGATCGGTGATGACGATCGAGCTTGGGGCTTGATAAGCGCTTGGCGCTTGAGGCTTAGGTGACGCTTCCGCTTTGGGAGCGGGTGACTCAATAATCACGGGTGTTGCGGGTTTGGGTGCAACGGGTTCGGGGGTAGCCGTGGAAGCGGGTTGCGGTGACGCGATCGCCGTAGGTGCGGGACTAGACGCGATCGGCACGGTCACATCGGTCGATTGAGAAACAGGTGACGGAGAAACAGTCGGAGCAGGCGTTTGAGCGATTGCAACCCCACTGCTGAACACGCCTAAACTGCCCAGATAGGCGAGCCGTTTGAAGAAAATCTTCGATTGGCGTAGCGACGATCGGACAAACGAGTTAGGCTGTTGGGTCATGTTGAAATCTCCGATTCACAAAGTTTGCTAGTGTTTACAGGTCGATGACCGTAGTAACTAGGTTCCAGTCACGCTTAGAAAGTTCTTTACACTAATTAATCACACTCCAGACAGATCGTACCGAGTTTTACGCATATTTTTGAAGCGCATTGATTAATTTCATCAAAACAACATTGTGGAGTGTGAAATACTTCGGAGTGATGAGGAGATTAATCGATCACTCCGTAAAAGGATTAAGCGTAAATTCTTCTAGCCTTGAGATTGTGCTAAAGATTTATTCTCAAGCCGATCGTAGAAACCCGGAATTTGTGGAACGAGTTTTGATTGATTTCAATCAAAACTTGCCTGAGCCGTTGTTAAACTAACGTAAGCTGAGCAATTCCGTAAAGTGTTTATGCAGACCTGGCATTGGAAAACTTGGAATGATTTGCCTTATCTGACGTGTGGGCTTCTCGAATCCTGGCAACATGGTTTCTTCACACAGCAGTTTTCGCCCCGATCGCCGTTTGAACTCGTTGAAGTGCTGAATCCTTCAGCGCAGGCGTATCGCGTGCAGCAGGTTCACGGCAATACCGTTTTACCTGCCTCTAGCATTTCTGGTGAGAACTTCCCGTTGGCCGACGGGGTGATCAGCGATCGTGCTCATCAAGCGGTGTGGGCGTGTAGTGCTGACTGTACGCCTGCTTTGATCGCAGATGTAAAAACCGGAAACGTTGCCGCCGTTCATGCAGGCTGGCGCGGAACCAGTCAGAAAATTGTGCCCGTTGCTGTTAACCTGCTGCAAAAGCAAGGCAGCCAGCTTGAGGATTTGCGAATCGCGCTAGGACCCGCGATCGCGGGTGAAGTTTATCAAGTATCCGAATCCGTTGCAATCGAAGTAGGTCAATCGATCGGGATGGCTGAGATCGATCAGCTCATGCAGCTTGATCAGTCTCCGATTTTGCCTGATGCAACACCGGGACGAGTGCGCTTAGATGTGCGGCGCGTGAATGCGATTCAGCTTGAGCAGTTAGGCATTGCACCCGAGCAGATTGCGATCGCGCCTTACTGCACGTATCAAGATGCTACTCACTTTTTCTCATACCGTCGAGAAAAGCTGAAAAAAGCGCAGTGGTCAGGAATTGTCAGCGCTTAAAGCCACGTAGACACCGATCGCAGCAGGGTTGGAATTTCACTGGATTCGGGAAACTCTAGCATTGTTTCCGACAATCCTAAATAGCCAGATTCGGTAAACGACAGCAGCATTCGACTGAGCGCGAACCAAACTTCGGGTTCGTATTCCCAATCGCGACCTCGACTGGCTCGACCCGCGATCGACTTCAACGCCCAAAAATAACTATTGCGCACGATCGAGCCGCCTTTTTTGAACGGCGGAACGTCTTCGTGATGTAAAAACAAAATGTCGTCTTCGATTTTCGCTCTCATACTGGGTCAGTCTAAAAACGGCAATTCCCCTGCTAATCGCCGAAAGACGAGCAGCAGGGGAATTATACCGAGCTAATGATTAGTAGCGCTGCGAGAAACCGCCCCGGTTTCCACCGCGACCACCGCCGCCACCGCCGCCACCACCGCGTGATTCTTCACGCGGCTTCGCTTTGTTGACGCGCATATCCCGACCCATCCACTCGGCACCGTCGAGGGCTTCGATCGCTGCGTTTTCTTCGGCGTCGGTTTCCATTTCCACGAATCCAAAGCCGCGCATTCGTCCCGTTTCCCGGTCAACCGGGAGTTGGACACGTTTGACGCTACCGTATTCTGCGAAAATGGCGGTTAAATCTTCCCGTGTAACCTCGTAGGACAGGTTACCAACATAAATCGACATTGAAAAGTATCTCCAGAACCAGAAATGAGCGAGATCTTAGATTCGGAACGGTGCCTTGCTTCACGTAACGAACTGGTCAGTCTTGAGAAAACAAACAAGCTGGTTTCTAGAACAACAAACCTGACAACCGAATTCAAGCCCTCACCCTCACTGTAACACGATTTTTTGAAGCAAGGTTGAACCCGCATCCTGAGTTGTAGATGATAAGTTGAAGACATTCATTTTCTAGACTCAATCGTTACGGAGAATTGTAATGAGCGTTGCAGCTTATGGCGCGTGGAACTCGCCGATTACGTCTGACTTGATTGTGGCAGGCTCGATCGGTCTTGGACAAATTAAGCTCGATGGCAGCGATATTTATTGGAGTGAGTCGCGTCCAAGCGAAGGCGGTCGAAATGTGATTGTTCAACGAGGAGTATCCGGTCAAATCACAGACGTTACGCCTGCGCCGTTTAATGCTCGAACTCGCGTTCATGAATACGGTGGAGGAGCATTTATGATTGTTAACAATACGGTTTTTTTCTCGAATTTTGCAGACCAACGGCTTTATTCTCAAAAAGTTGGATCTGACCCAACGCCGATTACATCTGAAGCGGCGTTGCGGTACGCAGATGCAATTTTAGATCGCCAACAAAATCGATTAGTTTGTGTGCGCGAAGATCATCGCAATCCTGAGCGCGAAGCAGAAAATACGATCGCGAGTATTCCTTTAGATTCTGATGCTGAACAAACTGTTTTAGCTTCGGGGTATGATTTTTATGCTTTTCCGCGTTTGAGTCCGGATGGCTCGATGCTGAGTTGGATTTGTTGGAACCACCCGAATATGCCGTGGGATGGAACGGAATTGTGGACGGCAAAACTTAACGCCGATGGGTCACTTCAGAATCCGCAAAAAATTGCAGGCGGCGTTGAAGAATCAATTTTTCAACCGGAATGGTCGCCGGATGGAACGCTAATTTTTGTGGGCGATCGTACCGGATGGTGGAATTTCTATTCGTGGAATCCTCAAACAAATCAAGTTGAATTGATTTACGAAAAATCCGTTGAGTTTGGATTGCCGCAATGGGTATTTGGCATGTCTACTTATGGGTTTGCATCGAATGATCAAATCATCTGCACCTATATTGAAAACGGATTTAGTCGGCTTGCAAGTCTCCATTTAAAGACACGCGAACTGATTGATATTTCCACGCCTTATACCAGTATTGCTGGGCTGCAAGTTACGCCTGAACAAGCTGTTTTTGTCGGTGGATCGCCTACTGAACCGAGTGCGATCGTGCGCTTTGATTTGAAAACAAATCAGTTTAAAGTTTTGCGTCGATCGACTGAATTAAAAATTGATTCGGGCTATCTTTCCAATCCTGAAGCGATCGAGTTTCCAACTGGAAATCATCAAACCGCCCACGCTTTTTTTTACGCTCCCAAAAACAAAGACTATACTGCTCCTGAAGGCGAACGCCCTCCGATGTTAGTTAAAAGTCACGGCGGGCCGACTGCTGCAACGTCCGCCGCGTTCAATTTAGGAATTCAATACTGGACGAGTCGCGGATTTGCCGTTCTAGACGTCAACTATGGCGGTAGCACCGGATACGGGCGCGACTATCGCGAACGCCTCAAAGGAACGTGGGGCATTGTCGACGTGGATGATTGCGCGAACGGAGCGAAATATTTAGCTCAACAAGGCAAAGTAGACGGCGATCGCTTAGTGATTGCGGGCGGTAGTGCAGGCGGATATACAACGCTGTGTGCATTAACGTTCCGCGATGTGTTTAAAGCGGGTGCAAGTTACTATGGCGTTAGCGATCTCAAAGCATTGGCAGAAGATACCCATAAATTTGAATCGCGCTATTTAGACGGATTGATCGGCGCGTATCCAGAGCGGGCAGATTTGTACGAAGCGCGATCGCCGATTAATGCGGTCGATCAGCTTTCTTGTCCGGTGATCTTTTTCCAGGGTGACGAGGATAAAATTGTGCCGCCAAACCAAGCCGAAATGATGGTAAACGCACTCCGCGAAAAAGGTCTACCTGTTGCGTATGTTTTGTTTGAAGGTGAGCAACACGGATTCCGCAAAGCTGAAAATATCAAACGCGCTTTAGACGGCGAATTCTATTTTTATTCGCGCGTGTTTGGGTATCAGCCTGCGCAAGAAATTGAGGCGGTGGCGATCGACAATTTGACTTAATTTTTGTGGTAGTTTAGCTGCACTACTCTTTGCTTTGCCGATAATATGCAGCTTTCTTTGCCTGAAGATTTATCTCCAACTCTCCGACAGATTTTAGAAGAGAATCGAGCGATCGTTGAAGCCACAATCAAGCCGTATGTCGAAATCAAGCTAAAGCCGCATCGCGGACTAAGCTTGTGGCAAAGCAAAGTCGGAGGCGTTCCATATCTGCCGAGGACGATCGACTATCCCAGAGATCCAGATGGCGTTCCGTTACAGCTTCTAACTCAAATTAATTTTGAGGAAGTTCCAAAACTGAGCGGATTTCCTCAAACAGGAATTTTGCAGTTTTACATTTCAGCCGACGACGATCTGTACGGCGCAAGTTTTGAGTCGCCAACCGAACAAGCCAAGTTTCGAGTTTTGTATTTTGATCAAATCGACAAAACCCAGGATCATCTGATCAGCGATTTCAGCTTTCTACCAGAATTTGAAAACGGGCCAATCTACAAAGGTTCAGCGCAACTGGAGTTTGAGCTAAAAAGCGCCCCGATTTCACAATCGGATTATCAATTCGATCGAGTTTTAGGCGATCGATTTTCAGCCTTTGATGATGAATTAATAGATGAATTGAATGAGGAGTATCAAGATTACATCAGCGACGGAAGCGGACATCGAATCGGCGGGTATCCCTATTTTACGCAGACTGATCCCCGATCATATGGAGGGTATCAGAACTACGTTTTGCTTCTCCAGCTAGATTCCGATGAAGTTGAACGTCAATCTAACGCAGAAACCGGAATCGATCTGATGTGGGGAGATAGTGGAATTGGTAACTTTTTTATCGCCGAAGAAGCCTTAAAACGACTAGATTTCTCGGAGGTTTTATACAACTGGGATTGCTGCTAAGGTGTAGCAAACTGCGGACGGCACCCCGCTAAAATGCGGTGCAAATTCACCACGTTGCCGATCACCACGATCGCAGGCGCGGCAAACTGCACCGCTTCCATTTGAGCCACGATCGTTGCCAACGTTCCAATTAATTCTTCCTGCTCAGGACGAGTGCCCCAACGAACCAGCGCGATCGGCGTTTCTAAACTCACGCCTGCTGCATTCAGTTGCTCGATAATGTACGGCAGATTGTGAATGCCCATGTAGATGACGATCGTTTCTGAGCCGTGGGCGATCGCGCTCCAGTTCACCGCAGGACGATATTTTCCTGCTTCTTCGTGTCCGGTCACAAACGTCACCGAAGAACTGTAGGCGCGATGCGTTAAGGGAATTCCAGCGTAAGCCGGAGCCGCAATTCCTGAGGTGATGCCCGGAATCACTTCGACCGGAACGTTGGCTGCAACTAAGTCCGCCATTTCCTCGCCGCCGCGTCCGAACACAAACGGATCGCCGCCTTTTAAGCGAACGACGATCGCGTTTGTTTGCGCTTCATCGATCAAAACCTGCGTGATTTCGTCTTGCGACATCGAGTGTCGTCCCCGCCGTTTGCCTGCATCGATTCGCTTCGCTTGGGGATTAATCATCGCTAGAATTGGCGGACTGACCAACGCATCGTACACAACGACATCCGCGCACTCTAACAGCGTTTTTCCTTTGATTGTAAATAAGCCTGGATCGCCTGGGCCTGCACCCACTAAGTACACTTTACCGATGCAGGTAGAATTCATCATTTCAGTAGTGTCAAATGTCATGAACGAGCAAATCAGTGGGGGGCATAAATTGCGGCTAATTTAGCCGGATGACTTCAAGCTAGTCAGTCTAATCGCTGCAATTTGCAGCATAGAATACCAAAAATCAAAGAAAATCTAAAGAAGAGGTTAAATTTATCGAATTCTCTTTCAAGATATGCGTTTATTTTTGCAGCCTATGCAACGGTGAGTGACGCTGTGTCGATTGAATCAATTCCACAACCAAATCAACGAGATCATCACTTAGTTCGATCGGAGACAGAAGTTGAAGATTTGTTTGCGAATAGCGTTGCGCTAAATCTCGGATCGATTTTGCGATCGCGTCGGTAATGCCTCCTGAAAAGAGAAAATACGGCAAAATCGTGATTTGCTGACATCCTCGATCGACAAGTTGAGCAATTTGATCCGAAACGCTTGGCGGCACAAGCCAATACGCGATCGCGGCGTCAACTTGTGCGCCGATCGCTTCAACCGTCTCATTGACGCCCGATCGACGGCTTCCATGCGAAAGCAAAATCCGATTCTCAGCGTGGCCAAATCGCCGCTTTAGCAGCGCGGCAATTCCTGAATGACTACCAACGTGTGGGAGTAGCGTTAATTGCGACTGAGTGTGTGAACGCGCAAGTTCAACCTGTTCGGGAATATCTTCGCTCATGTGCACTCCCGGCAGCAAAAACAACGGCACTAGATCGATCGAGGTGTCGTGTCCGATGCGGTGACTGAACTGCTGAATTTGAACACTCAGCGAGGTCGGGGCACATTCTAAAACAGCCGTTCCAACCGGAACCGAAAGCCGTTGACTGAGACGATCGGCAAGCTGAGTGATCGATCGAGCCGGGCGCGGATCACGGCTTCCGTGGCTGATAAGCAAGTACGCAGAAGGCAAATCAGCACTCCAAACGTGAAGATTAGTAAAATTCTAGCGCTTCTCAGGCTCCGAAGCGTGAAGCAATCGGAGAAGATCAAAATCATTCATTACCTGGTAAAGAAATGCTGCGTTTAACGCGATATCAATGGACGGTTTTGTTTGCGGCTTGGCTTGGTTGGGGCTTTGATATTTTCGACGGATTGCTGTTTAACTACGTCGCTCCGAATGCCGTTCCGACGCTGCTCGGATTAACCATAGGCTCGGCTCAAGCCAAGTCTGCGACGCTGTTTTGGACAGGAACCTTAACTTCGATTTTGCTAATCGGCTGGGCGATCGGGGGAATTTTGTTCGGGCAAATTTGCGATCGCATCGGACGCACCAAAACGCTCCTGTTTACGATGCTGCTGTACGCGGTTGGAACCGCTTGCTGTGCGTTTGCGCCGAATATGGGGGTTTTAGTGCTGTGCCGCATTGTTGCAAGTTTGGGCATCGGGGGCGAATGGGCGGCTGGCGCGTCAATGGTCGCAGAAGTCGTGCCGGAACGATCGCGGGTAGAAGCAGGCGCGTTGCTGTACACTTCCGCCCCGATGGGATTGTTTCTGGCTACGTTTGTCAACGATCAAATCGCGCGGGTGATTTTGCCGGGAAGTCCGCAGATTTCTTGGCGGTATGTGTTTTTGTGCGGGTTGATTCCTGCTGTTGCAGCGTTTATGGTGCGGCTGTTTGTCAAAGAGCCGGAACGCTGGAAGCAAGTTGCAGAAAACACGTCAAAAGCAAAATTAAGCGAAATTTTTCTGCCTGAGAATCGATCGGCTACGCTAAGCGGCTTTTTAATGGCGTTAACGGCGCTGCTCACGTGGTGGAGCTGTAATGCGTTTATTCCCGTTGTTGCGGCAGGATTAGCTCAGGTCGCGGCAAAAACACAAGGCATTCCCGCCACGCAAGTTTTGATCGAACAATGGAAGACGGCAACAACCTACAGCTTTAATGCAGGTGGATTGATCGGAACGTTGCTGACGATTCCGGCGGCCAAGTATTTAGGGCGGCGGTGGATGTTTGGAATTTATTTTTTTCTGTCTGCGATCGCCGTTTTGGTCGCGTTTGGGTCAAATCTTCCCGCTCAAATGCAGGTTTGGTCGGGCTTGTACTTCGCGATCGGGCTAACCGTTTTTGGCATTTTTGGCAGCTTCACGTATTACCTGCCTGAATTGTTTCCAACGCGGCTACGGGCAACGGGTTCAGGATTTTGCTACAATTCAGGACGCATTATCACAGCGATCGGCCCGTTTTTAGTCGGATACATTGCTTCTCAGCAAGCCAACGCATTGCAGGGAGCGTTTAGCGTTTTGTTTCTGATCGGATTTGTGCCGTTGATCGGGCTTGCATTTATGCCGTGGGTGATTGAAACCAAAAATCGCACGTTGATCGATTAATCATTGCATGACTTACTTTGTAATCAAACGATTTCCCGGTAGCATTCGGTCATGCATAATTTTGATTGTTTTTGCCGCGATCGTGTGGAGCCTGACAATTTCAACTGCGGCTGCAAATGCTCCGGCTCCGCCTGCGTTTATCTGGTTTACCTTTACGCAATCGCCTGAAGGCGTTCAGTTAATCGAGTGCGAGTCGCTTTTGTGCGAACAGCCTGTTTTACTGATGCAAAGCGGCGATTGCCGCAGTGAAGGCTGTCTTAAAGGCACACCCGCGCTAAAAAAGCCGTATCGATTTGAGTGTGCTGAAAGGCTTTGTTTGTATGTTGAGCCAGCGTTGAGTGCTCGATCCGGTGAGCCTTACTTCAAGCTGATTGCGCAATTTCGCGATCGAGCCCGATCGAGCGCTCCGTTTAACCCGAATTTTCGCAGCACGATCGCGGGGTATGGCGATCGTCATTTAACCGTGAACGTTCAAGCGCAAAATTTGCTGATTCGGCGCGATACTACAATGAAGCCGAGCCGATGGGAATTGTTTGGAACGGCGATCGCGCTAACGCTAGTCAGCGAATTAATCGTTGCTGCGTTGTTTTTACAAATTCTAAAGTTTAGCCGACCTGAATGGATTAAAACGCTGGCGCTGATTGGATTCATTAATTTGCTCACGTTTCCGATCGTCTGGTTTTTCTTTCCGTCGCTGCAATCTTTTCAATATGATTCAACTCGTGTATTTGGAGCTTCTAGCTTATTAATTGCTGGCATTTTTGGTGCTATTTTAATCAAGCAAGAATCGATTAGCTTAAAGTTTCTCTTCAGGATTTTCTCAGCTTGGATTATTACAATTCCAGTGGTGTTAGCGATCGCGTTTGTCGCAGCGTTCGTCTTAAGCTACGGAGAAGTATTACCGTCTGCGATCGGGCTTTCTAGTTCAATCACGTTGCCCGCTTCAGAATTATTTGCTGTGGGATGTGAAGCTTGGCTTTTATATCGCTGTAGCGAAAACCGTCTTTCGATCAAGCAAGCTGGATCGCTGAGTCTGTTAATGAATGCGATTAGTTTGATTCTCGGTTTATGGGTGTTACCCGGAATTGCGCTGTTAAATTAGCAAACGATAAAATAAAGATTGCTCACTTAAAAGACAGCTATGTTGCCAAGAGAAGATCTGCTAAAAGGCGTTGAAAATCGAGAAACGGTTGCACGGGTGATTGATCAAGCCGAAAAAGCGATCAAAACCTGGGAAGTGGTCGTGAGTGACTTTTTATCGCCGCCGGAATGGGCAGAAGTGCAGCGAGTTTTTGAGCGATTAACCGACGTGCAAATCGTTGGATCGGGCGGCTATCCGCAAGCAGAACGGCAGCGATTGGCGATCGCTCGATCAGAACTTCCGCTAGACGCTGCTCAAGTCGAACTTGCAGCACTAGAGATTGCAGGCAATTTCTTATTTGATCCGGCTACGCATCGCGATTTTTTGGGGGCACTTTTAGGAACGGGCATTGTGCGCGAAAAAGTCGGCGATATTATCGTGCTAGGTGAACGAGGCGCACAAGCGATCGTCGTTCCCGAACTCGTAGATTTTCTGCAATCGAGCTTGAATCAAGTGCGATCGGTACCTGTTAAAACTCAGCCGATCGAGCTAAGCGAACTAAAGATTCGCGAACCCAAGAAAAAGGAAATTACAACGGTTGAAGCGTCGATGCGGTTAGACGCGATCGCGTCTGCGGGCTTTGGCATGTCGCGCAGCAAAATGGCGGATTTGATTTCGGCGGGCGATGTGCGCGTAAACTGGAAGGAAACTACGTCTGCGAGTCAATCGGTGAAGCCTGGTGATTTGATCGCAATTCGCGGTAAAGGACGGGTGGAAGTTGGAGAAGTGATGGTGACGAAAAAAGATCGCTATCGGGTGCAGATGACGCGATTGGTTTAAGAGGCTGTCTGAAACAGAATTCGCTTATTGCATTTACCTGCGAATGGAATTGCGGGAACCTGTTAGAAATGTTGAGGTCTAATCCAATAATTCCATCGGTTACGAAGTTTTTCTTTTTCTGATAGGGGAATCCCTTACAGATTAGCTGTGCAAACCATCGCTTCTTACCGTTCAGTTCTTTGCGAATGATTCTGACATATTTGACATTCGACACTAGACCATGCTGAATGACTTCGTTATCTGGATCGATGATCGCGTTTAATTTGAGATGACCCCAAATCAACTGATTATCTTTCCAGCGAATTCCTTGCTTATTGGTCTTACCTTCCATGCTTTTGAATTGAGTCGGAACTTTGAACCGTACCTTCTTGGCACGTCCAAACAAAACCGAAACGATTCAGAAGTATATCGAAGACGATCACCACAAACGTCATTAGGCGGATTTATCCGCCTGTTGGAGCTTCCACCCCGATCTTTTAAGATCGGGGTGGAAGCTCCTATCCACTAGCCCTGTGTCAATCTTCAGGGGTTACTTCAACAGGCGTCGATCGCTGCGATGGCAACGGGAGAGCTGCCTGAATCTTTTATAAACAAGGGACTTTGAATGAAGAGAATAAGCTTGAACTTAGTTGTCTTTCTGATAGATTAACGGGACGGGATAACCAATCGCTGCGTGCCCTAGCGACTAAAGGCGCGGCTACACAGACGAAGTGCGCCTCCGCGCACTAACAGCCGACGCGATCGAGCAACCCGTGGGGGTTTTGTTTGGTTAGCCGCGCCTTTAGTCGCGCCCGCGTTGATCGATGAACCCGAACTCACGTTCGATCATCCTAAGAACGCCGATCGACGTAGTTTAAAGTACCAATTTAGCGTGAGGCGTTGATTAAATCCATGTGT
Source organism: uncultured bacterium (assembly GCA_964250455.1). Taxonomy (GTDB): domain Bacteria; phylum Cyanobacteriota; class Cyanobacteriia; order Leptolyngbyales; family Leptolyngbyaceae; genus CAXUFL01. Next base: position 16,528 of record CAXUFL010000028.1, read on the forward strand.
TGTACTGGGCACATCAATCCCGCCTTCAGGAAGGTGCTTATGCACTCACATGACCGTTCTCAAGCGGCAACGGTGCAACAACCGCTAAAAGGCGTTCAAATTCTGCTCGTTGAAGATGAATTTGATGTCGCCAATCTATTGTTATTTGTTTTAGAAAGAGCGGGTTCAACCGTTCGATTCTGCATAGAAGCCGAAGATGCACTTTCGCTACTAGATTCATTTCAGCCTGATATTTTGGTGAGCAATGTTAAATTGCCGTCACACGATGGAACTTGGTTGATCGAGCAGATTCGCAGCCATTCACGTCCTGAGCTTCAGGATCTTCCAGCCATTGCCGTTACGTCCTACGATCGAGACGTTTGCGCAACCTGTGCACTAGAAGCTGGCTTCGATTTATTTTTGTCTAAGTTAGACTCAACCGATGCGCTGGTTGACGCGATCGCGGCTCTTGTCTTTACCTCAAAATATTAATTCCACGGAATTTGTGATTGTTTACCTGAAAGGCAACGTGAATTGAGGCGTTATCTCATTTTGCCGATCGCCCCTCAAAGCAAAAACTTATGCAATATCGATCTGTGGCTTCTCGTTCAGCACGAGCCAATGCAAGTTGAGAATGTTCGTCATTTCTACAAGACGGTCAAAACGAATCGGCTTCACCAGGTAAGCATTTACGCCTAAATCATAAAGCTGGTTGACATCTGCGTATTCGCTTGAAGCGGTCAGGATCACAACGGGAATGCGCTTTAATCCTGGCTGTTGACGGAGCCAGGACAGCACTTCGGCACCTGATCGACGCGGAAGTTTAAGATCCAGCAAAATCAGCACCGGGAGCGGATAACAATCTCGATCGTCATACGGGGACTGACGCGATAAGTAGGCGATCGCTTGCTCGCCGTTGTTCAAAACCTGTAACGACGCTGAAATTTCGGCTTTGCGAAACGCCCGTTGAATTAACAAAACTTCGTCAGCATTATCTTCAACCAGTAGAACTGTCATTGAGTCCATTGCGGGCTACTTTACTCCAGTGACGCATTCTCAGATAGCAGAGATTTCAGCAACTCGCTTGCATGTTGAGCAGCGTTGTAAATTTGCTGCAAGTCTTGTTGGTCAGACTGAGAACGCGCATTACTGTCACTGAGTAAGCGTGAACTGAGCGACTGAATAGTTTGCAGGGATTGATCGAGATCCTGATAGCGAATGTTGGTGTATCGTTTTAGCTCAGCGCGAATTTTAGCATTTTCTAGCGATCGATGAACGACGGCGGGAAGACGATTGTAAGAATCAGGGCGCTTGGGAAGGTAATCGTCTAAGCCCAACTTCATCGCTTCGACCGCAATTTCTTCGGTTCCGGTATCGGTAAACATAATCACGGGAGTTTCCGGATCGCGCTCTTTAACGGCTATTAGAATATCCAGTCCGGTCGTCCAGCGAATTTGGAAATCTGTAATCACTAAATCGAAGTTTTTCTCTTTGATCGTGCGGTTCAGCCCGCCCCGATCTAAGATTTCTTGAATTTGCAGATTTGGAAATGCTTGCTTTAGCACTCGGATGGCTAAGGCACGATCGTCGGGATTATCATCGATTAGCAGAATGCGAAGGTCAGTCATGGAGCAAGTCCGGGTGTGAATCAAGCGCAAGCGGTAAAACGATCGAAAAGCGGCTCCCGTGACCAAGCTGAGATTCAACCTCGACTCGTCCACCCATGCGATCGAGGCCTCTGCGAACGATGGCTAAGCCAATTCCCGTTCCCGGAAAGGTCTCGATGCCGTGTAGCCGCTCAAACACCCGAAAAATCCGGTCTTGATGTTCGGGTGCGATGCCAATCCCGTTATCCTCAACTGATAAGCGTACCGAATTTTCCTCAACCTGAGCCGAGATTCTGACAATCGGTTGCATTGGAGGTTGGACGAACTTGATGGCATTGCTGATTAAGTTCGCAACTGCTTGAGTCAAAATCGATCGCTGAGCCATTACAGGTGGCAGATCCGCGACGTGGAAAACGACTTGACGCGCTTGAATATCGGCGTCAAGCTGTTGCAGAGCAGTTTGAACAACGCGATTCAAATCCGTTGGCTGTAGTCGAATTTGAGTTTGAGTTAAGCGGCTGTAATTGAGTAAATCGTCGATCAAGCCGCTCATGTGCATCGCATTTTCGGAGATGCGATCGCTGTAGGTTCGGGCGAGATCATCGAACTGGTCGCCGTAGTCTTCTTGTAGCGCTTGAGCGAATCCATACATCACGCGAAGCGGAGCGCGTAAATCATGCGATACCGAATAGGTAAAGGTTTCTAGCTCTTGATTAAGTTCTGTAAGCTGCGCGGTTCGGGCGGCCACTTGCTGTTCTAACGTCGCGTTGAGTCGCTGTAATGCTGCTTCAGCCGCTTTGCGATCGCTAATATCTTCAACGATCGAAATAAAGTACTTCGGCTGTCCATTCGATTCGCGCACTAAAGACACCGTTAACTGAATCCACACGATCGAGCGATTCTTGCGAATGTAGCGCTTCTCCATCGCATAAGTTTGAATCTGACCCGCCAGCATTTGCTGCACATAAAGGAGGTCGGTTTCTAGATCATCTGGATGTGTAATGCCTTGAAAGGTGAGTTTCAGAAGTTCATCATGCTCATAGCCTACAATGTCGCAGAGTTTCTGATTCACCATCAACCAACTGCCGTTGGGAGCCACATGAGCCATTCCGACGGCGGCTTGATTAAACGTCGCTTTGAACTGCTGTTCACGGGTTCTTAAATCGAGTTCGGCTTGCTGTTGCTGCTGGTTAAACGATCGAGCCAGCAGCACGAGAAAAATCAACCCCGCCCCGGTCGCGAGCGTAAAGGTTAGCAAAGTTGAATTTAAGCTGCGCTGCGATTCTTGGGCGCGTTGTTGTAATTGCTGCTGTTCTTGAGCTTCAATCACGGCAATTTGTTGCCGAATTTCATCCATTAGTTGCTTACCGCGATTGGTCTGCACGATTTGCAGCGCTGCGTTAAATTCTCCGGCACGACGCAGCTTGATAGTTTGATCCAGTTCAGCAAGTTTACTTGATGTTGCCTGACCGAGTGATTCAAGCTGTTGCTGCTGTGCGGGAGTTACGGCTATCTCTCGTAAGGCTTGAAGCTGTTGCGCAATTTGAACGATCGCCGCGTTGTATGGCTCAAGATACTGCACCTGTCCAGTGAGCAAATAGCCACGCTGTCCGGTTTCCGCATCTTTTATCGTGGAAAGCGTTTTTTCAAGCTGAGCGAGAATCTGATAGCTTTGCCGCACCGATCGCTCATTGTCGATCAGCTTGAAAATGTTGCGGTACGAAATCACCGCATTCAGCACGAGCACCAAAAGCGTGATGCCAATCCCCCATCGAATTCGCCTGGTGAGCGATCGCTTCATGATCGAATCAGCGATGCAACGGCTTGAATCAAAATCGCGGGATCGATCGGCTTGGCTAAATGACGATCGAATCCCGCATTTAACGCTTGCTGCTGGTCGTCCTCGGTCGCATAAGCAGTGAGCGCGATCGCCCGAATCGATGTCGCGCTCTGGCGAATCTGCTGAATCAATTCGTAGCCGTTAAACTCAGGCATTCCAACATCGCTGACCATGACATCTAGCGTCGTTTGCGAGAGCAATTCTAGCGCCGCCGCAGCCGAGCTTGCGGCGATCACGCTTGCCCCTGCTTGTTCTAACACAAAGGCAATAAACTCTCGCGAATCTGTAACATCATCCACGACTAAAACGCGAATGCCGCTCAAATTGGCGTTTTGATCGACGATCGCAGGCGTTGAACGATCAAGCGGATGCGATAAAATCGGCAATCGCACCGTAAACGTTGACCCTTGTTCGACACCGCAACTTTCGGCGGTGACGGTTCCTCCGTGCAGTTCCACAAGCTGCTGCACGATCGATAATCCGAGTCCGAGTCCGCCAAATTTGCGCGTGGTCGTATTATCTTCTTGCCGAAACGCCTCAAACAAATGGGGCAGAAACTGAGGTGCAATGCCTTTTCCGGTGTCGATTACTTGCAGTTGAGCATAAGAACCGTCCTGCATTAATCGCACCTCAATTCGGCCGCCTTCCGGCGTGAACTTCACCGCATTAGAAAGCAAATTCCACACGATTTGCTGCAATCGACTGGCATCACCGAGCATCGTGCTCCAGCTTGCTGCAAGTGACGCGCTCAGTTGAATCGATTTTGCTTCGGCGGCAAACCGAACCGTTTCTAGGGCGTTTGTCACGATCGTCGCTAAATCAACGGGTTCGAGCGTCAACGTTAATTTGTTGCGCAAAATTCGAGACACATCGAGCAAGTCATTGATTAGCTGCGCCTGCTGTTGGGCGTTGCGCTCGATCGTGCTCAACGCTTCTGCGGCGCGATCGGGCGCAAGTTTACCGCTCCGCAACAATCGCGACCAGCCTAAAATCGGATTCAGTGGCGTTCTCAATTCGTGAGACACTACGGCTAAAAATTCATCTTTAATCCGATTGGCTTGTTCTGCGGCTTCGCGGGCGGTGCGTTCTTGCTCGATGAGTTGCAGTCGCACCGCTTCATTCTGCTTTTGGGCGTCGATATCGGTACAGGTGCCAAACCATTTCACAACTTGCCCCGATCCATCTTTAAACGGCACGCCTTGACCTAAAAACCAGCGATACGTGCCGTCAAAGCGACGGAAACGGTATTCGATTTCGTAGAAACTGCCGCTTGTCACCGCAGCCAGCCAGCGATCGCGGGTACGATCGCGATCGTCGGGATGAATAATGCTCAGCCAGCCTGAGTTCGACAATTGCGCTTGAGTTAAGCCGACAAAATCGCAAAACTGCTGATTCACATATTCGTTTTCTCCGTCTGCCGTTGTCACCCACACGAGTTGAGGAATCGCTTCTGACAGCGCTCGATAGCGGGCTTCACTTTCACGAATCTGATTTTGAAATTGAACGCGATCGCTGACGTCCAGCGCCAACGACAACACTGAAACTAAGCGACCGGATCGATCGACTAAAGCTGAGCTGTACCATTCGCAATGCACCACCTCCCCGGATTTTGTGTAGTTGCGGTTGTGCATTACCACTTGTTGTTCGGTTCCATTGGTTAAGCCTGCCGCCGCTCTTTGTACCCGCTCTAAATCAGCTTCGTGCACAAATTGCCAATCGCCAAAGCCGCGCCCGATTACTTCTTCAGCCCGCCAGCCGAAAATCCGTTCCGCTTCACTTGACCAGCGCGACACGCGAAAATCATGATTCCATTCGACCACGGCAAGCGGTGAATTTTCCACATGAAAGGTTAAGCGCTGTAGTGCATCTCTAAGCGCTGTTTGAGCCTGCCGCAGCTCGGCGTTTTGCTCGCTTAGTTCTTCTTCTGCTACCTGCACTTCTTCTAACGCTACTTCTAACTCTTCGTTGAGAATCGATAGCTCACGATTGCGATGCTCTAGCTGTACATTCGCTTCAGCTAACTCGCTTGCAGCTTGTTCTCGTTCGGCTTTGAATTGCAGACGTTCGGTTTCGACGCGCAAGCGATCTCGGATGTCGCGGCTAATCGTGGCGATTCCTGTTGGTGCTCCGGTATTGGGATCTTTGACTAAAAATAAATGACATCCGACGGGAACTGTAGCCCCCGTTTTAAAGTGGCGAAAGCGAAAATCTCCTTTCCAATAGCCCTCGCGCAGCACGATCGGCAGAATTTCTGCTTGCACATAAGCTTGGTCGCGGGGCAAAAAGCAATCGATCAGCGCCGTTTGCATGACTTGATCTTCGTCTAGCCCAACGAGTTCGCGCCCTGCTCGATTCACAAAAACGGTTTGACCGTTTAAGGTGGCGTAGCCGATAAAATCAGAACTCGCCTCAAGAATCGTCGAAAGTCGTTGCTGTCGGTCTTTGCTTTGCTTGCGCTCGGTTGTATCAATCCAAATGCCATACACTAAAACGCGATCGTCGATTTCGACTCGTCGCCCTGATACCAGAACGTCTCGAAGGTCGCCTGATTTGGTGCGGTGTTGCGTTTCGATCGTGATGCCATCCGCCTGTTCGCTTATCGCCCTCAAATGCTGCAACACCGTTTGGCGATCGCGCCGCATATCAATATCTGCGATCGTCAAGCGGGCAAATTCTGCACAGGTGTATCCTAAGTTTGTCGCCGCCGCATCGTTAAACTCCACGATCGTAGCGGCAATCGGATCGACTAAAACCACGCCCACGGGTAGCGATTGAAACAGAACTCGCCAGCGCTGTTCATAAGGTTGACGTCTCGCTTCGATCGAGTGCAACGTAGGAGCCGATAAAGGCGTCATGGTAACTGTGACCGCATACGGATTCGATGCGTCGCGCTGAAATAACGGTTGAGCATCGATTTTGATCCACACCAAGTTGCCATCGGGTTTGTAAAAGCCCATTTCGACATTCAAACAAGGCTGTCCGGTTTGAAGAGCGACCATTGCTGGATGCGCTTCACCGGGAAACGGCGTGCCGTCAGGATAAATCGTTTGCCAGAGTGAGTTAATCGATGAAGCGTCTTGCAGTTGGTCGATCGTCGTTCCCAAGATTTGCTGTGCGGCGAGATTGCACGCCGCGATCGAGCCGTCTGCCAGTTGCAGCACGATTCCGGTTTCCGGGTGGAGTGGGGTGGATGGGTTTAAATAGTCGTTGTCCTGCGTTGTTGAGGTCATCCTAGTTCGCAATCTGTCTTCCATACCAACCCTGTTAACCGCGTATTTGAACGATACCGCTATTGCTCATCATAAAAAATTTTGACTAAGCTGCGTTCCAGTGCCAATGCGCTTCGATTCGGTTAATTCCTCAAGCAGCGTTGGGGGGTGCGAACAGGAGTGGACTTGTATTATCTTACTGATCGATTGTGACCGTAAACTACTTTTGCGTCAGATTCAGCAAATCGCGCGGTTTGAGTGCGATCGTCTAAGCTTGCATAAAAAAAGACTAAAGCACGCATTGCGCTTTAGTCAGTGAAGCGTTTGAGTTAATCAGTGGAACATCTAAAAAACTTGTCGCGAAACCAACTTTTCGATCGTGGCTTGCGTTTGGTGCAGTAACTGATTTCGACTATCTGCGGTGTGAGTCAAACGAGGAACGAGGTTACGAGCTTGTAACGCCATATGAAGCTGGAGGTGAGCGACATACTCGCTAAAATCTTCCCGCGACCCGGAATGTAACGACGATTGTGAACGCGAATCCAAAGTGTTCTCCTTCTCTAACGCAGCGTGATCGGCAAAGACGTGTTCTTCACTGAAGCTATCACACGAGAGTTGTGACCTCTGCAAGCTTGTAACGAACTGTAATCTTTCTAAAAGTCAATTATTCTCGAATCTTTTTGCAGATGCGATATTTCTTCAAATTTTTTTACAGTCTTGACGTGCGGGTGTGAGTTTGTTAGCTTAGTAAAGCTGCGGGCGATTAACTCAGTGGTAGAGTGCATCCTTGACAGGGATGAAGTCACTGGTTCGAGTCCAGTATCGCCCATTCAAAACGATTAGCCGTTGATTGAATCTGCAAATTATTTTTTGCAGAAGCTTTAAGATGGAAAGTCCCACACCGCCGATCGACGATGATACACTAAGAATATTCCGCAGCATTCCGACCGACAAACCGGGAATATTCAATCAGCGTTAGTTTAGTCGCAACCACAGTGATTGCAGCACAATGGTAATTTCTTCTACGCCCGCAATTCGTAAGTCCTCTAAAGTCGAAGGCATCAAAGAACGCAGTCATTTCTTGCGTGAGCCGATCGCGTCTGAATTGCTTTTAGATACCCACGCATTTACCGAAGATGCGATTCAGTTAATTAAGTTTCACGGGTTTTATCAGCAAGATAACCGTGACAATCGCGTCAAAGGACAAGAAAAAGATTATTCCATGATGCTGCGCACGCGCACGCCTGGAGGATTTGTGCCGCCGCAGCTTTATTTGACCCTGGATCGCTTGTCGAATGAATACGGCAATCATACGATTCGAGTGACGACGCGCCAAGCGTTTCAGCTTCATGGCGTTTTGAAAAAGAACTTAAAAGCGACGATTAGCGCGATCGTGCGCAATATGGGATCAACCCTGAGTGCCTGCGGCGATGTCAACCGCAACGTCATGGCTCCGCCTGCGCCGTTTAAGAATCGCCCAGAATACGATTATGCGCGGGAGTATGCGAATAAGCTGGCGCATTTGCTCGCTCCGCAATCCGGCGCTTACTACGAAATCTGGTTAGATGGTGAAAAAGCGCTTTCGGGCGAAGAAGATCCCGAAGTAGTTGCCGCTCGCAACCGCAATACCAACGGCACCAATTTCGAGAATTCCGAAGAGCCGATTTATGGAACCTATTATCTGCCGCGTAAGTTCAAGTGCTGCGTCACCGTTGGGGGCGATAACTCGGTTGATTTGTTTTCGCAAGATTTATCGCTAGTGGTGATCACCAACGATCAAAACGAGCTTGAAGGATTTAACGTGTTTGCAGGCGGCGGACTTGGACGCACGCACAACAAAGAAGAAACGTTTCCCCGTTTAGCTGATCCGATCGGCTATGTCTCGAAAGCAGACGTTTACGATTTGGTGAAATCGATCGTGGCAACGCAGCGTGATTATGGCGATCGCAGCGATCGCCGTCACGCCCGCATGAAATACTTGATCGAAGAATGGGGCGTCGATCGCTTCAAGTCTAAAGTTGAAGAGTATTTTGGCAAGTCGATCGAGCCGTTTAAGCCGTTGCCCAACTTCAGATATTTCGACTTTTTGGGGTGGCATTCGCAAGGCGATGGCAAACTGTTTTACGGATTGTCGGTTCAGAACGGTCGTATCAAAGACGAAGGCACGTTCCGACTGAAGACCGCACTGCGCAAAATTGTGGAGCGGTTTAATTTGCCGATGATTTTGACGCCGAGCCAAAACATTATTCTTCACGAGATTGAGCCATCGCAGCGACAAAGCATTAATCGGATTCTTCGCGAACATGGAATTGAGCGCTTAGACAAAATTGATCCGCTAGAGCGCTATTCGATGGCGTGTCCTGCATTGCCGACCTGCGGACTTGCAACCACCGAGGCAGAACGTGCAATTCCGAGCATTTTAGAACGGATTCGGGTATTACTCGATCGCGTCGGATTGCCGCACGAATCGTTTATCATCCGCATGACGGGATGCCCGAACGGGTGTGCGCGTCCGTACTTGGCGGAATTAGGATTTGTGGGCAATGGCCCAAATGTTTATCAAGTTTGGCTAGGCGCGGCTCCGAATCAAACCCGATTGGCAAAAGTTTATTTAGAAAAGATGTCGATCGAGGATCTAGAAACCACGCTGGAGCCGATCTTCGTTCTCTTCAAGAAAGGGCGAGAAGCGGGCGAAAGTTTTGGGGATTTCTGCGATCGAGTCGGCTTCGATACGATTCGAGAGTTTGCACTCAGCTACCCGTACGCACTGCACTAACGATTAAAAAGGGCGCTCAGAGCGCCCTTTTTAATCATCGATCTGAAACGACTCTGCTCGCACAAGGAATTTAGGAAGCTTCCTAAAGAGCGATCGTAGCGAGGCGCTTTGATCGAACTCACGGTGATATCATCTGGGCCATGAATTGCCAGAGCCGCTTTAATCCTTAACGATTCAGTGCGTCAGTTCGAGCGGGGCTGCGTTCTGCGCTTGTGCTGGGCGTCACCGATCGGACGGGTTGCTTAACGCTTAGCGCAGGCAACTCCGAAGGACTCAGCGATTCCGCTCTAGGAAGGCGCATCAATCGAGGAAATGCCGTCTGAGCTTGAGCAAGCTTTAACTGCGAAGACTCAACCAGCGCCAAAACTTCTTTTGGGGTTGCAGGAGCGGTTACAGGTGCAGGCTTTGTGCGAATTCGGGTAGAATTCGCAACCTTGATCACTCGTTGCGGAGCCGGACGAACCGCTTGACGACTTCTGGTTTGAGCTTCTTCGAGCGAAGCGAGGCGCACACGCAGCGCGGTTAAATCTTGTGTAGACGCATACAGTGAGCAATAAACCTGAAGCTGCTCGACGCTAACGGCATCGGTTCCAGGAACGATGCCTAATTCTGGATGCTGGGTGCAGATCAGCTTGGGATCAGGATAGTTTGCTTTCAAAAACCGATCAATCGCAGACGACTGTAGAAAAACTTGTCCTCGAAGCAGCTTCAAGCGTTGGGCGTTGGCTTTGGGTAGCTCGGACGCGATGCGATCGAGAATTTGAAACTGATCTTTTGTTAAGCGTTGGGCATCGAGCCAGTAGGTCTGCATCGGATCTTCGGGTTTCGATTGACTAGCCGTTGCGATCGCATCACTGTTTTTCAAGACGCCGATCGCCAATTTTCCAACTAACAGTCCAACCGTTACCATTCCCACCACCACCACGCGGCGCAAGTCCGCTCTCCGTTTTTTTGTGCTCACTTGATTGCTATTCCCACAGCGCAAAGAATCGGTTTGATTTCTAACCGAAAATCTCCGTGAACTTACACAGAGTTTTCCACGTAGAGCCTATCACAGAGTTTCAGGAAATCGAGACGTGTAATTTAAAGTTTTCTTGTTGATATTGCCGCTCTTTATGAACTTTCACTAGACTCGAAATGGAGCATCGATCAAAACTGCATGTATACCTACGCATTCTTTAAAACATCAGGCGTAACGTTATCGCTGAGCGAAGGCATTGCAGGAACAATTCAGGTTGTGCAAACCCCAGTGTTATCTGCATTGGTTGAACCCGGACTTGATCTCGACGCAATCCAAGCCGATGATAATCAACTTGTGCAGGCAGTGCTCACACACGATCGGGTGATTTGTCAGCTATTTTGGCAAATGACGATTTTACCGTTGCAGTTTGGGACTCAGTTTGTGTCTGAAGAACGCTTGCTGACGCATCTTGAAGCGCATCAAGAATCGTATCTTGCCAAACTCAATCAGCTTGAAGACAAAGCCGAGCATCGATTGCGCTTAACGCTGCTTGAACCCGACGACCTCACCTTGATCGATGAAAACCTGACGGGAAAAGCGTATTCTCTAGCCAAAAAGCAGCTTTATCATTATCAAGCCGATCGTCGTGCGCAACAGCAGCAAGAAGTTCAGCTATTGCTAAAATCGATCGCGCAGCATTACCCGAATTATCACATGATTGAGTCGAGCGAAGACGTTGAAAAGATTTATTTACTCGTCGATCGACAAGCAGAAATGATGCTGTATGAACACGTAAAGCAATGGCAACAACAATGCCCAAGCTGGGAGATAGAACTAGGCGAAGCATTGCCGCCGTATCACTTTGTTTGATCGCTAAATTATCGCTTTGCCAACGCTAAACCAAAGCAAACGAGAACAATTGCAATTAAGACAAACCAAACGCTGTTGCGTCGCATCCAAACGCTCAAAGAAACCGATTCACGACTTGCAGACGTGGCGATCGTGGCAACCCGTTTATTTTGATACATTGTGCATTCGCGAGCATCGGGACGCTGCGGATAGTTGCACGTATCATCGGCGTCATAAAGACAAGTTTCGCACAAAGACTCGGTGCTAGAGGCGCGATGTAAAACAATGCCGGGGTGTCCGTGCGCTTTGAGCGGCGTGCGGCAGCGCGGGCACTCGATCGCGTCGGCTTTAACGGATTGATGACAACGAGGACAAACTAACATAGCTTAAGCATTACCGAACTTACGAACGTGATATTCGCCTTCTTCAACAAACGGAAACGCCTGCCCCATTGCTGCAACAAATCGTCGATCGGTGTCTTCGAGAACCGACGCTGGAATCGATTTCCAAGCGTCTTTGGTTTCCCAATAAATCACCATAATCAACTCAGCGTCATCGTTTGGGTTGAGCCAGATTTCTTTGCCGACGTAGCCCGGATACTGCGAGAGCGCTGCTGTCCAAATTTCCTCATCTTTTTGAATGTACGCTTCTCGCTGCTCGATCGGCACGTTCACTTTTAGCCATTCGATCACCATAACGTCTTACACACCACGTTCTTGAATCTATTTTTAAGATAACCGATTGACTCGCTCGATGAATTCAAAACTCGTTTAGCGCCACTCCGAAGAAACCGCGATCGATCCAACAAAATCCAACACAACAACGACCCACTTTTTCTAACTGCAATCGAGCGATCGCTGATTGATAATATTTCTAAAGTTTGTTCTAACCGTGAGGAGGATAACTTGATGTTCGTTAATCCTTCAGTAGAAGAGGTCATTATGCGTTATCTCAATCCTGATTATGCGCCACAGCCTGATTCTTCTCGCGTTGGGCAAGACGTTAACTGTGCTCCAGAATCGATGCCGGATTATGCATCAATGCTAACGATCGTCACGACCCAACTTAAAACGGTACAACTGCAACTCGGAGCGCTTCAAGCACGGGTTACTGAATTAGAGGCAATCGTGCAGCCCAGCGAGCGTTCAGCTTCTACGCCTGCATTGCTGCAAACGCACTACAGCCCAATGGTCAAACTCGCGTTTGGATCGATTAAATGGGTGTTTTTGTTTTTCACAGGCTTTGCGCTGGTGTGGATTCTGGCAACGGGACTTCGTGCGCCAAACGAGGTGATCGAAACGCTGCAAATCATTTTGCAAGAATGGTTTTTGCGGATTGCGGTTTTAACTTTTGCAATCGTCGCAACGGTTGCGCTGTTAGAGTCGTTAAAAAAATAATTCTGTCTGAGAAATTATAGACGGGGACTTCGATCGAGATTTGCGCGAATGCTGACGCATTTAGATCGCTGATCGTCAAGCGATTCAATCAGCAATGCAGGGTAAACGCACACGTATCTTAACAATTTGTGCAGACGGAAAATGGAGAACATAGGATTCAAGAACATTGTGAATTCGTCTTGAATCCTATGCCTGAATCCGCATTTGACCGTCTCAAAGCCCATTTTGCCGACCTTCGCGACCCGCGTGCCCAGCACAGCATTGAGCATTTGTTGATGGATATTGTGATGATCACGATCTGCGCGGTGATCTGCGGAGCCGAGAGTTGGGTCGAGATTGAGAACTATGGCATCGCCAAGCAAGAGTGGCTAGAAACATTTTTAGACCTGCCGAACGGTATTCCCTCACACGATACGTTTGAGCGAGTGTTCGCCCGATTGCGCCCAGAGGCATTACAGCAATGTTTTTTGCACTAGGTGCAGGCAGTATTTGAAGTCAGTGGTGGAAAGCTCATCGCCATTGATGGCAAGACCTTGCGAGGCAGCTACGAGCGAGGTGGGAAGCAAGGCATGATTCATATGGTGAGTGCTTGGGCAGTGCAAAATCGGTTGGTGCTGGGACAGTATAAAGTGAATGAGAAATCGAATGAAATTACTGCGATTCCAGCACTACTCGATGTACTAGACCTAACCGATGCAATTATTAGCATTGATGCAATGGGCTGTCAAACTGCAATTGCCCAGCAGATCGTGGAACAACAAGGTAACTATGTCTTGGCACTCAAAGGTAATCAAGGCAATTTGTTTGAAGATGTCGTGCAATTGTTCGACCATGCCCGTCAACACTTATTTCGAGGTATCGACCACACTTACTATGAAACTCAGGAACAAGCGCATGGACGCAAAGAGATTCGGCGTTATTGGGTGATGGGACAAACCAAACATCTCATTGGAGCCGAAAACTGGACAAAGCTGGCTGCCATTGGCTGTGTCGAATCTCAACGCCAAATCAATGACAGAATTACCTATGAGCAACGCTACTATCTCCTCAGTCTGCCACTTAACGCCGAGCAATTTGCACAATCTGTACGGGGGCACTGGGGCATTGAAAACCAACTGCATTGGATATTAGATGTGGCGTTTAGAGAAGATCAAGCTCGCTCAACGGTGGGTTACAGTGGTGAAGATTTGGCTGTCATTCGTCATCTGGCACTGAATCTCCTTACACAAGAAAGATCGACGAAGGGAGGTGTTCGTGCCAGACGACTCAAAGCAGGCTGGCACGAACACCTCCCTTCTCAAGGTGTTAGCTCAATCGCCTAAGTCTTCTCACTGATTATCAAGAAACATAGGCGGTTACCTTGTAACCGTTTCTTGTTGAGTTGACAATCCCCTCCTACTCGTAGCGACCAATCGTTCTACCCGTCTCAGCATCGAAAACCCAATAGTAAAACAATGTTTTCTTAGCTGTTGGATAAAAGAATCCATTTTCCTGTCTAAAATTAGTGTCCCAATCTGCTCGCATCTTCATAACATAGACAATGTGTTCTGGCTTGAGATTAAGCTTTAACATGGAAAGTTGCTGTCTAGCATTAGTTTCCATCAGTTCTCCCCAAGTGGTCGCTCTTCGCTCAACTTCATGTTCTTCTGCTGAAGGCGGTCCGGGTCGCACTATTTGGTCAAGGGGAACCAATTTAGCTTCAGGAGTAGGAGCGAGAGCTATCAAAAGCGCGTTCAATACTAAGTCAATCATAATTCGTTCATTGAGAAGATGGACGTGTATGAGGCGACAACGAAATGTTGTATGAACAAAGCTAGGAATCCTGCCCTAGCAAACGCTCGTATCTACCACGAAAGATATAATTAGGGCTGAGAACCATACATACCGGGAACCTCTAGCTATTGACGTAAACAAAATCAAGTAGTTCCCGGTCGTACTTTTAGCTTAATATTTTGATGGTCGTCGTGAAATCACGACTGTCATTTAACAGGCGTAACTCCAGGAATCGGAGCGGTGACAGTGACGTAGAGCAAATCTCCAGTTTCTGCATCGATTGCTTGATTAATCGTTGCATTCTTAAAAACGATTCCAGGTTTAATCTCAACTTGATCTTGAGCAGATTCGACTTGAAAGATTTGTCTGTCTGGATCAATACCGTAAAGCTTTTCACCAGGATTAAAGTTCTCTTGAACGAAGGTCTTCCAATCGCTCAATTTACGGCTTTTGAGTCTTCCACGACCGATTGCACGATTCGTTTCCTCTTCTATCGGCTTCAACTGATTGGAGAAGTTAACTTCATGGAAATACCCAAATTTTCTACAATCCCACCATGAAGGAAACTTTGTACTCAATGAAAAAATTGTAACGATTCGAGCAGATGGAACCTCAGATCAGATGCAGCAATGCTTTGAATCCTAAATTCTCTCATCCTGCCTCGTTATAATTGTTAAGAATTGTGTGCGTTCGCCCTGATCAGCAATGGAGAACTGACTTTGAAGCTGTAATCCGGAGTGCATCTGGTGGCTTTTTATTCGGAATTCCATTGCTTTACAAGAAAGCGCGTTTTCGCAACAGGATCTGCGTTTAGACCCCCATTCGAGCAGCCAGCTACAAAGCGCAACGCTTAAAGCATTAGGAATAGTTGCTTTTTGTCAATTAACCTCTCGAAGCGTATCAATAGATTAAGAAAAGCATTTTTCTGCTTATTCTATTGTTTGATCAAAGAGTTCGCTGCCAAAGAAATTTCAAAAAACGCTTCAAATTTCGAGTAAGAGCGCTTTGTTTTGCCCTCGTCGGTAAAACCTCGCTTAGAGATCGGTGCTGCGTGTCTTGACTCACCGATCTCAACAAAACTGCGGGAATTATTAACTAATTTTGCAACAAGGATAGCCGATGAACGTATTGTTGCTTTATCCCCGTTTTCCGAAAACATTCTGGTCGTTCGATCGCTTTATTGAACTCGCTGGATTAAAAGCCTTTATTCCACCCTTAGGCATTATTACCGTTGCGGCAATGCTTCCCGATTCGTGGAATATCCGGTTTTGCGATCGCAATGTTGCATCTGAAACCGATGACGATTGGCAATGGTGTGATGTGGTAATTTTGTCCGCGATGATTGCGCAAAAAGCCGATTTTCATGACATGATTCGCAAAGCTCGACGCCTGAATAAAAAAGTGGCGGTTGGCGGCCCTTATCCGACTTCGGTTCCTGAAGATGCGTTGGCATCTGGTGCGAACTATTTGATTTTAGATGAAGGAGAACTGACGGTTCCACAGTTTTTAGCGGCGATCGATCGTGGCGAAACTGAAGGCGTTTTTCGATCGATCGAAAAGCCTGATGTCAAATTAACGCCGATTCCCCGGTTTGATTTACTAAAGCTTGATGCGTATTTGATGTTAGCGGTGCAGTTTTCGCGGGGCTGTCCGTTTAATTGTGAATTCTGCGACATTATCAATTTGTATGGGCGAAAACCGCGCACCAAAGGCGAATCTCAAACGTTAGCAGAGCTACAGGCTTTGTATGATTTAGGCTGGCGTGGTTCAATTTTCATGGTCGATGATAACTTTATTGGCAATCAACGCAACGTTAAACGACTGCTGCGAGAATTAATTCCCTGGATGCAAGCGCGACAGTATCCGTTTACGTTTGTGACCGAAGCATCGATTAACTTAGCCGAAGATCCAGAATTGCTTGAGTTAATGGTGCAAGCCGGATTTTATGGCGTCTTTTTGGGAATTGAAACGCCGGATCAAGACAGTCTACAAGTGACGCGCAAATACCAAAACACCCGCAACCCGCTAGTAGAAGCCTGTCGGGCTGTGACGCAAGCCGGATTGATGATTTATGCCGGATTTATCATCGGGTTTGATCATGAACGATCGGGGGCAGGCGATCGCATTCAAGCGTTTGTGGAAGCAACCAACATTCCGCAACCGATGTTAGGCGTGCTGCAAGCATTGCCCAACACGGCACTCTGGGAGCGGCTCAAACAAGAAAATCGCTTACTGATCGAGCCAGACGGCAGCATAAATTCTGGCGATCAAAACACGCTGATGAACTTTGTTTCCACGCGATCGAGCAATGAAATCGCTAAAGAATATCTCACGGCACTTTGGAATTTGTATGAACCTACGCACTATTTGAAACGTTGTTTTCAGCATTGCTTAGAAATTACGCCGAATCCTAATCTTCAGCAAAATCTATATTTTCCCTTTGGCAAAGGAATGCGGCTTTTGACGCAGCTCATCTGGATTCAAGGCATTCGTCGAGCGGGAACGCGATCGCAGTTTTGGCGGCAAGCGTGGATTATTTTAACGCAAAAGCGGCAATTCTTCAGTTTGTACATCGCGCTTTGTGCGACGGGCGAACATTTTCTGGAGTATCGCGCTTTAGCAAGAGAGCGCTTTACCCAACAGTTAGGGTACGATCCGCTAGATACAACTTGTACAACTAATCAAGAAATCTTGATTAATGCTTAAGCAATGCGGTGGAGATTCCAAGCGTTAAAGTTAAGCCAAATTCTAAACAACAGAAACTAGAATGGCAAAGCGATGGAATTTGGATTGCTTGCGTTAATCTCCACCTGTTGATTGCTTCAATTGTTGTCTGAACGATTTCACGGTGCGAAGTCCCGAATTACGATTAAGGCTGATGCGTTGTCTAAGCTAAAGCGAATTGCAATTGACTAATCTTAGTGCTCTTATTTTGGCAGGTGGTAAAAGCTCGCGCATGAAGCGTGATAAAGCGTTAATCGAGATCGATGGCGTTCCATTACTGCGGCAAATGTGCGAAGCGGCATTAAAGTGCACTGATTCGGTTTATGTGATGACTTCTTGGGCAGAGCGTTATCAATCGATCGTACCTCCCGCGATTCAATTTATCGCTGAAACCAATCCCGAAGCGCCGATCGTGGCCTTTGCCGAAGCACTCCCGCAACTTTCAGCCGAGTGGATTCTACTGTTAGCGTGCGATCTACCGCGCTTAAACGGCGAAACGATTCAACATTGGGCATCTCAGCTCGATCGCGTTCCCCAAAACGTCGTGGCATTGTTACCCAAACATCCGAAAGGATGGGAGCCGTTGTGTGGCTTTTATCGTCGATCGTGCTCAACTCGTTTAAGAGAATATCTTGATCGAGGTGAGCGATCGTTTCAAGCTTGGCTCGATGGCGAATCAGTTGAAGAATTAAGCGTTAGCGATCGACGAGTTTTACTTAACTGCAACACCCCCGAAGATTTAGCCATTATTCTAAACTCGCTTTAATCTCGCTCCATTCAGCTTGAGTTAAGGGTTGCGGGATCAAACTGATATCAAAGCATTTGATCGCAGCGTTGGTTAAGGCGTTGATAATTGTGTCGATCGGTGTATTAATCTCCGGTCGCTTCTCTTCACCCAATACCTGATCAAATAGCATTGCATCTGGTTTAAGTCGCATTGATCCGTGTTGCAATATAGCATTGTCTCGACGAAGCTGAGCGCTACCAATCAATTTAGTATTGTCATTTGTGACTAAATCCGCTCCGGTTGCCGTTTCAAAACAGTTTGGATTATGAATATAGCCGCGTCCGGCTTGTCCGTAATGCAACTCAACGCCGATCGCTTTCCAGCCTTGTATTAGAAATTCACAAATTGTTTGATACGCCTGCATTCTAGAGCCTTCAAGCCCGGATACGATCGCGGCATACGTCAAGTCACCTTGATGCAAAACCGCTCGTCCACCGCTCGGACGTCGCACAAGGTCGATCGGTTTCCCGTTCCAAGTCAAATCGTTCCAAGCTTCGGGATAGCGACGTTGATGATAACCCAGGGAAATTGCCGCAGGCGACCACGCATAAAACCGAAGCGTAGGAGGATGCAAACCAAGACGGTGTTGATTTAAAAGCCAAAGGTCGATCGCCATTTGCATCCGCCCCGACGCCGACAGCAACGGAATCAATCGCCAAGTCTTATTGGAAGTAGAAGTGCTCATCACGGTTTTTCATCTACCTAACGCAAAGTGTAGCTTATCTAACTTTTGCTAGGTTAATCGCCGCGCTGCCCTCGTTAATGTTTGGCATCACAAATTTTTTGGAGTGATTTTAAAATGTACGCTACTGATGATCAAACCAAACGGGCATTAGAATTGTTTTTTAGCTACGACATTGATACACAGCTTGCTTTGCTGTGGTACGGCTACCAAGATATCAAAGACGAGTTAAACCCCGCTCCGCCTTCTAGCTCGGATACCCCGTCGCACGCCTTTTACGATCGAATCCAAGCCCTGCCACAAGAGCAACAGTTACAGGTTCAACGTGAGCTTTTGAGCGGTGGAGACAGCGAATTCAGCCGCGAATACACCGCAATGAGTTCGAGCGGTCGCATGGAAGTGTGGTTGCTGCTCGGTCAAGGCATGGAAGACGGATCGATTATCGGCTTTCCGTCCGATTATCAGCTTCCGCAACAAACTGAAGAGTTTACGAATGCGATCGCAGGCAACGAACTCGAAAAGCGCATTGATTTTATGCGTAGCGCCGTAATGGAAATGGGCACAAAAGCAGCCAAGTAACAAAACGGCTGTCGGTTAGACTTTAACGGCTGGCGATTAGCTGACGCAAGTTGCTTCGCAGATAAAACCGCGCCTACACAAACGAAGTCCCCCTCCGGGGACTGCTCTTGAACATTCGCTCTTAACCCGTGGGTGGTTTTGTTTGTGTAGGCGCGTAGCCGCAGGCTCTTGCGCAGCTAATATTAATCGCCAGGGTCGCCACGCGCTCGCCGATCGCTGATCAAACCGCGCTTCTAAGAAGCTGTTCCAAATTCGGATTGTAGGGCGTCGTCGTTGTCGTCAGCGATCGTCGCCACAACCGTAATGATCCGAGAAATTTCACCCGGAGACAACTCGGCTACAGTTCGCGTTGAAACGATCGCGATTTGATTGTTAAAAATCGCGAAATGCGCCTCAAACGTTGTGAGCCAGTTCATTTCGAGCAGTTTTCGCATCAGTTGTGGCTCGTTTTGAGCGGGCATCGGCAGCACGATCGCCCAAACGGTAAACGTATCATCGTCGCTAGTTCCGGTAAGCTGCACAAACGCTTCAACGCTGCCGTATTTGAACTTCCAAATGTAGCCGCCATCCGACTCGCTCACCATTGCGCTATCGCTTTGATCCAGACTGTTGATCACCGTTTCAATCACTTCAACAAGATTGACGCTGCTCGTAAGCGTTTCAGCACTCGGTGTCGGTTCAGATTCAAAGCTCGGTTGATAATTCACCATCGGTTTAACGCTCTATAAAATTAACGATACGCATCAAAGACGCCCTTCCCTTTTTTAGCAATTAATTATGGGTTTGCAAGATTTTTTGAATCTCCCACGGGTGATAGATCCACAGATAGATTGAATGACTCGCTTGATGGATGCCGGGATCGTCGCGATTGCGTAATAGTTTTGATGACTATTCGCGGTGTAGAGCGCGAATTTGGCTGTAAAACAACTTCACTATAATTAGGAGCTTAGCAATGACAATCGCCATTCGCGACGATGTGGTTTATATCATGCTAAAGAAAATTGACGAATGCGATCGCGGGCCCGGGCCCGATCCGGTGCGATTTACCGAAACGGATTTTGCGGGCATGAAGATGACCAAAGTCGATCTACTCGGACATTTGGATTTTCTAAACCAACGCCAATATATTAACGCTGAATTTTCAGGCAATGCCTACGCTAACCAAGATGATGTGCCTGATGTCGTGCACGAAGAAGAGTTTGGATTAAGAATCGCCAATACCTACGGCGCTCCAGACGGGCCGCTGCCGCATTTAATCGAGTTCAAAAAAGCAGAACTCACCGAAAAAGGTCGGAAAATGCTCGAAGATATGAAAGCTAATCCGCCTAAAGCGCTTGATCACGGTCTTTCGGTGCCGATCGCTACAAAAGATATGCCGTTTCTTGAGAAAGTGCAGCTTAAAGCGGGATTATCTGACTTGTACGATGCTCGCGACATCAGCGAAGTTGTGTTTCGCACAATGCGCGACTTGATGACTAACGAAGCCGTTGAGCATGTTTCTGAAGAATTGCATAAACCGATCGACGGCGATAACCCCGATCGCACGCTTTACACCGCAACGCCGCTTGCAACTCAAGTTTCTGATTTGTGGGAAGACACTAATCCGATCGTGCATTTTCTCAGTCACATTCGGCCGATCTTGAAGATTAAGCCGGAAACGTTTTTGTTCCGCGTGAAAAATGAAGGCGGTTTGCCGCCAACGGTTCCCCCAGAGCTAATGGTCGAAGCGGTGTTTTCAGCTACCAAAGACCAACTTTCTCAAGAGCGAATTCAGGAAGTTGCTGAATTTCTACCGGGTCAAATTCGCGAAATTTGGGAAAAAGCGTAGTTGTTGAGATAACCAATAAAGGATGAGTTGAGCTATTAGATTCATCCTTTATCAGAACCTTATCCTCAACGGCTTCTTCAGAGTTGCACTTTAGCGCAGGGAGTTTTGGAGTGAGCAGGGCGAGAATATAAAGCTGTACAGACTCGGAGTCAACCCCAAAGCTGCGAAAAATCCCCAACTTCAGAACCGTAGAGCCGTAGGCTCAAGGTTTAAGTTGGGGAAGATGTAAATGTTGTTGATATTAAATTTATCTGAAACCAACGGCTGCTTGCCACACAAACGCCAGCAGCAAGAAAAACACGGGAATAACTGGCAGAACATCAACAAGCGGATCAAACACCGCGTAAGCTTCGGGCAATTTTGCAAGTAGCAAGGCTGCTTCCATGAATCGATTCCCTTTCCAACACAGGACTCATAATGATCATGAATTTTAACATGATCGGGGCATGGAACTCAAAGACTGATTTGTTTGTTAAAAAAGCTCGCCTCTTTCATTTAATCATTGTTGCTTAAGCATCTGATGTTAATGCCAAAAGAAGCGCCCTTTTAACGCCAACGATTCTAAACCCAGCGCAGCAGTTCTAGTTAAAACAACCTTATGAGCCGTCCTAGAGTTTTTGCATTTCACAATGCGGATGATCAAGGGCGATTCCGCCTCAATTGTATTGGCAATTAAACCTCTAAAAGAATCTGCCGTTCCAGCCAATTTGTAGATAAAACTAAGTTTTAGGCTGGTTTAAGCCAGTTGGCAAACTCGCTGTGAAACGTTCCGTTGAAAATCGCTGCCCGAATGCGCTTAGTAAACCGAATCAGTTCGGTAATATTGTGAATTGAAATCAGCGTATAAGCGAGAAGCTCTTGCGATCGCAGCAAATGACTAATATACGCCCGACTGAAATTTTCACACGTATAGCACGGGCAAGTTTCATCAAGCGGGTGAAAATCTTCTCGATACTTCGCGTTTTTCAAATTCCAGCGATCGCCCGCAACCAGTGCTGCACCATGCCGCGCTAAGCGAGTAGGAATCACGCAGTCAAACAAATCCATACCCGCCGCGATCGCTCGTGCCATTTCGCGATACGTGCCCACACCCATTAAATAGCGCGGCTTATGATCGGGGAGCAGTGGCGTTGTGGCTTGAACCACGCGATCGATAATCTCTGGCGCTTCTCCCACGCTGACGCCGCCGATCGCGTACCCCGGCAAATCCAGATCGCTTAACATTCGCACCGCATCCGCGCGTAAATCAAGAAATTCTCCGCCTTGCACAATGCCAAATAGCGCTTGATCTGATCGAGTGTGCGCTTCGATGCAGCGTTTTAACCAGGCATACGTGCGATCGGTGGCTTGTTCTACCTCATCGCGTCCGACACTTGGCGGCGGACATTCATCAAACGCCATGATTACATCGGCACCGAGGGCGTTTTGAATTTGGATTGATTTTTCTGGCGTTATTTTGATCATTTGCCCATCGCGAGGCGATCGAAACGTTACGCCTTCATCGGTAATCGATCGCATCTCGCTCAAGCTAAAAACTTGAAAGCCACCGGAATCGGTCAACATCGGCTTTGACCAATTCATAAAGCGATGCAGCCCGCCCGCTTTTTCAACGATGTCTTCTCCAGGCTGCAAATGCAGGTGATACGTGTTCGAGAGCACCATTTGCGCCCCTGTTGCTTCAAGCTGTGCAGGCGTAAGCGTTTTAACATTTGCCAGCGTTCCAACGGGCATAAACCGAGGCGTTTCAACGATCCCGTGGGGCGTGTGGAAAACTCCGGCGCGAGCATGAGTGTGTGAACAACGGGCTTGGCACTGAAAAGAAAACTGATTCAAAGCACTAAAAGCATGACAACAGAATCTCTATTCTGGCATTCAAAATTCGCAATTAAAACGGGAAATGTTCTTCGTCGTCGATTTGCACATCGAAGCTCGCAGACAGCACTTCAGCAACCATTGCTTCGAGTTCTGCCGCATTTACGCCGCGATCGACGCGATCTTGAAGGGGGTTAGACAAGGGAATTAATCGCAGTTGTCGATCGTCTTGAATCAAATCAAACAACGTGCCTTCTTCGGTTTGGGTAAGCTGCAAATAATCAAAGCTGTACACATTCAGGTAAAGCGCATAATTTGCAACTATTGTGGCGCGATGCGGTTCGGCCAGCACTTCAAGAATGCAGCCTTCGCCTTCGCTGATAATGCATTGGTCTTGCATATGAACGTAGCGCACCTGATTGAGATCCGTGAGCACTCGGCGCATATCGTGTTTATCCACGATCGTGCCATTGTCAATAATGCACGGCGCAGGCAGTCTAGAATTCCGGAAAGATGAATCGTGACTCATGACAACAAACCGTCGAATTTCGGAGCCGAAGCGGGTCTTAACTTATCCATCTTCAAGATTGCACATCCGTCAAGCGAAGTATCTCGGAATGGACAGTTTTCTGAAGCGACAATTTGCTTTAAACAGCGTTAAATGCAATTTAAGAGCTAAAGGTTGTTGCTTCTTTAAGCTAATTATGGCTGCAAATGCTAATCTCGATCCCGAATCACTGTAGTAGAAGTTTACGTTATGTGAAGCAGAATGGCACAGTTATGATTCGATGTCGTCAGTTGTTCGGTGCGATCGCGTTTTACACGGTTTTGCCGATTCCCGATGCGTGGATGCCTGAGTTTCACGGCATTGCTCGATTTGCGCCGATCGTGGGTCTTTTGATTGGCGGTTTGCTCGGCTTGCTCGATTGGGGCTTGTTTTTGCTTGGAATGCCTGTTTTAACACGAAGCGCGATCGTGGTTGCTGCGTGGGTTGGTTTAACCGGAGGCTTACACCTCGATGGCGCAATGGATACCGCAGACGGGTTGGCGGTCATGAATCCAGAGCGGCGACTGCAAGTAATGTCAGACAGCGTAACCGGAGCGTTTGGCGCAATGACAGCCGTGATCATTCTGTTGCTAAAAACCGCAGCGCTGAGCAATTTGACACTTTATTCCGTCTGGGTCTTGATGGTTGTAGCAGGCTGGGGACGTTGGGGGCAACTCGTGGCGATCGCTCGCGATCCCTATCTCAAACCCACCGGAAAAGGGGCGTTTCATAAAGAAGCGATTCGATCGCTTTGGGAAGCGGTGCCGACGCTGATTCTATTAATCGGATTGAGCGTTGCGATTCATCCGGCATTAACGGCGGGATTCGTAATCGCGATCGGCACAGGCGCTTGGTTTAATCACAAACTCGGCGGGCAAACCGGGGATACATACGGAGCGATCGTCGAATGGACAGAAGCGCTTTTACTCGTTTTGATGACTGCTTTCTAATGCCGCTCCGCAGATCTTACAAAATCGAGCATCTGGATCGTGAAAATCTAATTTGCACGTTGAGCAAACAATTTTAATTTCGTCAGCGCTTTTTACTAATCGTTTGATTAAATCACCAAGCTGCCAGGGAATCAAAACAACGCCAGTCAAAATCATTAAAACGGTTAGTAATTTTCCGGTTTGTGAGTCGGGCGTGATATCACCAAATCCAGCCGTTGTAATGGTTGAAACTGAAAAATAAACCGCATCAAGAAAGGTTCCGAATTTCGCGTTCGATGCGTGCTCAACTTGGTAAATCAATCCCGAAAAAACAAAAACAATTGAAAATAATGTGAATAAGATTCGAGTAAAAATTGCGCCGTCTTCGCTGCTGATGTAGCCAAAAATCGTCTTTCTTCCAATAAAGCGAATCAGTCGAAGAATACGAAACCAGCGAAAAATGCGCAAAAACCCGATGTTGGCTGAACCGATCAAGAAGGGCGCGATCGTCACAAAATCCACGATCGAATACAAGCTAAATACATACTGAGTTCGATCTTTTGCGCTCCAAATTCTCAAAGCATATTCAACGACGAAAATCGCTAAAATTGTGTTTTCGGTTGCATCGAGTAAACGACGCAAATCCGTTGAAATTTTATAAGTTTCAACGACAAAGATCGCAGAAGATCCTAACACCAAGCCCGTGATAAAAAGATTGATTCCCCGTCCTAGCGGAGTTTCAATATCTTCAAGATAAAATTCAATCTTTTCACGCAGCGACCCCATTGATTCTCTCGGTATTTGTTAACCAAAATAAACGGCAGCTTTTTGATCGATCGCTTTGATAAACGCATCTTTTCCATCCATATATCCTTCGATATCGGTTGGAAATTGTTTTGCAAGGTCGCGCTTAAGATCGCTGTAACGCTTTGCCTCCTCGGAATGAGCAATCATATAGTCGCGGAAATTGAGATGTCGATCGATTTGAGGCGATCCTATCTCAAATGTATGAACATGATGCGTTCTGACGCCGTTGATGTCTTTACGAAAATACCGACGCCCCGGAATGCCAAACTCGCCCATTGCTTCATAGCCTAGCGTTTGCATCGCTGAATTGAATGGATCAACGATCGCAATCTCGCGCACTTCAACCAGAAAATCAACGATCGGCTTTGCGTAAATCCCAGGAATCGCCGTACTGCCAATGTGATGAACCGCGATCGTGTTTTTGCCAAGCGTGTGTGCAATGGCGATCGATTCGTGCGCAAACTGAATGCGCCAGGATCGATCGTGCGGCACGACTTCAACCAATCGCATCATCTTAAGGGGTTTTCGCTCCAGACGGGCGTTGCGCCACCTGCATCGACTTTACTAACTCAGCCATCGCACTTTCAAGCGCAACGCCCGGATCAACCGCTACCCATCCCCCGGTTGTTTGCTGACGAAATTCAAAGTGCAAATGCGGCCCCGTTGAAGCGCCCGTACTGCCAACGCGCCCGATCACTGCGCCCTGCTTGACAATTTCTCCAGGTTTGACAAAAATCTCAGACAAATGCCCATACAGCGTTTGCTGCGATCCCTGATTGTGCTCTAACGCAACGGCTAAACCATACCCCCCAAAGAAATCTGCCATAATCACGCGACCCGTCAACGCTGCCAAAACGGGCGTTCCCATCGGTGCCCCTAAATCGGTTCCCGAATGAAAGCGACTATCTCCAGTAATCGGATGAACGCGCCAGCCAAACAGCGACGTAATCGGAGCCGGAATCGCAAGCGGAAACAGCAAGCGAAAATCACCGTTCCCGATTAGCCCGATCGGGCGCACCGTGCGGTTGTAATACTGCTGAACCGTGTCATACGGCTGCCCGATTTGCGGAGCCGGAGAACTCGATTGATTCGCACTCCAATTAATGCCTGTGGTCGATAGCTCAAAGCCACCCACGCGCACCGGAGCCGCGCTAATCGATTGATTGGCTGGGTAAGGCGTTGCAGGGACAGGCTTTACCGCGATCGGCGGTGCATCGCGCTTGGTTGCGCCTAAGCTGTAATCGGTGCGATCGATAAACGCTCCGTTCGGTGCGGCGGGTGCAACCGCAGAATCCACTTCAGGAGCAGAAATAATCGGAACCACTGGCGCAGGCACTGTTGGAACCGACGCGGGTGCAGGCGTGGCAACTGGCGATTTTGGTTCTGCCGCAGTTTGCCCCAATCGCGCTTGTGCCGCACTTGCCGCAAAACTGATCCCCACGGTTCCACACACCGCAATCATCCAGATGGGGAACCGCGAAGCAACCACCCAAGCTCGATAACCCCTGCGGGAAACGGCGAAGGTATCGAGAAAGCCGTTACTCATAAGTCATTTCCAAATCACTTCTAAAAATCGCGTAGTTGAGAAGCATTAATCAGCTTAGTATTAACGCTGCATGAATCTTTATTGTGCCGAATGTCAGCGAAATTGCAGCACTGGTTAAGCTAAATTCCGAGTTTACCTCAGAGCGATCGTGTTTTCGATCGCCCCGATTCAGGATTCCCTACCGAGTTGTTGCGGTGGCAACGTTGCTCACCGCTCGCTGAAGCTGAGCCAGCGCTAAGTTATAGCCGATAATTGCACTCACCTGGTTGCCTTGCGCCTGCGTTAGCGCGGCTTCGGCTGCAATTCGATCGGTTTGCGTTCCCACGCCTGCTTGAAAACGCAGCACGGCTAATCTCAACGATTCTGACGCTTGACCGACCGCTTGAGTCGTCGTCGTAATGTTAGCAAGATTGGCTTGCAGTTGTTCGTAGGCTTGCTCGACATCAAAGCGAACTTGACTGAGTTCTTGACCAAACTGAACTTCAGCAATTTCGACGTTACGCTGCTGTTGAGCAATGCGAGCTTGCGTTGCACCGCCATCAAACAAATTCATGCTGGCTCGGAGTGCCAGCGAGTAGCCGTCGTTATTCGTTGCGGCTGTATTAGCTGTATTCGATCGCTGATATTGATACGAAGCGGTAAAGGCGAGCGTCGGGCCGTTTGCGGCTCGCGCTTGGCGAACTTGCTCTTGGCCAATTTCTCGCTGCACTACAACTTGTTCTAGCTCGGCTCGGTTTCTAAACGCCAGCACGATCGAATCGGGGAGCGACAGCCGCCAAGTTCCGGCAGGCGTCACCGGATCGGCAGCCACAAGCGTGGTAGTTCCTGGCGCACTAATAGTCTGCGCGAGCTGACGGCGGTTGACTTCCTGGGTTGCTTGAGCGTTTCTTAACTGCTGTACCGCGTTGGCAAGGTTTACTTCTGCCCGGAGCGTATCAAATCGCGTTCCTAACCCTGCTGCTTCTTGCGCACGAGAATCATTCAGGTTGGCTTGAGCGTTGCGCACGGCAGCTTCGTTAATCGCGACTTGCGAATCTGCGTTTTGCAAATTGTAGTAAGCATTAACCACCTGAAGGCGCAGCGTTTCGCGGGCTTGTTCAAGTTGAAGTTCGCTTAATCGCACCTGACGATCGGCGGCGCGAATCTGCGAAGGCACTAATCCAGAAGTATAAATGTTGTAGTTAAGGGATAGTCCGGCGGTTAACGTGGTAAAAGTTGAACTGCTGCTTAAAGCCGATGCTCCGGTCGCTGTTGTTCCAGTCCCGATCGTCGTTCCAGTTCCGGTCGCTGTTGTTCCAGTTCCGATCGTGGTTCCGGTTGCTTCAGTTTGAGCCGCTCGAATCGTCGCGGTCGGTGCCGCGCTAGATGGTGGAATTAGCGTGTTACCTGAGCCGCCTGTCGTTCCGGTTGTTCTGGTTCCGGTTGTTCCGGTTCCGGTCGTTCCGGTTCCTACTGTTCCAGTTCCGGTTCCAATCCCCGTTCCGATCCCGGTTCCAATCCCCGTTTCAAGTCCAGTTCCAACCGTTCCAAGTCCGGTTCCGATTCCTGTGCCCGTTCCAACTGAACCAAATCCGCCCGTACCGCCACCAATAAAAGCATCTCCGGATCGCGTCAATCCTGCATTCAAATTAAGCGTTGGAAAATTGGCAGCGCGGGCTTCTCGAAGCGCAAATTGACTGCGCTGAAGCTGCAAGCGAGCGATATTAACCGTCGCGCTTTTACGTTCTGCCGCCTCGATCGCTTGCTGTAGTGTAATGCGTTGAGTCCTCTGAATTTGAACTTCACTGGGTCGAGTGGGAAATCCGAGCGGATTGGGACCTGGGTCGATAAAGTTGCGGGGAAGTCGAGTTTCTGGAATTACGGTCGTTGGCGTCGCGGTTGTCGGGGTCGCCGTTGACGGAACTGTGGAATTGGGCTGAGCCGTTGCAGGTGACGGCGTTGTTGTAGACTGCGGCGTGGCGGTTGGGGAATTATTTGGGCGCGACGTGGACGGCTGCGTCGATGGGGCAGCGCTCGGTAACGGAGCCGAAGGCGCATTGCGCACGCCTGCTTGCTGCGCGATCATCTGAATCATTGCGCCCGGTGGCATCGCATCAGACAGGGAAGTTCCATTAGCAGCAATCGGCTTCGTCGGATTTAAACGAGATTTCAATTCAGCAAAAATTGACGGACTGCGGGATGCGCTTTGGGCAACGGGGACTGCACGATTTTTCGGTGCGGTGGTTTGGCGCGGCGAAGCCTGTTTTTTAGCCGGAGCGCGGAGTGCGCGGATGGATGCAACGGGTGTGGGTGTGGGAGGTTCTGGATCAAGTCGAGTCGGCTGACTTGCGGGCTGAGCAGAAGCCGCGCTCACAGAACTGACAGCCATCCAAGCTCCCACACCTAAAGCAAATAACTGAAAAGACGGTTTCATACGATTTCGGTTAGCCCACTGTATCACTGCAAACAAACATACGGTACGGTTGCGGGTTTCGCTCCAAACTTCAGCAACCTTAAGCAGAATAACGCTTCGCGTCGTCGATGGCAAAATTCTTAATTCATGAATGAATACCGAGCCAATTCAGTCTCCTTTAGCTCAGTTGAGTTCGGAACTTGTTGGTGCTGATGATCAATAGAGCGATCGCAAAGCAAAACAAAGCGATCGCTTCCGGGTAGAGCACGTCTAATCCATTGCCTTTGAGCAAAACCCCACGAGCAATTCTAATGTAGTGCCGCAACGGATTGATCAGCGAAAAAATCTGAAAAAATCGCGGCATACTTTCCACAGGTGCGATCGCGCCGCTTAGCTGAATCAACGGCAAATTGATAAAAAACGACGTGAGAATCGCTTGCTGCTGCGTGCGTGAAATCGTTGCCAGCAAAAAGCCAACGCCGATTCCCACGCAGGCGTATAAGCCAGAGAAGAATAAAAACAGAAATAAGTTTCCGCGAAACGGAACGTGAAAAATAAATCGAGCCACGCTGATCGCGAGCATGACTTCGCCCATTAGCAGCACAAATAGCGGCACGACTTTTGCCAGAATAATTTCCCAAGCGGCGGCGGGCGTCATTAATAGCTGTTCGAGCGTTCCGGTGTCTTTTTCGCGCACCACGGCGGCGGTTGAAACCAGCGAACTTCCAAGATTGAGCACAAGCCCGATCACGCCTGGAACAATAAACCAGCTTGGCACCAGTCCAGGATTATACAGAATCGTGGCTTCGGTTTGAATCGGCTGTGGAGTCGCGTTAGAAAATCGGCTCCCGAACTGGCCGATCATTTGCTTGGCGTATCCACTGGCGATTCCGGCGGTATTGGCATCGACGGCATCGATTAAAACTTGAACTTCGGTGGTTCCATCGCCTTTAAGCGTGCGGTTAAAGTCGGGCGGAATCACAATTCCGGTTGTGATCGCTCCGCGACGGACTTGATCGCCAAGATGCTGTTCGTCGATCGCAACCGATTTCACGTCAAAAACGCCGTTTGCAGTGAGCGCGGCGACAAATTCGCGGCTAATCGGCGTATTAGATTGATCGACTAACCCTAATTTAAGGTGCTGCACATCGGGATTAAGCGCAAAGCCAAAAATTAATAGTTGAATCGTCGGCGGAAAAACTAATAAGAAAATAAGCTGCTTGTTGCGAACGATTTGGTTAATTTCCTTCACAGACAGCACAAAAAACCGACTTTCAATAAAACGACGAATCAGCTTCATACGGTAGCCTCTTAGTTCAGATATTAGTCAGATAGTTGCATTCGTCCGATAATTCGACGAGAAATGTTAAACAGCACGATCGATAAAACCGCAAGCAGTACTGGAGCCGACCAAACGCCGCTCCAGCCAGTTCCCCGCACAAAGGCATCGCGAGTGAGTTCGATAAAATAGCGAGCGGGAACGATGTTTGTCACCAGCGACAACGGAAACGGAATATTGCTAAGCGGATAAATAAAGCCAGATAACAGCAGCGCCAGCAAAAATCCCGCCGTTGCCACGCCTTGAACGGCAACCGATCGATTGTTTGCCCGCACGCCGATAAATAATCCAAACATCACGCTGGCAATCAAAAATAAAGCACCCCCAATCAATAACGGCGTTGGATCGCCCGCAAATCGAAGTTGCCAAATCAAGCAGCCTAAGCCCATGACAAACAAAGCTTGACCGATGCCAATCACAAAATAAGCAAGGCATTTACCGAGCAACAGTTCAGCCGCGCTAATGCTAGAGGTATAAGTTTGTAAAATGGTTCCTTGCTCTTTTTCGCGCGACATGGCAAGGGCGGCTAACAAACTCGGATAAATCGCTAAAATCACGCCGAACACGCCCGGAACAATATAAAGCGATTCTTGCCGTCCTGGATTAAACCATAACCGAACTTGCGCGACTAGTTTTTGCGGAGATTGCAGCAGATGTTGATCCGCGATAAATGAATTTGTAAAAGCTTGAATGCTACTTTTAATCACTCGTGCATTATTAACATCGGTTCCGTCAATCAAAACTTGAATCGTACTCATGCGATCGGCTTCAACGTCTGCGCTAAATCGAGGAGGAATAATAACGGCCGCTTTGGCAATGCCGCGATCGATGCCATCACGAACCGGATCAAGTCCGTTCCACTGTACCGGAACGAATTGATTGGTTTGATAAAGCTGTTCGGTATAACGCTGGCTAAGATTACTGCGATCGAAGTCTTGCACAATGAGCGCAATATTTTTCGCTTCTAATCGAATTGCAAATCCAAAAATAAACAGCGTCATAACAGGCAGCACAAACGCCAATGCAAGCGTGAGTCGATCGCGGCGAAACTGCGCCAATTCTTTCTGACCCTGAGCAAGAATTCGCTTCATTCGATCCTCCTACTGTTGAGCACGCTGCACCACTCCGATAAAAGCGTCTTCGAGCGAATACGGAATCGGACGCAAACTTTGAACGGTTAAATCGGCAGATTCGAGACGCGATCGAATCTCGTTGATTTCTTCAGGACGATCGACAACGACGTGTAAGCGATCGGCAAAAATCGAAACGCGCCAAGACTCGATTTGCTGCTTCAGTAGATTAGATGCGGCTTGCGTTGAATCCGTTACCACTTCGATAAGCTGTCCGGGTTGAGCCGCTTTGACTTGACTCGGTGATCCCTCGATTACCGTTTCGCCTGCTACCATAAAGCTCATGCGGTTGCATTGTTCCGCTTCTTCGAGGTAGTGCGTGGTTACTAAAATGGCGGTTCCATTGCGAGCAAAATCGTTGATCAATCGCCAAAACTGACGCCGCGCTAACGGATCAACTCCGGAAGTCGGTTCATCGAGAAACAGAATATCAGGTTCGTGCAGCACCGACGCGCCAAACGCAACGCGCTGTTTCCAGCCACCGGGAAGCTGTCCGGTTAGCATGTCTTCACGTCCGACCAATCCGCAGGTCGCAATCACCCAATCGATTTTTTCGCGGCGAATCTTGCGCGGTACACCGTAGACGCCTGCATAAAACTGGAGATTTTGCACGATCGACAAATCATCGTACAGCGTAAACTTTTGGCTCATGTAGCCGATGCGCTTTCTCAACTCGCTGCTGCGCAAGTTACCGCGTTCTCCACCCAGTGAAATCTCACCAGAACTCGCTGGAAGTAAGCCACACAGCATTTTAATCGTCGTGGTTTTTCCGGCTCCGTTCGCACCGAGCAACCCGAAAATTTCTCCGTATCGCACGTCAACATTCACGTTTTTAACCGCTTGAAACGTGCCAAACATCCGATTCAGATTTCGCGAATAAATTGCAGTTTCATCGGAAGATTTACGGCCCGATCGAGCACGCGGAAATTCAAAAAATTCGGGGACTGATCCCGACTGACGTAATCGCGTTACAAACACATTTTCTAGCGTCGGATCGCCGGATTCGATCTGCACGGTTTGATCGCTTAGCAACTGCTGAATTTGCGCTTCTCCCGCATCCGTATCAGTGACTAATACATCCAAGCGATCGCCAAACGTTTGCACGTCTACAATTTCGCGGTTGAGATGCAGATTTAGCACGTTTTCTGCCGCTTGAAGCTCGCGGGTGTGCACTTCTAAGCGATGCAATCCTAAACTCTGCTTGAGTTCAGTTGGGGTTCCAAGCTGCTGAATTTTGCCCTCGTACATTAGCGCCACTCGATTACAGCGCTCGGCTTCATCGAGGTAAGGCGTGGCAACGACGATCGTCACGCCTTCGGCCGCGAGCGCCGCCAACACATCCCAAAATTCTCGCCGCGAAACCGGATCAACGCCTGTTGTCGGTTCATCAAGCAGTAAAACCTGTGGCTGAGACACTAACGCACAGCACAGCGCCAGCTTTTGCTTCATTCCACCGGAAAGCTGACCCGCTAATCGATCGCCAAACCGATCCAAACTCATCAAGCGCAAATATTTCTCACGCCGTTGCGCAAACAAATCATCGGGAACTTGGCGCAGTCCCGCGACATAGCGCAGATTTTCATCGATGCTGAGATCGAGGTAAAGCGAAAACTGCTGCGTCAGATAGCCGATTTTTAATCGAGCATCTCGCGCCTGTTGTCCTAAAACGCGCACGTCGCCCGCCGTCGCTTCCATCACCCCGCCTAAAATGTGAAACGTCGTTGTTTTGCCCGCTCCATCCGGGCCAATCAAGCCGAACACTTCACCCGCACGCACCGCAAAATCAATGCCGCGAACCGCCGCAACTTGTCCGTATTGTTTGTGCAATCGCTCAACCGAAATCACCGTTTCCTGCACGGGTTCGGGAGTCGCGGTTTGTCGCTCATTAATAACGGTGTTCATTTTTTACCCCTGATCTTTGAGCATGATTTCTCCGTCGGCGGGCATTCCCGGTTTAGCAAATCCGGCTGGATCTTCGATCGTCAATTTCACGCCAAACACCTGCTTGACACGATCGTCGCGAAAATAGATATTCTCTGGCGTAAACGTAGCTTTAGGGTCGATCGAGGCGACTCGCGCCGCTAACGGTTTTTTCGGGTTTGAGTCAAGATACACGTTGGCACGCTGACCGACCCGAATCTTACCGATATCGCCTTCGGGAATGTAGCCGCGTAGATAAACTGTGTTTTGATTGAGAATCGACAGCAATGTTTTTCCGGTTGCAACAACCGCTCCTGGTTCTAAAGGTCGCGCTGTCACCACGCCATCGATCGGGCTTTTGACTTGGAATGAATCTAAACGTTTTTGATACTGTTGCTGATTGGCGCGAGCGGTTTTAATTTGCGCTTGTGCGGCGGTTAGTTTCGATTGTGCTTGTTCGCGTTGCTGATACAAATCCGTTAGCTGTGCGGTGCGAATTCCTGGATTTAATCCGGTCGATTGCGATTGTGTTAATCCCCCTTCGGCGGCTTTAAGCTGATCGCGAGCCGCATTCACCGCTTCAACACGAGCTTGTTGAGTCGCTTCTGCGGTTTCAACTGACGCTTGATCGGTTTCGACCGTGGTTTGGGCTTGATCGAATTGCTGCTTGTTAATCGCGCCTTGTGCCGCGAGTTGAGCATAGCGATCGCGGTCTTTTTTCGCAAGTTCTAGCTGCGATCGCGATTGTTTGATTTGAGCTTCGGCTTCTTTGACCTGAGCTTCGGCTTGAGCAAGCTGAGCGCGGGCAGCCGACACTGTTGACGAAGCTTGATCAATGCGTCCTTGTGCGTCACCTTTTGACTGCTGCAAATTCAGTTGCGCTTGCTGAATCTGCGCGTCAATGCGAGCAATATCCAAGCGGGCTTGTTGCTCTTGCTGTTGCGCCGTTGCCACTTGAGCCGTTGCACCCTGAAGCTGTTCGTTTACTTCCTCGTCGGTCAATTGCGCTACAACTTGACCTTTTTGCACTTGATCGCCTTCGCGGAAGTTAATCGCGGTGACTCGTCCCGCCGTTTTTGCCCCAATATCGGTTTCATCGGCTTCGAGGCGGCCGCTCAAATGCAAACTGGTCGGTTCAGCACGCGGAAAAAACTGCCACGTCGCAAATCCAATTCCGGCGATCGCAAGCACCGCCGGAATCATAATCTTCGGGTTCGGGCGACGACGCGGTTTAGCGACAGGCGCATCGGGTGCGTGATCCGTTGGTTGAGGAAGGGTCTGAGTCATAGAGTTTGCAAAGATCTGTCTTCCGAATAAAAGTCATACTAGACCGTCTAGTATGATTAAACAAGTCACTGTTGAAAAAGTTAATTGTTTGCCGATGCTTCAAGTTGAAACGCCGCAGTACAGCCGAAAACAAAACCAGATTTTGCAAGGAGCCATGCAGGTGTTTCTGCGATCGGGCTATGCTGCAACTAGCATGGATCGCGTTGCTGCCGAAGCCGGAGTTTCTAAACAAACAATTTATAGTCACTTTCGCGATAAAGAAGGCTTGTTCAAAGCGCTGATCGAACGCGCTACGATCGCTCGCATTCGGCGATCCGTGGATTTAGACGCGATCGACGGTCATCCCGCCGTTTTGCTGCGTCAACTGGCGCGAATTTATTTCACCGAAGTCGTGGACGATCCCGATTACTTGCCGCTTATGCGCATTGTCATTGGTGAATCAGAGCGCTTTCCTGAATTAGCAAAAGTGTATACGCAAACCGTGATTCAGCGCGGTCGGCAATTGCTGTGCGAGTATTTCGATCGCCATCCAGAACTCGGCATTTCCGATGCAGAAGCGTTGGCGCAGATTTTTTTTGGATCAATGGTGTCGTTTGTGATCGTGCAGGAAATGCTGTACGCCAAAGAATTCTCGACGCTGAGCCGCGATCGGTTAGTTGAGACGTTAATTGATTTGGTCTTGACAAAAGTTCAGTGATTAACGGCATCGCTGAATCAATGCCGTAGAATAGAAAGGTTGTGCAAATTTGATTCAATCCGACTATGGCAGTTCCTAAGAAGAAAACCTCGAACGCAAAGCGCGATCAGCGCAAAGCAACTTGGAAGCGTAAAGCAAATCTCCAAGCGCAACGTGCTTTGTCGATCGGCAAATCGATTTTGACCGGACGCGCAAAAGGCTTTGTGTATCCGACCGACGACGAAGAAGGCGAAGAAGAGTAATGTCTTTGTGCTGCGTGGCGCGATTCTGACGATCGCTCTATCGTGAAGAAGAGCCACGCACTTCAAGATTTTGATAATAATTGAATAATCCGCGAGAAGGGAATCAAGCCATGCTGGGGAAATTCTTCAAAAAGCCAGAGCCGGAACTGCAAAATCGTGTCCCGCCAGGGCAGCGCTTAACGAATGGATTTCCAGTCTTGACCTACGGTGACACTCCGCAGGTCGATCGCAGCAGTTGGCAATTTAGAGTTTGGGGTTTAGCTCAGGAAAAAACGTTTTCCTGGAATGACTTTATGGCAATGCCTCAATCTAATTTCACGGCTGATTTTCACTGTGTTACAACCTGGTCGAAGCTCGATGTGCAGTGGACAGGCGTGAAAGTGTTGGATTTTATGAAATCCATTGAAGTCGATCCGGCGGCAGTTCACATTATGGAACACTGCTACGGCGGGTATACGACGAACATTTCAAGGGAAGATTTTTTGCGCGAAGAGAACTTTTTCGCGCATACGCTGTTTGGTGATCCGTTACCGCCCGATCATGGTGGCCCGATGCGCTTAGTGGTTCCTCATTTGTATGCCTGGAAAAGCGCCAAGTGGATCAACGGACTTGAATTTCTGTCGCACGAAGAACTCGGCTTTTGGGAGCGCAACGGTTATCATCGACGCGGTGAACCCTGGGCAGAAGAGCGCTATAGTGGGCGATTTTTCTGAACGTTTCGAGATAAACGACGGTTTGATAAGTGCCTTAGCGACTGATCAGTCGGTGAAGGTTAGATCCGTTGTGGGGTTTGGGTTTCGACTGCACTCAGCGCGGCGGTCGAACAATTCCGTTTGTTAAGGCAGGCGCAGAAAATGACTCCAAAATCACGATCGCTAACGCTGCTCGATCAAAGGCATTACAGCTTTAGCGTTTCCAACTCGATTAAGCTGAGTCCTGCTTACGGCGTTTGCGCTAGGCGGAGTAGCTGGCGACGATCGTCGCGCTACTTCCATAAATTGCGTTGCTCGAAACTGGGCACCCACAAACGTAAGAGAATCCGCCAAATGCTTACGCCAGTATTGCCAGCCAGTATCTGCTCCACCGTTTCCGTGACCGCCCTCGAACGTATTAAACACGTTCAAAACGCCTTGCTCGGTCAGCACGTCGTGAAACTGCTCGGTCGAAGATAGAAACCGTCCGTCACGCCGTCCTGCATCCAGGTACACGCGCAGTTGATGCTTAATCGGCGTCGGGATGGCGTTTACGTAGAGCATCGGGCTATTATACGAGCCGCTACGATCGCGAAAATACCCACTATGACTAAACAGCACCGAGAAGCGATCGGCGTGATGCAATCCGATGTTCAACGCGCCCCAACCGCCCGAAGATAAGCCCCCGATCGCCCAATATTGGGGCGCGGGCAGCGTTCGATAGCGCGATTGCACGACGCGCACGAGTTCATCGCCGATCGCGGTATCCATTTCGCCATCTGAGCCGTCAACATAAGCGGGATCGTAATACCGACTGGTGCCGCGCTGATCGTAGCCGTCTGGAGTGATAATAATGCTCGGTGGCAGTTTGCCTTCGTCGTACAGCGCTTGAATTGTAGATAACGCTTTGCCTTTTTCAAACCAATCGTTCGGCGTGCCGTGTCCGCCGTGCAGCAGAAAAATCACGGGATAGCGTTGATCGGGGTGCTCATTGTATCCGGGCGGTAGGCTAATGCCGTAGGTACGATCGTATCCCAACACCGAACTCTTATACATAACCAACTGATAACCCGCAGCGTCTTCGGTTGTGGGTGAAATTGTTGGGCGCGGGGCGGCGACGGTGGGTAGCGAGAAAACGCCGCCTGTCAAGGCTAATAGCGTTGCGCAAACAACAATAGATTGACGGTTCATGGTTGAATTGAAAGTACTTTTTTACACAATGCGCGATCGCGGCTCACACTCAAGTCTGTTTTGCTAGGACGGTATCTCAGCAATCAAGTTCCAGAAAAACGATAAAAATAATCGTGCTGATCTAAGCGCTGAAATGCTCGTCCTGCAAAGAGAACGTGTTGTAGATCACCCGCTTAAGGTGGCTCTACATTCCCTTAATAGGGTATCAGCTTGCTTTGCGATCGCTAATATTAAAACAATCTTTAATGGTTGCAACAAGCACAATCAACGCATTCGAGCTTCACTTAGCTTTGATGCTGATTAGTCGAACCAGTTTAGGTCGTTGGTTAAAACATCTAAAAGTACATTGCTGTTGATTAGCGTCTCAGTCATTGCCGCGTGTTAGCTGCATAATTTCATCGGTTGTATATTTTCGAGTGGCTTTGCCTCGCATTCGAGCAATAAGCTCGGTTCCACGATCGCTTTTAGATTGCTGGCTTAGTTCCGTTACAAGATTAAGGATCTGAATCTTGGGCTTCTAGAGAAAGTTCGCGCCAATATTCTAAAAGTTGTTCTCTGTTCATGGGGAATCACCTCACTGTTTGCACACGCTTCACGATCGCGCTTTTTCAGTTTACCGTTTGCGGTTGGGGGAAGAACGATCGCGCTGGTATAGGGATTAGCTGGCTTCGACGTATCCACAGATTGCGCTGGGTTCGGGTACTGGAGAGCTATCTTGTCTGAGTCCGTCTAAGTGGAAGTCAATGGCTTCTTGAATTAAGGTTCTTACTTCTTCTAGGGTTTCTCCGACAGCAACGCAACCGGGAAGATCGGGAATGTATGCGCCATAGCTTGTTTTACCTTTTTCGATCACGATCGCATATTGCATTACTATTGGTCTTATTCTAAGTTTTGCTTTAATTGTGTTTGTCGCTAAATGCTTTTGAGTTTGCTGCTTCGTATTGTTGGTCAATGCGACCAATAGAAGACACTTTCAGCAAGAGGCCTTAAGATGAAGGCAATTCTGATTGGAAGCACCGCCGATGAGTCCTGAAGAGTTAGTCATTGAGAAACTGCGAGAACTGGACACAGCGCAACAGCAGCAA
The DNA here is from genome assembly GCA_964250455.1 of uncultured bacterium. Classification (GTDB taxonomy): domain Bacteria; phylum Cyanobacteriota; class Cyanobacteriia; order Leptolyngbyales; family Leptolyngbyaceae; genus CAXUFL01. Next base: position 55,135 of record CAXUFL010000028.1, read on the forward strand.
GTTTTAACATTCATTGATTCATTGCTCAGGCATCAGACACCCAGTAATCGTGAGCCGAGTTCTTTTGGAAAGAAACTTCGTGCGCTCCGAAATGAAATTATTGCGTCTGGTATTCCTTTGCTGAATGACCAGGAACTTGATCGCGAAATTGCTGATCGTCGCGGCGACAGAGATTTAGACGAATGCCGATAAAACGTTCGTTTGTTGATTCTGGCGTTCTGATTGCGGCAGCGCGGGGAAACGGCGATCGTACAGAACGCGCTTTGGCTGCTCTAAGCGAAGTTGACCAAATCTTCCTCTCCAGCATTTTTATCAGATGGAAGTCTTACCCAAAGCCATCTGCTACAAGCAACAAGCTGAAGTCAATTTTTACGAGTTCTTCTTTGGCAATGTTACGGACTGGGCGACTGATCTGGAAATGCTGACCCAATCTGCGTATGAGTTGGCTTCTACCTATGGTTTATCGCGTCTGGATGCTTTGAATGTTGCGGCTGCGATCGGGTTAAATGCAGATGAATTTGTTACAACCGAGAAGCCGACGAAGCCGATGTATCGAGTTTCGGATCTTCGCTTTGTTTCTGTCTAGATGACTGTTGCGATCGTAGGAATTTGAAAGAATTGAAAGGCTCAATCGCGGTCTATTTCTTTTTCCGCTTGGTGGAAGAACGATCGCGCTTTTTCGCTTTCTCTTCCCGAATTTGAGTGAGCAAGACCGATGCAGGTTCATCATTCGGACTTGCGGCACCAGTTCACCTCGAAAAGCTTGAGCAAGAATAGCTCGATAGCTTTGCTACACGAATACGTGTTCGAGCTTTGATTTCATAATATTCTACCAAGCGTAATGAATCTGCTTACTCTGCTTCTAGAAAGCGATCGATGTCTTGGGCTGCATGAGGAACCCGGATAATTTCGATTAGGGTGCTATCGAAGCGGTAAAGGATGATGTAGTTTTTGAATCCTTTGACTGTCCATTTGCGAATATCTTGAGTCGCGTCTTCTCCTTCGCGATAAACTCGCCCCATGCTGGGAATTCGGGCAAGGGTGGCGAAAGTTTGTCGGGCTGCATCGAAAAAGCGCATTGCTGCTTCTGGATTATTTTGAAGCAAGTAGTCAACGTGTCGATCAATGTCAAGACTGGCATCGGGACGAATAGAAATACGACGGCTCATGAGTTGTGAGGTGAGTTTTTGAAGAGTCGATCGCGTTTTTGTTCCCACCATTCGTCGGTAGCTTCGATCGGGTTGCCGCTTTCGAGTCCTTGTTGGAGCATTTGATCGAGGTGATTGCGCGATCGGATTGTGAGGTCTTCGGGTGCGCCAAAGTCTTGGCTGTCAGATTCGGACTGAAGCGCGCGCGTGAATTCCAAAACTTGATGTTGAGCTTCTGACGAGAGTTTGCGCCAATATTCTAAAAGCTGTTCTTCGTTGCTCATGTTGATTGCCTCAGGGTTAGACGATCGCTCCTATTCATCTTACCGTTTGCGTTTTGAAGAGCTATCGCGCTTTTTCGCTTTCTCTTCCTAAATTCAATCGAGCAAGACCGCAGGTTCATCGTTCGGATCTTGCGGCACCAGTTCACCTTAAAAGGCTTGAGCAAGAATAGCTCGATAGCTTCGCTACACGAATACGTGTTCGAGATTCTCAAGTCGCGCTTTTGCTTGCTCGTATTGTTGGTCAATGCGATCGATTAATTCAAAAAGCTTTTGGATTCGATTGTTAATTTCTTTCTGCTCTGCAATGATCTGCATCTAAATCAATAAAGCTACAGAGTTCATGATTAATACGACGCTTTGATAAACTCTCAATTTTGACAAACAACACACCGCTTTCTGTAAACTAAAATCCCAAAGATGTTGGCGTTGTACCTTTAGTAATTCGATGGGATATTTCATCTAGTTTGACTCTAGACCAGCCTTCGGGTAGTCCGATCCATCATTCACAATTCAATCAAACAGACAAAACAAAAGGGAAGCGGAAAGGCTCGATCTCCTGTACTTTCCTCGGAGAGCGTCAGGATCGAGTAACACGTTCACCCGATCGCTCCCATTGCTGGCAACGAAGCTCTCTCACCCAAGCTGCACTATCCTGCATCTCCTCTCGATCTTTCCAAAGTCCAATCGCCGGATGATTTCGCCAAGCCTCTTTCTCTGGTCGAGCTTCTTGTTGTTCCTCTTGTACTAAAGATTCCGCAATCACCAAAAGTTCCTGCTGTTTCTCAGACGAAAGACGATGCAAATTCTCGACTAACAGTTCTGCGACACGTCATCTCTTTCAACTCCTTCAAATTACTCGATCAATTCATCACCCTTCACAATCCAATCAAACCAAACAGACAGAGAGACGGAAAAGCGCGATTAGCCAGCAAGCAATAGCCATCTGACTAAATTGACCACGAATCTTGTATAATCAGGTTCGTAATTTGCCTGAAATCCTGAGCATTCCTAGTCACTAAGCAAGCTCCTTGCTGCAATGCACTCGCTGCAATTACTGCATCCGGCAACTTAGTTTTGTATTGTCGCTTAATCATAAGCGTCAAATCTTCAACTTCACGCGATATCACAACAGAATCAAACTGCAAAAGTAATTCTTCAATAATCTCTATTTCCTCAGTTGATAATGGTGGAAAGCTCAGTAGTTCAATCCGAACAATCGGTGAAATGAACACTTCATTTTGGCTGAGAAAACCCTCATCAAAAAATGGTAAAACTTCTAGCTCTTCTGCAAGAAAGTAGATCAGAATATTTGTGTCATAAACATACTTCATCTCTCCCACTCCTGACGGAGATGGCTCATGTGAGCCAGCATCTCTGGTTTACGGTCTTTGAGGATGCCTTGCGCCCGTCTAATCTTTCCATAATCGGTGCGTAACTGCTTCACAATCGACTCTGGCAAATCGACCGTGATTGACTCCTGATCCTCAGCGATTAGATACTGTCTTAGAATTCTAACGATCGCCATCGCTTTTGCCTCTGTTAATTAACTTGATCGATTTATCATTTATAGTCCAATCAAACAAAACAAACAAAAAAGCTCGAACACATATTCGTGTAGTGAAGCGATCGCTCTTACTCTTCGGGCAACGGCGGCAATAACGCCTCTAGTCGTGCCTGCAAATCAGGAAGCGTCGTAATTATGTCCCACAGCAAACGATAGTTAATTGCTTCATACTGATGAGAAATAATGTTTCTCAGTCCAATCATCCCCCGCCAATTAACCTCAGAATGCTGATCACGAAACTCATCCGATAACCGTCTTGCTGCTTCTCCCAAAATCTCGAAACTCCGTTCTATAACCTTCTGAGTTGCCCAATCCTCTAGTAGAAATTCATAAGAAACTCCCTGCAAATTCTCTCGAAGCTTCTCAATAATTTGAATCATGTCGAGTAACGACGCAGCATCTCGATTACTGATCGGCATAAACTACCCGATGCGTTCTTAAAATCTCATACCGTCGGTAAGGATTCTTAAGCTGCTGCTTCTCAAGCAAATCTACTTTTCGATGAAACATCGCCTCAAGTTCCCACTGCATATCCAGCACATGAAACAAATTCCATCTATGATTTTCAGCAAGCACAATTAAAACATCAACATCACTCGGATCGTCCCCATCAGTCCGAAAATCATCGCGCAGCACTGATCCAAACAAGGCAAACTCAACAATCTTCCATTTCTGGCAAAACTGCGCGATCGTACCCCTCGACACCTTCAACCGATCGCGCAAAATTTGATTTAAATCGATCGTCTGCTCTAGACTCATAACCTCACCTTACTTCCAATCCGATCGCGATCGCGCTGCTCCGTTATTTCTTGTTCAATCTCGTTGATCGTCAACAGTCCTTCTCTAGACTCAGCAATCTTCGATCGAATCGCTCTTAAACGCTTTCCCAAGCTCGATTAATCTTACTCTTCGGGCAACGGCGGCAGTAAAACCGTTAGCTGCTCTAAAAGCGGAGGAAGTACCGTTGTGATGATTCTCCAGATTTCAGCTTGATCAATGCGATCGTATTGATGCGCTACTACATTCCGTAGCCCGATCGCCCCACTCCAATCCACCTCCGGATGTGAAGCTCTAAACGCTTCAGTGAGTCGCCTGCGTGCTGCTTCACCAATAATTTCTAAATTTCTCTCCACTGCGCTTTGCAGCAACTCATTCTCTAAATACGCTTCAAACGTCGTCTCACTGATAAAGCGCTGTATTCTTTGAATCGCAATCACCATGTCCAATAAAGCCGCATTATTTCGAGCATTATCCTGAGTCATTTTATCCGCACTAACAATCTCAATCAAACTCGCTTTCTCAAATGGATAAATCACCCGATGCGTCTTCAAAATCTCCGATCGACTAAACGGATTCTCTAACCCCTTTTTTTGCGTCACATCAACCTTGCGCCCAAACTGTCGCTCTAATGTTCGCTGCATTTCTATCAGATCGAACAAACTCCAACCTGAATTCTGATCAAACACGACCAACACATCAACATCGCTCGGATCATCGCCCTCAGCTCGAAAATCATCGCGCAGCACTGACCCAAACAAGGCAAACTCAACAATCTTCCATTTCTGGCAAAACTGCGCGATCGCATCCTTCGACACCTTTAATCGATCGCGCAAAATCTGATTTAAATCGATCGTCTGCTCCAGATTCATAACGTCACTTTACTTCCAATCCGATCATGCTGTTCTGCCATTTCTATAGCAAACTTACATCATTTCGCAATTGCTTCACTAAT
>CAXUFL010000029.1:0-57662 GCA_964250455.1 uncultured bacterium
AAGGAACCGATGAGCCGCGTAGCGATTGGCAGTCACCAGGCGGATTAGGTCTCTTCCGGATTCACGCTGACGTAAGTTTGGTATAAAAATATTTTTGTTGTGCCCTGGCAATTTGAAGTTAAGTCGGACTCACATGATTGGGAATGATGGTTCGATCTCCAACCTCTGCACAACAAAATCTGTAGTGAACGCGATCGATCGCGCTCACTACAGATTGAGGCTCAGCAATGTCATCGCTTTCTCAAACCACCGCCGCAGGCGACTCGAACTTATAACCGACGCCGCGCACCGTTTGAATTAAGGCAGGCTGACTCGTATCAATCTCGATCTTTTTGCGAATCTGACCGATGTGAACATCAACCACACGCTGATCGCCCACATATTCGTAATCCCACACTTGCTGAATTAACTCAGCCCGACGCCAAACTCGACCGGGATTACTGGCAAGGAAATGCAGCAAATCGAATTCTAGCGCCGTAAGCGGAATCATATCTTCGTTCAGCTTTACTTCGCGGCGCACCGGGTCGATCATCAGCTTGTCAAACACAAGACACTGCTGCTCTGCCGTCGTCACAATTCGCTGACGCTTTAAGATCGCTCCGACTCGTCCACCCAGTTCAATCAAGCTAAAAGGCTTCGTGATGTAGTCATCGGCACCTTGAGCAAATCCGCGCATTTTATCGGCTTCGTCGGTGCGACTCGTCAGCATCAACACAAACACATTGGTACGGCTCTGCATTTCCTGACAAAGCGTGTAGCCATTTGCATCAGGCAAATTGACATCTAGAATAACTAAATCAGGATTAAACTGCTCAAAGACTGCCATCGCTGACTTGCCATCTTCCGCAGATTCCATTTGATAGCTTTGTTTCGTAAGAAACCGATGAACTAAATTCCGGATTGCTGGATCGTCGTCTACGACGAGAATCTTGGCTTGAGCCATGACCATAACCTTGCTTGAAAAATAAATTGAGAAGAACAGGGACGACTTGCGGAGCGGATCGAAGAAGGTTGCTATTTCTGTATTACACAGAATTAAGCTGTCATCAGCATTAGTATGCCTCAGCTTTTGAATAGAATATCCTGGTTCGGTTCAGTTTCCGCAAATTCACGGTCGAATTTACAAACGTAGTAAAATTTACCATCTCGATCGCGATTGCAATGCTAATTGCGAGTGTAGTCTTATGTTCATTGACCGATGGGCTTCAGGATTCAACAAGAATCTGACGTATCGTACTCAGAACTCGAACACATCGTCTAAACTCTAGTTGTGTCCCCAACGCAGCTTACGTTACCTTGATAGAGAAGGTGGAGTAATAGCCCATGAGCGCTCAAAGTCACTACGAAAAGCTTGGTGTTTCCGAAGGAGCCACGTTCGAGGAGATTCAGTCTGCCCGAACGCGACTGGTTGAAGAATTAGCGGGGGATCAGCGAAAGATTGCTGAGATAGAAGCGGCATACGATGCGGTTTTGATGGAACGTCTTAAGATGCGACAAGAAGGGAAAATAAAAGTTCCCGATCGCATTCGATTTCCTGAAAAGATCGTGCAGCCCGCTCCGGCCGAAGCGGCAATCACGGCAAATCGTCCTTCACAATGGCTGCAAACGCTAATTGATAAGCCGAGCACACGAGATATTGCACTGCCGGGGGCGACAATGGCAGGGCTTGGAGCGCTAGTGTATTTCTATCCGCAGGATTCGGTGTTGCAGTTAGCGATGGCGATCGCGATGGGCGGTGCACTTTATTTTCTTTATCGAAAAGAGCGAAAGCTGGGGCGAGCAGTGCTGCTGAGCGTGGGCGGTTTGATTTTGGGGTTTGCGATCGGGGGTTTAGCGTATACGCTTCTGCTGCCGTCAATTCCGGCGCTTCCCGCGAATGAGATTTTCATTAGCTGCGTCACGTTTTTAGTGCTGTGGATTGTTAGCAGCTTTACCAAGTAGGCGCAATGGCTGCAAACGTTCAAACAACTAGCTTTAATTGGCAACTGCAACAATTCTGGCGGCGCGTAGGCGAGTGGATTGAGCTACACTTGCCATCGATGCCGAATAATCCAAATTTGCCAAGCTTTCCGTCTTGGTGGCTTGAAGCGGCGTTTTGGACGATCGTCGTTTTCGCCGTTGCTTGGCTGAGTTATGGAATTTACCGTTTGATGCGTCCGTATTTTGATCCAAATCATACGGATCGTTCAAGGCGAATTGATCGATCAACTGAGCAAAAAGAGCGCACGATCGCGGCTTTGATTCGAGACGCGCAGGAGTTTCAGCGTCAAGGCAATTATCGAGAAGCGTGTCGATCGCTGTATTTCGCTATGCTGCAACGGTTGCACGAAACGAAGATCATTCCAAGCCAAAAAAGCCGCACCGATCGCGAATATGCACAGCTTGTAGAAAATTTACCGCAGTCTGAAGCGTATCGCATTCTGCTTGAAACGCATGAGCAATTGCAGTTTGGTCAGGCTGAGGTGTCGATCGAACAGTTCGATCGCGTTCAGCAAGCATATGGCGCAATTGAACGAGTCACGATTAACGAGGCAAAATCGTGATTAGAAAGCTCGACCGAAAGCTTGTATTTGGGTTGATTGCGATCGTCGCGATCGTCGTGCTGACGCTGTTTGTTGCACCAAAAAGCAATCGGCAACTGAGCGGATCAACGTTTAGTCGATCGCCTGATGGATATGCTGCTTGGTATGCCCACGTTCAGCGTCAAGGCGTTCAAATTCAACCGTGGAAAAAGCCTGCTTCAGAATTTACTAAACAAGCTTCTGGCGCGAATCAGACGTTTGTGCAAATTGATCCATTGTTGACGACGCGAGCTTCGGGCGTCGATGAAGACTGGATTAAGCGCGGTAATACGTGGATTATATTAGGTCTCGATATGCCGCCGACCGAAGCGGCATTCACAACCGTGCAGGCGGGTGGTGTCAAAATTGAAACCTCTAGGCGGCTCCGGTTACAAAACGATCTGACGCCGATTTTGAGTGATCGATATGGCGCGATCGTAGGGGAAAGTCTCAAAGGCAAAGGACGCATTATCTATGCAGTAACGCCGTTTCTCGCGGCAAATGCGTATCAAAACGAACCGGGAAATTTTTCTTTTCTCACCAAACTTGCGACTCAAAACGGCGATCGAATTTGGGTTGATGAGTATTTGCACGGCTACAAAGACCAAGACGTTGCCCAACGCGAAGCCGCTCAAAGCTGGATCGGATATTTGCTCGACACGCCGATCGTGCTGATTTTGATTCAGAGCGCGATCGTGCTGCTCGTTTTGGTTTGGGCAAAGAATCGCCGCTTTGGACAGCCAGCACCGCTTAACCAAATCATTCCTGACAATAGCGAAGCGTATATTCAAGCATTAGCAGGCGTTCTACACAAAGCAGGTCGAAGCGAATTTGTGCTTGAAGTCGTTGGACGTGAAACACAACTGCAAATTCAGCGATCGCTCGGTTTAGGCAGCACGCTGCTAGATGTGGACACGATCGCTCAAGCTTGGACCAAACAAACCGGACGCCCGGCGGAAGAACTCATCCGGATTTTCACGCCACGACAGTTGAGCGAAGCAGACTTATTAAGCTGGATTAGAAACGTACAGGCGGTGCGATCGGCTTCAACCGATATCTTATAAAGATTGCAGTTACCCCAATAATTTGAAGTCGATTGCTCGATCAGCGCTTAAGATAGGTGTGCCCTGTTACCTTTCCGGTTTATGTCTGATTTGCGAGATACATTTTCACGACTAAGACAAGCGCTCGATCGCATCGTCGTGGGTCAAAGTGTTTTAGTCGAACAGCTTCTGGTGGCGTTATTAGCAGGCGGACACGTGATTTTAGAAGGCGTGCCGGGAACTGGAAAAACGCTGCTGGTAAAGGTGATGGCGCAAATTGTGCGATCAGAGTTTCGCCGCATTCAGCTTACGCCTGATATTTTGCCGTCCGATATTCTCGGCACGAATATTTTTGATTTGAATACTCGCAGTTTCACGCTGAAAAAAGGGCCAGTTTTCACGCAGATTTTGCTGGCTGATGAAATCAACCGCACACCGCCTAAAACGCAAGCCGCCCTGCTTGAAGCAATGGAAGAACAGCAAGTCACGCTCGACGGGGAAAGCTTGCCGTTGTCAGATTTCTACTGGGTGATCGCAACGCAGAATTCGCTGGAGTTTGAAGGCACTTATCCACTTCCCGAAGCGCAGCTCGATCGATTTCTATTCAAGCTTGTGGTCGCGTATCCCGATTCAACGGCGGAAAAACGAATGCTGCTAAATCATCAAGCAGGCTTTAGCGCAAAGCGATTTAATTTGGAAAAAATTCAACCAATCGCGACGGTTGAGCAGATTTTACAAGCGCGTCAGGCGGTACGATCGCTGGCGGTCGATGAATCGATTTTAGATTACTTGCTGGCGGTGGTGCAGAAAACGCGGCAGCATCCAGACTTAATTTTAGGAGCATCCCCCCGATCGGCGGTGGCTTGGCTGAATACGAGTAAAGCCTACGCTTGGTTAGCAGGGCGCGACTATGTAACGCCCGATGACATTAAAGCCGTCGCTCCCCCGTTGTTAAGGCACCGCTTAATTCTGCGTCCTGAAGCTCAGCTTGATGGCGTTAATGTAGACGCCGTAATCAATGCTGTGTTGAATCAAATTCCTGTTCCCCGGTGATGCTGATGGTTCCTGCTCGCTTAACTTATGGATTGTTGATTTTCGGAGCGGCGATCGCGATTGTTCTCTTCATCGTTTTAACTCCGGCGATCGCCCTTACAAGCTTGCTTTGTTTCGATGCGGTTGTGCTGGCGATCGCGGTTTGGGATGGCGCTCGTGTGAAACCGCACCGCGTCATGATCAAGCGGGAAGTGGCGTCAAGGCTTTCGATCGGGCGCGATAACCTAGTCAGTTTGATCGTTGAATCCGGCACCCAACCCGCAGAAATTCAAATCTACGATCGCTATCCGATTCAGTTTGGCGTTTCGGGAATGCCCATCAACGCTAAGCTTGCCCCAAACACCGAGCAAACGCTTTTATACACGGTGCATCCGAGCGATCGCGGCGAATATAATTGGCGCAGCTTGCAAATTCGTCAACTAAGTCCGTGGAAATTAGCGTGGCACGATTGGAAAATTGCGCAGGATCAAAAAGTTGCCGTTTATCCAGACTTGATTGGATTGCGATCGCTCTCAATCCGCTTAACGCTTGAAACATCCGGATCAATTCGCCGCGCTCGACAACTGGGAATTGGAACCGAATTTGCTGAACTGCGAGAATACGGCGTTGGCGACGATCCGCGCTTTATCGATTGGAAAGCAACCGCTCGTCGAGGCGTTCCACTGGTGCGAGTGCTCGAACCCGAAAAAGAGCAAACCTTGATTATTTTGCTTGATCGGGGTCGGTTAATGACCGCTCAAGTAAAAGGATTATCAAGATTCGATTGGGGATTGAATGCAACGTTATCGCTGGCGCTGGCGGGATTGCATCGCGGCGATCGCGTCGGGGTAGGCGTGTTCGATCGTACCGTTCACACCTGGATTCCTCCGGAACGCGGGCAGTCGCACTTGAATTACTTAATCGAGAAACTCACGCCGATTCAGCCAGAAATTCTCGAACCCGACTACTTGGGCGCGGTGACGACGCTGGTAAATCAACAATCTCGCCGCGCTTTAGTGGTCGTGATTACAGATATTGTAGATGCGACGGCTTCGGCAGAGTTGCTGGCGGCATTAGCACGCTTGACGCCTCGCTATTTGCCGTTTTGCGTAACGCTGCGCGATCCACAAGTCGATCAGCAAGCTCATGCTTCGACTGAAAACGTGATTTCAACGTATGCGCGGGCTGTGGCGCTAGATTTAATCGCTCAGCGACAAATCGCGTTTACAACGCTCCGACAAAAAGGCGTGCTCGTGCTCGATGCCCCTGCAAATCAAATTACCGAAGAACTCGTCGATCGCTATCTTCAACTCAAAGCAAAAAATCAACTCTAACTATGACTGCTTTTCAAATTGGTAAAATCGTTGGCTTTCTAATTTTTCCGTTTATTCTTTTGTTTGTGATTGGCGGCATTTATTACGCGATTAAACGTCCGAATAAACCGTTTATGCGAGTCGTGTTTAGCGTCCCGATCGTCAGCGCTGTTCTGGTTATTACCGCCCTAAGTTTGATTGGTCAATTTCAAAGATTTAATGCGCAAAATGCAAGTCATACTTATCCGTCTACAGTCGTTCAAAGTTTTTTAGGAGGCTGTAAAGAAACTGCTGCGAAACGATTAGATTCAGGCGTTGCGGATAAGGTGTGTAACTGCGCGATCGAAAGCATTCAAGCAAAGTACACCTACGGCGAATTTCAAAAAGTATTTCAAACTGTTAATGGGCAAGATTCACAAATCCCTCCAGAAGCACGCGGAATCATCGTTGATTGTGCAAGAAAAAACGTTCCTGGACTGCAAGCACCGAACAGCAGTCAGTAAAAGATGTCCCAGAACTGCAATTTCGTAGTTGAACTTAACCCTATGAAAATCCAAAGTTAATGGTTTAACAGCTTCGCCAATGATTGCAATTTGGAACATCACCGCAGACTGAGTTTTTGCATCTGCCTCAAATTCTGTTTAAGTGATAACTTCTGCAAACTGCAAAACTGGGTGTATTGCTTTAGCACGTCTGAAAGCGACGCATCATCGCGTGAGTTCATAGCTTTGGGAGTAAATGGTCTGTGCAGTGCTGAGTATATTGGTGCGACGAATCCAATTCGGGCTTTGTTCGATAACGCGCTTTTCAATTAAATCAACTTTACGTCCGACGCAGGGTTCTAATTTTGTTTGCATTATCGCAAAATCAAGCAGGTTCCAGAATGCAGTTGAATGAAAGGTAACAAGAACATCTAAACCGCTATGACCGTGAAAATCATCATGCAGAACCGATCCAAACAAAGCGAATTCTGTAATCTGCTAACGTTGACAGAATTCGTAAACTACGTGCTGCGGTAGTTCAATATTTTTATTAAGCTTACTCATTTTTCTAACTTCCACCCTAGTAAAACTACAAATCAATCTGTGTATTTTTATAGCTTTCTTGAGCCTTGTCCACAGTAAGAAACTAACGCCACAAATAAAACAATTCCAGCAATATATTTTAAAAGGTCAGGAATTGCGGGATTTGGAGAGAAAAAACCTTCGATCGTTCCCGCAATCACCAACATGGGAATCACACCATACATCAGTTGCGCTGCTTTTAATCCATAAACCTTAATCGCGTCAATGCGACGATATCGACCGGGAAATAGAATTCCTCTTGCGATCAATAATCCTGCCGCCCCTGCTAGAAAAATTGCCGGAAGTTCAAGCGATCCGTGGGGAAAAACAAACGCCCAAAACGGAACCGCTAAATTATTTTGACCGACTAATGTTCCGATCGAGCCGATCATCAACCCATTAAAAAACAAAAGAAACGTGGTCAAAATTCCGAGCGTTAATCCGCCTGCAACCGCTCGAAACGAAACCGCTAAGTTATTGACCATAATTTGGCTTGACGCAAGTGGCTCAGTGCCTAAAATCGATCCCATCCAGAGTTTGCCTTCTCGCACGGTTTCGATTAAAGACTCTGGCACGATCAGCGACATAAAAACTGGATCACGCCACGAAAACCACCAGCCCACTAAACCACCGAGTAAAAATAAACCTGTTGAAAGCGCAATATAACCGATCGTGTCTTGCACTACGCTCGGAAAGCCCGATCGATAAAACGCTAAAATCTCGCGCCATTCCTGACGACGAGCGCCTTGATACACTTGGCTATAGCTGCGCGACGTCAAGCGCTGCAAATCCTGCACGATCGTAGTCCCAATCAAAGTTTGATGCGTGCGGGCGCGGGCTAGATCCGCAGAAACCGATCGATACAAACTCGCCAACTGTTTGATTTCGACTGTGGAAAGCGATCGCAAGCCTCGCGTTTCAATTCGAGTTAGTAGCTCGTCTAACTGCTTCCAATTTGGCTCTCGACGAGCAATCCATCGTTGCACATTCATAAGATTTTTCTTAACTTCCGGAAACGTCGCCTAAGATGACGTCAAATCGATCGTTGTGTTAACGAATCAGCGTATGTCTAATCTCAATCCAGGAAATCCAATTCAACCGTTAAGCGTCGGGAATGTGGTCAGCGCAGGCGTGCGCCTTTATCGTTCCCATCTCAATCAGTATCTTACGTTATCGTTCAAAGCGCTTTTATGGAGCTTTGTTCCGGTTTATGGTTGGGCAAAAGCGGCTGAAATTAGCGGCGTTATTACTAGGCTGGCGTTTACCGAGTTAATCAATCAGCCAGAGACTGTCACTGAAGCCCAGCGCTTTACGCGCCCTCGCATGTGGTCATTTTTCACGAATCGATTGCTCATCGGACTGATCACATTCGGCGTCTTTATCGGTTTGTTGCTGGCTTACTTTGTGGTGGTTGGAATCGGAGCCGTTGCCGCAAATCTAGGCGGAACGATCGGCGTTGCCGTCCTGGTGATTCTGATGCTTGCCGCGCTCGTCGCTTTGATTATCTTTGCCGTTTGGCTTGGCGCTAAGCTGCTTCTTGCAGACGTTCCCCTTGCGATCGAAGAAAACGTCGATGCATCTTCGTCGATCGGGCGCGGTTGGAATTTAACCAAAGGCTCAACGAGGCGGCTTCAGCTCATTGTTTTTGTGGCGTTTTTGATTACGAGCGCAATTTATCTGCCCGCGCAAATTGTGATTGGCGTGATGGCAGGTGCGATCGGGGCATTAAGTGAAAACCCAGAAGGTTTAGCCACAAGCGGAGCGCTTTTCGGAGTGCAACTGGCAAATATCGTTTTGAATTTGACGGCTGAAGCAATTATTCGACCGTATTGGCAAGCGATCAAAGCGGTTGTGTATTACGATCTGCGTGCTCGACGCGAGGGACTTGGCTTACAATTGCGAGACCGCTAATTTTCTTGATTCATGCGTTTGTTTAACCGTATCCGCGTCCGAACGCCCGAAAGCGTCGAACTCGAATTTATATTAGCTGGCATCGGCAATCGATTGTTTGCGCTGGTCGTAGATTACTTGATTTGGGGCGCAGCGCTGATCGGAGTGCTGATCCTTTGGGCGATCGTCTCGATTCAGTTGCAAACCTCTTTTAGCAATGTCCAAAATCTTGAGCTTTGGCTAACGGCGATTTCATTTTTGATTGTTTTTGCCGTTTACACCGGATACTTTGTTGTTTTTGAAACGGTATGGCAAGGTCAAACGCCTGGAAAACGCTTTGTCAAAATCCGCGTGATTCGCGATGATGCACAACCTGTTGGACTCTCGCAGGCGTTATTACGATCGCTGCTCCGCCCGATTGATGACAGCTTCTTTATCGGCATGTTTTTGATTATTCTTAGCAAACGCGAAAAGCGGTTAGGCGATTGGGTAGCAGGCACGATCGTCGTTCAAGAAGAACGCCCAATCGTCACTTCAAGCTTTCCGGTTTCCCCGGATGCTCAGTCGCTTGCCGATAATTTGCTAAAAACCGCTAACGTTAAAGCCTTGCTGCCCGATGATTTTGCTGTGATTCGGGAGTATTTGCAGCGTCGAAGCTTAATGGACGATCGCGCCAAATCCGAATTAAATCTACAGTTAGCCCGACAAGCGAGAGAATTAATTGGGCTGCAAGATTTGCCGTTTCAAATGACGCCAGACTTGTTTCTTGAAGCGGTTTATTTGGCGTATCAACAACAATCTCATTAAGGAAACAATCGGTGAAGTCGATTTGTATTTTTTGTGGCTCTAGTTTCGGTCGTCAACCTGCTTATACAACGGCGGCACAAGCGTTGGGAAAGACGATTGCCGATCGCAATCTCACGCTAGTTTATGGCGGCGGTAAAGTTGGATTAATGGGTGCGGTTGCCGATGCTGCTCTTGCCGCAGGTGGTTCAGTCATTGGCGTGATTCCGCAATTTTTAGTCGATAAAGAGTTAGCCCACACCGGATTAACGCAGCTTGAAATCGTCGAATCTATGCACGATCGTAAAGCACGCATGGCAGCGTTAGCCGATGCATTTGTCGCCCTTCCAGGGGGATACGGCACGATCGAGGAGTTTTGCGAAGTACTAACTTGGGCGCAGCTTGGATTACATCAGAAACCTCATGGATTGCTCAATGTTGCAGGATATTATGACGCGCTGCTAGAGTTTTTTGATCACACTGCGACTGAACAGCTTGTGCGTCCGGAGCATCGATCGTTGATCATCGAAGCCACTGATCCGGGGGAATTGCTCGATCGATTTTCGACGTATAAGCCGCAGGTTGTGACCAAATGGATTCAGAAAGAATCTCAGATTTAGAGATTGGTTGCCAGGGTATTTAGGAAACCCATCTCATTGGCGTGAGTTCGGGGTTGATTCATGAATGCGGGCGCGATTAATATTAGCTGCGCCAGAGCCTGCGGCAACGCGGCTACACAGACCAAACCCGCCCCCTGCGGGTTAAGAGTCAATCACAGAGACGAGTCCACGAAAGTGGACTTCGTTTGTGTAGCCGCGAATTCATTCGCGCCCGCGTCCTTAGGCAACAACCCAAACCATCAAGGCGCGTTTATGCCATTAGCGATCCCGAACTCAGGTCGATTTACGGATAAAAGCTCGTTTTTGGTAACCCGATCGTTTCATCCCATCCCATCATCAAATTCACACACTGAACCGCCTGTCCAGCTTGACCCTTGAGCAGATTATCGATCGCAGACACCACAATCACGCGCCCTGTCCGAGCATCCACCTCGATTCCCATAAAGCAAAGATTCGTTCCGCAGGCCCATTTCGTTTGCGGAAACGTACCGCTTGGCAGCAAATTAACCCAGGGCGACGATCGATAAAACGCGCTATAAATCGTCAGCAAATCATCGCGCACTAATCCCGGATCGCGCAGCGTTGCATAAACCGTTGCTAAAATTCCGCGCACCATTGGCACCAAGTGCGGCGTAAACTGCACCAACACTTCATGTCCGGCTAAATCGCTGCACACCTGCTCGATTTCGGGCGTATGACGGTGCCGCGCAATGCCATACGCCCCCAGAGAATTATCCGCCTCTGCTAGCAAAAAGTTAACTTTCGGCACTCGTCCCCCGCCAGACGTTCCTGATTTCGCGTCCACGATCGCCGTTTCTGGAATAATTAAACCTTGCTTTAGCAACGGAGAAAGCGCGAGCAAACTTGCCGTCGGGTAGCATCCAGGACAGCCAATAAGCTGAGCATCGGCAATGCGATCGCGATACAGCTCCGGCAAGCCATAAACTGCCGTTTCTGCGACCGCTTGATCCGTGCGGTCGCCTCCGTACCAGTGCTTATAAACGCTCAAATCTGAAAAGCGGTAATCGGCGGACAAATCCAGCACTTTGCAGCCTTTTTCTAACAGCTTCGGAGCCATTTGATGCGCTAATCCATTTGGCAGCGACAGAAAAACAATCTCGCAGCGATCGCCGATCACATCGAGATCAATCTTCTCGATCGGCTGCTTGACTTGATGCGATAAATGCGGATAAAGACTGGCATACTCTTGCCCAGCGCTGCTATCTCCGCCGAGATAAGTCAACTCTAAATGGGGGTGATCCAGCAGCAGGCGGACAAGCTGCACGCCTCCATACCCCGATGCCCCAACAACACCCACAGGCACACGACTCGAATCACCCATTTTCTCGACCTTCCGCAACCAAACATAACGTTTGCTGCATTGTAATGCTGAACCCGCAATTCTCAAAGCAGATTTTGGTGCATTCGAGAACAGAACTTTTCGCTTTTCGTCGATGCACGATAGAATCGCTAAACTCGTTCAGTTTTCAACATTGATTCCGTACCCTGTGTGTTATGAAACTTAAAAATCGTCCGCTCTACGCCGCTCTATTACATCACTCTGTGTCAGTTGATGCAGGCGCACCGCCTAGCATCCCTCGTAAAAAGAATTACAATTAAACTCTAGAGTTACAGAGTCAAAACAACTACAATCAGAATAACGTCCGCTTCAAAAAACTTTACGGTGTGGTCGCCTTGAACTTCTCTGTTAAATCGTCACAACCTGCTTACAGCCAACCGTTTACCTTCGACTCGATCGATGACGCCTTAGCCGACCTTAGAGCGGGTCGTGCGATCGTCGTGGTCGATGATGAAAATCGGGAAAACGAAGGCGATGTGATCTGTGCCGCACAGTTTGCATCCGCCGACATGATTAATTTCATGGCAGTCTATGCAAGAGGACTGATTTGTTTGGCAATGACTGGCGCTCGGCTCGATGAACTCGATATTCCGCTCATGGTGCGCGACAATACGGACAGCAATCAAACTGCCTTCACGGTGAGTATTGACGCTTCTCCGCGCATCGGCGTGACGACTGGCATTTCTGCCGACGATCGCGCCAAAACGATTCAAGCAACGCTCGACCCGAAAACGCAGCCGAGCGATTTGCGGCGTCCGGGTCATATTTTCCCGATCCGAGCGCGAGAAGGCGGTGTGCTTAAGCGTGCCGGACATACCGAAGCGGCGGTTGATTTGGCGCAGCTTGCCGGACTTTATCCGGCAGGTGTCATTTGCGAAATTCAAAATCCTGACGGGTCGATGGCGCGGTTGCCTGAGCTGATTGAATATTCGCGAAAACACGATCTCAGAATTATCAGCATTGCTGATTTGATTAGCTACCGTTTGCGGCATGAGCGTTTTGTGCGGCGAGAAACTGTAGCGGATTTGCCCACGCAGTTTGGGCATTTTCAGATCTACGCTTACCGCAATCTGCTTGATAATTCCGAGCATGTTGCGATCGTGAAAGGTGATCCCGCTCAGTTCCCGGATCAGCCCGTAATGGTGCGCGTGCATTCTGAGTGTTTGACCGGAGATGCGTTAGGGTCGCTGCGCTGCGATTGCCGAATGCAGCTTCAAGCCGCGCTCAAAATGATCGAGCACGATGGCGCGGGAGTGGTGGTGTATCTGCGTCAAGAAGGGCGCGGAATTGGACTGGTCAACAAGCTCAAAGCGTATACGCTGCAAGATTTGGGACTCGATACGGTTGAAGCCAACGAGCGGTTAGGGTTTCCGGCTGATTTGCGTGATTACGGGGTTGGCGCACAGATTCTAAACGATTTGGGCGTAAAGCAAATTCGTTTGATCACAAATAATCCGCGCAAGATTGCAGGCTTAAAAGGCTATGGATTGGAGATGGTCGATCGCGTTCCGTTGCTGATTGAAGCAACGTCGTATAACTCAAACTATTTGACTACTAAAGCTGAAAAGCTGGGTCATTTGTTTTTGCGCACGTATTTAGCGACGATCGCGCTGCATCTCAGCGACGAAATTTATTCTGTGACCGAGCGCTACGAGCTACTTGAGAAACTGCGTTACGTTGCTAAATCTCACGATTTGATGTTGCAGGAAGAAGCGAGACCTGTAGCTTCAGCGCTGTTTAATCGCGCTTCGTTGATTATTAATTTGGGATTTGAACATCAGATTGTAAACGAGTCTGAATGGTACAAATCGCCTCAGCATCCGTACCTCGACGCGATCGCGCAAATCCTCGATAGCATTGTTCAAAGCTTGCCGCTTAGAAAGTTAGAATTCTTGGTGTCACCGGGATCAGATTCGATGAGCGGGCTACAGGTACAGCTCGATCGACATCGATTTTCGCTGTATCAAAAACCTTCTTCGATTTGCGATCGGCTAGAGACTCAAACCATCTACAGCTTCTCAGAGGATTGACAAGGGGTACGGCTGGTGAGGTTGAAATCGCGCCGATAGAAATTAAGAGACGCAGGTGCGATTTAAGTTAACCTAAGTTCTGGATAAGAATCTCAACTCGCCTGACGAGTGATATTAGCTGCGCCAGAGCCTGCGGCAACGCGGCTCGCCCTGATCGGGTTGCTCTATCTGATCGGCTGTTAGTGCGCGGAGGCGCACTTCGTCTGTCAAGCCGCGCCTTCAGTCGCGCCCGCTTAACCGCAACTGACGTTAAGTTAGCGTCGCAAGTGACGAGCGGCAACGCGGCTCGGCAAACAAAACCCGCCCTGATCGGGTTAAGAGCTGTAAAGACTGTCTCCGCAGAGGGACTTCGTTAATGTAGCCGCGACTTCATCTGCGGAGCAACTAGCGCAACGATCCGCCAGGCATTTATGGATTAACCCGAACTCACGTTAGCTACTGAGCAGTTCAGCGAGGAAGTCCACCTTCGTGAACTTTGTCTGTGTAGCTACGTAGCCAAAGGCAATGCGCGAAGCTAACTTTAACTAAGGCAACGACTCATAATTTCAATTGCCAAGTTCCAGAATTGCAGCACTCTCAAACCGCATTAAGCTTAACGGTAGCTGAATCTTCAGATTTATTTTCTGTAACGGAGGGCAAAGCTTCAGGCTCTGGTTTTTTGTCTTGAAACACTGCCAAATCAAACCAAAACGTAGTTCCAACGCCAACCTCGCTGGCTAAACAAACGCGGCTTCGGTGACGCTCGACGATGTTCTTGACGATCGACAATCCCAATCCCGTTCCTTCCAGCGTATGGACTCGGTTCTCAACGCGGAAAAAACGATCGAAAATGGCTTCTTGATCAACCGCATCAATGCCAATTCCCGTATCGGCAATCTCAATGCGAACACAAGGTTCTCCTTGTTCGGATTGATGAACAGAATACGCTCGCAGGGTTACTTTTCCGCCTGCTTCGGTGAACTTTAAAGCGTTCCCCACCAGGTTTGCAAAGACTTGCAGCAGCAAATCATAATGACCATGAACCGCAGGCAAATCTGGCTCGACTTCTTGCAGTAGCTCGATGCCTTTATCTTTGGCGTTGAGTTGGTAGGTGCGCAGAATTTGCTCGATCGGGGCGGCTAAATCGATCGCTTCAAACTGATAAATCTTGCACGATTCGAGGCGCGATAAATCTAGCACATCATTCACCAAGCGCGTTAATCGATCGGTTTCTCGATTTGCCGTTTCCAGAAATTCTTGCCGCTCAACATCGCTGAGTTCTTCGCCGTATTCGTACAGCGTTTCGATAAACGATTTGATATTAAAAAGGGGGGTGCGTAGCTCGTGCGACACGTTGCTGATAAACTGACTTTTCGCTTCGTTGAGTTGAGCTTCGCGAGTAATGTCCTGCACCGTGACCGCAATTCCCTTAACGGTTTCGCGAGTAGAATCAAGTACGCCACTCAGCAAAATTCTTAACGTTCGATTGCTTGGCTCGGTCAGCGTGATGCGAAACTCAGCATCTTCGCGCAGTTCGCCGCGTGCCATTTGATAAAGCGGGCGTGTGAGTTCAACTTGAACGCCCACCGGAAAGTTAAACAGCGCGTTCTCGCCTTCGATCGCTTTATTCTCCCAACCGAAAATCTTGCGAGCGGTCGGATTTACCAGCACGATCTGCATGTTCGTGTCAAGCAGCACCGCACCATCAGCGATCGTAGAAATCAACGTTTCTAGCTTGGCTTTTTCCGCCGTGAGTTCTTCGATGTTTTGCTCTTCGTAACGCTCAAGCCGCTCTGCCATGTCGTTAAAGCTTGCGATGAGTTCACTTAGCTCAACGCCTGCCCCAACCGGAAGATCCACACGCTGCTTGAAGTTACCTTTCGCGATGTTGCGCACGCCCACGACTAATTCTTGAATCGGCTTGGTGATTTGTAAGGCATTAAACACGGCACCCAGGATCACCATCACCCAAATCGAGACGAAAACCGCGATTGTGACATCCCGCGTGAGATGCGATGACGTAACAGCAGTCGGATTCGGGTTAGTGCCGATCGCTAAAACGCCGAGATACTGATTTTCGTACACGATCGGCACAAACACATCGGTCACTTCCCCATCGGGCGTGAGATGCTGCCGCACCATTGGCAGATCTGAACGTTCTGAAAAGTTTTCTGGAAGCTGAATGCGGCGCTGAATCGTCAGCGAGTTTTGCACTTCGGAATCCGAAAACGGGATTCCGAAGAAAATGTTGCCGTCAGCATCGGCATACAGCATGTAGCGAATGCTCGATGTGCTGCTGTAAAAGCGATGCGAAAACCGCGCTAGTTCGGTGCGATTGTCTTCAGCCACCAGGGGAGCAACGTTTGCCGCCAGCAGTAAGCCTAAATCGCTGCCAAAGCGCGTATCATTCATGCGGGCGTCGGTTTGAATCGTATTCACCGCCCAAAACGTCAAGCCGCTCATGACGATCGACACCACAAGCGTTGCCGCCGCCATTAGTTTCGTTTGGAGGCTAAACTCTGACCACCAGCGTCTAAACACGTCTCGAACTGTTTTAATAAAGGAAAACAAGGGAGAGACAAAGTTAATAAAGGTTCAAAGGCGCAGACCTTTCTTTAACTATAGGCTAATTTTGAGTCAATCCTGCACGTCGGACGCGATAGCCGATGTCTCGACGGTAATACATGCCTTCAAACTGAATTCGCTCAACGGCTCGATAAGCCAACGCGATCGCCGAATCAAACGTGTCTCCGGTTGCCGTAACGCCTAAAACGCGACCGCCATCGGTGATGAGTTCGGTTTGTTTTCTCTGGGTGCCTGCCTGAAATACAACGGCTCCGGTTTCTTCGGCAGCGTCAATTCCTGTAATCTCCAATCCTTTCGGATGCTTGCCCGGATAGCCGCCTGACGCCACGACCACACATGCGGCGGCTCCGGATTTCCACTCAATTTCCCCAACCGACGCTAAGCGTTGTTCAACGCACGCCATCAGCAGCTTTTCAAGCGGGGTTTCTAGCAACGGTAAAACGACCTGCGTTTCAGGATCGCCAAAGCGACAGTTAAATTCGATTACTTTTGGATCGCCTTCGGGCGTGATCATTAATCCAGCGTAAAGCACGCCGCGATAATCGATGTTGCGATCGCGCAGAGCCGCGATCGTGGGTTCTAAAATTTCTCGATTAATTCGCGCCATGAGTTCTGGCGTGACGATCGGAGCCGGAGCATACGCACCCATGCCCCCGGTATTTTCTCCGGTATCGCCGTCTCCGATGCGTTTATGGTCTTGCGCGGGCAGCAACGGACGCACGGTTAAACCATCCGTAAGGGCGAGAATGGACACTTCCTGTCCGGTTAAGCATTCTTCGATCACCACCTGGCGTCCTGCCGCGCCAAACTGACCGGAAAAACAAGCGTCGATCGCGCTTTCTGCCTGAGCGATCGTGTCTGCTACCGTGACGCCTTTTCCTGCTGCTAATCCATCGGCTTTAACTACAATTGGCGTACCGTGACTGCGAACAAACGCTTTTGCTGATTCTGCATCGCTAAACACTTCGGATGATGCGGTTGGAACGTTCGCTTGCTGCATCAGCGCTTTTGCCCAAGCTTTACTCGATTCGATTTGGGCACCGTCGCGCGTGGGCCCGAATACGTTCAATTCATGCTTTCTCAAAGCGTCGGTAATGCCGATCGACAACGGCAATTCAGGACCGACCACGATCAAGCTCACGTTATTCACAAACGCAAATCGGGCAATGCCTTCAAAATCGTCGATCGACAACGGCAAATTGCGGCATTTTTCGAGTCCAGCCGTGCCCCCATTTCCGGGAACACAAATAATTTGCTGCACCTGCGGGGACTGTAGCAGCTTCCAAGCCAGCGCATGTTCGCGCCCGCCATTTCCGACGATCAAAACTCTCACCGTTCCCTCGCTCAGTAATATTCACTTGTTGCAGTCTCAGGATGATGCCTGGATCGATGTCTGCATTCAAGCTTGTCCAGTACAAATCTTAAGCCCAACGGTAAAATCTTCAGTGCTTGCGGCCTGGAATTTGTTATTCATTTCCTAAAACAAAGAAAGATTCTGTTTTCTGCTGAAACTTCTGGCAACGCTAGAATTCTTAACTGTATGGGTGATTTGATTAAATGCGGTATGAATAGATTTTTGCAATATTGGATCGGGGGCATGATCGTTGCCGCCGCAGTCATGCTAAAACTTCCGGTCGAGGCGGCAACTCAGCCAAATCAGTTTCCACCCAGTCCACTAGAGTTAACAACACCCGATCCACTTTTGCCGGGGGGATTAACAAAACCGCTATCTGGGGCAGAACGACAAACGCTGAGAACGGCGCTCGATCAGTTAAACGAGCAGGCAACCGCAAAGCTTCGATCGGGAGAAACGATCGGCGCGTTTGACCTCTGGAATCGAGAACTTCGACTCAGACGAGCGCTCGGCTTTCTTGAAGAAACGCAAGCCCTCGGTCGCGTCGGCGATCAAGCTTGGCGGCGCAACCAATCAACAGAACTTCGGGCGATCACAAATCGACTCCGAGCGATTCAAACTCAACTGCAACCCCCCCCTAAAAATCAAGCGACTCCGGTTAATCGTGCTCAAATTTTGTCAGCGTTGGGAGTTGCTTATCAACAAGTGCGCTCTCCGGGGCTGGCGTTGGGTATTTATCAGCTTTTGCTGAGCGAAGCGAGAGCACGCCAAGACCGCACCCAAGAAACGGATTTGCTCAATACGATCGGACAACTGCATTTAAGCTGGTTTGATTATCCAAACGCGATCGCGACTTATACCGAACTGCTAAATCTGGCGCGATCGCGCAACGATGCGCAAAGCGTTGTGACGAATCTAATCCAGCTTGCCTATACGCACGAGCAAGCGAATCAGCCTGCTCAAGCTGCGACGTACCAACAGCAAGTGATTCAGGTTTATCAACAAAGCCAGCAATCTCAAGTGATTCCTGCGCTTAAAATTAGACTCGGTGATGATTATGCAGCAAGCAAGCAGCTACCCCTCGCTGAGAAAAGCTATCTAGAAGCCTTTCAGCTTGCCCGACCGTTGCTGCAATTGGCTTATGCCAGCGACGCCCTGCAAAAACTCGGTGACCTTTATCAAAAAAACAATCGCCTCGATGCGGCATTAGAAGTCTACACCTACTTAGCAAGCGTGCAGCAGCAAGCATATGACACCTACGGCGTGATGAATGCTTACGATCGCATCGGTCAGATTCAAATCCAGCGTAAAGCGTATCCGGAGGCAACAGCCGCATTTCAGCAAGCGCTAGAAGCGGCTAAGCAAATGAATTACCGCACCGATTATTTCAACGAGCAGATTCAGAAAATTGCGGCTCAATCTGCTCGTTGAGGAGGGCACGATCGTCTTGAGTAAAAGGTTAGATTTTGACGCACAGCCACAGAAAATTTGCCTCGATCTTGATCGATGAGCACTCAATTAAAGCATTCTCTTTGAGACGGGACTGGCGCGACTCGAACGCGCGACCTAGCGCTTCAGATTGGTGTGAGTTTCCCCACTCTCTGGACTATCCCTTCACCGTAAGCACGACGCTCGTAGGTGGTGATCGTCTAGTCTCTGCACCGTTTCTACGACAAGGTAGAACTTGGCTCAAGATTACCGTATCTCGACTGAGACTTAGGCTTCCTTGAATTTGACCACATTCACGCGCAGAGTTTCCTCTACGGTGCCCGATTTTTCAGGAGGCGCTCGCTCTATCCAACTGAGCTACAGCCCCAGGATGATCGCACATTATAGCAAGGTCATCCTGAAATGAATGAATAATGCAGCAAATGTCCGAAAAGGTGAACAATTGCGCTCCCAATTCGGCCCAAACCCGACATTGCAGGAGTCATATCAACCTCAACGCCAGTTAATCCATGACCTGCCGCGTCTACCCAACCCTGGTAATCTATGGCTTCAGTTGAAGGATTGCGTCGCGATTGAATCGTTTTAGCAACCCTGTCTACAACAGAAGTCAAGCCCAACATAAGTAATGCAAGAACGGTTAACGCAAATATCGTATGCATCGTTTCTCCTCAAATCACTTGTCCACAGCCCGAATGCCAAGTCTCATTCCACGGTGCGCCCCCGATTTCTAAACCGCAAAGTGAACTTGTTGCCGACACAATTAATCGATCGCGCTTGTCTCGCAGTTCGATCGTCACATTCCCGCACATCGTATCTTTGCAAACAAACTGCATTCCCGCGAGCGTAGGTGCTCGTAATGGCGTTCCGGGTAGCTCGGTTGTTCCAATCACGCTAATCGTATAATCGCGGCTCTTAGCATCTATCCGCCAATAGCCCCACGGTCGCATAATCCAATTTACTTCAGCATTCCACGGCACGAATTCGTAAAACTTGCCGCGATAATGAATTCCGACCATTGCCACCGATTCTGTCCACCACAGCACGCCGCGATCGCCGCCGCCCGCCGTTAGCGCTAAATCAGGTTCACTGTCGAAGGCATTACAGTTTAACCAAAACCATTTCGTCGGAAACGCGCCACCCCAGTTTTTTTCCGCATAAGCCGGAGCGTTTTCAAACTCGTAGCGTTTTCCGTTCCAATCGATCGATCCGGTCGCAAGTCCGTGCGCCATCAAGATTTGCCATCCGGGTTCAAAGATTTGCAGCGACGAAAGGAAGCCCGCCGTAGATTGTCGATCGCCCCATCCGTACACAGGCCCGATCGAATAGCGCCATTCTGCCTGATGTCCGTTTGGCTCTTTTAGCTTGCCTTGATGCCAAGTTTCGGTAGCTTGATATCCTTCGAGAACGGTTTGATCAAACAAATCGGATGCTAAAAGCTGGGGCGTTGTTGTGCCGGAGCGTCGCCAGTGACCGAGTTGTAGCGCAGACTTTGACGCCCAAAACAGCGACACATCGGGAAACGTGCGGCAAAGATACTCATCGTTTGGGCCAAGAATCTGAGCCGTGCCGCCGCTTGTTGCACTGCCGCCTTGAGGGTCTTCGATCGAATACATAAACGCGAAGGTTTGACCGATATCGGGCAGCGTTACGCGATAATACCAGCCTTCAAAAAATCGTCGGTTGCTGCCAAGCCAGTGATAGCCAGCGTGCGGAGTCGGTTGACTAGAGGTTCGATTCATAAAAACGGCAGTTCTCACAAGGGCCAGTCGGGTTGACCGCACAGCGAATATGCGGCGATCGAGCGTTATAGCGACAGGTAAAATCTCCAATCAGCACGCCAATGCCATCAATGCGCTGAGCATCGGCCGGAAGCCTCAGTTGCCGGAGTTGACGCCGCTCTGACGCCGCGATCGCCGCTTGCAGCCGCGATCGAGCTTGAGCTTCGATGCGTTGCTGCATTAGTAAGGTCAGAATTGGCGGTATTAGCGCGATCGCCAAAATGAAGATGATTTGCACCATACAATTATTTTGTGCGATTGCTCAAAGCTTCGACAACTGCTTTGTGAAATAGGTTGACTCGGCTTCTTCTGCAACCCTTATTAGCCGCCCATCAATCAACGATCAAAGCAAAGTTGTATTTTTAGGGAGTCGACCGATTAACCCATATCTAATACTTCAAAGCTTATCTTTTATCAATGCAAATCACTGGCTCCACAAGCGTTTTGATCGCGAATAAAATTATTTCTACGGGCGATCCCTTATTTGAATTTACGGTAACGTCGATCAAGCAAGTCTCCGCTAGAGGGTCAAACAATGCTGATCAAGCTGTGTTTTATGCTCAACTTGCAAACGATCGCGTGGAGATTTTTCGGACTGAGCCGATTCCTGTACATTGAACTCTATTAAGACCAAGTAATCTATCTTACGATCGTCGTCAACTCCAATTTCTCTATGCTTTGATCGTTAAGATTTCTAACCCAACCTCACTTTGTTTAGCAAGCGTCTTTTATCAATTTTATCGATCGTGCCCCTAATGGCAGCTTGTCACTCGGTTTCACTCGCTGAGAAGCCATCTGCGATCGTTGCCGTCCCTCAATTCACCGCACCGAAAAAAGTTGTAAAACCAGGAGATACGATCGATTCGTTCGCGGTAGGTGGACAACAACGCACTGTTTTTCTGCACGTTCCGAAATCTTATTCTGCTAAAAAACCGAGCTCGGCTGTGATTGCGTTTCACGGATATGGCGGCAACGGCAAACAATTGGCCGATGGAAGCGGATTAAGTGCTTTGGCAGAGCAGCAAGGATTTATTGCGGTTTATCCCGATGGACTCGATCGACGTTGGAGCGTAGGCGGCGATCAAGATGTCAAGTTTGTAAGGGCATTGCTCGATCGACTGCAACAGCAGTACGGAGCCGATCCGCGTCGAATTTACGCAACAGGAATTTCTAACGGTGGATTTTTGGTGCAGCGATTAGCCTGCGAGATTCCCACTCGCGTGCGGGCGTTTGCGTCAGTGGTGGCAACGGTGCCCGACGGACTCCAGCAGGCTTGTCAATCAAACGCGCCCGTGTCGATGTTGATGATGAATGGAACCGACGATCGTAAAGTGCCCTGGAACGGCGGTACTTTGGGCTATGGCTCAATTTTGTCGGTGCCGGATTCGATTCGGTTTTGGCAACAGAAAAATGGATGCCCCGCGCAGCCAAAAACGCAAAACGTGAATGCGCGGGTGCAAATCGATCGCTACGTTGGCTGTCGGAACGGGGCAGAAGTGGAACTAGTCACGCTTAAAGGTGCGGGTCATGTGTTTCCGCGAGGGGGTGGCGGTGCAAATTCGCTGATCGATGGCAGCCGCGAGATTTGGCAATTTTTCCAGCGACAGTCTTAGAACTGAGGGAATCGAAGACCAATCAATTCCCTCTTTGATTAAATCTCACCTGCTATTTTCTTTCTAAGGATTTCCTCAATTTCTTTTGGATCGTTGGTTGTGTAGACTACTGAGTTAGGATTGGGCCGCTTTAAGAGTGCTGCAAGTGCTTCATCATCCTCACGATGCCTAAGAACATAAGCTTTCAGATCTTCTCTAGTCATTGCTTCAAAATCTGGCTTCATCGGACAAACTCCCAGTTTCCATCTTGATAAATTACGACTTCGATGTTCTCTTGCGCCAGAATATAAATTGTTCCAGTCGGAGGATTGAATCGAAACAGATAGATGTCTCGATACAAGTTGGAAAGTCTCTGGCAAAGTTCAACAGCTTTGAACGCTTGTGCAGTCGTTAGATTAATCAGCCTTACCTCAATTCTGACATAGTTATTTTATGCTGAGGTAGTACAAGTGTCACTGCAAAACGGAAGGCTCTAATTCTTCTGTTTTGCTAACCGCTCAGAAGGGGCAGAATAAACCAGGAGTCTATTTGCTTCAACGCTGTGGCAAGAATCTGCTTTAAATGTGGCAGCCAGGAATGTGAAATCAATCTGACTACTAGAGATATTCATTTACTTGATGATTCGTATTTTTTAGAAAATCCGCGTGGTTACTATCGCCGATTTTTTGCCTTAGATTTTATTCGGGGATTGCCTAACACATATCCTCCTGTAAATGAACCTGCCGCTCTATTTGAAGTTTATGAATTACTTGATGCGCTCGAACGCTTGCTTGTTGATTTTGAAACCTGTAAAGATTTGATCTCTTGGAACTACTCCTATCAATTTGCAGATAGTAAAGAACGTGGTGGTGGAACCACAGGATTTTCAATCAATGGTAAGGTGGGATCAATTAGTGTTCGCCCGCCTGGTTATTGTACTGCAACAATTATTGATGTTGGGCCAAATGGTCGTGGTAGATTAGCTGAAATAATCGATATGAGAGTAAAGAAGCAACTGATGACCGATCGAGGGCTTCTAAAGATTTATCGAAGACGCGCCCAAGTTAGTTGGTTTGACGAATTACCAAAATTGATTAACTTTTTGGAAGAACATTCAGAAGAAACTGTAGAGATTATTCATCGTTCAAACTGATCAGGTTTCGCCAATCGGCTTGGGAAATAACTTGTTTGACCGCAGCGCAATTATGACTTCTTTAAAGTCATAAGCGAGATGTCATCACCTCGCTTATGATCCACGCTCCTACGCGCTAAAGTACTTCGCTGTCGGATGGTAAACGATCAGTGCGGTCGTTGATTGTTCTGGATAAAGCTGTTCACTTTCGTCCATCGACATCGCAATCCGATCGCTCCTCAACAGTTCCAACTGCTTGTACTGATCCGCCACGTTCGGACACGCGGGATAGCCGAAGCTGTAGCGCGATCCTTGATACCGTTGTGCCAGCATATCGCGAATGTTGTCAGGGTCTTGGTCGCCGTAACCGAGTTCACACCGAATTCGAGCGTGTGTCCATTCGGCTAATGCTTCAGCCGTTTGAACCGCTAAACCGTGGAAGTAAAGGTAATCGGTGTATTGGTTTTCGCTAAAGAGCTTTTGGGCAAACTCGGTGGCGATGTGTCCGACCGTTACCGCCTGCATCGGGAAAACGTCGAATTGGTTTTCGTCGATCGACCGGAAGAAATCGGCAATGCACAACCGCCGCATTGATTTCTGGCGCGGGAAATTCCAAGTCACGGTTGGCGTTGCCTCTTTTGGCGTTAATCCTTTTTCAATCACGTTTGGATCGTAGATATGCACCGAATTACCATCGCCAACGCATGGAAAGTAACCGTAAATAAGCTGTGGATGCAGCAGATTTTCATCGCGAATACGCTGTTTCCATTGCTCTAGAATCGGGTACACCTTTTGCGCGAGAAACGCATCGTAAGTTTCCCGCGATTGCTCTTTGGGCTTGCGGAATTGCCATTGTCCTGCAATCAGCGCTTGTAAATCTAAGTGCCAGAAGATTTCGTCGATCGACAAATCTTCTGGATTAAGAATTTTCGTGCCCCAGAACGGCGGCGTTGGTCGGGCAATATCGGTTTCAACGGCGTCCGATCGACGAGTATCAATCGTCTCAGGTTCGGTAGATTTTTCCGGTTTGGGATCTCCGTTAAGTTCGCGTTCGGCGGCTTCGATCGCGTTGCGTCCTTTCTGGTTGTATTGTGCGTAATCTTGAAGAAAGCCTTCTTGATCTTTCCATTTGCCGTCAGCCTTCGCAGGCATCAATCGATCCATAAACGTCAAATCAGCAAAGGCGTCTCGCCCATAAATGACTTGACCGTTGTAGGCGTTTTGGCAATCTTCGTAAACGAATTTCGGCGTGAGCGCCGCACCACCCAAAATTACAGGAACAGAAATTCCGCGTTCATTAAATACTCCTAAGTTTTCTTTCATGAACGCTGTGGACTTCACCAGTAATCCACTCATGGCAATACAATCTGGCTGATGCTGATTATAAGCGTCAACAATTGCATCAACAGATTGCTTAATGCCAAGATTAATCACTTTGTAACCGTTATTCGTCAAAATAATGTCAACGAGATTCTTACCAATATCGTGAACATCGCCTTTAACGGTTGCAATCAAGAATTTACCTTTGCCGCTATCACTCGTGTCTGATTTCTCCATAAACGGTTCGAGAAACGCAACCGCAGATTTCATCGTCTCCGCAGACTGCAACACAAACGGCAATTGCATTTGACCCGAACCAAACAATTCACCAACCACTTTCATTCCATCCAGTAGAAACGTGTTGATGATTGTCAAGGGTTTGTATTGCTCTAATGCAAGCTTCAACGCATCTTCTAATCCAATGCGTTCACCATCGATAATATGTTGCTTCAGGCGTTCTTCAACAGGTAAATCAGCTAGAGAATTATTCGATCGAGCGTCTTTTGCGCTCACCCCTTCAAACAGTTGAGTCAACTTGGTAAGCGGATCGTAAACGCAAATATCTCCGTCAAAGCGGCGTCGATCGTAAATCAAATCTCGACAGACTTCTTGATGCGCGGGATCAATTTTCGCGATCGGTAAAATCTTCGCTGCCGATACGATCGCGCCATCCATACCGATCGCCGTCGCTTCGTGCAGAAACATCGAATTCAACGTAATCCGCGCTGCCGGACTCAAGCCAAAAGACACGTTCGAGACGCCCAGCATAAAGTGAACGCCCGGAAGCGCTTCGTGAATCCGGCGAATCGACTCGATTGTGGCTTTGGCGTTTTCCCGGTCTTCTTCGATTCCGGTTGAAATCGGCAATGCTAAGGTATCGAAAAAGATTTCGTGCGGCGGAAGGCCGTATTCGAGCGCATCGCGGTAAGCTCGCTGCGCGATTTGGAATTTTCGCTCAGCCGTTCGCGCCATGCCGTCTTCGTCGATCGTGCCAATAACGACACCTGCCCCATATTCTTTAGCAAGTTCGAGCACCTTAAAGAATCGCTCATCGCCATCTTCGTAGTTGGTCGAGTTAAGAATGCATTTTCCGCCTGCTACCTTCAACCCCGCTTCCATTTTCGTCCATTCGGTCGAGTCGAGCATAAGCGGTAGCGTTACATTCGTTACTAGCCGCGACACGAGTTCTTTCATGTCTCGTTCGCCATCGCGTCCGACATAATCGACGTTGACATCGAGAACGTGAGCGCCTTCTTTGACTTGAGACTTGGCGATCGCCATTAGTCCATCCCAGTCATCGGCGTTGAGCAATTCCCGCACTTTCTTAGAACCACTGGCGTTTAACCGTTCTCCCACGATCAAAAACGAATTATCTTGCTCGTAAGGCTGTGCACTATAAATCGAAGCGGCGGCGGGCGTGTAGCTCAGCGCGGGTCGTGGCGTTTCGGATGGGTAAACTTGACCGTTCATCCATTTTCGATCTGCTTTAGCAAATCTCTCTTCGAGATTGCTTACGCGAACTTTACGCGGCTTGGGATGAAGCGATTGAGCAATTTCGGCTAACGCTTTGATGTGTTCGGGACGAGTGCCACAACAGCCCCCGATCACCTGCACTCCCCAATCTTCAATAAATTTGTGCAGCGACATCTTGAGTTCGCTCGGCGTCAGTTTGTAGTGTGCGTGACCGCCAATATTTTCGGGTAAACCTGCGTTGGGAATACATGAAACAACAAACGGCGCATTATCCGTTAAATATTTGATGTGTTCTGCCATGCGATCCGGCCCTGTTGCACAGTTTAAGCCGAGAACGTCGATCGCATACGGCTCTAAAATCGCCAAAACGCCGCTAATATCCGTTCCGATAAGCATTGTTCCTTGAATTTCCATTGTCACGGAAACCATCAAGGGGCGTCGATCGCCTTTCTTTTCAAAAACAGATTCAACGGCGTTCAATGCCGCTTTGATTTGCAATACGTCTTGACAAGTTTCGATGATAAACAAATCAACGCCGCCATCGAATAATCCTTCAGCTTGAACGGTAAAAGCGTTCTTCAACTCGTCATAAGAAATGTGTCCGAGTGTGGGAAGCTTGGTTCCGGGCCCCATTGATCCTGCAACAAAGCGCGGCTTTTCGGGCGTTGTGAACTCGATCGCGCATTGTTTTGCAAGTTGGGCGGCGCGTTTGCTCAAGTCATACGCCTTATCCTGCAAGCCGTATTCTGCTAATACAAGCGGACTACTGCCAAACGTATCGGTTTCGATCACGTCGGCTCCGGCTGCCAAAAAGTCGCGGTGAACTTTCGCGATCGCGTCGGGCTTAGTGTAAATCAGGTATTCGTTACAGCCTTCGTATTCTGCGCCTCCAAAGTCTGCCGCCGTAAGGTTCTGGGATTGAATGTTGGTACCCATTGCGCCATCAAATACGATGACCGGACGATCGGGGCTGTGAAGACGGGATAAGAAAGCACTGTTCATAGGTCAGCTTAGAAGACGAAACGACTAGACGATCGAGTTGCGTAGAACTACTGTATTTTTAAGTTTTATTGTGAAGAAAAACTTAGCAAACGAAAAGAAGCTACAGCGACATTTCACCATAGCTACATATTTTAACTTTGGCACATCTAACTTAATTTTAGGCGAGGCGCTAAGCGCGAAGTTTCCAATCGATCTGAAATTCCTTACCCTACAGTCAAGAAATATGTACAAGCGCTGAGTTTAACGAGCGTTGATGGAACAGCTTTACTGAAGTTGGCGCGGGTGTTTGGGGTGTCGATCGGAGATCTAATTGAGGTTGTTGAAGAGTAAAGCCTAGATTCCATCTTGTTGACAGCCTTGACTTAGTACACTATAGTTAGCATCCGAGCTTCGACCGAGAATATGAGCGCTATGAACCAGTCAATTAATTCGCCATTTCGCTACGCTGGCGGTAAATTTTACGCTCGAAATCTCATCCTCGAACACATCCCCTCTCACACTGACTACATTGAACCCTGTGCTGGAGGAGGATCTATCTTTTTTGCAAAATCAAAAGCTGAAAATAATTGGCTCAATGATGCTGACCCAGCGTTGGTAAATACGTATTTAGCAATTCGTGATAGACCTGAAGAGTTAATTGAGTTTTTAGCTGAAGAACAAGCTTCTAAAGAAAGGCACGCCTATTACAAAAATGAGTTTATTCCGAGCAATGAACTGGAAGCAGCAGCACGGTGGTTTTATCTCAATCGAACTTCCTATTCTGGCATTATGAAGTTACAGAATTGCTTCTGGGGATATGGTGATAAGTATAGTATGCGTCCTGAAAACTGGCCGCGAAATATTCGCAGAACTTCCGCAAAGCTTCAAAATGTTAAGATTACTTGTCTTGATTTCGAGCAAATAATTAATAATGCGCCGGAGCAATCCTTTCTATTTATTGATCCTCCCTACTTCAATGCTGATCAAGATAAGTTTTATACTCATTCCTTCTCTAAAGATGATCATTATCGTTTGTGTCAGTTGCTTAAAGAGCACACAGACAGACTTCAGTTTCTTTTAACCTACGACAATAGCCCTGAGATCAGAGAGTTATACAAATGGGCAATTGAGATTCACGATAAAGAATGGAACTATACAATTAACAGAACCGATGATCAAAGAAATAAGCAAAAAAAAGAGGACGATTTCAAAGGAAAACGCTACAAGGGTAAAGAAATTTTTATATTGAACTATAACTCAGACACTCTTCAAGAAGAAAGCAATCAGTTAATACTCAACTTCTAAACTTTCTTAAGCAATTGTTCAAAGAATAGCTGGCATTCTTCTATTCCTGCCCAGTGGTTCTTAGGCGATGGAATAACATCGTGAGGCAGTTTATTGATGTCGCCAAAGTTGATAATTGGATAATTTGGAATAAATCCGCAATTATGTTTATTAGTGCAAGCCTTCTTAGAACAAACCACTCCACTACCTGTAGAAACGGCAAGATCGAGTGAGCTTGCAAAATACACTTTGTTGTAAACAAACTCCTGCAACGCCGCCTCACTATCATCAAAAGGCTGCAATCTTCTAATAAAATGCTTCCCTGCGGTAGTTGGCTGAAATTTGTACATTAGATTGCCGTCATTATCTTCAACCGTTTCATAAAAAGCATTGCCAATTGAAGTTGCAACAACATTGAAGCTGGAAACACGATACTGATCGCTGTGCGCTAGAAACGCTTTTGGTGTAACACCTAGTCTTTTTGCAAAAGATTCAACTTTTTCAGGTGTTTTTGTAGTGCGCGATCTCATACATTTAACTGCAATATAATAGTCGCCTTTCGTCAGCCCAGCTTGCGATCGCGGTGCAACCTTAAATCGTCCTTTTCCAGCTAGTTTGCATTCCACCGATATTACTTTATTTGTTGGATTGTGCTTTACCTGCACATCAATGTCATGAAGGCCTGTTTGTGCATTCATAAGCGGTTTAGTTACTGTCCATTCTCCGGCTGGTAGTGCATTTTTTAGTAAGGAATAGGTCGAAAACTCAAAAGCTTTGCCGCGAATCATGGGCGCAACTTTGAGATCAGTAACAATCTTATGCAAATCGCCTGTTGAGATATTCAGCGATCGACAATACTCACGAATGTCATTGATCCATCGGTCTTCTTGCAAACTAGTCACGCTTAATTAAGCTCCTTTAACAGCTCACCAACACTTATTCCTAACGCTTTGGCAACTTTCTCAATATTGAGAAGCGTAATATTTTTTTCCGCTCTCTCAATCATTCCTATATAAGTACGATGAAGTCCTGCCCTCTCAGCGAGTTCTTCTTGAGAGAGTCCTTGCTTTGTTCGCTCGTATCTAACTCGTTGCCCAAAACGTTCAAGTATTCCAGCCTTCATAAGCCTGATAAAGCTGGAGTAATTCACAGCGTCGCTAATACTAAATCGATGCATACTAAAGTTCTACAGACTATGGTTAGCAACTGATTTGTTCTGACTATGATTTGAAATTGTTGCTTGAAGTCGTTGAGAAATAAGGGGGTGATCAAGTAATCAATCTGCCAGTCTCAAATTTTCTAAACACGCTCGTAATTTATTGTCGGACGCATTAGCATAATAAAGTGACTGATTTCTTCTCCCCTTTGCGCTCATTAAAGGAGGGTCACTGGTTCAAACTCATTTGTGGAGCCAGCTTTCAGCACCTTCCATCCATCCGCACCCTCGCCCTGGTGTACGCTCTTGCTGGCGCGGACTGTATTGATGTCGCCGCCGATCCTGCGATCGTCTCCACTGCACGCGAGGCAATTGCGATCGCCGCTCAGATTGGCTCGATCAATGGCGATGTAACAAGCTTGCCCTGGCTCATGGTAAGCCTAAACGATGGTGAAGACCCGCATTTTCGTAAAGCTGAATTTGACGCCAGTTGCTGTCCGGCAGATTGTTCTCGACCGTGTGAATCAATCTGTCCGGCAGACGCGATCGTGTTTAATGCTGCGATCGCGGGCGTGATCGATCATCGGTGCTATGGCTGCGGACGATGCGTTCCCATCTGCCCGATCGATCAAATCTCCACTCGATCGTATGTCTACACTCCGGAGGTGATTTCGCCGTTACTGCTGCAATCGGGCATTGACGCGATCGAAATCCACACTCAGGTCGGCCGGTTTGAAGACTTTCGACGCTTGTGGCAAGCGATTTCGCCCTGGTGCCATCACCTTAAACTGATCGCGATTAGCTGCCCCGATGGAAACGATTTGATCGAATACCTTTGGTCGCTGCACGACTTAATCGCGCCGCTTCCGTGTGCATTGATTTGGCAAACCGACGGACGCCCGATGAGCGGAGACATCGGCGACGGAGCCACTCGCGCTTCGGTCAAGCTTGCTCAAAAAGTTCTCGCTGCAAAATTACCTGGTTATATTCAACTTGCAGGTGGGACAAACCGCCATACTATTCCCAAACTAGAATCCCTCGAATTATTGCACAATAGAGATAGTAACTCTGTTTCACAAGGTCGATCGCCAGAACATCAACGGGTTTCTGGTGTTGCTTACGGAAGTTACGCCCGTAGCTTACTCGCTCCGGTTCTCGCTCAGCTTGAAGCATTAGAGCAAACATCTTTGACGCGATCACGGCTCACCGATGAACTCTATGCGCCGCCTGTTCGCATCGAATCTGAACCGCACCTGCTTCGGCAAGCCGTTGACCTCGCTCGTACACTGGTGGATCAGATGAAATCCTTTGATCGTCGCTTACAGGTGATTCCGTATACACCAGGCTTTTATCAAGATCCCCTAACCTGATCTCAAGCCGATTTCTGTTTTTGTTTTTTCTCGCGTTCACAAACTCATGGTTGAATCTAGCGATATTACTTTTTCAGAATCCAATCCAACTGCCTTGACCGCTTCAAACGTTAACAACCGGATGCAAATTACCGACGATTTAACCAAGCTTTTAGAAATTCTCCCGACCGAACTCCGCACACAGCTTGAAGATCACCCAGAGCGCGATCGCTTGGTCGAAGTGGTGATGGATTTAGGACGACGACCCGAAGCGCGGTTCCCCGGCAAAGCCGAGTATTTGTCTGAAGCTGCCATTACCCGCGAAGATTTGCAAGACAGCATTGCACGAGTGGGAGATTTTGGCGGCGATAACCGAGCGGGCATCGAGAAAACGCTGCACCGCATTAGTGCAATTCGCAATCGGCGCGGTGAAGTAATCGGCTTGACCTGTCGCGTGGGACGAGCGATTTTTGGCACGATCGGGATGATTCGCGATTTAGTGGAAAGTGGTCGATCGATCTTGATGCTGGGTCGTCCGGGCGTAGGCAAAACAACGGCGCTGCGGGAAATTGCGCGAGTGTTGGCAGACGAACTTGAAAAGCGCGTCGTGATTATCGATACGTCAAACGAAATTGCAGGCGATGGCGATGTGCCGCATCCGGCGATCGGGCGGGCTCGACGAATGCAGGTATCGCGTCCCGAATTGCAGCACCAAGTCATGATCGAGGCAGTAGAAAACCATATGCCCGAAGTGATTGTGATCGACGAGATTGGCACCGAGCTAGAAGCGCTGGCAGCAAGAACGATCGCAGAACGCGGCGTGCAACTGGTGGGAACGGCTCACGGCAATCAGCTAGCGAATTTGATTAAAAACCCAACGCTGGCGGATTTGATCGGTGGGATTCAATCGGTGACATTAGGTGACGATGAAGCTCGCAGACGCGGTACTCAAAAAAGCGTGTTAGAGCGCAAAGCACCTCCGACGTTTGATATTGCTGTTGAAATGCTGGAGCGTCAAAAATGGGTAGTTCACGAGCAAGTAGCAGAAACGATCGATGCTGCTTTGCGCGGACGCCTACCGAATCCGCAGGTCAGAACAATCGATGATGAAGGTAAAGTCAGCGTTACGCACGAAGCGCCCCCGCCGCCAGAAACAGGTCGCACTCGTCCGCAAGCGGTGCCATCGCTCTCGAACGATAACGGTTACTTTACGCCCTCGTTTAACGCGCTGCGCTCAGAAGGCAACGGCCGAGGCTGGCGATCGTCAGGTCGAATGAAGGCATTGCCGACTTCAAATGTACGATCGCTCACGCCCGAACAGCAAACCTTTGAGCAAATGCTCGATGAATCGCTGGGACGGATTGCAGACGAACTACCCACGTCGCCGACCGAGTACGTTCCTGGCCCCAACGGCGAAGAATTGCCGCTTCATGTGTATCCGTATGGCGTGAGTCGGCAACAGCTTGATCAAGTCATCCGAACGCTGAATTTCCCGATCATGCTGACCAAAGATATGGAAGGTGCGGATGCGGTTTTGGCGCTGCGATCGCATGTGAAAAACCACGCAAAGCTGCGTCATTTAGCCAAAACGCATCAAATCCCGATTCACACGGTCAAGTCGAATAGCGTTCCTCAAATCGCGAATTCACTGCGTCGCTTGCTTAATCTTGATGAACCGCAAATGCCCGGTGAAGCTGAGATGAGCTTGTTTGCGCGGGGCGACACCGAAGACGAAATCGAAGCGCTCGAAGAAGCACGGCTTGCAGTTGAGCAAATTGTGATTCCGAAAGGGCAGCCTGTGGAGCTTTTGCCGCGTTCTGCGAATGTGCGACGAATGCAGCATGAATTAGTTGAACATTATCATTTGAAGTCGCGTAGCTTCGGTGAAGAACCGAATCGACGATTGCGGATTTATCCGGCGTAGATTAAGACGGAGATTGGCTTTTTGATTGTGACCCGATCATTTAATGGATCGGGTTTTTTATTGCAGGTGATTGGTTTGCAGGAATCAATTTTTTGCACTACCGTCAATGAAGCGAGATTGTGAGCGTAACAATGACGACCAAACTTTGGAAGTTTTTAGACATCCGAGAATGGAATTTGAAATCAACGATCGAGGTTGCAAAAACCGGATCAGATTCTGCAAAAGCGGTGTTTGACTTGGCGAAAACGGTTAAAGAAAAATCGCCGAGTGTTGAAACCCTCAAGCCTTTTGTTGAAAAGATTTCGTCGCTGCTAGACGTTCTGAATTCGCCGATCGCGCAAATTGCTAAAGATACGATTCCGTTTGCGCCGATCGCATTAACGATTCTAGATTTAATTCTTAAGACAACTAATAAAAATCCAACGCTTGAACAATGTGTGGCGTTAGTCGCTCAGGTGGCGTATTTAGACAGTTTACGATCGCTCCTCAGAAACGATCCAACGCTATTAGCTCGAATCGGAGAAGCCCCGATTTCTGATGCGGTTGCTCAACAAATTAAAGCGCTTGGAGATTATGAATTAAGCGATCGAGACGCTGAAACCGTTCTAACCGTGTTTCACGAATCTCAACTAGCCAAAGCATTCAACTCAGTTTTAGAAGCGCGATTGCAAAATGCTGGATTAACTCAACCTGAAGCGAGAACAATCAGCGATCGCGTCAGTTGGACAGTTCCTCGTTATCTTAATCAAGCGGTGGCAGATGCGGCAGAAAAAATAAAGCCGTTGGCAGAACGCTATCGAAACGGTGGACAGGAGGTTTTGAAACGCTATAAAGATTTGGAAGATTATCTTGAAGCAGAGATTAAACGCAAGCCCGATGAGACTGTGCTTAACGATCGCGACCTCAATTTAACCTTCCGAGAAATTTACGTGCGACTGCAAGCACAGCGATTGGATCGTAACGGACGTCGAGTTGAAAATGCCGAGTCGGTTGATTTAGAAACGTGGGTAGAAGAGCGGCTAAACGATACAGAAAAGCAAATATTATTTGTTCAAGGTGAAGCGGGTCGGGGAAAAAGTATGTTTTGCCGGATGTTTAGCGATCGCGTTCGTCGCGAGCTATATCCTAGCTTTATGCCCGTGGTGATTCGCTTGCGACACTTAAGGCATTTAGAAAATACGCTGACCCAAACGCTTGAGGATTATCTAGAACCCTGGAGCTTTACCAAAAATTCAGATTGGTTGACCGATAGAAATACGCGATTTTTGTTTTTGCTCGACGGGTTTGATGAACTACTGCTCGAAGGGCGGGCAAGCGGAGGACTGCAAGAATTTTTGCAGCAAGTTGCACAGTTTCAGAGCAACAGTCACCATCGGTTTTTGATTACGGGGCGACCCTTATCGCTGCAAGGCATCGATCGCATCATCACCCAAACTAAGAATTTAGAGCGCGTGGCGATCGACCCGATGAACGATCAGATTCGGCAACAGTGGATCGATCAGTGGGCAATCAAAGTTGGATCAGAATCAGCAATGGCGTTTTCTGAGTTTTTACAATCTTGCCCGGACACGGTGAAAAATGATTTAGCACGAGAGCCGTTGTTGCTGTATTTGCTGGCAAAACTGCATCGAGCCGGACAGCTCACAATGGAGATGCTAGAAAGCGGCAATGAGACTCAAACCAAAGTGGCGATTTACGATGTTGCCGTCTCTTGGGTGCTCCGAGAACAACGCGAGAACGAAAATTTCCGCTTAACGGGGCTAGAGCCAGACGATTTACGACAGATTTTGACCGAAGCAGCGCTGTGTGTGGTGCAAGCGGGCAATGAATCTGCGCCGATATCGATGCTAGAAGCGCGATTGTCAGATTCTAAAAAAGCCCTGATTCAACAAGCAAGACAGGAAACGAAACTAGACGCGAGGCGATCGCTCAATAACTTACTGACTGCGTTTTATATTCAACCCGGATCGCTCGATCGCACAGGTTCGGTTGAGTTTATGCACAAGAGTTTTGGTGAGTTTTTGTGTGCAGAACGATTGAGAGATGCGATCGAGGATTGGACAAGACCCGGCATTCGGCGCGAGAAATTCTTGGTTTCAAGTAAACAACTGCGTGAGGAGATTTACGATTTGCTCGGTTCTCCTGTTCTAAGCGTTGAAATTGTGACTTATCTGATGGCGTTACTGCACAACAGCTCAGATTTTAGACCTGTTGAGCTATTCAACCGACTGCACGATGAATTTTATTTGCCCTGGTGTGATGGAGAATTTATCGATGCCTTGCCCGATGAGAACTTCCCTCAACGGAAAATGAGAGCGCTCAAAGAACAACTCCCCGATCAAGAGAAACCGTTGGGAATTAGACAAGTCGATGTTTACACCGGGCTAAACATCCTGATTTTGCTGCTGAAACTGCATCAGTATGCTCAAGCTGAAGATGCGTTGAAAGCAAGTATTATTTTCTATCCAGATGGAAAACCTGTGCAAGGCGAAACCAATTTGCAGTTGCGGAAAATTATCAGCTACAGCAATTGCGTAAGCTTGGGAGAGTTTATTAGAACTGTGGGTGCTTTTCTCAACAACGCCAACCTCACCAGCGCCAACCTCGACAACGCTAACCTGGTCAATGCCAATCTTACAAACGCTAATCTCGTTAATGCCAACTTGGTCAACGCTAATCTCGTTAATGCCAACCTCAACAACGCCAACCTCACTAACGCTAACCTCGACAACGCTTACCTCGTCAACGCCAACCTCGACGACGCCAACCTTGACAACGTTTACCTTGCCTACGCCAACCTTGCTTACGCCAATCTGATCAATGCCAACCTGGTCAACGCCAATCTTGCCTACGCTAACCTGGTCAATGTTTATCTCGCCAATGATAACCTCGCCAACACTAACCTCGCCTACGCCAACCTGGTCAACGCCTATCTTGTCAACGCTAACCTCACCAACGCTAATCTCAACAACGCCATTCTCAACAATGCCAACCTCGCCAACACTGACCTCACCAACGCTAATCTCAGAGGCATTGTTTGGGATGAGCGGACAAACTGGAAAGAAGCGCGAGGGTTAGAAACCGCGAGGAATGTACCCGAAGCCCTCAAACAACACAGCCGTTAAGTAGAGCGAGCACGATCGCGCTTCTCAAGAAATTAAGCTTCAGCGACTCGAATGAATGCTGCCCTCCGCCTTTATGCAGAAGCTTACTAAGAACGTTAAACACTCTTAGCCCACGAATGAATTTGCTTGCTTCGCTGTGTTTTGCGCCGATCGTGCCAAAAGATCTGCGGAAGCCGATCGAAACGTTTGATAATCTTGCTCGACTTTTGCCGCATAGCTTTGAGCGTAATCAATAAGCGGAGTGTGCCACTGCTGCGCGTTTGCTGCAAACTCAATTAATTCATCGGCGATCGCTGATCCTTGCCGTCCACTGCTGCGCATTTGCCCCCACGCTGTTACCTGCGCCATTGTATTGAGTACTTTTTTTAAGCGCTTCACTTTTCCTTCGGTATCACTCAAATTGACGCGATCGGCAGTCGGCTGTAATTCCCGCAGTACATACGATTTTCCGTTGACCATGACGGGATGAAGTAATGCAGGCGGTGATTCTTGAAACCGAAACTGAATCGACGTAATGCGATCGGCTTCACTGCTCCAATCGGGTTGAGATTGCAGCGCATACGGAGCCAACGACGACGATCGAGCCGCTTTGAGATCGAGCAAATAGTTTTGATCCGGCGAACCGTTGCCCTGAACCAAAATCACGTATCGATCGAGTCCTAAACTCCCCGTTCCCGCAATTCGGTGAGCGACATCGAGCACTTGATAAAACTCAGAATTAGGTTGTTTAGCGGCCCAATGATCAAGACACTCGATGACCGCTTGGCGCTCTTTCTCAGACGCGGCAAAGGTTTTACCGTCGATCATTTTGAGTTTGCGCTGCTTGCCTTTGAGCGCTGTTCGCTCGTTGAGAAAATCTTTGCGTCTGCGAGTTTTTAATCGATCGAGCAATTCTTTTACCAATCCCGTTGCTGTTTCATCATGAATCGTGCGGTCTTTTCCGGTTGAAAGCTCTGCGGTATAGGTTTCGAGAAAAGAAACGCAGAGTTGACGCGCATCTTCATCGTTTAGTTTGAGCGCTTGAGCCGCAACAAAAACGCTCGTCGCAAATCGCGCCAAATCCCACGTACACGGAGCGAGAATCGCTTCGTCGAAATCGTTGAGATCGAAATACACCAAGCGATCGTCGCCCTTAAACGTACCAAAATTCTGCAAATGCAAATCGCCGCACAGCCAAATCGCAGGAGTTGATTTGAAAATGCCGTCGATCGGCAAGTCTTGATAAAACAGATGACACGTTCCCCGCAGAAATCCGAACGCAGTGTCCGCCATCGCTTTGTATTTCAGCTTAAGCACTGATCGATCGCGTCCCTGATTAAAGGCTTGAATGCGCTCTACAACGTTTTGGTTTGTCATTTCAGTTCATTAGAAACTAACTTCGGTGATCTCGACTCAATCAGCACTGCAACGATTGAACATAACACGCTACTCTGAATAGATGGGTCAAGATGATTTGCCCAATTCTCACTTAATCGTAATACAGCTCCACAAGCGACTATGTTTGACGCTCTTGCCGATCGCTTAGATCAAGCCTGGAAAAAGATTCGCGGTCAAGACAAAATCACCGAGACGAATGTAAAAGATGCACTGCGCGAAGTTCGTCGGGCACTCCTCGAAGCCGACGTGAATTTGCAAGTCGTAAAAGATTTTGTTGCAGAAGTTGAACAAAGTGCGCTCGGTGCCGAAGTCATTTCCGGCGTGCGCCCGGATCAGCAGTTTATTGAAATTGTTTACAACGAACTCGTTAAGGTAATGGGGGAAGCGAACGTTCCCTTAGCTGAAGCCGAAACGAAGCCCACGATCGTGCTGATGGCGGGACTGCAAGGAACAGGTAAAACGACTGCAACCGCCAAGCTCGCGCTGCATTTGCGCAAAGAAGAGAAAACCGCTTTACTTGTTGCAACCGACGTTTATCGACCAGCCGCGATCGATCAGCTCATCGCATTGGGTAAGCAAATCAATATTCCCGTGTTCGACTTGGGCAAAGACGCTGATCCGGTAGAAATTGCGCGTCAAGGCGTTCAAAAAGCCAAAGCCGATGGCGTGGACGTCGTGATTATCGACACCGCAGGTCGTCTGCAAATCGATGAAAACATGATGGGTGAACTCAAGCGCATCAAAGACACGGTTCAACCCGATGAAACCTTGCTTGTCGTCGATGCGATGACCGGACAAGAAGCCGCGAATTTAACGCGCACGTTTCACGAGCAAATCGGCGTGACCGGAGCGATTCTGACCAAAATGGACGGCGATACCCGTGGCGGTGCAGCGCTTTCGGTGCGGCGAATTTCTGGGCAGCCGATTAAGTTTATCGGGGTGGGTGAGAAAGTCGATGCCTTGCAGCCGTTTTTCCCCGATCGCATGGCGTCGCGCATTCTCGGCATGGGTGACGTGCTGACGTTAGTTGAAAAAGCTCGTGAAGAAGTCGATTTAGCCGAAGCCGAAAAAATGCAGGAGAAAATCCTCACGGCAAAATTCGACTTCACCGATTTTCTCAAACAAACCCGTTTGCTCAAAAACATGGGATCGCTTGGCGGCGTGATGAAGCTGCTTCCGGGCATGGGCAAAATGGTGAACGAAGAACAGCTTCAAAAAGGCGAAGAACAACTCAAAAAAGCCGAAGCGATGATCGGATCAATGACCGTTCAAGAACGCAAAGATCCGGATCTGCTGGCGAATTCTCCGAGTCGTCGTCGTCGCATTGCTAAAGGCTCTGGACACTCGGAAAAAGAAGTCGGCGAATTGGTGAGCAATTTTCAGCGAATGCGATCGCTGATGCAGCAAATGGGGTCGGGTCAAATGGGCCTACCGGGAATGGGCGGGATGCCGATGGGCGGTCTTCCGAATCCGTTTGGAGGCAATCCGTTCGGCGGTGGCGGCGGCGGTCGTCAACAGCCCGGATTCCGGGGCTATCAGGGCGGCGGCGGTGGCACCAAG
The DNA here is from genome assembly GCA_964250455.1 of uncultured bacterium. Lineage (GTDB taxonomy): Bacteria > Cyanobacteriota > Cyanobacteriia > Leptolyngbyales > Leptolyngbyaceae > CAXUFL01. The sequence continues at coordinate 39,116 of CAXUFL010000029.1, forward strand.
AAAAAGAAAGCCAAAGACAAGAAAAAGAAAGGATTTGGCAATCTATAGCGCAAAAGTTTTTGTGCGATCGTAGCCTTCAGGAAATTTGCGTTTGAAGACGATGCAGACCTTCGATCGGCGAAACCGATCTTATTTCGAGCGTTCGCAGCGTCAAGTATGTCTCTATTACCCAAGTCATGCGCTGATTCAAGCATGACCCGAAAACCCCTTCGATTAAACCGACATCGATTAAAAACCCCGTAACGACTCACGCTACGGGGTTTCAAAGTTAAATCAAGCGGAAAATAAACGGATAGCGGAACGGCTCATCCGGCTTGCCAAGACAATGCAGCAACGCCCAAATTGTCAGCCCCCAGTGCACCGCAAATCCAAGTGCGACAACCGGGAAAAACAAAATACCGCCCAATCCCAGCGTTAGAAATGAAATAATCGCGATCGGCACCCCAATCACTACGCCCCAAAACCAAACGTTGAAGTGAAAGTTAATCGACTCTTTGGCGTTGGCTTTGACGATCGGATCATCGCTCAGCAGATTGATCGCGATCGGCACCCCGATCGAAAACAGCGTCGTACTAAAGAAAATTGCGCCATGACTCAGGCAGGATAGCAGCTTGCGCTTCGCTACATCGTAAGTGGTTTGCATCCCGGTCGTCTCCTCGGCTTAAATGTGGTTTTTCTTTGGATGGCTCGATCGTAACGTGACGCCCGATGCCTGACGTAGTGGAGTTTACCGTACTGCAATTGCGGGATATCTTTTTCCTGAGATAGATATAGTCATGCTTCAAAGGAAAGAGAAATAACGCTGATTTTGCGGGGATCAATTTCGTTTACTGATTTTCCTCAGCATTCGATTTTGTTGGAACTAAAACTTCTGGATTAAAGGCCGTTGTTTGAGTGCCATTCGTTAATTGCGGCGACGGTTCAGCAATGCGTTTCGCAGCGTTAATAAAATCTGAAGGCATCATCACAACCGTAGTTGTGTTGTTTTCGGCTCCGATTTCCGTTAACATCTGCATTCGTCGCAGTTCTAAAGCCGCAGGATTGGCGCTGATGAGTTGAGACGCTTCAGCGAGTTTAATCGAAGCTTCTTGTTCAGCCGCCGCTTTGATAATTCGAGCGCGTTTTTCTCGAAGCGCTTCGGCTTCTTTTGCCATTGCTCGCTGCATTGTCGAAGGAATTTCAACGTCTTTCATTTCCACTCGTTCGATCACGATTCCCCAGGGTTCCGTGATTTCGTCCACAATTTCTTGAACTTTCGTATTGATTTGATCGCGTTTTTGCAGCACTTCATCTAGCATGTTTTGACCAACCACGTTTCTCAGCGTGGTTAAGGCAACTTGATACACGGCAACTTCGTAGTTTTCAACGCGGTTGATCGCTCGAACTGGATCAAGAATGCGGTAGTAAAGCACGGCGTTCACGCGAATCGTCACGCTATCGGCGGTGATTGTTTCTTGCGGTTCAATGTTTACCGTTTTGGTGCGGATATCGATTTGAACTTTTTGATCCACGATCGGCGCAATCCAATACATGCCGGGGCCTAATACACCTTTGGCGCGTCCCAATCTGAAGATAACGCCCCGTTGATATTCTCGATCGATCTTCAATCCGTTTAGGGCTAATATTGCCACTGCCGCTAAAAATGCGGTCACAAAGGTTCCCATAATTTCGTAGTGCAAAGGGATATCTCTGTTCTAGCACGTTTAACTTTAGGGCTTGGGAAATTGGCGGTATCGATTGTGTGCTTGCGCGGGAAACCTAAACGTTGAAGCGCGATCGCACCCCAATGAACTTTTTCAAACGACTGCTTGGATTTATTCTCTTTGCATCAGGACTCTATTTGGTGGGTAAAGACATTATTTTTACCACCGAAACTTTCTACGGCTGGCAGCGAATTCCGGCGGCCGGATCGGTCATTTCATTGTTAAGCGGATTGTGGATCGTGGTTACGGCGCGGCGGCGCGATCGCTCGATCGGATGGGTCTTAATCGGGTTAGGCGTTGCGCTAGTGTTTCTCAGCAGTGGAATTGTCTTGCGTCCGGTTAATCTAGTGACGTTTCTATCTGCATTTGCGTTATTGTTCACCGGACACAAGCTCATGACTCAGCGACGGATGCACTTCTTTTAGCGGTTCCGTCTTAGTCGTGCCTCGGATCAAAGACGACAATAAATTGACCGTTGGGTACGAGTCGCCGCATAATTCGGACATATCCATCTGCATCAGACTCGCGAGTACATTGAGCAACGGTAAGCTGCATATTGGGAAGCAAACAAATCACAAGCCATCGCGCAAGACGGTGACGATAAGACATAATACTATTACTCTCCATTGCAAATTGGAGCTAGAGCCAGTGCAGAACTTTCCAGGGGACGCACTGGCTTCTAACTTGTATGACCACACAAAATATTTGTGTGGTCATACAAGTTACTCGTTTGGATCTGTAGCAGATATGGCTCAACAGGCGTGGTTCAGGATTTAAGAATTGACTGTTCGTTGGCGGCTAAGGGAAGTAATGGCGAGAAACCGGATGACCAACAAACGTCTATCCGAACTTATGTCTGTCCATGTCAATACGATTTCCTATTGGAAGAATCAAGATAGTTTGCCTCAGATCGGAGGTGAAGCGCTGAACTCGCTTTGTAAATATCTAGAATGCACGCCGTTTGATTTGATTGAATACACGCTGATGCGATCGAGGACAATAAAGCCGAAAAAAGCTGAAAGAATCATATTTGATGCTGATGTCTGCTTTACTGTACGATAACCAAGCATTGCCTGTTGACGAAAAATCATGAACGCAGATCAACCTACAAATCGCATCGAACAAAGCTTAGAGATCTTGACCGATCAGGTTGGTAGGCTGACTGAGGGGCTTGTCGAACTCCGCATTACGCTTGTTGATGAAATCCGAGAGGTGAAAGATTTGATTCGTCAGCAGGGAGAAGAATTTCGGGCAGATATGAGAGCAATGCAAGAAGAATCGCGTCAGCAAACCGAAGAGTTCCGTTTAGGCATGACAGAAATCAAAGGCGTCGTTCAGCAGCAAGCCGACACAACCGCTTCTTTAGTCAAGATTGTCGAAAAGCTGCTGAACGAAAAATTGAATTCTTAACTACGAACTCGCTATGCGAGACAAAAAAACTAAAAAATTCCGCTCAATTACGCCATTGGCAAACCTCTGACTCTAACGCGAATTGGGTCGATCGTCACTGATTCAAACTGTTACTCGCAATCCACCAATACAAGGTTTATGACCCATTACTTCTGAAATAAGCGTAATTCTCGTTAAAGCATCCATTGAAATCTGCAAACGTTAAAGATTTGCCTGATAAAGACTACCTCTCCCGTTTTGAGTAATCCTGAATGGGCAATCTAGAGGGTGTCAGTTTCTTCCGAATCTTCGCCTAATGTTCGTTGCGCAGCGTATCTGATATGCAAGATACGGACGATTGGATCGTCCTGCTCTTCCAGAATTGTGAACAGAATACGGTAAGTATTGCGCCCGCGCCCATAAAGAAGCTGCCGAATTTCTTGGCCAAAGCGCTGATTCTCACGTGCCAACGGACAGCGCTTTGGCATTTGAGATAGAGACTCAATTGTTTGCAGCAAGCCCTCGTACCATTGGACTGCCTTAGTCGAAGATACAACCTGAGCTAAATTTAAGAATGCGATATCTGCTTCTGCCTCCGCAACGCTAGAAATCTCGATTCGATAATTCATGGATTAGAAGGCAAATTATACTTACGACGCTGTTCTTGAGCAAATTGCTCAAAGGAGCGAAATCGCCCTGCTTCAAAGTCGTCTAATCCTTGCTGAATTCCTTTTGTCGCTTCCTCTGAGTCTCGCATCTCCCACTCTAAAGCGGTCGCTAAAAGTTCAGATGCAACTAAATTCACATCCTGACCTTGTTGAACTGCTCTGTCTCGCAGTAATGCCTCTAATTCAGGAGTAAGGGATACAACAATTTGCATAATAATTTCCTGGATGCTCAGCCTTTGTGCAATAGTTTAGCAAAGGTTGACGTAGGGTCTTGTCTAGTAGGACAACGATGCTAAGCTCATAACTCAACTACGACTGACTCGCCATTCGCGTTGTTCTAAACGTCACATTTGAGCCTTCTTGAGTTTGCTCAAGCACAAGGAGCGGCGTTGGTTTTGCAGTTTGATCCCATCGCATATTGGCAATGCGTCCTTGAATCGCAGGTTGCCAAGTCTCATTCTCGTGCGTGGGACTGAGAAACGTTTCAAAACAATCGATGATTTGATTAATCGTGACCGATGTGGGCTGAGTGGGAAGCTTGAGGATTTTGATTTGAATGCGGAATAACACTCGCGTTGATTGAGCCGTTTCGCCCGCTTTGTATAGCACATCAAAGATTTCATCGATCTGCCGTCCGGTGCTGGCAATCCCGATTTCGCCTTGAGTTGCTTGAGTTGGACGAAGGGCGATCGTAATCTTATCTTTGACTTTGATTTTGATTTGGTTGACGATCGCGAAGTGAAACACTTCCTCTGCCATTCGCATTCGCAAATAATCGAGGTTAAATTCTCGCGAGTGAATCAAATCCGGATTGCGCTCCATTTTGCCGATCGTTTCAACAGCATATTTGAGTTTCTTTTGGAGTTCGCGGTTTTTGAAGCCTTCAAACTTGACTTGTTTCTTGAGCTTGTTGGTTTGCATTGCAGAAAAAATGCCTAATATCACCAACAGCATTAGTAAGCCGCCAGTTGTCATCATCCAGATCGATTGACCAGACTCGACAAGCTTCGGATCTGAGGCAGGTTTTGTTTTTACTGTCTTCGCCGGGGTTTGAGCAAGCCAGGGAGAAACGATCGGAAATGACATAGGTTTTCGCCAGAACAACTCGTTCTCAGAATGCCCAGCGTGCTACAAGGTAGAACAAACCGCTTGAGCCGTGAGACTGTGACTAAATTCCTTCGTAAACCTGAATTCAGGATTAAAGTATCTCCGTTGTACTCTAGCGACTCGAAGCGAACTCAGGGTAACGATTGCTTAACCGGATCTGGCGTGTGTTCGCGAACCACTTGAGCAACCCACTGCGACGCGATCGGCATTCTCCATCCGGTTCCAAAAGCGCGATCGGTGACTTTCAATCCCGGTGGTGCTTGTTTGCGCTTAAACTCAGCAATTCTAATAAGCTTTGCAATGCGTTCGACCGTTGCAGCGTCATGTCCGACATCCACGATTTCTGCAAGCGATTGATGCTGATGCAAATAGCGATCGAGCACATCGTCTAGCACGTCATACGGCGGCAGCGAGTCTTGATCTTTTTGATCGGGTTTGAGTTCGGCGCTAGGAGGTTTGATTAAAACATTTCGCGGAATTACTTCACCGCATCGGTTTATCCATTCACACAGTTTGTAAACTCGCGTTTTGGGAACATCAGCGATCGCCGCTAATCCCCCGTTCATATCGCCGTACAGCGTGCAGTAGCCAACCGCCATTTCAGATTTATTGCCAGTTGAAACCAGCAGATAACCGAATTTATTCGAGACGGCCATTAACAGCGTGCCGCGAATTCGAGACTGTAGGTTTTCTTCGGCAAGTCCGAAGGGCGTTCCGGCAAATAAATTATCAAGCGTGCGATCGTAGCAGTCCATTAACGGACCGATCGCGAGCGTTTGCGTCCTAATTCCTAAGTTTTTTGCCAACGCCAGCGCATCGCTAATCGAGTGCTCCGAGCTATACGGCGAGGGCATCAGAATGCCGAAAACGTTTTCGGCTCCGACTGCTTCTTGAGCGATCGCAGCAACCAGCGAAGAATCAATGCCGCCGCTTAAGCCCAACACGATTTTAGAAAAGCCGCACTTTCGCGCATAATCCCGCACGCCTAGAACAAGCGCTGACCAAAGCTCGGCGTCTTCACACACGGGTTCAGATGCGATCGAACTTGTGCTAAAGTTTCGCGTTGCCAAATTGTACTCAAGAGTGAGCCAATCTTCCTCAAAGCCGATCGCACGAGCAATCACGTTTCCTTGTCGGTCGACCGCCACACTATTCCCGTCGAAAATTAAATCATCGTTTCCGCCGACTTGGTTGGCGTACACGATCGGCTGATCAAATCGAACAGCAGCATGTTTTAACATCGATTCGCGCAGGCGGGACTTGGCGATCGTATACGGCGAAGCGGAAAGGTTAATCGTAAAGTCAACGCCAGTTTTAGCCAGATCCGCGATCGGGTTGAGTAAATAAGTTCGCTTGCCCCAAAATTCTTCGTCGTTCCACAAGTCTTCGCAAATTGTCACGCCGATGTGAACTCCATCTAGATAAAAGTGATTTGGTTGATTTCCCGGTTCAAAATAGCGATCTTCATCGAACACATCGTAGGTCGGCAGCAGTCGCTTGTGAAATACTTCGCGAATCTGTCCGTCTTGAAGTAAGGCAACGCTGTTAAATAACGGTTTTCCACCTGTTTTGATCGCACTCAAATTAAGTTGCGCAGTTCCCACTAAAACAGCAACCCCGGTTGGAATTGATTGGGCTAATGCGGATAATTTGGTGCTCATCGCCTGCACAAATTCGGGATTAAGCAACAAATCACGCGGCGGATAGCCACAAAGCGAAAGTTCTGGCGTCAACAGCAATCGAACTCCGTTCGAGGCAGCGCGATTGGCAGCCCGCAGAATGCGATCGGCGTTTCCGTCGAGATCTCCGATCGTCGGATTAAGCTGAGCGATCGCAATTTTCATCATCATGGTTAGCTCACTTCGTGCAAAATATCGATGATTCGTGTTTTTAGTTCGGGTAAGCCCTCAATTACAGCCCACACCCGACTTAGATTCACCTGCAAATAGTCGTGAATCAACACATCTCGTAATCCAGCGATTTTCTTCCAGGGAATATCGGTATGCGTTTGTCTAACTTCTTGAGAAAGCTGTTTTGTTGCCTCACCAATATTTAATAAATTACGAATGACTGCATCTTGAATCATCGTTGTATTCAAAAAAGCATCTTTTCCATCGCACGTGTACTGTTCGATCCGATCAATGCACTCCTTGATGCTGTTTAAGTACAGTGAATCTTTACTCATAGGGCGACTGCTTCTTTTAACACATGATTCCGAATCAGTTCGTGCAGATTTTCAGGTTCTGCAACGTCTACTCTTCGTCCTAGTAACGCTTCTAAATCTTGCATCAATGCAATCTGGTCAAGTAAACTTCGATTTGATTCGATTTCCATTAAAAAATCAACGTCGCTTTCTTCGGTTGCTTCACCACGAGCAACCGAGCCGAAAACCCGGACATTATAAGCACCGTGTTGAGAAGCGATAGCCAGTATTGCCTCTCGTTTATCTGCAAGTAATTCCTGAATTCCAAGCCCCATTTTCTCGATTAAATAAAAACTAATGGTTTATCTTTTAGCGGTGCAAATGCTTCTGCATCAAAGCGATACAAACTCGCAGGACGACCCGCACCGCGAGAAACTTTAACGCCCGTATCTGAAAGAAAGCCTAACTTTAATAAGCGCGATCGAAAGTTTGAATAATCAGAAAAGTTCTCGCCTAAAACGGTTGTGTACAGTTGATATAAATCGCTGAGTGTAAACACTTCGGGTAATACTTCAAACGCCACTGGACTGTATTCCAATTTATTTTTCAGTCGTCGATGCCCGTATTCTAAAATCTTGTTGTGATCAAACGCGAGCGCAGGAAGCTGATCTAATGCATACCAAGCAATCCCGCTCACGCCGTCGGCAATAAGTTCAGCCTCAGCAAATCGCACCAGCGCAAAATAACTCACCGACAAATACCGCACGCCGTAGCTTTCTTCTGATTCACGCGGATCGCGACCTGGCCCGCCGAACGTGTAAAGCTGCTCTAGATAAAGATTCCGAACGCGAATTTTCTCAGACAAAATTCGATAAGCAGCGTCTTCGATCGATTCTCCCTGCCGAACCAGCGTTCCCGGAAGGCTCCACTGTCCTAAAAACGGCTCTTCGTGGCGCATCACTAGCAAAACAAACAAGCGATTTTGCTCGGTATCCACCGAAAAAATAACGTTATCCACGCCGACTCTAAAATCTGCTAACGCCTCCCCGGTTAATGAACTGCTTGTTTTTCTGCTCGTGCGTCGCATGAGTAAAGGTGCTCCCGATCGATGTATGCCTGTACAGCCTGCGTCACTCCCCTCGATCGATGTTCTCGATAAGCCGTTGATGAAACATCAGGCACGGTAAGCGGCGCGATGGTCACACGGGTTCCAAGCTCGTGTAATCGATTTAATTCCTCGTCGCTTAGCGTGTATCCAAATCGCGGCATAACTAACAGTTGCACACGATCGAGCAGTTCGGCTACTCGATACCATTTCGGAAGCTGCTTGGCGACATCAACCCCGACCACGAGCACAAAGGTTGCGGTTGGAAAGCGCTGGCGTGCTTGATCGACCGTCACGATCGTTCTTGAATGACTCAGTTCTGGATAAACGTGCACGTTCGGATGATTTAATTCGCTTACCAGCAGTTGTAGCATCACGGTTCGATGATATAGCTCGGTTTGATGCGACTTAAACGGATTGTCTGCCGCCCAGACTGCTACTTCGTCGAACTGATTCGACAGCCACCGCAATATTTCTAAATGTCCGATCGTCGGCGGATCGGCGCTGGTTCCAAACAAGGCCACGTTCATGAAGTCACTCCTCGACGGGTGCGATCGATTAATTGAGACAGTTCGATCGAGCGATTCACCGGAATTGATTCTGGCTGATCAAATTGTCGAACGGCATCGGGCAGGCTGGCAACGGATTCTGCGGTGCGATCGGCAATTATTCCGATCGTTTCAGTGTCATGCAGTCGTGCGCCTTGCTTGATCACAAGCTGCAATAGCGGCGTTTCTGCGTCGGGCGCTTCGGTGATTAAGCCTAATCGATCGTGCTGCACCGTTCCCGTTTCGATTCTACGAAAAATTTGCTTGCGTCCGGGATACGTGATTTTTCCAGACGATTCCTTCATAACGGGAATGCCGTCAATTTCTACAAGCTTGAAAACGCCGTTGACCGGAGCACCCGTCACAAGCTGCGTTCCGATTCCGTACCCATCAAACGCCGCACCTCCGGCTTTAAGCTCAGCGATGCGATATTCGTCTAAATCGCCACTGGCAAAAATCGCCACGCCGGGAAGTAACTGACGGGCTTCTTTTGAAAGCGTGAGCAAATCCCCAGAATCAATGCGCACGGCAGAAAGCTGAATTTCTCCCGCCTGCAATTGATCGCCTAAGTGACGCGCCGCCGCGATCGTGTCGTAGGTGTCAATCAGCAGGGCGGAACCGGGAAAATAACGGTGAAAAGCCGTAAACGCTTCAGATTCACTGCCGTCGGTTGCGCTGAGGGCCATCACGAGCGAATGCGCCATTGTTCCGGTTGGTTTGCGTCCTAATTTGAGGGCTGCAAGCACGTTGGACGTGGCGTCGAGTCCGCCTGCGATCGCCGCTCGTGCCGCCCAAATCGACGCTTGCGGACTAAAAGCGCGACGAGTGCCAAATTCTAGTAGCGTGCTCGATCGACCTGCCGCGTCGCGCATTCGAGCCGCACGAGTCGCCACTAGCGTTTGATAATTAATCGTATTGAGCAAATACGTTTCAACGAGCTGCGCTTGCCACAGAGAAGCTTCGACGCGCAAAATCGGTTCGTTGGGAAAAATTGCGGTTCCTTCGGGGACTGCCCACACATCGCCGTCAAAGCGAGTATCGCTCAACCGCGTCCAAAACTCGTCAGAAACATGATCAAAAATCTCGGTTGCTTTTAATGCCTCAATTTGAGCCGGATTGAAGCGTAGTTTTTCCAGGTAATCTAGAGCTTGCGCCAATCCCATCGCGATTAGATAGCCAAAACCTTTGGGAAGGCGACGAACGGATAATTCAAAACTAGCGCGGCGATCATCGATGCCTTCACCGACGTAGCAAGCCGCCATTGTTAGCTCGTACAAATCGGTTAGCAAACTGTAGTCTGAAGGAACGATCGTCAATTCCGTGTCTTCCACCCAACTCTCCTTGAGTTCAAAGCGCTTTTGTATCGGCAACGAGGTTTATTAACGTCTTGCACAAACCACAACTTTATTCGCTAAGCGTTTATGCAAAGAAGCTATTCCGCAATTATAGTCGAATCAACCAAAAATACAACAAGCTGTTTTTTAAATTTTTCACTTTAGTAGCCTTAAATACCTTATGAATCGTGCCATATTATAGTGAATTTAACAAGAAATCAAACTTTTGAAAGAAAAGCATTTTGGAGATTAAGCAAAAACTCGTACTATGGGTTTCTATCTTGAGTTAAGTTAGACGTAGAACGCCTAAAACCGCAGGTATGGAGCTATACTGCACTCGCCCCGGCTGCTTGCGCCCTGTCAATCAGTACCCGGATCTCGATGACCCGATCGTGCTGAAAGCTGTTCAGCAAAAGTTTTGCACCAACTGCGGAATGCCGCTAATTCTCGTTGGGCGCTATTTGCCAACGCGACTACTCGGACAAGGTGGATTTGGCACCGCGTTTTTAGGGCGCGATCGCTACACGACGACCCTGAGACTGTGTGTGGTCAAACAGTTTCAGCCTGCCGGAAATCCGAAACCTGCTCAGCTTAAACTGGCGCAAGATTTGTTTGAGCGCGAAGCTGAAGAATTAGAGCGGCTTGGACACGAGCATCCGCAAATTCCGGATTTGTTTGCCTTTTTTGAATTAACCGTTCCCAATGTCCAAAGTGGCAAAGACGACAAATTTTTCTATCTCGTTCAGGAATACATCGACGGTCAAACGCTCGAAGAAGAACTGCTGCAAAAAGGCGTTTTTTCTGAGTCTGACGTTTTAGAAGTCCTCAAGCAAACGCTGAAAATTCTGCAATTTGTTCACGAAAACGGCTCGATTCATCGCGATATCAAACCCTCAAATATTATTCGACACCGCAACGGGCGCTTGTACCTGATCGATTTTGGTGCGGTCAAACAAGTTGCCAAAACAACAGGCACTCAGGGATCAACAGGCGTTTATTCAATCGGCTATGCCCCACCCGAACAAATGGCAGGCGGACAAATCTATCCGTCGAGCGATTTGTATGCGTTAGCGGTAACGTGCATTCTTTTGCTTACTGGCAAACCTTCTAACGAATTATTTGACAGCTTCTCGAATACATGGAAATGGCAAAACTTTGCGCAAACGAGTCCGATGCTTGCCGCCGTGCTCGATCGAATGCTGCGCCCCACCCCTAGCGATCGCTTTGCGTCGGCGATCGAGGTGCTTGATGCCCTCAATCCAGCGCCGCCAGTTGTTTCTGCGCCCTCGCTTAAAAATTCTCCACCCCCGCCTTCACGTCTACTCTCTCCTTTACAATCGTCCCGTCTTCAGCTTCCCCGCTTTTCCACAATCGAGGTGATGCTGAGTGCCGCTTTTACCGGATTTGAAGGCGGATTGCTGGCGATCGCGCTTGTGAGTTTACTGGGCACCTCTTTGATTAGCGCTGGATTTTGGATGCTGCTACTTGGAACGCTGATCGGAGCGCAACTGCTGCGGGTGATTGAAAAAGTTGATTTGTTGGTTTTTGCAGTCGTTTCATTGGGAATTGTGGCGTTTTTTCGGCCGTTTAACTGGGCGATGCAGTTTCTCGGACTAAGTAACTCGTTTGTGCATATCCTCTTGGTTGCTGGATTTACAGCTTTATTAGCACTCGCGATCGCGATTCTGTTTCGCTTAATCTACAAGCTCGTTTCCCGAATCCTATGACTCAAAAAAATGAAACCCTTCGCTTGCTCGTAGCCCTTGCAATTACGGGCAGTATTGTGGCTGGTGGCGTTTGGTGGTTCACAAACCGCAGTACTGGAAAAACTGATGTTTCAGGAGTTGCGACTCAAACTGTTGCAACAGGCGATCGCATCAGTCGGGGAGAGCGCATTCTTTTGCCGTCGGAAACGCAGTCCGAAGAAGCAAACCAACTCAAACAAGCAGGCGTCAACGCAATGGCGGGTTCGCAGTATCCGCAAGCCGCCGCGATGTTTGGGGCAGCGCTGCAAAAAGCGCCAAATGCTCCAGAAACGCTGATCTACCTCAACAACGCCCGCATCGGCAATCGCAAAGCGTACACGATCGCGGTTTCGGTGCCAATTAAAACAGATTTAGCGGGATCGGCGGAAATTTTGCGCGGCGTGGCACAAGCGCAAGATTCAGTCAACAACGCAGGCGGCATTCAGGGGGTGCCGCTCAAAGTTGCGATCGCTTCTGACGATAACGAGCCTCAAATCGCTCGACAGCTTGCTTCAACGTTTGTGCAGGATTCAGACATACTCGGAGTGGTCGGGCACTATGCCAGCGATGTCTCGCTGGCAGCCAGCAGCGTTTACAACGACGGCGGACTTGTGATGATTTCTCCGATTAGTACAACCGTGAAACTGTCGGGGGCAGGAAAGTATATTTTTCGCACCGTTCCGAGTGATTACATCGCAGCTAGAGCGTTAGCCGATTATGCAACTCGATCGCTACAGCAAAAAAATATTGCGGTTTTCTTTAATTCGCGCAGTGGCTACAGTGAATCGCTTAAAAACGAATTTTCGACGGCGGTTTCGTTAGCGGGGGGGCAAATCTCGAACGAGGTTGATTTCTCACAGCCAGATTTCAACGCAGAAGCTGCCGTGAAACGATCGCAGCAGCAAGGCGCAAAAGTGTTTATGCTGGCCGCGAACACGGGCACGCTAGACCAAGCCATGCAAGTTGTGCAGGCTAACCAAAAGCAAAGCGTTTTGCTCGGCGGCGATGATGTGTATGCGCCAAAAACGTTAGAACTCGGCAAAGCACAAGCCGACGGAATGGTAGTGGCGGTGCCGTGGCACATTCAAGCGAACGCAAAATCGGCGTTTGTGCAAGAATCTCAACGGCTGTGGAAAGCGGATGTGAACTGGCGATCGGCGATTTCTTACGACGCAATCCAAGCGCTAATCGGCGGGCTGCAAAAAGATCCAACGCGCAACGGTGTTCAGCAAACGTTGTCTAATCCAGATTTTTCCGCACCAGGCGCAGCTCAACCCGTGCGATTTTTAGCGTCGGGCGATCGCAACGCCAAAATTCAACTCGTGAAAGTTGCGCCCGGAGGCCGATCCGGCACCGGATTTGACTTTATCCCGATCGCAAACTAGTTGAGACTCAATTTTATGGCTAAGAATGAAACGCCCGCTTTGATTGTGTCGCTGCTTGTAACGGCTGGAGTTTTAGGAGGCGGATTTTGGTGGTTTACGCATCGATCGGGCGTTGAGCTAGTTCAGCCCACGGTTTCACCGACCTCGAACGCGGCACCCACTCCTGCAACTAGTGACTTTGCCCAAGTGCAAAACGTACCTACGGGTTTGTTTAGCTACGGTGGCAGCACAACTTGGGCCGCGATTCGACTTGCGATCGGTGCCCAAATTCAATCGGCTCGTCCAGAGTTTCGCTTGCGCTACGTTGATCCAAGCGGCAGTTCACCGAGTTCGACAACCGGAATTCGGATGCTGCTCGACGGACAGCTTGCCTTTTCCCAGTCCTCGCGTCCGATTTCAGATGCAGAGTACCAACAGGCGCAGCAGCGAGGCTTTACGCTAAAGCAAATTCCTGTTGCGATCGACGGACTTGCGATCGCCGTCAATCCGAGTTTGAATATTTCGGGATTAACAATCGAGCAGCTTAAAGGCATTTACACGGGTCAAATTACAAATTGGAGTCAGGTGGGCGGCCCGAACGAATCGATCAAGGCGTTTTCTCGCGATGCAAAATCCGGAGGAACGGTGCAATTTTTTGTTGAACAAGTGCTAGGGGGTCAGTCGTTAGGACCAACGGTGCAAATCGTCGCGACGACCACGCAGGCGCTTCAAAAACTTGGCGCTTCACCGGGCGGAATTTATTTTGCGTCGGCTCCTGAAGTGGTTCCGCAATGCACAATCAAGCCGATCGCGATCGGTCGCACTTTAGATAAGTTTGTGAATCCGTATCGAGATCCGTTGATCGTTCAGTGCGCAGGCGGGCAGCGAAACCAAGTCAATGAGCAAGCGTTTCAAAGCGGTGATTATCCCTTAACGCGCAATTTGTTTGTTGTGGTTAAACAAAACGGACAATCAGAACAGCAGGCAGGAGAAGCCTACGCGAATCTGTTGTTGAGCAATCAAGGGCAAACGGCGATCGAGAATGCTGGCTTTGTCCGAATTCGGTAGTTGTTGAACCCGATTTGGCGTTTTAGACGATCTGTAGCAACGATCGTAAAGCGATCAATTCTAATGTGCGGCTGTATGGGAATTACAGAACGGGTTGGCTTCGATTGTGAATGCGGCTCCCTACAGCGCAGCGAAAAAATCTTGAACCGAGGTGAAATTACGCGATCGGCAATTGCACCGTCACGATCGTTCCTACTCCTAGCTTGCTCTCGATTGCCAAATCTCCGCCTTGTCGCTCTACACACTGCTGCACGATCGTTAAACCAAGCCCTGTTCCCGGAATAGCTTCAACATTTTTAGCCCGATGAAACGGCTCAAACACTCGCTTTAATTCTTGCGGCGGAATGCCGATGCCTTGATCGCGCACTTGAATCTGAGCACAAAGCGGCAGCTTTTGAGGTATCGGGCACACCACCTCAACGCAAATTTCGCCATCAGAACGCGAATACTTCAGCGCATTGCTGATCAAATTATTCAAAATCAGCGTCAATAGTTCTGGGTCAAGCTTGACCTGTCGTTGGTCGCCCACAAACTTAAACTGAACCAGCGAACGACCTTCCTGACTCAGCGACAAATCCGACAGCAAACTATTACAAAAACGCTGCAAATCAAACTCAACTCGAACGACTTCGAGCGTGCCTGCGTTTGCTTTCCCGATTATGAGCAAATCGCTCAAAATCTTGGTCATCGATCGCACCGCATCGCGAATTTTGCCGAAATAGCGCGATCGCCGCTCCTCCGGACAATCAACCCCTAAACGCTCTAGCAGTTCGGCAGACGTGAGCACGATCGATAACGGCGTGCGAAATTCATGCGAAGCCGTCGTGATAAAGCGCGTTTTGAGTTCTCCGAGTTCGCGTTCTTTAGAAAGCGCTTGCATCGCTTCAGCTTCGGCGCGTTGACGTTCGGCAACTTCGGTTCTGATCTGAGCGTTCGCGCGTTCTAAAGCGTCGGTGCGCTCTTGAACGAGTTGTTCAAGCTGGCGCTGCGTCTGCGATCGGTGCAGCGCAATTTCGATCGTGCCACACAGTTCGCTACCATTAAACGGTTTTACTAAATAGCCAAACGGCTCGCTTTGCTGTGCAGAATGCAGCGTGCCGGAATCCGTGTAAGCTGTGAGAAACACGATCGGAATTTTCCAACGATCGCGAATTTCTTGCGCTAAATCAATGCCGTTTCGGTTGCCTTTGAGCTGCACATCGACTAACACCAAATCGGGAACCGTACTCGACACTAGCGCGATCGCGGATTGGGCACAATCGGCAACGCCTGCGATCGCGTAGTTGGCGGCTTCGAGCCGCGATCGTAAGCTCAAGGCGACAACGCCTTCATCTTCAACAATGACAATTCTTTCGCCTACCATTGCGCGGTCACTGGCTAAAGTGGGTGAGGTTTATTGTCGCGCTCAGTGCGCACACAAATGATTTTAAGTTAAAAAATGACCGCAGCAAACTTGTTTTTCTGAGCGAACAACTCCGTTCATTACAACTCACGAGCATAAGTTTTGAAAATCGAACGAACCGTATCATACTAGATCTATGTTAAGAAATTAATGTTTCTAAAACAAGAAAAGATAGCTTTATTTTGACAGATAAAGCAAATTATTTTGCTTTAAGTTATTTATTCTAATGATTGCTTCGATCATTTACGCTAAGCGCATTCAAAGCAATCATTAATGCACACACCACGGGTCACTTTTAATATTTTCCAAAGTTAAAGCATTCTACAATGCAGTTCAACTTTACAATGAAACAGAATTACTGATGGATAGGAAAAAAGCGTAGAAGATCGATCAAAGCGCGATCGTTGTCTTTAGTTTGAGTGCAGTTTGTCAAAGTAGAAGATTAAAAGTGCAGCGTGTTCGGATTAATCGATATCAGTGGAGTAGTTGATCGCAAATACAACGGATGGCGAGGCTGTTCTGCTTGAGTCATTCCCAAGCAGTAAAGATTTCTGCATTTAGAAAAAAGTTGACGAACGGCGCGATCGCGCCCGCTCAACGCGCCCCAATTTCCCCAAGCCAACACGATTCGATCAACGCGCTGCGGCAATACGGCTAAATAGCGATCGTTGTCCTGCCCAATAGGATGCTTGGCTTGTTTGAGCAACTGCGGCGTTTTGGCACAAAATGCAAACAAATTCATTACTTCAACGCCGCCAAATCCCCAAGCCTGAGCAAATCCCATGCAGCGTCGAATCGTGGGATCGTTGACGCTGGCATCGGCTCGATGCGGATTGAGCATAACAAAGCCAATTTTTGGGGCATCGCTCCACGATCGCCACAGCAAATAACGGTAGCTGCCCGTTGCATCAAAAATTGCACCCGATGGCTGAATCAATAAATCGGCTTTCTTCATTGCTTAGATTACCCGATCGGCACTTGCCCCGGTTCTACAGCATGAATCGACTCGCTTCCCGACTCTGGGAATCCACGACGATAAACCGCTTCTTCGGGTCTGCCCCAGCCGAGCTGCAAAATCAGCTCTAGCGATCCGTATTGGCTGAGGCAGGCCCATTCGCTGCGCTGCAAAATGCGCTCTAAATCTCGATCGTTGACCAAACGATGCAGTTTGCCGCTATTCATGCTGAGGTATAAATCGCGATTCGCGGTCACGTCTTGCCAAAATTGCACGATCGCAGCCTTTGCATTCCGTAAAACAGCAAGATCCGAATTGAGACTAATCAACTGTTCGTGAATGCGCGGATACGTGAGCGTTTTTCCCTGTACCGAAAGACGCTGCCAAACGATCCCCGACACTTGATGCTCTCGCTGATAGTGGTGAATTGTGGTGCGAAAATCGCTGTAAGCGGTAAAGCGCTGAATTCCATCGGCGTTGACAAAGCGATCGAGCAACGGATTAATGCCCGATGGCGTTGCTGCTAGATTTAAGCGCTGCCCATTAATACAGGCTTGCCGCTCCTGCGCCAAAATCTGAATCAGTTCCTCAGTGCTGTAGATTTGCGACATCTGACACAACCGAATGAGGGACAGGCTTATTCGCCATATTAGCGACTATTGCGCGATCGCTTCACGATCTCTGGGCTGTTTTAAGAATCCGATTTTTTCTCAGGCTGGGGCGGAACGAGTTCGGTGTTGATTTCGTTTACAACACGCCGCTTTAGCGTGGCTGATTCCGATCGCGGCAGCAGATCAAAAATTTTGCGAAATTCGTCGTCGATTTTTTCGTATTCGATCGCGCCCGTTTCATTTAGCACGACTTTTCCTGCTTGATCGAAAATCAGCGTTTGCGGCACAAAGCCTTTGTAGTAGTAGCCTGCTTCGGTCGGTTCAAATCGATCTTTGACCGGAAGCGAATCGACGCGAATTGCCAAAATATTAATCACTCGTCCGTAAAACGCTTGGGTTTGTGACACGACGAGCGAATACTGTTTACAATCGCTGCTGTCGTCAGTGTAAAACACGAGCAAAACAGGTTTCTTTTGCCGCATCGAATCTGCCAGTGTGGATTTTGGCGGCACTAGCGAACCGTTTCCGGCGTACAGCGCAAAAATATCGCCATCAAAGCGATCGTCGGTCAACCCCGCCCAAGCCGGAGCCGCCGCGATCGTCGAGATCAGCACCACCGCGACGAAACCGATTACCCACCGTTTTAACAAAGCCATAACCGCCACAAATGTCTGTTCATCTTATTGTGACCGATGACGTGCCTACTTTTCTGGCTTACGAATCGTAAAGGAAACTGAGCGAGGCGGGGTAGCAGGCGGTGAAACGGGGTCTTGAGTGCTTGGCGCAATAATCGGTGATTCGTCTTCGTCGGGCGGTGTTATGAAATTGAACGGTAAACCTGCCCGCCGATCGAAGTTCGAGGCGATCGCTAAAAACGCGCCGCCTAAAATAAAAATTGGCAACGGCAACGTGAGTTCGCTTGCCCATTGAAAAAACTGTGACAGTGCGAAAAACAATAAAAAGCAAGCAACGGCAAACTGTACAGTAGAACTCATAATCAAAGGGCGTGCAATACGATTGTTATAGTACAGCCGAATTCGTTGAATTGCGCAGAGAAAATAATTTCAATGAGCGCGTTGCCAGCGTTTACCCAATGTCCAACCTTCAAACGCGGCGATCGGTTGGTAAGTCAATCCGGGTGTTTTTGCGAAATTCGGATCGATCCAAGCGTAATCAGTGTTGGGTAGAATTTTCGGATTGTCAATCGTTTGCCCGATTCGGGGCGTGTAGAAAGTCAGCAGCAAGTACCGTTTACGATCGTCGCGGCTGAGTTGATTATCGTTGACAACAAAGCTAACGGCTTGCGATCGCAAAATCGGCTCGACCGTCGCTTGGGTCAGAAACGTTTTTAATTTTGCATCGTAATTGCCCCACAGTCCGGTGAGATGCAGAATCGAAAGCGCCA
>CAXUFL010000030.1:0-56431 GCA_964250455.1 uncultured bacterium
GTGAACCAGGAATCTCACGTCCATACCGCAAAGCGGTTGGCGGGAGAGCGTCAATTTGCGTTTCTAGAGCGTAATCCTCGTGGTCTTCCCAGAATTGGATTTTTATTGCAACTTTTATTTTAATTCGGTCAAACTCTGGGTACGTTTTTGTTTTGCTGAGTGCCGTTTTTCTCAAAGGTTGTGTTTAGCTTTCTCGATTTAAACGATCTGCGCTCTTTAAGCGATCGAGAAGCCCGAAGCGAAGCAGAACCGCTCGATCGCCTAAACGCACTACTCTTTAATGTTTCCCGCCAGTCGCATCCACATCGGAAGCTGTGTATCTCCGCCGCCTTGAATTCGATCAAGTGCTGCGCTCAGCTCTACTTTGACATCAAACTCGGTTTCTTGATCAACCGCTTGCTGCAAAGCATCTAAAGTAGTGCGATCGCCGAGTTCTTTGAGAAATCGAGCCGCCCGCCAGCGAACAAGCGGCGAGGAATCTTGCAAAACTTGGCACATCGTTTCGATCGCGCCCTCGTTGCCTAGATCACTTAGCGCATCGGCGGCGGTGCGTCGAACCATTACTGATCGATCCGTTAAAACACACCGACAAAGCGGCTCAACCGCTTCTGCCATTGCACTACTTCCCAAAATTGCGGCTGCCCAACGCCGCACCGAACTATGCTCATCTTCTAGCGCTCGCACAACAATCGCAAACGTTTCAGGCGTCACCGTAATCTGTTGAATAGTTTTTAAGCGCCGCTTCCAATCGGAACTTGTTAAATCAGCAACCTGATCCTGCAATCTCTCCGGAGTTGCTTCGCGAATCGCTGGTTTAGCGTTAGATTGCGCTGCGATCGCCGCTTGTTCGAGTCGTGCTAGTTCAGTATCATCGATCAAGCTAACAATCTCTTCAGCAACGATCGACGCAACTTCATCGGGATTGCCAAACTGCGGTTGATAAGGCTGCCAGCGTCGTTCTGCAATGTAATTTGCTCCGGTTGCTGCGATCGCACGCTGCAACGCTTCGTTAAATCGCTCTGGTAAAGAAACCCGTGCTTGCTGCCCGTCTGCGCTTGTTGCTCTAACCTGTACCGGAATTTCCCGAAACGTCTGCACGGCAACATCAACTTGCCCAAAATCCGGCGTTGGCTCGATTGTGCTTGTTTGGGTTTTGCTGCCTAAATGCTCGCTGACGCTGCTTTCTGCGTCATCTGCAACTCCGATCGCACACGCCGCTTCGGTTAAAATACTTTGCCAATTGGCTTGAGGTTTCCGCGTCAGAGCGATAAAGTCACTCATCAAAAAGACCGATTGAACGCCTGGAATTGCAAACAACGCTTGCGCAACGATCGGCGCGGTTGCCGCATCGCTTTCACGCTGCAACGTCAATGGTTTTGCAACGATCGGCTCGTCTAAATTGAGCTTAATGCAATTCGGACTTGGAGTAGTTTCGATCGATCTCAGCTTCACACCGCGTTCCTTTCAGTCGGGTTCACCTTCAGTTTAGCGATTTTAACAACGTTATTGTTGCTAAAGTTGAGCAATGTCATAGGCAAATTGTTCCGTATGAAACTAAAGCATTTTTGACGATCGCATTGTGGTGAACGATCGCAATCTGCCATTTTTGACGGCAAACAATTCCAGCACGCTGTTTGTCACACAGCAAATAATCGATTCGTTGATGTGTCGCTATAACTTTAGACCTTTCCTGTTCGCTGAAAGCGCTATTAGTCATCATTTGGCATTCAAAACCATTGCGCTGCATAACGGTCTGAGCAGATCCTATAGAAGTTCCAGCCGGAATTATTTTGGCAATTTCCGCTTTGACTTCTTGGGTGTCTGAAGACAAACTTATTTTGTCTGCTGGCTGCATACTACTTGCCTGAATTGCGCTCCAGAACAATGTTAAAGCGAGCTTCCAAATTGCGTCATACATAAATCTCACCGTGCAACTGTAGGATCATACTTCACACAGCTTTGAAGTTATGCAAAGCGTCAAACGACCCTCGCAAAGATCTAGAATATCTGTCTTAGGTAGACCGTCGATCGAGAAAATAAATCATGCCAGAAAATCTCAGAAGCCAAGCTATTACACAAGGCGTTCAACGATCGCCCAATCGCGCTATGCTTCGCGCCGTTGGGTTTGAGGACGCAGACTTCACTAAGCCGATCGTCGGGATTTCCAGCGCTCACAGTACGATTACGCCGTGCAACATGGGAATTGCGCCGCTTGCCGATCGTGCCGAATCAGGAATTCGTCATGCAGGCGGAATGCCGCAGCTTTTTGGCACAATTACGATCAGCGACGGAATTTCGATGGGCACCGAAGGCATGAAGTATTCGCTCGTGTCGCGGGATGTGATTGCAGATTCGATCGAAACTGCCTGTATGGGGCAAAGTATGGACGGCGTGCTGGCGATCGGGGGATGCGATAAAAATATGCCGGGTGCGATGATTGCAATGGCGCGAATGAACATTCCTGCAATTTTCGTGTACGGTGGCACAATTAGACCTGGACACTTAGACGGACAAGATTTAACGGTCGTCAGCTCATTCGAGGCAGTTGGGCAGTATAGCGCAGGCAGAATCGAAGAATCGATGCTGTACGCGGTCGAGCGCAATGCGTGTCCTGGTGCAGGATCGTGCGGCGGAATGTACACCGCAAATACGATGTCTTCTGCCTTTGAAGCGATGGGCATGAGTTTGATGTATTCCTCAACGATGTCGGCAGTTGATCCAGAAAAAGCAGAGAATACCGAACTCGCTGGAAAAGTTTTAGTCGAAGCGATTCGCAATCAAGTTTTGCCGCGTGACATTATTACGCGCCAATCGATCGAGAATGCGATTGCAACCGTGATGGCAGTGGGCGGATCAACCAATGCGGTGCTGCATTTTCTCGCGATCGCGCATTCGGCTGGCGTTCCCTGGACGATCGACGATTTCGAGACGATTCGCGAGCGAGTTCCAGTTTTATGTGACCTAAAACCATCAGGTCGCTACGTGGCAACCGATTTACATCGCGCAGGCGGCATTCCGCAAGTGATGAAAATGCTGCTGGCTCACGGTTTGATTCACGGAGATTGTTTGACGATTACTGGAGAAACGATCGCCCAACGTTTGAGAGATATTCCCGAAGAGCCGCGATCGGATCAAGATGTGATTCGTCCGTGGAATAATCCGATGTACGCGACCGGACACTTAGCGATCATGAAAGGCAACTTAGCGATCGAAGGTGCCGTTGCCAAAATTACAGGCGTGAAGAACCCAAAAATTACTGGCCCAGCACGAGTGTTTGAATCCGAAGAAGCGTGTCTTGACGCGATTCTAGCTGGAAAAATCAACGCGGGTGATGTGCTCGTGATTCGCTACGAAGGACCAAAAGGCGGGCCAGGAATGCGTGAAATGCTGGCTCCAACGTCAGCGATTATCGGTGCTGGATTAGGGGACTCGGTTGGCTTGATTACAGATGGTCGCTTTTCGGGTGGGACTTATGGAATGGTGGTCGGTCACGTTGCGCCAGAAGCATTTGTGGGAGGCACGATCGCGCTAGTTCACGAAGGCGATGAAATTACGATCGATGCTCACGCTCGGTTGCTTCAGCTCAACGTGAGTGACGCAGAGCTTGAAAACCGTCGATCGCAGTGGAAGCCGCCTGCACCACGCTACACGAAAGGCGTCTTGGCAAAATATGCCAAATTAGTCGCGTCGAGTAGTTTGGGAGCAGTCACCGATTTAGGGTTGGATTAACGTTAGGGCGTACTTTAAAGCTCTGTGCTGCGTTTCCAATTCACCCGCAAATGAATTGCGGGCTAACCGATTAAACCTGTTAAAACACCTGAGTTCGGGATAACAAATTGCTTGAATGCGGTCTGAATGGGTTGATGGGCGGGTCGTTGTCTAAGATGCCTAGCAGTCGCTAGGCGTTGATGGATTAACCCGAACTCCTAAGAAACAAATTTTAGATGTAGGACTAAAACCGATCAGCAGCAGAACTTTTGTTTCTTGCTCCCTTCCCAAAGTTTTACCGTTGTTGGAGACTCAGGTTAAAACAGGTTAGCGGTGCCGTCAGTCTGCTGAAGCCGACTTTGACAATTAGCCCGCAAATAGATTGCGGGCGGGTCAGCAACGATCGAGGTTATCAACCTTACCCTGAATAGCGTTCATGAAAAATCCCTTCCCCAATAGCGAGGAAGGGATTGATCAATTTAGCTAAAAGCGATTACTGCATCGACGCCATTTCGTCTTGGATCTGGCTCTTCTTCGCTTTGAACTGAGTCGCTAATTGCTCTAGTTCTTGGCTGCTGAAGTTATCGCGCAGGGCGGCAAAGTAGCTGCTTTCTTCTTGACGCACGTGATCCATTACTTCGTCACGCAGACGGCGAATTTCGCTCATGAACTGCTCAGACATCGGGTCCATGTTGCGCATTTGATCAAGCTGCGGCAACCAGGAATCTTGCTCGTTGTACAGTTCTTGCAGTTGATCGTCGGGGTACTTACCGCGCACTGCGGGGTATGCAACTTCATCTTCGGCTAAAGCGTGAGCACGCAGATCTTTGTAAATCTGACCGAAGTATTCGCGACGCTTGTTCGGGTCTTGGCTTTGCTCAAGCTCGGTGAAAAGCACCATCACTTTTTGGTGATCCATGCGAATCACGTCTTGCAAATTCATATCTAATTTGCCCGTGGTTTGCGTTACCACGCTGCCTGCCACACCCGTCAAGGCTGCCACTGCGTCTTGGACTCGTGCCCACAGACCTTGATCGGCATCCATTCCGGTGAGTTCGCGCACGCCGAGCATTTCTAACACTCCTTTGAGTTGCTCTTGGTGGGCACGGTTTTCAAAGTTCACTGTGTTGAGGGGCCCGATCGCTGCGTCAACGTCTGCACCGACTTGCTGAGCCGCTTTGTGAATCACGATTCCGGTCATGACTTGCTGG
Organism: uncultured bacterium; assembly: GCA_964250455.1. Lineage (GTDB taxonomy): Bacteria > Cyanobacteriota > Cyanobacteriia > Leptolyngbyales > Leptolyngbyaceae > CAXUFL01. Next base: position 4,920 of record CAXUFL010000030.1, read on the forward strand.
TGCTTGAGCAATTCATGCTGAAACACTTTTTCGTACAGCGTGAGTTCAGAACCCCCCATCATTTCTTCGATCATGCTGACCATTTTGGTCGTAGTGTCTTTGGGTTCAGACTTTACACCGTGTTGAATGATCGACGTTTCAATGATGCCCATGTTTTTTTGGTCATCTTTGAGCATGTCTTGGAAGCGCTTTACCAATTCTTGGTCGCTGGTTGCCGAAATGAATTTTTGTTCGTTAGAAATGAGCAGTTCTTGCACAGCTTTCATATCAGCAAGCTTCATGGCGATCGCCATGCGCTTGGTGTCATCAAGTGTCATTACCATTTTGCATTCTCCGATTAAAAGATAGTTTGGATCGGCATCCATCCTTTTTGATGGTGACGCAGCAATCGGAGACTGACATCTTTCTCGTGGGTGACGAAAAGGGAGGGATGTTCCCACCAAGAATCACACTCTGGATATAAGAAAGAATAAAAATTAGTCGTTCGGTAGCAAATGATCAAAATTTGCTACCACATAGTTTCAGATTTTCTCTTGCTGACAGGACACGCAGGTATGAGATGCTGTTGATATCGAGCGTTTATGTTCGGAGTTAGCAATGTCGAATTACGACGTGATTATGATTGGCGCGGGTCACAACGGCTTGGTGTGTGCGGCGTATTTATTAAAAGCAGGCTACAAAGTTTTATTGTTAGAAAAGCGATCGGTTCCCGGTGGTGCCGCAACGACTGAAGCGGTAATTCCTGAAACGCCAGACTTTAAGTTCAATTTGTGCGCGATCGATCACGAGTTTATTCATTTAGGCCCGGTTGTTGAAGAATTAGAATTAACAAAATACGGTCTTGAATATCTTTATTGCGATCCAACCGTGTTTTGTCCGCATCCTGATGGACGTTATTTTTTGGCGCATCGATCGATTGAGAAAACTTGCGCAGGCATTGCTCAATACAGTTCGCACGATGCTCAGAAATATGCTGAATTTACTGATTTGTGGCGGCGCACAATTAACGCAATGTCGCCTATGTTTAACGCGCCACCTAAATCGATTATTGATATTGCGGGAAACTATGATTTTAAGAAGATCAAAGATTTTGTATCTGTAGTTGGATCAACGAATAAAGCCTTAGATTTTGTGCGCACGATGCTCACCAGTGCCGAAGATTTGCTGCACGAATATTTCGATACTGAAGTGGTGAAAGCGCCGCTTGCTCGCCTTGCCGCAGAACTCGGAGCGCCACCGTCGCAAAAGAATTTAGCGATCGGCGCAATGATGATGGCAATGCGTCACGATCCGGGAATGGCACGCCCAAAAGGAGGAACCGGAGCGCTAGTTGCATCACTGGTGCGATTGGTCAAAAGTTTAGGCGGTGAAATCTTAACCGATCAGCAAGTTAAACAAGTCTTGATCGACAATGGGCGTGCGGTCGGTGTGCGAGTTGTAACCGGAGCCGAATATCGAGCAGCACGCGGCGTTATTTCTAACATTGATGCGAAACGATTATTTTTACATCTAATTGACGATCGCGATGTTGATGCGGCTGATTCTCATTTGCGTGAACGACTCGATCGCCGCATCGTGAATAATAACGAAACAATTCTGAAAATTGATTTGGCAATGAATGAACCCTTGAAATTTGTGCATCACGATCACCGTGACGAATTTTTAATTGGATCAATCCTGATTGCGGACTCGGTAAAACACGTTGAAATTGCCCATACTGATCCCGCGATCGGTCGCATTCCCGATGCTGATCCTTCGATGTATGTGGTTCAACCGACGATGCTCGATCCCACAATGGCACCCGAGGGAAAGCATACCGTTTGGATTGAATTCTTTGCGCCGTATCAAATCGAAAATCTTGAAGGAACGGGATTAAACGGCACGGGATGGACAGATAAACTAAAACACAAAGTTGCCGATCGCGTGATTGATAAACTCGCTCAATACGCGCCGAACGTGAAAACCGCAACGATCGCCCGCCGCGTAGAAAGCCCTGCCGAACTGGGTGAACGCTTGGGTGCTCTGAAGGGAAATTACTACCACATCGATATGACGCTCGAACAAATGGTTTTTTTCCGCCCGTTGCCAGAACTCGCAAACTACAAAACGCCGATCGCTAACTTATATCTCACCGGAGCGGGAACCCATCCGGGCGGCTCAATTTCGGGAATGCCGGGGCGCAACTGTGCGCGAGTGTTTTTGCACGCTCAACAGCCGATCGCGCAAACCTTAAAAGACGCAGGAACCACGCTTCGAGGATGGTTTCGCAGCTAAATATTGCCAATTGTGTATTACTGTTTGTGTCTAATCGAGCAGATAGCTAGAAGCGAAAAACCAAAATCGGCACAATGGATCTGGGAATGTAGTGTATAAATCTCATGACGCATCAGGTTTTAATTCTGGGTGGAAGCGGCCGGATTGGGAGTAAAGTCGCCGCAGATTTAATTGCGCATACCGATGTGCAGATCACGATCGCGGGGCGAAATTTGGTCACGGGCACTCAAATCAGCGCTCAACTCGGCGATCGCGTGCAGTTTGTTGCAACGGATTTGTCTAACATTTCAGGAATTAAAGACGCCGTTTCTCGTGCTGATTTAGTGATTCACTGTGCGGGCCCGTTTCATTACCGCGATGCCAGCGTTCTTAAACTGTGCATTGATCAAGGCATCAGCTATGTGGATGTGAGTGATCATCCTTCGTTCACGCGCAAAGCGTTAGCTTACAAAGAAGAAGCTCAAGCGGCAGGCGTAACGGCGATTATTAATACGGGCATTTTTCCAGGCATTTCTAACAGCATGGTGCGGCGCGACGTGGAAGCGCTCGATCGCGCCGATAAAATTCATCTTAGCTATGTAGTAGCAGGATCAGGCGGCGCAGGCGTGACCGTGATGCGAACCACGTTTCTCGGATTGCAGCGTCCGTTTGAAGCGTGGATCGATGGCGACTGGAAAACCGTCAAGCCGTATAGCGATCGTGAAGTTGTGGAATTTCCCCAATACGGCAAGGTCGGCGTTTACTGGTTTGATATGCCCGAAGCCTTTACCCTGCCCGAAACGTTTCCGGTTAAAACGGTCGTGACGAAATTTGCGACGATTCCTCAGTTTTATAACTATTTAACGTGGAGCGTGGCGCGGTGGTGGCATCCAAGAATTTTGCGCACCAAAGCGGTGATCGAATTTTTGTCGCACGTTAGCCACACTATGACCGATGTTACCGATCGCTTTAGCGGAATTGGGGTGGCGATTCGATCGGAAGTAAGCGGAGAAAAAGACGGTCGATCAATGAAGTGCATTTCAACGATGATTCATTCTGATACGGCAATTTCTGCTGGAGTGGGAACCGGAACCGTTGCTGAAATGATTTTATCTGGAGCGTTAAAGAAGCCTGGAGTTTGGGCGATCGAGCAGGCGCTACCGACAGAATTATTCGATCGAGCCATGCAAAACCGAGGGATTGAAATTCAACAAACGCTAATTCCTGGGAAAGAAGCTAACGATTGAATCGCGTTTACACTACAAAACTTGTAATCAAGGTAAGGACGAGATAAAACTGTTTTCATTGTGCCCTGGACAATAAATTCATTGCACGTTGCTAATTTCACCTGAGTTCCGGATCAGAATCCCAACCCGCCTGGCGACTGATATTAGCTTCGCGCATTGCCATTAGCTTCAGCTTCGCAAGAGCCTTCGGGCTACTCAAACGAAGTCCGCAACCAGGCGGACTCCCCCCAAAATTTGCCGCTGCTGAACCCGTGGGTGGTTTTGTCTGTGTAGCCGCGCCTTCAGTCGCGCCCGCTTAACCAAAACTGACGTTAATTTCGACTTTGCTCGATCGTCGCAATCGCCCGATTAGTACTGTGCACAACGGCGTAGGAACTGATTTCGCTTGCCTGATAGTCCCCCGCTCGATAGCGATCGACGTGCTCAAAAATAACAACGCCTTGACTCACGCTTCGGACCGTAAAAAACTGAATCGTAATTTGTCCGCCATCTACGCTGACTTTTGGCGCAAAATCCTTCACGGGTTGAGCTTGCCACTGCATCGGAACGTGAACTGGAACTCGCTCGATCAAGCGATGATGTCCCCAACTCTTGCCCGTCCCGATCGCGCCAAACTCTAATAGCTCGCGTCTGAGAATTGAAGCAATCACAAACGATAAGCGAGATTGATCCCCCTCGATCGCGTTCATAAAGTTCGCGAGTGCGCCTTCAGGCTTGGGTGGATCGGTGCTTGATAAAAGCGCTTTTTCTAACTGTGCGATCGTGCTTAGCGCTTCGGGAACTGCCCACACGACACCTGAACCCTTTTCTCCATCGCGGTACAAATAGCCGATTAATCGGAATCCAGTTTTCACCCTGAGTCCAGGCAGCTTGAGCAAGGCGGCTCCAGGATTGGTGATGCTCACAAACCACCGTCCCTGAGGGTTAGGGGTTGGTGGCGCGACAGTCGGATTGCTGCCAATGTAAAACAAACGACTGAGATCGTCGATCGAATCTGGGGGCGGCGGTTCTTCGGTGGGCCAAACCGGCACATTTTCCGATGGCACCATCAGCGCCGATTTTAAGTACTGCCTGATTTTTTGCAAGGCGTCGATCGGAATGCGTTGCGAAGACATGAATGCGGCAACCCGGAAAGTCGCTTCTAGAGTGCCCAGCACGAGTAAAATCCTCCCTATGCCCTGTCTTCACCGCATAATAGAAATAGAAGTTTACATTGCGTCACTATGGCGAGAGACCTGCACGGATTTATCAAACAGCTTGAGCAACGAGGACAACTTCGCCGCATTAGCGCCCTGGTTGATTCTGAATTAGAAATCGCAGAAATTGCCAATCGACTAATGCAATGCGGCGGGCCAGGATTGCTGTTTGAAAATGTCAAAGGCTCTCCGTATCCGGTGGCGATTAACTTAATGGGAACCGTAGAACGAGTTTGCATGGCGATGAACATGGAAACGCCGCAAGAACTCGAAACGCTGGGTAAAAAGTTAGCCTTGCTGTATCAACCCAGACCGCCGAAAAAAGTATCGCAAGCGATCGAGCTTGGAAAAGTGCTGTTCGATGTGGTGCGAGCTAAGCCAGGACAAGATTTTCTGCCCGTTTGTCAGCAAGTGATTCTGCGCGGCGAAGACGTGGATTTAACGCAGTTGCCGATGCTGCGCGTGTATCCGGGCGATGCGGGAAAAGTCGTCACGCTGGGATTGATGATCACCCGCGATCCAGAAACGAAAATTCCAAACGTGGGCGTTTACCGCTTGCAGTTGCAGTCGAAAAATACCATGACCGTACAGTGGCTCTCGGTGCGCGGCCCGACGCGGCATTTGCGCAAAGCGGCAGAGCGCGGAGAAGATTTAGAAGTAGCGATCGCGATCGGCGTTGATCCGCTCATCATTATGGCCGCCGCAACGCCGCTTCCTGTTGATCTTTCCGAATGGCTGTTTGCGGGTCTATATGGCAAAAGCGGCGTGAAGTTAGCCAAATGCAAAACCGTTGATTTAGAAGTTCCGGCGGATTCTGAGTTTGTTTTAGAAGGCACGATCACGCCCGGAGAAATCGGCGTCGATGGCCCCGCAGGCGATCATATGGGCTATTACGGCCCGCAGAAAGATACTGCGCCGTTGCTGCGGTTTCACTGCATGACGCACCGCAGAAACCCGATTTATCTCACAACGTTTAGCGGTCGTCCACCCAAAGAAGACGCAATGATGGCGATCGCGCTCAATCGCATCTACACGCCAATTCTGCGTCAGCAAGTCCCCGAAATCGTCGATTTCTTTTTGCCAATGGAAGCGCTGAGCTACAAAGCGGCGGTGATTGCGATCGATAAATCTTACCCTGGTCAAGCCCGCCGCGCCGCCCTCGCGTTTTGGAGTGCCTTACCGCAGTTCACTTACACCAAGTTTGTGATTGTAGTGGATAAAGACATTAATATTCGCGATCCGAGAGCGGTTGTTTGGGCGATGACGTCTAAAGTTGATCCGGCTCGCGACGTGTTCATTTTGCCCGAAAATCCGTTTGATTCGCTTGATTTTGCCACCGAGAAAAAAGGCTTGGGCAGTCGTATGGGCATTGATGCCACGACAAAAGTGTATCCAGAAACCGATCGAATTTGGGGTGAACCGCTCACCCCTGATCCGGATACGGCGGCAATGGTCGATCGACGTTGGGCAGAGTACGGACTCGCGGATCTCAACCTCGGCGAAGTTGATCCCAATAAATTCGGCTACGACATGAAGTAGCCTCTTCAAGCGTGCAGCTAGAGCGCATCAGGATTCTCACCTAATGCTCTTAACCGCGCTTTTAGCTGTTCGACTTGGGCTTCGGCTTCTTCGGCGCGTGCTTCGGCTTCTTGGCGGCGTTGAGCTTCTTCGCGTAACGCGATCGCCATCTCCCCAGGAATCAGCAGCTTTTCGCCAGTGTCTTCTCGATAAAACGCGATGAGTTGTCCATCGACTTCTAACCGAAGTTGAAGCAGTTCACTGCGACCATCGGTAATCAGGTCATAAAAATCGTCTTGCTGCTCCTCGTTTGGTGAAGGATGCAGTCGATGACCGCGCAGTTGTTCAGGAATCCATTCGCCTCTCGGATCAAACTGCCAGTATTCGCGTACGCCTAGCTGAGCGTACAGCAATTTCTTAAATACCTGATCCTCGTTTTTCGTTCCTGCCGAAGTCATTTCAAAAATAACCGATGGAATTTGGCCTTCTTCCCAGGTTTTGTAGTTATCGCGTCCGCCTGGAGCGACGTTAAAAATGATCATTACATCCGGCGCGACCCGGAGTTTCGGGTAGTCTCTGGCATAGTACAAATATTGATTGCATAAAACGGTGGCTTGCTGACCGTCAAGATACTGGCGTAAAACTTTTAGCGTGACCAGCAACGCATAAAGGTGAACGTAAGTTTCTGCTACAGGTGAACCGTCAGAGCTAGGGTAGAAAATTTCAGATTGAGACTGTGTTTGAAGAGTTGCCATAAGTTAGATGTGATAGCAACGGTTCCATTTAGTTTAGCGTGAGTGGAAACGTCGTCTCGACAACATCCTTCCACCATTGTTGTAATGCTACGCTGCAAAAAGTTTTAGAACGCAGAGAATGCCGCCTACACTACGACGAGAATTAGGCGTTTGGGGCGCGATCGTGATGGGACTCGGATCGATCGTCGGGACGGGTGTATTTGTGAGTATTGGCATTGCCACCAGAATCGCAGGCGTGGCGGTGATTGGCTCGATCGCGCTGGCGGCGATCGTGGCCTTGTGCAATGGCTTAAGCGCGGCTCAGCTTGCTGCTAATCATCCCGTGAGCGGAGGAACTTACGAATACGGCTACCGCTACCTTAATCCTGCTGCGGGATTTGTGGCAGGATGGCTATTTCTTTTAGCAAAATCGGCATCGGCAGCAACGGCGGCGCTGGGGTTTGCCGGATATTTGCTCAGCTTATTTGGAATTTCCGATCGCGTCTGGACTGTTGCAGTGGCGCTGATGGCGATCGCTGTCTTAACGCTCATCGGACTCGGCGGAATTCAAAAATCGCATCGCGCAAATACCGCGATCGTCAGCGTGACTCTTCTATCGCTGTTGTTTTTCATCGCGGCAGGACTGCCTCAAATTAATCCGGCAAATTTTACGCCATTTTTCGCTGAATCAAACGCTGCAAACGGATTGTTTCATGCAGCAGCGCTGATGTTTGTGTCTTACACCGGATACGGACGCATTGCCACAATGGGCGAAGAAGTTCACAATCCCGAAAAAACGATTCCAAAAGCGATGCTGATCACGTTAGCGATCGCGATGATGCTTTACATCGCAGTTGCAGGCGTGGGAATTGGGGTGAGTGGCGTTAGCACACTGGCAACGGTCGCACTTTCCGGGTCGGCTCCGCTTGAGGTTGTGGCGCGATCGTTTGCGGTTCGGGGAAGCTCGGTTATTTTAACGATCGGAGCCGTTACCGCTATGCTCGGTGTGCTGCTGAATTTGATTTTGGGATTGTCGCGAGTTCTATTAGCAATGGGACGACGCGGCGATATGCCTGCTGCGGTTGCGCAGTTAAACCGCACCCGAACAGCACCTGCGATCGCGATTATTGCGGTTTCGATCGTCATTGCTGGGCTGGCGTTGATTGGAAATGTCAAAACAACTTGGTCGTTTAGCGCATTTACGGTTCTAGTTTATTACGCATTAACGAATTTATGCGCATTACGATTATCATCAACCGAGCGTCTGTATCCACAATGGATTGCTTGGCTTGGTTTTATTGCTTGTTTATTTTTAGCGTTTTGGATTGATGTTCAGATTTGGATTGCGGGCTTGGCAATAATCGCGTTTGCATATATTTGGCGCTGTTGGTGGACACGCCGCTAGTGTTGATTAACTTGCAGAAATATTTGTCAGAACAATCTGCTGATCGTTGTCGGTGGTGTTTTCTGAGTTGACGCGATCGTAATCTGGTGTATTTTGATCCGTGTTTGTATCGCTGGAATGTTGAATATTACTATCGCTTGTTTCTAGTGATTCATTTAGTATCCCTTTCTTGATTAAATCTTCTGCTTTTTGTTGCTTTAAAGCATTTGGATCAGGGGTTTGAAAGGATGGATTAGAAGCCATAAAAGTAGTCAAGTTACTGCTGTTACTGCTTTTAATATCAAACGATTCTATTTGCGTTTCGTTTATCCAAAGTGGGACGCAGATTAAACCACAGTTTAAGATTAAATTAACGACAGGCTTAATCAAAACTCACATCATAATGAGTCGAGCGAATGAGGCATCGATCGCTGCACTTCCATACTGTGAATCCAGTCCGAAGCAAGTCAATTTTATAGCCTCTGACAAAGCGAGCTTGATTATTGCAAATTTTCTGCTTATGGCAAGCGCCCAACTTTAAATTGCATAGACTCAAGCAGTGCTGTCAACAGACCGACTGCTTTTTATTTCATCGCAACTCGGAAAAAATCATTGGGCACACTAAATCAACGTCAGTTGAGCAGTTTTTCGCTGCGTTTCGAGAGGGCTTCCCGGATTGACAGGTTACGTTGCAAATGACGAGCGGCAATCAACCTCTTCGATCGACCTGACGTTAAAGCAACTCGATCGGCTCGGTACTTCTTTAAGATCGCTTATTCAGTGCAATGACCCGTGAGGATAACGACGAAACGATTCAGAACGTTTTGCAAAAGCTGCCTCCTGAAGCAAAAGCGTGGGCAGAAAGCTTGCCGTGGAATCAGCGTCGCTACGTTTTGTCGCTGTGCCATCTGCTTTGTGCGGCGGTTCCCGAAGTTCAGGCAGAATTTTTAGATGAATATACTGCAAACGGGCTGATCGCCAAGCTAATTGCAAATCAGGAAATTCAACAGAAAGTAAAGAATCATTTATTGCGCTTTCGCATTCCTACGCCACTCGATGAAGCCTTGCTAAGACGTTACATTCGACAGTTTTATATTCACTCTGCCCAGGATGCTCGATGTAAACCTGATCTGTTGCTAGAATCCGCTTTAAGAATGGTCGTCAGTACCGAAGAAAGAAGTAATATTTTTAACTATGTTCTCGGATTTGAACTGATCAAACTGTTGTTTCGGATGAGCTGGTTTCAGCATGAACGACTCTACCGACTTCAGCACAATCAGGAGGAGTTTATTCAGACGTATCTCAAGCCAATTCAACACGCGCACCGAATCAATCAAATTATTGTTCCAAAAGACGAACGGCTGTTTTTTGCACGACGCGATTATTATATTCAAGTGCCAGAAATATCCGATAAAAAACTAATCGAATTAGCGATCGCAACCTTCACAACTGAAATTTTGATTAACTTTGGATTCTCGATTATTCGTCATCCTGACTCAATTGCGTTCGATCCGGAGTATATTTTTCAATTTGATCAAGACGATACTATTACTTACTAATTGTTTTAGTAATGACCGAGCTACTTCATAAGCAAAGTTGAAGAATAAGACGCTTCTTAAGGTAGTCGCTCTTGAAATAGAAGACAATTTTGCTTGAGAGACTTTAAGCTCGTTTTATGAGGAGTTTACCGAGATGTAAGCTCCGTATAAAGATCGATCGCAGAGTAGTTTACTAATAAATAAACGAGATTTTTTACCTCGTTTAAGCGGCTTTACTATTATTTTAATATGCTTTTGTGGATCAATCTACTTTAGCAGCGACCGCTTTAAGACCGCCCAAATCGCTTCAAAATTGAAATCTAAAACTGGTCTTGACCCTTGCAGTTAACCCGATAAGGGCGGGTTTGGTCTGTGTAGCCGCAATTTCAATGGCTAGGCGCTCTAGGTGACGAACCCAACTCTTTGGAAGCCGATCGTTGCAAGGTTGATCGAGCAATGCCTTTACGGATACAAATCCCCTTTGCTGACGATCAACCCTGCATCCAGACCGTTAAATCAGTTCTCTGATCAATTTCGCTGGTGTAGAACCAGTTTATCAACCTTATAAATCGACTAAATTACATTCTCGCAGCAGCGCCGCGCTTTCTGGCATCAGGTACTCTTGAAGCTTGTAAACTTGTTGCAGAACTGCCAGTTCGCGACTGTATTCGCCTTGAATCGCAGCCCGTGTCGATTCGCTGATCGTGCGCTCCGATCGCAGAAGATGTAGCGCTATGTTGATGTTAGAAAGCGGATTGCGTAACTCCTGATAAAAGTGATTAAGCAATCCGTCGCGGGTGCTTGATGAAGGTAGCAACGCAGATTCAGAACTCGTTTCTTGAGCAACCGCATTTGAATCGCGAGATGTTGCCGCGTTGAGCGAAGAGCGCAACCGCGAAGGAGTTCTTTGAGATTCGGTTTTTTGCTGATACAGTGCTGCCATTGCTTCGTACTTGGCAAGCCGCCCGGAAACCGCACCTAACAGTTCAGTTGCCGTACAGGGTTTGGTGAGGTAATCATCGGCACCGAGGGCCATTCCTTGCCGAATATCGCTTTTTGTGGTGCGAGCGGTAAGAAAAATAAACGGAATTCCCGCCGTATCCGGGGAGTTGCGCAATTGAGACAGCAAAGCAAACCCATCGATATCGGGCATTTGCACATCGCACAAGATTAAATCTGGATGATGATCTCGCGCAAGCTGCATTCCCGAATTGCCGTTCTCGCTGCCTAATCCGTGAAAGCCTTCCGCTTCGAGGAGATCTAGAATCGATTCGCGGACGGTTTGCTCGTCTTCAATCACTAGAATTGTTTTCATGCCCAAACTGCTTATTCAAAGGTAGCGTCACCGTGAATAGTGTGCCCGCGCCTTCTTCGCTTTGCACATCGATCGAGCCGCCATGTAGCTCAACGCACTGTTTGACGATCGACAATCCAAGCCCAGTTCCCGGAATGGTTCGCACGTTGCTGGCGCGATGAAACGACTGAAATAAATTAGCGCGATCGCTTTTTGGAATGCCGATTCCCCGGTCTTGAATCCGAAAAACGGCAGTTTGATTATCAAAGGTTAACTGAAAGTCAATCGGTTCTTTGATCGGTGAGTATTTAATCGCGTTTGAGAGAAGATTTGTCAGAATGTGGTGCAGCAATCGTTCATCAACGTGAGGAAGTGAACTTGCTGCACTGTTTGAAATAATGGTAGGAATACCTGCTTTAACAACGATCGAGCGATTTAGTGCGGCGGTGCAGTGGTGCGAAAACTGAATTGGGTTGCGGTGATCGGTGCTAATTAATAGCTCATCGACTAGCTCTTGGCAAAATTTAACGAGTTCGATCGGCTGCGGGCGAAATTGCAGCTTACCGGATTCGGTTTCGCTGATTGTTAAAACATCGCTCAGCAGTTGATTCATTCGCTTGACCGAGGCTTGAATACGCTGTAAATAAGTCTCTCTTTTTTGAGTAGAAAGCTGAACGTTATAGCGTTGTAGAAGTTCAGTTGAAAACAAAATCGCGTTTAGCGGATTGCGAAATTCGTGCGACACAACCGAGACAAAACGCGATTTTAGCTCGTTGATTTCTCGCTCTTTTTTAAGGGCGATTTCGATGCTGACTTCGGCTTGGTGGCGCGATAATGCAATCTCGATCGCGGTCACTAATTCTCGATCTTCAAACGGCTTAAGAATGTATCCAAACGGCTGTGTTGCTTTGGCGCGAGTCAGCGTTTTTTCGTCGGCGTGGGCGGTGAGAAAAATGATCGGAAGACGAAATTTTTGATGAATATGTTCGGCAGTTTCAACTCCATCGCGATCGCTTTTAAGCTGAATATCCATTAGCACCAAATTCGGTTGAAACTCAGTAACGGCGAGAATGGCTTCTTCGGAGGTGGTTGCGATCGCGATGACTTCGTATCCTGCATTTTGCAAACTCGTTTGAATATCAAGCGCAATAATGCTTTCGTCTTCGACAATTAAAACCTTAGCACCGGACATACACTAGCCCCTGATTTTTTCGGCAAAAGAAATCCTAAATTGCGCACCTGCATGATTGCTTAAATCGATCGTTCCGTGGAGTTGTTTGACTAAGCTGCAAACAAGCTGCAATCCCAGCGATCGCGTGCGGCGAAAGTCGATTTCTGGCGGCAATCCACAGCCATTATCTTGAACGATCAACGTATAACAATCTTGCCCATTATTGTGTAAATAAATTCCAATTTCGCATTGATCGGTTGATAAAAACGCATGTTTTAACGAATTAGAAACTAGCTCGTTGATAATAAGTCCGCAGGGAATCGCGGTGTCTATGCTTAAACGAACTTCTCCAACATCTAAATTGAGCTTGATCGACCGCGAACTAATCGAATACGATCGAAACAAATCGTTGACTAAGCTGCGAATGTATTCGGCAAAATTCGTTTTAGCTAAATCGTCGGATTGATAGAGTTTTTCGTGAATCAGCGCCATTGCTCGCACGCGATTTTGGCTTTCTTTGAACACTTCAAGCGTGCGATCGTCTTTGATGTAGCCAGCCTGCAATTTTAGTAAACTCGAAACCACTTGCAGATTGTTTTTCACGCGATGGTGAATTTCTTTGAGCATGACTTCTTTTTCTTTGAGCGATGCCCGAATTTGATCTTCTGCGCGTTTACGATCGCTAATGTCCACGATCGAACCGATTATTTCGATCGGTTTATTGTTGGCATCTTTTAACAATTTCATGCCGTCGCGTAGCCAGCGATACGAACCGTCTTGATGTAAGAAACGATATTCACACGTTAATTCACCCAAGTCAAACAATCTCGATAAATAAACCGATACTGATGCTAAATCATCGGGGTGAATATGATCAAGCCAAAAATGCGGGTCTTTGAGATATTGCCAAACTTCATAGCCTAACTGTTGCGTAATGTTCTCACTAACAAACGTACAGGCGCGATTGCAATTGGCTTGACAAGTATAAATAACAGATGGACTCGATGATAAAAGGTATTTCAATCGAGTTTGAGTCGCGAGTAGCGCTTTTTCCGACCATTTTCGATCGGTAATATCACGCTGCATTGCCACAAAATTCGTTAACTTTCCTTCAGCATCGACGATCGGCACAATGTTCAAATCGACCCAGTACTCGGATCGATCTTTGCGATAGTTGATCAATTCCACCTGAATCGAACGAGCGGCGCTCATCGCAGTCCGAATTTTTTGAACTTGAGCGCGATCGGTTTTTTCACCTTGCAAAATTCGCGGTGTTTTTCCAAGAACTTCTTCGGGTGTGTATCCGGTTAGCTGTACAAATTTGCCATTCACATAGCTAATTTTCGGATTGTCAACGTCTGCATCGGTGATAATCACTCCGTCATTGCCGTTGATTACCACTGATTCAAACAAGCGCGATCGCGCCTCGGCAATCGCGCGATCGCGCTGGGCCCGAGCTTTTTGCAGCACGATCGACAAATAATCTGCTACTTCTTGAATCGTTTCAATTTCACACGGCGTCCAGCGATGCGGAAGCGGCGCGTTTAAGCACAAAAGACCGACTTGATGAGAAGAATGCTGTACCGGAACCGATAGCAATGCGTGCGTTTTGCGGCTGACCATTCCCGGTGCAAATCCGACTAAGATCGGTTCTTGCAGCACATCTTCGACGACAATCGATCGACGCTGCAAAACCCAGTCTAAATACTGCGGTGCTACATACAAGCGATCCACAAGACCTTGAAGCGCAGGCATTGTATCTGGCTGTGCCGAATAAATCGCGTAAAAGTTGCCGTTCTCGATCACGCCGTACACCGCCCGCATTTCGGTAAAATGATCCGCAAGCTGCTCGATCGCACCTTCGATTAATTGCTCGACCGAAACCCCTGACGTGACCGCTTGCGCAATGCGGTTTAGCAGTTGTAAACACGCTTGCTTTTCGCGCAAACTTTTTTCGATCAGTTCACGCTGCGCAATTTCCTGCTGCAATTTTGTGTTGGTTGTACTAAGCTGAGTCGATGCCGCTTCGAGGCGCAAACGGCGTTCTTGGTGTAGCTCAGTTTGCAGCGTGAGAAACGCCGCTTCGAGCTGTGCGATCGCGCTCGTTGCAGCTTCAGCAATCTCAGGCGTTAGATTGCCACGGGCAAGCACGGTGCGCAACTCATCAAAACCAGTCAGCGTATGGGATTGTAGCATCGATCAAGATGGCGAAAATAAAAAGCGATCGGTGAAATAACGGTAAGCGCGAATTCCACATTCTGCCGCTTCTAGCAGATCTTCAGCGTTTGCCTTGAATATAAAGGCATTATTCCCTAGATAATAGGATTTGAACCGAAATCTTCGTGTCACAACTCATTACTTTTGCTGAGGCAACCGTTGCGCAAATGCCATCATGAAAACTGAAGCCTACGATAATTTTCGGATGGATACTGTGATTGAAACCCTTAGCGCCGTTGTGCCGCCCGCACAGATACGGACATGGGATGCTTTAGATCCGTTTCAGCAAGCCGTTTTATCAAAAGCACTGATTGATCGATCGATTTATTGGGTCGACCCCACAACCGAAGCAGAATTAGCCGCGATCGTGGCGGTTGCGCATCAGCAAGGTTGGCGAATTCTTCCTTGTGGCCATGCCAGCAAGTTAGATTGGGGCGGATTGATTCAAGGCGTTACGCTCGTGGTCAGTACGGCTCGATTAAATCGCTTAATCGATCACGCGGTCGGGGATTTGACCGTAACCGCAGAAGCCGGAATGCCCTTCGCGCAGCTTCAGCAAACGTTAAATCAAGCTGGGCAATTTTTAGCGATCGATCCGAGCTTTCCCGATCGCGCCACGCTAGGCGGCGTGATCGCAACCGGAGATACCGGATCGCTGAGGCACCGCTACAACAGCGTGCGCGATATGCTGCTGGGAATTTCCTTTGTGCGGCACGATGGCGAATCGGTCAAAGCAGGCGGGCGCGTGGTGAAAAACGTGGCTGGCTACGATTTGATGAAGCTTTTCACCGGATCGTTTGGCACGTTGGGAATGATTACGCAAGCAACGTTTCGCGTTTATCCGTTGCCGCAAGCGTCTCAGAGCGTGGTGATTCGGGGAGATGCCCCAGAGATCGCACAAGCGACCCAAACGATTTTGGGTTCTGCGCTGATGCCGACCTGTCTGGATTTACTATCGCGTCAATTCAGCCAAGCGTTAGAACTCGGGGATTCAATCAGCGTTATCGTGCGATTTCAAAGCATCGTTGAAAGTGTGCATCAGCAACTCGATCGAACCGTTGAACTCGCTCAAGCACTGAATCTTTCTGCCACCGTTTATTCTGACGACGCGGATTTATGGCAACGCGCCGCAGAATTAATCAGTCCCCCAGATCAAGCCGACACGATCGTTTGCAAAATAGGAGTAAAGCCGAGTGAAGCCGTTTCGACGATTCAATCGTTAGAATCGACACTACCTACACCAGAAATTCTAATTCACGCGGGCAGTGGAATCGGGCGAATGCGGGTTCGAGAGTGTCGCTCAACGCAACTTCAAGCCGCTCGATCGACGCTTCTAAACGCTGGCGGATATTTATCGATTTTGCAAGCGCCAGCCACTCTAAAACAGCAGCTTGAAGTCTGGGGGTACTCTGGCAGCGCTTTAGACCTGATGAAGCGCATTAAAACTCAATTTGACCCTCAAACGTTATTTAGTCCTCACCGTTTTGTAGGTGGAATTTAAAGTGCAAACCTCAAATCCTGATTTAACGCCTCAATTCGATGCCCACGATCCGCCCGATCCAAAATTAATCGATGCCTGTGTGCATTGCGGGTTTTGTTTATCGACGTGTCCGAGCTATCGCGTCATCGGCAAAGAAATGGATTCGCCTCGCGGACGCATTTATCTGATAGATGCGATCAACAAAGGCGAAGCTCCGCTTTCGTCGGCATCGGTGCAGCATTTTGATACGTGTTTAGGCTGTCTTGCCTGTGTGACAACCTGTCCATCGGGCGTGCAGTACGATCGATTAATCGCCTCAACTCGTCCGCAAATCGAGCGCAATTATCAACGATCGATTCCCGATAAGCTTCTGCGCAAGCTGATTTTCTCGATTTTTCCGTATCCAAATCGAATGCGAGCGCTGCTGCGTCCGTTGGGGCTTTACCAAAAAACCGGATTGCAGAAATTAGTCAGATCGATCGGGTTTATTAAACAAATTTCGCCGCAGCTTGCCGCAATGGAATCGATGCTTCCTAAAATTCCGGCAAAGGCGTTTCACGATACGATTCCCTCATTTACTGAAGCACAAGGCGAGAAGCGCTATCGAGTCGGGATGATTCTTGGCTGTGTGCAGCGATTGTTTAATCCTGATGTCAACGATGCGACAGTGCGCGTTTTAACGGCAAACGGCTGTGAAGTTGTTGTTCCTCAAGTGCAGGGCTGTTGTGGTGCATTGGCGCATCACCAGGGGCAAGAAGAACAAGGCAAACAGTTTGCGCGAGACATGATCGATGCTTTTGCGGATACTGGCGTTGATTACATTTTGATCAATGCGTCGGGATGCGGTCACACCATGAAAGAATACGGACACATTCTGCACGACGATCCGGAATACGCCGATCGCGCTAAATCTTTCGTAAACCAAGTCAAAGACGTGCAGGAATTTCTTGCCGAAGTGGGACTTGTTGCGCCGCTATCGCCGCTTCAAGATGAGCCATTAACGCTGGTGTATCAAGATGCCTGTCATATGCTGCACGGTCAAAAAATCAGCGTTCAGCCGCGTCAATTGTTGCGCAAAATTCCCAACGTCAAGCTGCGTGAACCTGTTGATGCCGTGCTTTGCTGCGGCAGTGCAGGAATCTATAACATTCTCAAGCCTGATGTTGCTGAAGAACTCGGTCGGCAGAAAGTGGAGAATTTAACCGCGACTGGTGCAAGCGTGATTGCGTCTGCTAATATTGGCTGCTATGTGCAGATTACCAAGCATTTGCAGCTTCAGAAAAACACCACGTTGGTACTGCATCCGATGCAACTGTTAGATTATTCGATTCGCGGAATTCGATTGTCTGAGGTGCCAGAGCGCGATCGATCTACCAATGATTTTCCAGCCAACCAAACCGAAGCAACCTACCTCAAAGGGTTGAGTTAGAGTTAGCTGAGCGATTTTCTCGCTGCGTTATGAATGGGTTGCTTCGCAAGTGATGAGCGCAACGAAGCAACCTCTGTTGTCAAGCTAACCTTGAATTAACGTCAGTTCCGGTTGAGCCTAGCAACTAAAATCGTCAGGCGGGTTGCAATTTTTATCCAAAACTCAGGTTAAGTTAGCGAAAATCTTCGCTAAGCCGAAGCTCAAACGTTTGACCAGGCTGAATTGTCGCAGGTTTAGGGGCAGTGACATAAGTCACTCCTGCTCCCACTGCTGCACCACCGAGCAGACTTCCGCCGGACAAGCCATTTCCAGCGATTCCACCCAGCAAAGCACCCGCCAACGCCCCAATTCCTGAATTCAGCAGCAATCGGTTATCTTGAACCTGCCGCGCACCGCCGATCGCTTCTGTTTGCCCGATCAGCGCCACGCTTTGCCCGTTAATGTCGATCGAATTTGCAACAAATTGACTTCCATTACGATTGGTTTCAAAACGTCCAAATACCGCGCTTCCCGGTGGCGCGATTAAACGCCCGGCGCGATCGCGAATTGCCGTTTGCAAAATCAAAACTTCCTGGCGCGAATTGTTGGTTTGTAGTTTAAGCGGCGCAGTGCCCGCATAGCGCAACTTTAAACGACTTCCTGCCGTTAGAATCGCATCACGATTTGAGGCAAGCGTTGTGGAGCGTTGAGATTGAGGTGTAAACGCTGGATCTGAATCCGGTAACGGTTGCCCAAATTCGATCGTCGGGGTACGAGACCGAGCGGGGCGTCTGACGTCGGGCTGACGCGGCGTTTGGGGTGCGGCTTCTTCTGAATTAAGCGGCGGAACGCTAATCTGAGACGGGTCGGGTGTCGGAATATTAATCGGCGTGCCGCGCAAATCCGAGGGAATCAGAGGGTCGATCGAGCCTTCAGACGGCGGACTAGAACGCGGACTCAAAGGCGGCACGCTGACGCTCGGTGTTTGAATCGTCGTCGGTGCCGCAATGGGCGGAAAAGAATCAGGAATCGCTAAGCTTGGATTCACTTCTGATAAAAGCAAGCTATTTCTACGACGCGGCGCGATCGCTGCTTCGGGCTGAGCGCGAGTTCCAGCGATCGGTGGCGTTGTTGCTTGAGGCGTAACCGACGGAAGATCGGGTAGGGCGTCTGGGGGTGCAGGCGGTAAACCTAAGTTAGAAGGAGCTGTATTCGTTGCTGAAATCGGCTGAGGGGATTCAACGCTGGGCGAGGTTGGGCGCAGCGATGAAAAGCGCACGCCTGACGGGGCTGAAGCAAAAATCGGGCGAAAAATCCAGCGATCGCTTTGTCCGATCGATCCCGCTTTAACCAGTTGAACTTGCTTTGGCGCTAAAACCGCATCCGAACTTAACTCCATTACAATTCGAGTCACGCCGGATTCAGCTTGCGAAACGCGAATTTGGCGAACCGCCCCGTTATACGAAGCTTGAGTGTCAAACTCGCCGACTTCGGTATTTGGCAAATCGAGCACAATTCGCGCTGGCTGAGCTAAGAAGAAATAGCGGGGTTTGATTTTCGAGGCGATCGTGACTTCGAGCTGATTGGTGGTTGGATCAAAGCGCCAGTTTTGAAGCGGGGCACCCCAGGCAGGCAACGCAACCCCACCTGCAAAAAGAATCGACGCGATCCCGGCAACTCTAGCTTTTTTGATTTCCTGAACCATACAGATAAGTCTTGATAACGATGGACTAAAACAGCAACCCTAAAAAAACGTCCAACGAAGAGTTTTGTGGATTATACGCGAGTTTTGCAGTCACAGCACCGTTTTCTTGATGCAATTACGAGTCTTTCACGGTCTCGCTTGCGGCGGGCAGTTCAGAAGCGGTTGATTCGGGCGATCGCCAGCGATCGAGAATGTCACGCACAAGCACTTCTTTAAGCCAAATTTGCCCAACAATCACTAACGGGATCGCCAAAAATAGCCCCAAAAAACCAAAAAAGATCGCAAAAACCACTTGCGATAAAAGCGTCACTGCGGGAAGCAGCGAGACTTGACGCGACATCACAAACGGCACCAGCAAATATTGCTCAAGCTGTTGAATCAAAATGTAGGTGACTAATACGCCGACTGCCTTCCAGGGAGAATCAAGCAGCGCGATCGCCATCGGCGCAATCACGCTGATGGTTGGCCCAACGTTCGGAATCGCTTCGAGCAGTCCTGCCAGCAATGCATTCGCCAACACAAGCCGCACGCCCAATAGCAAAAGTGCAATCCCGCTTACGGTTCCAATCACGACCATATTGATCAAGATGCCAATAATCCAATTCACCAGCGACACTTCGCACTGCGACAGAATATCATCGGCGCGGCGGCGATAAAACGACGGAAACAGCAGCACAAACCCGCGTCGATACGGCTGTGGATTAATCAGCAGCATAATCGTGAGAATGACGACTAACAGCAGGTTCAGCAGCACTCCTAACACGTTTGAAAACAGCGCAAAAAAGTTACTGATCAAGCGCGTCGCGATCGGCTGAATTTGTCGAATCACGTCATCAACGCCCGGAACGTAGCGCGAATAGCCGGGAATCCTTGTTTGCATCGAATCTACCCAGCTTTGAATGCGATCGAGTCCCTGCGGCACCAAATCCACTAGCTGCTGAAACTCGCTCACAAACGGCGGCACAATCAGCCCCACGAAAAACACCAAAAAAATCAACGCGGTCGCGACCGCTAAAAAAACCGCTCCACCGCGTTTGATTCCGAATCGTTGCAGATAGCGCACCAAACTATTCAGCGCGGTGGCAAACACAACTGCGGCATACACCAGCAGCAAGACTTGGCGAATCTCCCAGAGAACGTAAAGCGCGATCGCAAACGCCAAAAACCCGATCCATTTGCCCAATACCACAAGGGTGACTCCGTTACAGGTATCGATCTGTTTGAGTGTACCTGTTTAGGTCGCACTCGTCGCTTATTTTGTAGCAGTTTGCAAGTGGCGAAAATCTCTGCTCTTAGATGAGTCACGACAACGCTGGTTTCTTGGATACTAAACTAGAAAACGAGCGCAAAATACGGATTCGCCCCATCGGAGACACTATGTTATCGAAAGGCTTTGAGATTGAGGTTTATACAGGAACGCCTCAAGGTGAAGTAGTCGGTTTGGCTGACAAAATTGTGGCCGAACTCGATGGATTTGTGCGCGAACCTGACAGCCGCAACGTAGAATACACCACGCCGCCGTGTTATCGGTACGAGCGATCGCTGTGTGATTTGGTGATGCCGCGCTTTCGGCTGCGCAAATTTCTCTCACAGCTCGGAGACTATACGCTGATTCCGGGCAGTACGCTGGCGCTAGGAGGAGCCGATCGCTTTTGTCGGTCTGATCCGGGAAATCCTTATCATGACTACATCGAGCAGACCTACGGCACAAAGGTTGTAACGGCCAGCGTGCATATTAATATTGGCATTAGCGACCCGGAATTGCTGATGCGGGCGTGTCGAATGGTGCGAGTCGAAGCGCCGTTGTATCTCGCGTTGAGTGCTGCGTCACCCTGGTTTAACGGCGAAACGACGGGGTTTCATTCGACTCGCTGGGCAGTGTTTCCGAAAACGCCTGCGATCGTGCCGTTGTTTGAAAGTCACGCGCATTTTATCCGGTGGACAGAAGCGCAGTTAGCACAAGGCACCATGCAAAACGTGCGGCATTTGTGGTCGTCGGTGCGTCCGAACGGCGATCGACGGCCGTACACGCTGAATCGATTGGAGTTAAGAATTTGTGATTTGATTTCTGATCCGATCGCGCTGTTGGCGGTAACAGCACTGCTCGAAGCGCGATTGCAGCAGTTAATTGACGATCCGTTGCTTGATCCGCTTCAGCAAAGCCGTTTATCTAACGAAGAATTGGTTAAACTAAGCGACGCGAATGAGCGGTCTGCGGCGCGATCGAGCCTGGATGCAGAACTGCTGCACTGGCGCGACGGAAAGCCGATTCTGGCTCGGGATTGGATCGAAGAACTTTACGCGGAAGTCTGGCCAATTGCGAAGCGTCAAGGCTTTAGCTGCTTTTTGCTTCCGGTTAAGAAGATTCTGCGCGACGGCAATGAAGCTCAGCGCTGGCTCAAACACAAAGCAGAGGGATGGAGCGATCGCGATAATTTAATGCAGTCAATCCAAGCGATGCAAATTCGCGAGATAGAATTTCAAAATGAACTATGTCAACCTGTTGTCGCTTGAGTCGGAAGGGTTGCCTAAATCGCCACGGCGCGTTCTTATCCCGAACTCACGTTAGTTATTGGGGTTCAGTCATCTTTTCAAACACGGCTCGATCGTCGCGACAACCGATCGAGCCAATGCATCAAAGTCATATCCGCCTTCTAGCCCGAACACAATGCGCCGCGTGATGCTCAAACACGCTTCAGTAAAAACGCGATAATCATCCGGCTTTAGGGAAATTCCCGCAAGCGGATCAGCATGATTTGCATCGTATCCCGCACTGACAATTAAGAGATCTGGATTAAATTGAGTTAGAAACGGCTTAATTTTTTGCTCGAATAACGGTTTGTAATCCTCGATCGTGCTGCCTGCGTTCACGGGCAAATTCAACACGTTGTGATGTGCTCCAGTTTCGTCAGGATGTCCGGTACCGGGATATTGCGGCGATTCATGAATCGAACAAAAGCGAATGTTTGGATTTGTTTGGACGATCGCTTGGGTGCCGTTGCCATGATGTACATCCCAATCGAGAATTGCGACGCGATCGGCACCGTTTTTTAGGGCGTGATGAGCCGCGATCGCGGCGTTGCTAAACAAACAAAATCCCATTCCGATTTCTGCAACGGCATGATGTCCCGGTGGACGCGCCAACACAAAGCACGGTTCTGCGGTTTGCATCGTGTAATCAACGCCATCGATCCACGCATTCACCGCAAGCAGCGCTACATCAAAGCTGCGCTCAGAAACCGGAGTATCGCCATCGATAAAGCCGCCGCCGCGATCGGCCAGTCGTTCAACGGCTTCGATGTAGCGCTTGTTGTGCAGCGATTCGATTTCAGGAATCGGAGAGCGATCCTTGATTGCTGTTGGCGATCGCCAATCAAGCTGTTTTGCCCAGGGGGCAGATTTAAGTGCGGTTTGAACCGCGCTCAAGCGTCCAGGTCTTTCTGGGTGAAACTGTCCGGTATCGTGCAGCAGAAATTCGTCTGAGTAGATCACAGGAAACATACGCAAAGCAACTCGATTCTTGGATTCCAGCATAGCGAGAAAACCGCTTCGGAGCTACGCGAATCGAGCGGGTTTAATTTTGCGTCTGACGCTGTGGATTAAGCGATCGCACAATAAAAAAGCAGTTTGAATACTGAGTTCCAGCGTTTAGCGACCAGTTGCCTTTAAACGGCGTCACGGTTTTTCCGATCGATTTAACCGTGACGTCGTATGCGCCTGGAGCGAGTGGGTAGCTGGCATTGATTCCCTGCGAGGGACACTCTTTTGGAATCGTTGCTTCGGTGTATTCCTGACAGTCTTTGCACGGTTCAATTTCTTCGATTCGTGGCGTTGCTCCGTTGAAGATAATTCTCATCTTCGTGTTAGAGACATTGCGGATTAAAACAGTAGTCGAGCCGTCACTGGTTGCGCCTTGAGCGATCGGCGGTGGCAAAATTCCCGCCGCCGTGTGATCAGCAGATAAGGCTTTGATTAATGCTGTTTTGACGGTGGCAATTTGCGAATGTTCTGGAAATTCATCCAGGAATTTTTCATACATTCCGGCGGCTTTGGCAAAGTCTTGCTGATTTGTATAGCTTTGCCCACAAGCTTGATAAAAATCCGGCTCGGTTGGTTTTGATAAGATTTCCGTTTTCGCTAACAAATCGGTTCGATCGCAAACGGAAGCCTTGACCGCGTTGGTTTTCAAAAGCGGCGTTGTTTGTTGTTTTAGGATATTTGCTAAGTCACTGCCTGAATAGCGATCGATAAACGTTGCTGCTGCCAAAATCTTTTGATCCGAAGCTTGCGATTGTACCGTTTGAAAAGCTTGACACTGTGCTTTTTTTGCTTTGGCATTCATCGCTTGATCGTCATCGCTATCCGATTTGAGAAACTGATCAAACTCTGCAATCGCGCGATCGCAGTCTGCTTTTTCGTAAGCCTTCAGCCCTGCCGAATATCGTTGTTGGTGCATAAACGCAGGCACGCCGATACCTGCACTCACCGCAAGCACACCCATTACGACGATCGCTTTTATTGATACCATTGCGAACTCTCCTGATTAAAACAGCCGCGTGCAAGCTTGCTTACACACAGGTTCTATATCTCTTGTTCAACCAAAGTTATGCAATCTTCTTAAAATAACCTGAGTTCTAAACAAGAATCCCGGCCCGCCTGGCGACTCATATTAGCTGCGCACATTGCCTTTGACTACGCAGCTTATCGGTTCCTTGAATGTTGCGCTTTGCGCGAAGTCCACAATCAGTCTCACTAAACCCAAAATTTGTCGCGACTGAACCCGCGAAGGCGGGTTTTGTCTGTGTAGCCGCGCCTTCAGTCGCGCCCGCTTAACCAAAACTGACGTTAAAATAAAACGATCGCGCCCGGTGCAAAAACCAATTTGAGCCAGTCTTCTTCAAGTGCATCTCCAAAGAAAGCACAATTAATTCTTGTGCTGACGATCGGAATTTTCGCGGTCTCAACTGCTGCAATTCTGATTCGCCTCGCTAATACGAGCGCAGGCGTTTCTAATGTGGGATTTAGTTTAGTTCTAGCTGCGATGCGACTGTCGATCGCGGCAATGGTTCTCGTTCCGACTTGGCAAGGGTTTCAATCGCCTTCAAACTCTGCGCTGGGGTTTGCAATCGCGGCAGGTTTAGCGTTAGCGATTCATTTTGCAACGTGGATCTCGTCGCTGTCGTATACGTCGATCGCGGCTTCTACCACGCTGGTGACGACGAATCCAATTTGGGTGATGCTGCTGTCCTGGCTATGGCTTAAAGAAAAGCCAACTCGCGCTACATTCCTCGGATTTATCGTGGCGTTTGCGGGGGGTATTTTGATTGGGTTTGACAATACCAGCAATGACGGTCGCAATCCAATGTTAGGAAATGGATTGGCGATCGTCGGAGCTTGGGCGGCAAGTGTTTACATCTTGTTTGGGCGTGCGGCACAACAGCGCGGATTCTCGATCAGGAATTACATCACGATCGTGTACAGTGTCGCCGCGATCGTGCTTTTACCTTTGCCATTTTTTGCAGGTGCAAGCTACGTTGGTTATCCAACTTCGACTTACGGATACATCGCACTTATGGCGCTTTTACCGCAATTAATAGGACATACCAGCTTTAATTGGGCGGTACGTTATTTGCCGCCAACCTTAGTGACGCTGGTTATCTTACTCGAACCTGTTGGATCAACGATTTTAGCAACCTTTTTATTTCGAGAAATTCCGAGCGATCGTGTGTTAATCGGTGCGGTAATTTTGTTGATTGGGGTGGCGATCGCGATTATGGGTAACGCGCGTGATCGATCAGAATGATGTTGCCGTAGTTAATAAGTCATTGAATACAATGTATTAACACAGCGTAGGATTTTGAGATGTCGAATCAAGGCTCACTTGAACAGCAATTAGAGCAGTTTCGCGATGCCAGTCGAAAGCTTCAGCTTGATCCGTTAGTGACGCCGCAAAAATTAGCGCAGTTAG
This sequence comes from uncultured bacterium, assembly GCA_964250455.1. Classification (GTDB taxonomy): domain Bacteria; phylum Cyanobacteriota; class Cyanobacteriia; order Leptolyngbyales; family Leptolyngbyaceae; genus CAXUFL01. The sequence goes on from CAXUFL010000030.1 coordinate 30,033, forward strand.
GCGTTCCTTACCAAACTGAATTGATTGACGAGCTAGAGCAAGCCGTTTACGACAGTCCAAATCGAGCCGATAAGCTAATTTTTACCGGACATCGAGGCTGTGGAAAATCAACGCTATTAGCAGAACTTGGATTTCGACTCACCGAAGACGATCGTTATTTTGTCGTGATGTTTTCGATTTCCGACACAATCGAAGAATCGGCGGTTGATCACGTCAACATTTTGTTTTCGATGGCGGTGCAAATGCTCGAAGCGGCGGAACGTCGATCGCTAAAGCTCAGTTCTAATTTGCGGTCGAATTTGTATCGCTGGCTTGCGAAGCATACCAAAACCGAACTGAATGCGTCTGAGTCAGAAATCGAAGTGGGCGCAAAGGCAGAAGCTAAAGGAGGATTACCAGGAGTTTTGAGTTTTCTTGCCGAAATCAAGTCAAAACTGCGCGTAAATGCGATCGTTCGCGAAGAAATCACCACCGAATTTGCGCGTCGCATTTCTGATTTAATCGATCGAATTAATGAGATTCAAGCGTACATCGAATCCGCAACCGGAAAGCCAGTTTTAGTAATGATTGATGATTTGGATAAGTTAGATTTAAGCGTAACCGATACAATTTTTAGCAAAAACATTAAGCCGTTGCTGGCTCCAAATTTTCGCATTATTTACACGGTACCCATCGCAACGCTGCGTGACGTTTCTCTCAAGCGGGGGTTAGAATCTTACGTCAATAAAATTCATACAATGCGGGTGGGAAAGTTTTTTAGTAAAGCCTCGGTCAGACGAACCGATCGCACACCCGATGCGCGTTTATTTCAAGTATTTGAAACGATTCTCGATCGACGCTTGCCTTCAGAACTGGTGGAACCCGATGTGAAATACCGCATGATTCTCAAAAGCGGCGGTGTTTTACGAGAATTGATTCGGATTGCTGATCGATGCTGCGATCGAGCAATGCAGGAACTCCGACGCCAAATTCGTCGCGCTGGAACCGCGATCGCATCGGTAAAGATTGATCGTCAAATTCTCGATCGCGTTCTAAACGATTTACAAATCGAGTTTGCAGAACCGTTGGGACAGGTTGATTTTGATGCATTAAAGTTGATTTATCAGCAGTTAAAACCCATTAGCACTGAAGAGCAACGATTTCTCGATTTGCTGCACGGGCTGTACATTTTAGAATATCGCAATGCGGTACTGTGGTATGACTTAAATCCGATCGTGCTGGATTTGTTGGTGCAAGAAGGGGTAATCGATGATTCAGACTAACCCGCACAACGAAGAAACCTACGAAGAACTCATTTCGCTGATTGAACTGTCTCAAGGTCGATTAGCCCCGATTATTGTGGCGTGTGACGATCGGACTCTCCGCCAACGCTTGATTAATCGCTACGAAACCGAGGCGCGACAGTCAAAAATTCAGCCATACCGCATTGTTTTAGGCGAAGAACCAAGCCTGAAAGGAGGATTAGTCAAACTTAGGGAAATGCATCCGTACCTACAGCGTGGTGGTGCGGCGGTGTTCACCGTGACGGGGACAGATGTGCTGCTGCGAGTCAATTTGCACACCGATGAAAGTGAACAAACGCAGCTTGATCGATTCTTTGGGTATTTGCAGTGGACACGCGAGGGATTGCGCGAATTTCAATACCCGATCGTGCTGTGGGTGACGCATCGCATTCTCAAAGAAATGAGTCGTCGATCGCCGGATTTCTGGGGATGGCGTAAAGCCGTTCTCCGATTTGTTGAGGAAACCCCAACGGTAACGCAATCCTTTCATTCAACCGAATCGAAAATAAAAAATGAAGAATTGCCATCAGTTGAAGAATTACAAACGCAAATTCAGCGATTAGAATCAAAATCACCAGAGTCAACAGAATTAGCAAAGCTATACAACCAGTTAGGACGCAGCTATGTTGAGCAAATTCTTCAAGGTAAAGCAACGCAATTAGAGTATGAGCAAAAATGTGCGATCGAGGCGTTTAGAAGGGCGATCGATTGTTATCAAGCTCAAAGTAATCAAGTTGAGCAAGTTTATTGTTTTAGAGAATTAGGTTACTTTCTCAACTGCCAGTCAAAATTTACAGAGGCGATTAATGTCTACCAGGACGCCTTAAATTTAGCCAGAAGTATTGGCGATCGCAAAAATGAAGCATTATTTCTATCTGCTTTAGGTGAGAGCTATAGGTCGCTATCACACTATGAGCAAGCCATTGAATTTTATCAACAAGCATTGAATATTGGTCGCGAAATTGGAGATCTGGATATTGAATCTACTGCTTTGATTGGGCAAGGCTGTGCGCATAGTGAGTTAGAGCAATACCAACAAGCTATCCGCTTTTTTCAACAAGCATTAGCAATTAGTCGTGAAATCGGCGATCGTAAAGCTGAAAGCGATTGCTTAAACGGACTTGGTATTGCTTGTGAATCACTCCAACAATTTGAGCAAGCCATCCATTACTATGAACAGGCATTGAAAATCGATCAAGATAATGACAACATCTACAACGAATCAGGAATTTTGTGTAATTTAGGGCACGTATACCGTGATCTTAGACAGTACTCAAATGCAACCAAGCTATATCAGCAAGCATTGGTCATTCAGCGCAAGATTGGCGATCGCGACTGGGAAGCAAACTCTTTAATGGGGCTAGGTGCTGTGTATTTGTCTTTAGATCAATACGAGCAAGTAATCGACTTTTATCAACAAGCTTTAGAAATCAAAAGAGAAATCGGAGACCGCAAAAATGAAGCTGGTTCATTACACAGCATAGCTTATGCACTAGCTAAACTCGATCGTCACTTTGAGGCAAAGCGCTCTTATGAAAAAGCACTGCAAATTTATACGCAACTTAAACTTGATGATGGGATCGAGCAATGCAAAACTGCACTTTATGGAATTAATCAAATCATTGCTTCTAAACCAACTCGCGCCCCCAGTCTTCGCGAGGAGCTATCTCAACCGATACCATCTCGATCGCGCCGCCGTTCATCGCGTCGTAGTTTTCTAGCTCGATTGCGTCACTTGTTTTATCGATTTTGGAGAAAACTAATGAGCCATCATTAATCAGGCAAGAAGTCTTGATCAATGTAAGAACACTCGATCGAAAAGCTTGATTCATCGAGACCTGTTTCTCGAATCGCTAAATCGATCGCGTTTTCATAAGCAATCAATACAGATCCAGAAAGGTACGGCTTTAAGCTCGGATTTTCCTTGAGAAGTAGAAGAATTTTACGACGCTGTTCTCGCAGGATTGCCGTCCAGCTTTTTGATCGATAGCTCGGTTGAACCTCCCACTTCAGCAAATGACCCAGCAAGACTTCTAAGCGATGCCTGAGTTCTTGCCGTACCTGTTTCCCCAACGATTCAATCTCCTCAACCAAATTTGCAACGTCTAACGCACCCCACAGGCCCGTTTGCAAAAGCTTTGCTTGCTCTTGTGTCCAAGCGTAAAAATCTTCTTCGTAAAGATTGGAAGACGATAAATGGAATGGTTGAGGATTCATAATCGTAAACCCTATTCTTCGGATTCAGTCCGCTCAGGCTTGAGCAACGGGAACGCAATCACATCGCGAATACTGGCAGAATCGGTGAGCAGCATGACTAATCGATCGATGCCAATTCCCAACCCCGCAGTTGGCGGCATTCCGTACTCTAGGGCGGTGAGAAAATCTTCGTCCACACCATGTGCTTCTAGATCTCCCATCGCTTTTCGAGCAGATTGCGCTTCGAGTCGGGCACGCTGATCGAGCGGATCAGTTAGCTCAGAAAAGCTGTTCGCGGTTTCACGTCCGACCATGAAGAGTTCAAAGCGTTCGACTAATCCGGGCTTCGATCGATGCGGCTTGGCAAGCGGCGAAATCTCAACCGGATAATCCAACACAAACGTTGGTTGAATTAAAGTTTCCTCAACCGTTTGCTCGAACGCTTCGTTTAAGAGTTTCCCGATCGAGTCAAATTTATCAACGTCATGCAGTCCGGCTGATTTTGCTGCCGATTTTGCCGCATCTAGCGTTTCAAACTGTGTGAAATCAAGTCCGGTTTTCTGCTGCACAATTTCATGCATGGTGACGCGACGCCACGGAGCAGTTAAATCAACAGGTTCACCTTGATAGGTAATCTGTAGCGTTCCAAGCACGTCTTTAGCAACCGTTGTGATGATTGCCTCGGTGAGATTCATCATGTCGGTGTAGTCGGCATAAGCTTGGTAAACCTCGATCGACGTAAACTCCGGGTTGTGTCGCGTCGAGACTCCTTCGTTACGAAAAATCCGACCGAGTTCAAACACTTTCTCAAAACCACCCACAATTAAGCGCTTAAGGTGCAGCTCGGTTGCAATTCGCAAATACAGCTCCATGTCTAGCGTATTGTGATACGTGACAAACGGACGCGCATCTGCTCCGCCTGCTTCGCTCATCAAAACAGGCGTTTCGATCTCGATAAAGCCAAGAGAATCTAAATACCGTCGAATTCCCGCCGTAATCAGCGCTCGCTTGCGAAACGTGTCGCGCACTTCAGGATTCACAATTAAATCCACGTATCGCTGACGATAGCGCTTTGCCACATCGGTTAGCCCATGCCATTTATCCGGCAATGGCAACAGCGATTTCGTCAAAATTGTATACTGCTTCACATAAATCGAGAGTTCGCCTTTGTCGGTGCGTCTTAACGTTCCCGTGACGCCAATAAAATCACCCGCATCGCTAAGCTGCTCTAAATGCTTAAACGCTTCTGGGTCTGATTCACCCATGTTCGCTTGAATGCGTTTCTTTTCAAGATAAAGCTGAATCGTGCCCGTTTCATCCTGCACGGTCATAAATGCCAACTTGCCCATAAAGCGCCGCGTCAGAATGCGACCTGCGATCGACACGTCTACATCAGCTTCTTCACCATTGGGCAGGTCGGCATATTTTTCCTGCAAATCGGCTGCATGATGCGTACTGGAGTAGCGATAAGCGTAAGGATTGGTGCCGAGTTGCTTGAGCTGTTCGACTTTTTCGATTCGAGTTTGGCGCAGTTCGTCTGACATGAGTAGGAGGGCAAATTTGACACAATGCAGTCTCCTATTGTAAGGGCATGAGCGTATAATAGGGTCACCTAATGGGGTCTCCTAGCATAAGCGTATAAAACTGAATATCAAACATAAAGACACAAGCTAGATAATAAAAAGTAAACGGGTGATTGCGTGTTCTGTACAGCATCGATCGAGTCGCACTGCTTACAATCAAAGAAGACACTGAAACTAGTTTGTTTATGAAACTATTTGTAACCGCAACCGCTTCATTACTCACGGTGCTGTTGCTCAACGGTTCTAAAACTTTGGCACAGCAAGCCCCGACGCCTCAAACAGGTTGTCTTTCCGGCTATCCAAATGGCACCTATCGCGGCAACCAGCCGATCACCCGAAACGAATTTGCAGCCGGATTAAATCCGTGTTTAGATCAAGTGAATCGATCGATTCAGTTCAATCGCGCTAATTACGCCACACGAGCTGATTTTCAGCGATTAATTGATCGACAAAGACAGCTTAATGAACAGCTACGCAGCGTGAGCGGTCGAGTCGATCGTTTAGATGGCGGTTGCACCCAGGGCAACTGTCCGACTCTCCGATAAAACTGCTGCTAAGAGAATTGTTTAAACGTCTAAACTGAGTCAGGAAAACTGGATCGGGTTCGTTTTTTGTCGGCAACTTACGATTCTTCTACCTCAACGCATCGCGCAGTGCTACAACTGGCATTGCCCACGATCGCACAATCCTTTTTGCACACGCTATTTTTTCTTGTCGATCGCGCCATGCTCGGTCAATACAGCACCGATGCGCTGGCATCGTTGCGATTAACGAGTCCTTTGATTTGGTGCATTACTGGCATGATGGCGGCGTTTTCGATCGGCTCGGTTGCTTTAGTCGGACGAGCAGTCGGAGCCAACGATCGCATCCTTGCAACGGCGGCGGCACGATCGAGCTTAGGATTTGCGTTAATCGTTGGCATTGCAGCCAGCGTAATCTGTTTGCTCGGACTTGATCAGATGTTAGCCCTGTTTCCCGGTGTAACGCCAACCGTCGAAGCGGACGCCAAAGGATTTTTGCAGGTTATTTTATTTGCGCTGCCGTTTGATTTAGCGGCAACGACAACCGCCGCCATGCTGCAAGCTGCCGGAAATAGTCGCACGCCGTTTATCGTGAGCGGATTGGCAAACTTCGTCAATCTAGGTCTCGATTGGATCTTAATTTATGGGCATTGGGGAATCCCTTCGCTGGGGGTTGTGGGAGCCGCGATCGGGAGTGCAACAGCAATGATCGTGAATGCGGGCGTGTTGCTGTTTGTGCTGACTCGCCCGCAAGCGGTATTAACGGTATTTCCTAAAACCAGTTGGGCATTAGAACGATCAACGCTCAAACGCATTCTAAAAGTTGCCTTGCCAACACTCGGCGATCGCATCAGTCGCAGCGTGGGCTATCTCGGCTTTACCGCGATTATTAGCACGCTTGGTAGCACCGCAATGGCAACGCACGAAGCGGCACTCGGCCTCGAAGCAATTTGCTTTCTTTCCGCCGATGGATTTGGAATTGCCGTCGCGGCGATCGTGGCTCAGCGATTAGGTGCGCAGCAGCCCGAAGCCGCCGAGCGGAGCGTTTGGGCAGCGATGCGATTCGCGATCGGACTTTTAACGCTGTTTGGGCTGGTGTTTCTGATGCTTCCGGTGCCGTTGCTGAGCTTGTTTACGGCGGATCAGCGCATTCTGGCTTTGGGCGTGCCGTGTTTAGCGATCGCTGCCTTCGCGCAACCGTTTATGGCAACTAGCATCGTGCTCGAACAGGCACTGCGTGGAGCCGGAGATACTCGAACTGCCTTGTGGATCTCGCTTTCCGGTTGGTTTGTGGTGCGATTGATTGCAACTTACAGCTTTGTGGTGATTTTAGGATGGGGATTGCTGGGAGTCTGGCTTGGCTCAACGTGTGATTGGATCGTGCGATCGATCAGTCTCGTGATTGTGCTGCGTCGGGGCAAATGGGGCAGAGTTGCCGTTTAACGTTCGACGATCGAATCTACCGTTTGCGGTAAAGATAAACCTCTTGATCCGAAAATTGCAGCTTAAACTGCGGCGACGACTGAAAATACTCAAACCACGGCTGCATTCGAGCGGCATTTCCCACCCATACATTGCGGCGCTTCAGCAAAACATAATCCGCTTGAGCAGCATAATTAAGCTCAGAAGTTGATCGCTCGATCGTATTAATCTGCGGTCGGTGGCTGAGATGAGGCACGATCGTAAACTCGGCTAAAACACTCGCTTGCGGTGGAATTTGCCGAATCGCGGCTTGAGTTGCGCTCCACGTTCCCCAATCGATGTACTGCAAATAAACGCCAAATAAACCGTACTTCCCCAGCGTTAAAAAGCCGATTACCGCCCAACTAATCAGGAATCTCGGTGCAGGCAGCTTTTTCGAGGATGCCGCTACGCCGAGCGCAATCAGCATCAAAAACGGCAGCACTGGAACCGAATATTGATTTGTTAAGCTTCGCTGTCCGGGATTGTCAGACAACAGATTCATCGCGATCGTGGGCAGTGCGCCAAGAATCGGGGCAATCTGTCGGGGACGAATCCACCAAACGATCGGGGCAAGGATTGCGAGCAAATAACCAATGGTTTCGCCCGTTGCCAGTTTCCGAATCAAAAGATCCGGTCGGAGAATGAAATTTTTAGCAATCTCGGTGTACGAGTGCCCGAACGTGGCATAGCGCGGCAAATAGCGATCGAGCTGAGCTGCATCTGCCCCAAATGCAGGCACAATCATCTGCGTTGCTATCCAAAACCACAGCGCTCCAGCGACGATCGCAATCGCTCCGTAGCGCCGTTTTTTCTCAAATATCCACAGCCAAACGCCCATACCGATCACGTTCAAAGCAAGGGCATCGCGGCAAATCAGAATAATGAATAGACTGAGGTAAAATATAACATTACGATTGCTGCGAACCGCCCAAACTGCGGTTAAAAATATCGGAATAGTCAACACCTCAGGATGAAAATCAGACATGTTTGAGTTAAAAACAATCGGATAAAGTAGATAAACGATCGTTAATACGTTAATTAATTTAGATGAAACATTAAGCTGATGCGCCAGCAATCGAAGCGGAATCACGCCAAGCGATAGCGCGATCGATTGCACAAACAGTAGGCAGTAAACCGAAGGAATCATTCGATAAAGCAGCGCTAACGGATAGAAAATAAACGCAGCGTGATCACCGAGAATATGAAAGCCCAATAGCGTAGAAAACGGCGTTTGATTCTGGCTAATTAAATAAACGGCTTGATCAAAAATGCCTAAATCCCAAGCGCCTGACCGAATTAAAAAATGTCGCAGGCTACTCAATCCGAAAAGCACGATCGCGGCACTGAGCCAAATCAGGTTTCTTCTAAAAGTTTGCTCAATTTTTGACTGCTGCACGCGACAGCTTCTCCGCTCAAAAGGCAGGATTATTTTAGCAACATACACGCGATCGTTCTGAAAATGTCATACTAGAAAACGGCGATCGAGGGTTTTATGGCCATCCGAGTGTACGGAATTCCAACCTGTAATACGTGCAAAAAAGCGCTGAAATGGCTAGACGATCACAACGTTTATTACGAATTCATTAACACAAAAGATTATGCACCAAGCCGAGCGACGATCGCGAGTTGGGTTGAAACCCTCGGTGCAAAATCAATGCGCAATACGTCCGGTTTGTCATATCGCGCCTTAAGCGAAGAAAAACAAACCTGGACCGAGGCTCAATGGATTACGGCATTTGCGAAAGATGCAATGCTGATTAAGCGCCCTTTGATCGTGAAAGATGACATAGCGATTTTGGTTGGATTTAAAGAATCCCAAATCGAACAAGCGCTACGATAATCATAAAGAGTTTGATTAAAGGTATGTCATCCGGGAAAAACGTATTAGGAACACCGCTCGAAACCTGCTGCACCGCTCCGATGACCGGATATTACCGCGACGGCATGTGTAGCACCGGAGCTGAAGATACCGGAGTGCATGTTGTGTGCGCTCAAGTCACCGAAGAATTTTTAGCGTTTACAAAATCACGCGGCAACGATCTCAGCACGCCGATGTTTAATTTTCCCGGACTTAAACCGGGCGATCGCTGGTGTCTTTGTGCCTCACGCTGGAAAGAAGCTCTTGACGCAGGCGTTGCGCCTCCTGTAGTCTTAGCGTCTACTCATGCAAGCGCACTGGAATATATGACGCTGGATGAGCTAAAACAGCACGCCATTGCAGATTAGAGCTAACAATAAGCCCCCGGCTTCAGCCGTGGGATAGCTTACAAGCCTGTCTATGTCCAGATTATATGCTTTGATGCAAGGTGACTTCAGTGTGTTGATAAGGCACGATCGCGAATTGTGCCGTATGCGATCGCACTCCGAATGAAGCTGCGATCAGGGTGACTGAAGTGTTCTATCTACAGAGTTACCACAATCGTTGAACGGGATAGCGATCAAACATAGAATCTGCACTCACAATTGGCAATTGAGCGGCGATCGCTTGAGCAATTAACAATCGGTCAAACGGGTCACGATGATAGTTAGGTATGCCTTCTAGTGCCCAAACATGCTCTAGATGAATCGGAAGCATTTGTAAGCCGTTTACCGATTGTTGGGTCATTAGAATTTCTGGCAACGGATTTTGAAGCTGCAATTTTCCGAGTTGGATTTTAATTTGCATTTCCCAAACGCTGACTAAGCTGAAGAACAAGTCATTCTCTAGATCACTCAACATTGTTAGGGCTTTCTGAGGAATGCTACCTGGAGCGTCATTTAGCCAAATAAAAACATGGGTATCAATCAGTAGCCTCATGGCTCACCCAACCAGAAAGAATCTGGCAAAGGATCATCAAAGTCCTTACTTGTCGAAATTCTTCCTGCATACTGCCCAAAAATCCGTTGCTTCTTCGGTGCTGTGGGCTGCTGTTGCAAGGCAGATTGTTGTGTCTGGTATAAAAACTCAATAAATGCAAAAGCTTGCTGACGCTGTTCAGGAGAGAGAATCCGTAGAGCATTTAGCACATGCTCTGGTATCTCTGGTGAGGGATTGGAGAGATTTTCCGCTTGTGTCATCACCCGCAGTCTCAACTCGTCTGCCTTATTCTAATCTTGATGAGCACGATCGCGAATGGTGCTGTATGCGATCGCACTCCGAATGAAGCTGCGATCAGGGTGACTGAAGCGTTCTATCCACGGAGTTGCCACAATCGTTAAACGGGATAGCGATTGAACCTAGAATCTGCACTCACAGCAATTGAGCGGCAATCTCTTGAGCAATTAACAATCGGTCAAATGGATCGCGATGATGATCAGGCAATTCTTCCAGGGCCCAGATGTGGGATAGCTCGATCGGTAAAAGCTGGAGATTGCTTGTCACTCGCAAATTTTCGATTAATTCAGGGAAGGGCAGGTTTAGCAATAACTTACCCAGTTGGAGTTTGATTTGAATTTCCCAAATGCTAACAACACTTGCAACCCAAACATTGTTTTCATCAATCAGTAGTTCACGAACTCGTGTTGTTAGAGAATCTGGATCAATGTCTAGCCAAATCAGAACATTACTGTCGAGCAAAAGATTCATGCGGAAGGATTACCAGCGTCTTCACGTCCAAACCAAAATGCATCTGGTAGTGGATCATTGAAGTCGTCACTGATCCAGCCCATTCCCTTATGCTGACCTAAAACCCTTTTCTGCTGCGGTTTTTCTACTTTCTGAGTCAGATGAGTCCCCTCAGCTTGCTTCTGGATTAGAAACTCCACAAAGTCAAACACTTGTTGCTGTCGCTCAGGAGACAAAGCGTTTAAGGCAGCCAAGATCTTTTCAGGCATTGCCATTATTTGAGTTGTTTGATTCGTCATCAGCTACGTTTCAACTCGTCTGCCTTATTTTAATCTTGATCAGCACGATCGCGAATTGTGCCGTATGCGATCGCACTATTTCATCCGCATCGTGTTTTGCTAATCTTGCTCATTCACCAGTATAAAAATAGGGGAATAGCTCCTCTTCAGAGATATGCTGGCTTGCCGCAAAATGCCTCTACAGGTTCCTGTATCTAGCTGTTTGTGATTCGGAATGATTAGAGTTTCGTTACTGCCTTCCCTTACTCGGCGGAGTTTGATGTGGCTCCCTTTCTAACGCTTGACTGCAAAGCCAAACGATTGAAGAATTGCAATCACCTCGTCCGCAGATAGACGCTTCAGTTTAGGCTGGCTGAACCACGCCCATCAACTCACTTAACGTCTTAAGCAAAAGCTGATTTTGCGCTTCGGTGCCCACGGTGATCCGGAGTTTGTCGCTTAATCTCGGTTGATTGAAATATCGAACTAAAATTCCTTGCTGCTTTAATCCTAAATAAAGCCGTTCGGCTGAATCGGTTGCAGGCGCGGCTAACACAAAGTTTCCCTGCGATTCGCCAACCTTAAAGCCGAGCTTTCTTAACTCAACGGTTAGCGTCGATCGTGATGCTTTGACTTTCTCAGCGCAAGCATTTTTATAAGCTTGATCCCGCATTGCTGCCGCTCCCACTAGCGTGGCGATCGCGTCAATGTTGTAGCTGTCTTTCACCTTGAATAATCCTTCGAGCAGGGTTGGCTGAGCGATCGCAAACCCCATGCGCAACCCTGCCAGCGAATAGCCTTTCGAGAGCGTTCTTAGAACGATCACATTCTCAAACTCTTGCACCAACGGCAACGCAGAAAATTCAGCAAAATCAACATACGCTTCGTCGATCGCCAACACGCCCGACACGCGGCTTGCAAGCTGCCGAAGCTGATCGAGCGCCACAACGTGCCCCGATGGACTATTCGGCGTCGCAATAAACGTAATCGCACCTTGAGCAGCGATTAGCGCGTCGATCGGCAACTCAAACGTCTCTGAATACGGAATTTCTACAACATCCGCAGGCTGCATCGCCGACAGCGTGCGGTACAAAACATACGTTGGCGTCGGGTAAACGATCGCGCGATCGCTGCCCTCCGCACACGTCCGCACCAAAACATTCAGCAAATCATCGCTACCGTTGCCCACAATGATCCAATCGGGGGGAACGTTTAGCGCTTCGCTCACTGCTTGGCAAAACTCACGCGCAAACGGATCAGGATAGCGACGAAGCCACTCAGGATCGAGATTTCGCAGAACGTCGATCGCGGCCTGTGACGGTGGATACGGATTCTCATTGGTGTTGAGCTTGACGATCGGCGCTCCCGGTTTGGGTTGCTCACCGGGAACGTAGCCAACCATTGCCGCCACCGCAGGACGAAAATAACTCATAATCAGCTTGCTTCGGACACGACAACCGGAATCGAGCTAACAGGCTTGCTCGTTACCAACTCCTTTTTCGTAAACGTTAATTTGCCATCGACGAGATCGATCAAAATCGTATCGCCTTCGCCAAACGCATTTTCGAGCAGCTTGGTGGCGATCGGGTTTTGCAGTTCGCGCTGAATCGCTCGCTTCAAGGGACGTGCGCCGTAGGTTGGATCGTAGCCTGCGTCTGCGATGTGATTTCGAGCCGCGACGGTAAGTTCTAGCGAAATTTTTTGATCCGACAGCAGCGCTTGAATGCGCTTAAGCTGTAGACCCACAATTTCGCTTAGCTCCGATCGATTCAACGAATGGAATAAGATCGTGTCGTCGATACGGTTGAGGAATTCCGGTCGAAAATGCTTTCTAAGCGCGTTCATCACGCGCTTTTGCATTTCTTCGTATTTAGAATCATCTCCAGATACATCAAGAATGTATTCGCTGCCAATGTTGCTGGTCATCACAATCACAGCGTTGCGAAAATCCACCGATCGACCTTGCGAATCGGTAATGCGTCCGTCATCAAGCACCTGTAAGAGAATGTTGAATACGTCTGGATGCGCTTTTTCAACTTCATCAAACAGCAGCACCGAATACGGTTTGCGTCGAACGGCTTCAGAAAGCTGACCGCCTTCGTCATAGCCAACATAGCCCGGAGGCGCACCCACTAAGCGAGAAACGGAATGCTTTTCCATGTACTCAGACATATCGAGGCGCACGATCGCATCGTCTGAGTCAAACAAAAGCTGCGCTAACGCTCGTGCCAGTTCAGTTTTACCCACGCCAGTCGGCCCCATGAACAGAAATGACCCGATCGGGCGACTCGGATCTTTCATGCCCGCTCGCGCGCGTCGAATCGCGGCCGCGACCGCTTCAACCGCGTCTTGCTGACCGATCACGCGATCGTGTAGATGTTTCTCTAAGCTCAGCAGTTTTTGCCGCTCGGATTCGAGCAAGCGATTCACGGGAATGCCTGTCCATTTGGCGACAATTTCCGCAATATCTGACTCGGTGACTTCTTCGCGCAGCAGGGCGTTACCGCTCATTTGAATCGTGGTTAATTCGGACTCGTACTGTTCGCGTTCGCTGATCAACGTTGGCATCACTTCATGACGAAGCTCACCCGCCTTGCGAAGTTTGCGTTTGCGCTCGGTGTCTTCGTGCGCCATTGCGCGATCGGCTTCTCGCTCTAATCGTTTGATTTGCAGTTCGAGGTCTTCTTCTTCGCGCTTTTTGGCGTTAATCGCTTCGAGCAACCGCTTTTCATTTTCCCAGCGAGAACTCAATTGCTGCTGCTTTTCGCTTAACGACGCCATTTCTTGCTCGATGCGCTCTAAGCGACCTTGCGCGGATCGAATCGCCGTTGCCGCGATCGCCGATCGCTGCGTTTCCGCTTCGAGCGAAAGTTTTTCCATTTCAAGCTGCGTTAAGCGGCGATCGAGAATTTCGAGTTCGGTCGGCTTTGACGTGATTTCCATTTTCAGCTTTGCCGCCGCTTCATCGACCAGATCGATCGCTTTATCCGGCAGAAATCGATCGGCGATGTAGCGCGTGGAAAGCGTTGCGGCGGCTACTAATGCCGAATCGCTAATCTTGACGCGATGGTGAACTTCGTAGCGTTCCTTTAATCCGCGCAGAATCGAGATCGTGTCTTCAACGCTAGGCTGATCGACCAAAACTTGCTGAAAGCGGCGTTCTAGCGCGGCGTCTTTTTCGATGTATTTGCGGTATTCGTCGAGCGTTGTGGCTCCGATACAGCGCAGTTCGCCCCGCGCCAACATCGGTTTCAGCAGATTTCCCGCATCCATGTTGCCTTGTCCGCTTGCGCCTGCTCCGACAACCGTGTGAAGCTCGTCGATAAACAACACGATTTGTCCATCGGAGTTGATTACTTCTTTAAGAACCGCCCGCATTCGATCCTCGAATTCGCCGCGATACTTTGCGCCTGCGATCAGCGATCCCATATCCAGGGAAATCAGCTTGCGGTTTTTCAGCGATTCGGGAACGTCGCCGTTGATGATGCGCTGCGCTAACCCTTCGGCGATCGCCGTTTTTCCAACGCCAGGTTCCCCGATTAACACCGGATTGTTTTTCGTGCGTCGTGACAGAACTTGCACCACGCGCCGAATTTCTTCATCGCGCCCGATCACCGGATCAACTTTGCCGTTTCGAGCGCTTTCAGTCAAATCGCGCCCGAACTTTTCTAAGGCTGAATATCGCGATTCTGGACTTTGATCGGTCACTTTTTGACTCCCGCGCACGTCGCGAATAGCGGTATCGAGTTTAGCGGTGTCTACGTCAAAGCTCCGAAACAGCTTCATTCCAAGCCGCGAATCGCCTGAAAACGCTTGAATCAAATGCTCGATCGAAATAAATTCATCTTGCAGACTCATGCGCGAGGCTTCGGCGCGATCGAGCATTGTATCCAAATAGCGACCCAGATAAAGCTGCTCAGAAGAACCCACTTTCGGTTGTCGGCGCGTGAATTCATCAATTTGCTGCCACAGACGCGACGCATCGATTCCGGCTTTGCTAAAGATTTTGGCCGCGAGTCCGTCTTGCTGCTCAAGCAGACTGATCATTAAGTGCTCGACTTCTAAATTCTGGTGCCGATATCGCCGCACGACGTCTTGTGCCTGAACGATTGCTTCCCAGGCTTTGTCTGTAAATTTGCTGGGGTCTGTGGGTTGCATGTGCTCCGATGCTGTTAAATCAATCTTTCTAGAATCTTCATTGTAGCGAGTCGCGGTCAGGAGTTTGTAGCTTGTTGATCACTGATCGTCAGAATCCGTAAATCAACCGAACCGACCATTGCCAAATTGTCGGACTCGATCGATTGTTCGGATTCGTTACAACGATCAATGATGGACTGACGTTAAATCGATCGTTGATCAAAAATCCAAAAAATGCTTCGTAATTGGTTTGAGTCGCGTTACCGAGTCTACTGGTAACAAAGGGCTGACCGACAGCAATTCCCGCTCTTGATCCCGGAACCAAAAAGTTCTGCGCCGATACGCCAACTTGCCACGTTTTCGGGTTGAGATCTAGATTTTGTCCAAGCACGGTGTTAAATCCGCGATAGCTGCCAAATCCTAACCGTCCAAAAACGCCAAACACGCCGTAGCGCTGCCGAATTGCCCATTCTGCCCCGATTCCGCCTGCATTGATTTCGGTGCCGTTTATTTTGCTGCGAGTGTATTGCAGTTGCACCGTGATCGGCTGATTAGGAATTGTATACTGCGCTTCAAGGCTGGCTTGGTCGCGATCGCGAAATAATCCCACATTTGCAGAATCGGCGGCCGCATAAAGCGCCCGCAACGTGAGATTACGATCGACACTGTAGGTCACCGCCGCCCCTGCACCTCCGAAGCGATCGAGTTGATCTTGCACAATCAACGGATTATTTTTGAAAAAGCTCGATGCAAAGTTATCGCCAGAGTCATTGGCAAACGAATTGCGATCGATAAAGTCGCTCGGCGGTAGATTTGATCCCACCGCAACTTCTAAATTCTCGGAGGGGCGAAACGCATAATACAGCTTGCGAATTCTAGGCTGCTGCGGGGCTTGAACAATATCCAGTCCGCCGCCGTTTGCTAAAATTCCGCCTCTGCCCAGTAAATTCTGAGGTTGAGATTGAGCGTTTAAGATGGCATCGCCGCCGTTGTTTCCGGTTTCAAACTGCGTAACTAAGCGATCGCTGCCCTTAAAACTCGTTAAAAGATTCAACCGGACACGCGCAATCACGGTTGCATTGGCATTTGTTCCGTCGGTAATAGCTGTGTAAACTTGCCCGTTGAGCGTTGAAGTCGTTGAAAACTGCTGACGCTCTAACGTGCTGGTGCGGGCTGTGATTTGATCGAGCCGTTGGCTCAAATCCGTTAGGGCTTGACCGTAAGCATTCACCACACGACGAATCGTGAGCACGTCTTGCCCAAACGTTGAACTCGTTTGATTCGCTAAGATTTGCTCTTCGATTCTGCCCAAGACTTGATTAATAGCGGCGGCGAATTCGTTGCGAGTCAGCGATCGATTTCCTCGAAATGTCCCGTCTGGATAGCCTGCCGCTACGCCATACCGCTCGACGAGTGATTTCACCGCTTGATAAGCCCAATCGCTCGGACGCACATCGGATAATTGAGACACCGACGTAACTTGATCCATCGGTTCTGGATTTTGCGGATCTAGAATTTCAAGGCGTGAATCTTGCGCCCAAACGGGCATCGCTGCGGCAAAAATGCCAACGCCAACCATGCCCGCTAACCGATTTGCTTTTTTCACCGCTCCACTCCTCATGTAGCACGATCGCAGGATCGATTCGTGCCGCCAGAAATTTGTTCCTCATGAGGAGTTTAACCGCTCAATCATCCTTTTCAAGCATTCGCGATCGCGGCTTTTTTCTCAGATGCCGATCCTTGCGTTCCCAATTGAATCAATTCAACTTTGTACCCGTTCGGATCTTCCACAAACGCAATCACCGTCGAACCGTGCTTCATAGGCCCGGGTTGACGAACGACTTTACCGCCGCGTGCTTCGAGGTCTTGGCAAGTTTTGTAAATATCATCAACACCGATCGCAATGTGCCCGTAAGCGTCGCCCAAATCGTAGTGATCTTTTCCCCAGTTGTAGGTTAGCTCGATCACCGTTTCTTCAGATTCTTCGCCGTAGCCGATAAACGCTAACGTAAACTCGCCGCCCGGATAGTCTTTTTTGCGCAGCAATTTCATGCCCAGCAGATCGCAGTAAAACTTAAGCGATTCGTCAAGATTTCTAACTCGCAACATGGTATGCAGTAGGCGCATCGGATTTCCTCAAAAGAGTCTACATCTTAATTTTGACACCTGTATTGTGATCCCAAAGACTCGTCGATCAAATGAAATCGATTTGCGGGCGGTGAATATGATTACAGAAAAGTTCGCTCAAAGTCGTATTCTAACGAAGGGATACGGTCCCGCAAGCAGAAAACTAAAGCAATCCCGATCGTTTTACAAGGATTTAGACACATGATTGACGCGCTAGACACTGAAATCGAATCGATTCGTGCTCGTGAAATTCTCGATTCGCGGGGTCGTCCGACGATCGAAGCTGAAGTTTATCTTGCAAGCGGTGTGATGGGAATCGCGCAAGTCCCAAGCGGGGCCTCGACGGGGAGTTTTGAAGCGCACGAACTCCGCGATGATGACAAAAATCGCTACGGCGGCAAAGGGGTGCTCAACGCGGTGAAAAACGTTGAAGAAAAATTAGCACCAGAATTGATTGGCCTCGACGCGATCGATCAAGAAACGCTCGATCGCACAATGATTAGCCTCGATGGATCGCCCAACAAAGCAAATTTAGGCGCAAACGCAATTTTGGCAGTTTCCTTAGCGACGGCAAAAGCAGGCGCAGAAGCGTTAGGCTTGCCGCTTTATCGCTATTTGGGAAATCCGCTTTCTAACGTGCTCCCGGTTCCCTTGATGAATGTGATCAACGGCGGCGCTCATGCCGATAACAACGTTGATTTTCAAGAATTTATGATCGTTCCGGTCGGTGCGCCGACGTTTCGTGAAGCGTTGCGCTGGGGTGCAGAAGTGTTTTCATCGCTGAGCAAAGTGCTGCACGATCAAGGCTTGCTCACAGGCGTCGGCGACGAAGGCGGATTTGCGCCCAACTTAGAATCGAATCAAGCTGCATTGGATTTGCTCATTACCGCGATCGAGAAAGCCGGATACAAACCCGGAGAGCAAGTCGCCTTAGCGCTCGACGTTGCCGCAAGTGAATTTTACAAAAACGGTCAATACACCTACGACGGCACGCCACACGCGCCGACCGAAATGGTGGATTATTTAGCCAAACTCGCTAGTGATTATCCGATCGTGTCGATCGAAGACGGGTTGCACGAAGATGATTGGCAGCATTGGCAATTGCTCACGCAAAAAATTGGCGATCGCACTCAATTAGTCGGCGATGATTTGTTTGTGACCAACATAACCCGATTGCAACAAGGCATCGAACAAAAAGCGGGCAATGCAATCTTGATTAAGCTTAACCAGATCGGATCGCTAACAGAAACGCTACAAGCGATCGATTTGGGAATGCGAAACGGATTTCGATCGATTATCAGCCATCGATCCGGTGAAACCGAAGATACAACGATCGCGGATCTCGCGGTTGCGACTCGCGCCGGACAAATCAAAACCGGATCGCTGTGTCGCAGTGAACGAGTGGCGAAATACAATCGCTTACTCAGAATCGAGGATGAATTGGGCGATCGAGCGATTTACGCAGGGGCAGTAGGACTCGGCGCGAAGTAGTCACAAACTCAATCAGAATCAGTTTACGAGCGTCTAGCAATAAATCTTGCTAGACGCTTAGTCTTTATTGTCAAATATCAGCCCTGCTAGATTTATAGCTCAAACGCAAGGTAGAAACGGAGTCGTGCCATCACAAACTAACCGCAACAGTCCGCATAAAATCAAAAACTGGGAGGAATTTCGAGCATCTCTTAGCTGGCTAAATATTCGCCCATATCGCCTTTGCGTTTACGCAGCTTGGTTAACGCCTCACGCTCAATTTGGCGCACTCGTTCGCGGCTGATATTCAAGCGATCGCCAATCTTCGCCAACGTCAGCGCTTTGCCGTCTTCAAGCCCAAACCGCAACGCCAACACGTCTCGCTGCTGAGGCGTTAAATCCGCCATTAAAACTTCGAGATCTTTGCGCAGTGACGCTTGAGCCGTAAAGTCTTCTGGAGAAGGTCCCGTATCTTCGAGCAGTTCTCCGAGTTCGGTATCTTGGTTATCGCCCACGCGCAAATCCAACGACAACGGCACACGGGCACGCTCTAAATAGTCGCGAACTTGACTTGGGGCTAGTTCAAGTTCGTTTGCCAACTCAGAAACCGTTGCTGCTCGTCCAAGCTGTTGCGCTAAAGAGCGCTGAGCTTTTTTGATTTTGTTGAGCTTTTCGGTAATGTGAATCGGTAAGCGAATCGTGCGGCCTTTTTCGGCGATCGCTCGCGTGATCGCTTGGCGAATCCACCAGTATGCATACGTCGAGAATCGGTAGCCTTTGGTGGGATCAAATTTTTCAACCCCGCGCTGCATCCCGATCGTGCCTTCTTGAATTAAATCCATCAGTTCAACGTTGCGTTTGGTGTATTTCTTGGCAACCGAGACTACAAGACGCAAATTTGCTTCAACCATGCGGCGTTTTGCGAGTTCTCCTTCGGCTTGCGCTTGACGCAGTTCGGTTTCAGAAATTCCCGCCGCGATCGCCCAGGTGGCATCATCGGGTTCGAGGCCCGATCGCTCAAGCAACGACGCTTTAACGGCGTTCAAAATCGACAAGCGCTGTACCTGCTTTCCGTAGACAACTTCTTGTTCGTGGGTGAGCAAGGGCACGCGACCAATTTCACGCAGGTAAGCACGAACGGAATCGGTGGGAGTCTGAGCAGTTTTCATAGCAAGGAGTCACAGAATGAGCAACAAGAACCAAGAATCAACTTGAAGCTTTTAGCGTCGAAGCGCTAATTTAGCAAATCAATGAGCGATAGAAGGGACGTTATGAGTAGAAGAAGGCTAGTTTCCTTTTAGCTTGGGGAAAAGGTTTACGGGTTACATCGCGGAAGTTGGCAGAATCAAACAGAGTCGGGAAGATGCATCGGGACTTTCTTTACTTTGCCGTCCGCTTGAATCGCATCATGGTGGTTTTAAGATTATCTACGAAAATTTAACAAATGTAAACTTTCTGAGAATGCAAACTGCAATTCAAATAATTGCAATTTTGCTTGATGTTAGGTTGATTTTGAGCAATGCTCCTTGTTTTAGCGATTACTTTAGCCAAAAACAACAGCCGTGAATGCAGCCTGTAAAACAAAATCTGAGAATCTACAGAATTGAATAATGAAAGCTTCTGTCACCGTATATAAATACAATTCAAGGGTTAGCGATGCTGAATCTGAAGTATTGGAAGTAGCTGCAAACTCATTGTCGATTTTTAAGAATGCAATGAAAGTAAATAATCTTTTCTACCAATACTAAACTCTAGCTAATTGCCACATCCGCCAGATGGCAGAATTTCGCTGAATCAAACCAAAGCATCTTAGCTGGGTCGATTCGGTTCTAAAAGCCACTTAACCTGAGTCTCCAACGACGGTAAAACTTTGGGAACTCCTAAGAAACAAACTGTTTCTTAGGAGTTCCGGATAGAAATCCCAATCCGCCTGGCGACTGAAGGCGCGGCTAATCGTTTCCTTCGGAGTTGCGCTTTGCGCGAATCTAAGTCCGCGATCAGGCGGACTCCATCCAGAATTTGTCGCGACTGAACCCGTGGGTGGTTTTGTCTGTGTAGCCGCGCCTTCGCGCCCGCTTAACCAAATCTCACGTTACTTAAGGTACTCTTGCAGCGATCGCACGCTTAACGGCTCTGACTGCAACGATCGAATTGCTGCGGCCGTTGCTTTCGCACCTGCGATCGTTGTAATAATCGGGATTTTGTAGGTCAAGGCCGTTCGGCGAATCAAGCGATCGTCTTCGATCGCTTCTTGTCCGGCAGGCGTATTAATAATGAGTTGGATTTGTTCGTTTTTAATCGAATCCAATACATGCGGTCTGCCTTCGTGAAGTTTAAGAACGAGATCGACCTTTAGCCCGTGTTCTTTTAGCGTTTTACAAGTTCCTGCGGTGGCGACCACTTTAAAGCCGAGATCGATTAAATCTTTCACAGCAGGCACAACGGCGACTTTTTCGCGATCGTTCATCGACACAAAAACGGTCCCTTTAAGCGGAAGTTTCTGACTTGCCGCGAGTTCGGCTTTGGCGAATGATTTTCCAAAATCTGAATCGATGCCCATCACTTCGCCCGTCGATCGCATTTCCGGCCCCAAAATCGTATCGGTGCCGGGGAATTTCTCAAACGGCAAAACGGCTTCTTTTACCGAAATGTGAGTAGGAATCACTTCTTCGGTAAAGCCTAATTCAGCCAGCGTTTTGCCGGACATAATCCGCGCTGCCATTTTTGCTAATGGAATGCCGATCGCTTTTGACACAAACGGCACGGTTCGCGACGCTCGCGGATTGGCTTCGAGAATATAAACCTGATCGCCTTGCACCGCAAACTGAATATTCATTAATCCAACGACGTTGAGCGCTTTGGCAAGCTCGACCGTCCACGTCCGAATTTGACTGAGCACCGATTCAGAAAGCGTAATGGTCGGAATCGAGCAGGCAGAATCGCCCGAGTGTATTCCGGCTTGTTCGATGTGCTCCATCACACCGCCAATTACAACTTGTCCGGTTTGATCGGTGAGCGAGTCTACATCGACTTCGATTGCGTTTTCGAGAAATCGATCGATCAAAATCGGATGATCCGGCTCAACCTGAACCGCATACGTCATATAGCGTTCGAGGTCTTGATCCGAGTACACAATTTCCATTGCGCGACCGCCTAACACGTAGCTCGGACGCACCACCACCGGATAGCCGATTTGACGAGCGACTTGTTTTGCTTCTGAGTAGCTGCGAGCAATTCCATTGGGCGGCTGCTTGATGTTTAAGCGTGTCAGAATCTGCTCAAAGCGTTCGCGATCTTCGGCCGTGTCGATCGAGTCCGGCGAGGTGCCCCAAATTTTCGTGGCAACCGTGCCTTCGCTCAGAAATTTTTGCAAGGGAACCGCAAGCTTAAGCGGCGTTTGGCCACCAAACTGCACGATCACGCCTTCGGGCTGTTCGGCTTCGATAATGTTGAGCACGTCTTCTTTGGTCAACGGCTCAAAGTACAATCGATCGCTTGTGTCGTAATCGGTTGAAACGGTCTCGGGGTTTGAGTTCACCATAATGGTTTCAAACCCGTCTTCGCGCAAAGCAAACGAGGCATGACAGCAGCAGTAATCGAATTCGATTCCTTGCCCGATGCGGTTCGGCCCGCCGCCTAGAATCATGACTTTGCGACGATCGGACGGCAAAACTTCGCTTTCTTCGTCGTAGGCAGAATAATAGTATGGCGTGAAGGCTTCAAATTCAGCCGCGCAGGTGTCCACGGTTTTGTACACGGGAATCACACCGAGCGACTTGCGATAGTCTCGAACTTCGTCTTCGCTGGTTTTCGTGGCATAGGCGATTTGTCGATCGCTAAATCCCTGCTGCTTGATCGCGTACATCCGCTCTTGGGTCAGCGATTGAAGCTGCGTTCGCTTTAAGAATTTCTCGGTTTCTAGCAGAATTTGAAATTTATCGAGAAACCACGGATCAATGTTCGTGAGTTCGTAAACTTCTTCGACCGTCATTCCCATCAGCATCGCGTGACGCACGGTGAAGATGCGATCGGGATTCGGCGTTCTGAGGCCTGCGCGAATTTGCTCTAGGCTTGGCAATACTTCTTGCTGGTCACAGCCCCAGCCAGCGCGTCCTGTTTCTAGCGATCGCAGCGCTTTTTGAAACGATTCGAGAAACGTGCGCCCGATCGCCATTGCTTCACCCACAGATTTCATTTGCGTAGTGAGATACGGCTGCGATCCCGGAAATTTCTCAAACGCAAAGCGCGGAATCTTCGTCACGACATAATCGATCGTTGGCTCAAAGCTTGCAGGCGTTTTTTTCGTGATGTCGTTGGGAATTTCATCGAGCGAATAGCCAACGGCGAGTTTTGCGGCCATTTTCGCGATCGGAAATCCGGTGGCTTTCGAGGCCAGCGCAGAAGAGCGAGACACCCGTGGATTCATTTCAATCACGACGACTTCACCTGTGACCGGATTGACGGCAAACTGAATATTTGATCCGCCTGTTTCGACGCCGATTTCTCGAATAATTTTGATCGACGCATCGCGCAGCCGTTGATATTCTTTATCAGTGAGCGTTTGAGCAGGCGCAACGGTGATCGAATCTCCGGTGTGAATGCCCATCGGATCAAGGTTCTCGATCGAGCAAATAATCACCACGTTATCGGCCAGATCGCGCATGACTTCGAGTTCGTATTCTTTCCAGCCCAATAGCGATTTTTCGATCAAAATCTGCGAAACCGGACTGGCATCGAGTCCCGTTTGCGCAATCTCCTCAAATTCCTGCTGATTGTAGGCGATCCCGCCGCCTGTGCCGCCGAGCGTGAACGCTGGACGAATAATCAAAGGATACGAGCCGATCTGCTGTCCGATCGTGCGTGCTTCTTCGAGCGTTTCGGCTAACCCCGACGGGCACACGCCCACGCCAATACGCTGCATCGCTTCTTTGAACAGTTTGCGGTCTTCTGCCATTTCGATCGCAGGCAGCTTTGCCCCGATTAATTCAACGTTATATTGGTCTAAAACGCCGCTTTTTGACAGCGAGACCGCTAGATTCAGCGCGGTTTGTCCGCCCATTGTGGGAAGAATCGCGTCGGGGCGCTCTTTTTTAATAATTTCTTCTAGAATTTGTGGCGTAAGTGGCTCGATATAGGTTTTGTCGGCAGTTTCCGGGTCGGTCATAATGGTGGCGGGGTTTGAGTTCACCAAAATGACTTCGTAGCCTTCATCTCGAAGTGCTTTACAGGCTTGCGTTCCCGAATAATCAAATTCGCTCGCTTGCCCAATGACGATCGGGCCGGAGCCGATGAGGAGAATCTTGTGGAGGTCATCGCGACGAGGCATAGTGCAGCTATAGTCTTTTCTGTAAATCCAACTCATTGTAGAAGGATTCACCACTAAATCTGTGTTGCCTTTATCTATTTCGCAGGATCGCTTCCGTGAAACATGCCCCGATCGAGCGTGGCTCACCGGATTGCAGCTTAAATCACGAATTTTCTGATTTAAATCGGAATTATTTCAACCTAGACCCGAAACGATGCGGTTTGAAATAGAAATGATCTAAGCTGAAGCACGATCGTTCCAGAAATTTATCAGACGCTTCTTGCTTTGAACTGGATTAATAGCGTGAGTTCGGGGTAAAAACGGTTTAGATATTTCCTATTCCGCGTAGGTTCGGGTTTATTGCTCAAAGCGACTGGCAAGTAATATTAGCTGCGCACATTGCCTCCGGCTACGCGGCTACACAAACGAAGTCCCCGCAGGGGGACTAAATTCTAGAATTGGCTCTTAACCCGTGGGTGGTTTTATCTATGTCGCCGCGAATTCGCGTCTGCATCTATAAATTAACCCCGAACCTACGCTAAATCAGAATCCAGCCCTGTCTTGCACCCAGGATCACAGCTTCAGTGCGGCTTGACACATCAAGCTTGCTAAAAATCGAGCTGATGTGAAATTTTACCGTGTGTTCAGACAGATTGAGGCGGAGCGCGATCGCTTTGTTACCCAGTCCTTCTGCCAGCATTTCTAATACTTCCACTTCACGAGCGGTAAGTGGTGTCGATTGCGTTTCCGGTGTCGATGGCGATGTGATTAAAACAGGTATTTCTGAATGAAATACCGTTAATCCCACTGAAGCAGCTTTAATCGCATTGATCAATTCATTGCTGGATGCATCACTCGGTAAAATAGCTCGAATTCCAGCTTGTAAATACTGAGCAATCTCGCTTTGCACAATTTCATCGATCAACAGCACGATCGCAGCTTCAAACTCTAAATCATCAAAAAGCGCATCTTGCTCGATTAAAACGACATCAGGCTGTGAAGATTCAATCTCGTTTGAAATTGAATCCGGACGAACGGCACTTCCCACAACTTCAAAATCGGACTCGATCGCGAGAAGTGCGCTCAGTCCCGCTTGAGTTACCCGCGATCGAGCCGCAATAAAAATCCGAATCATGCAGCTTGAGCAGAATTGCGACGATCCAAAATGATCGATCGTTCAATGCGAACACCACCGCGCAAAAGGTCGATCGACACGCTATCCCCGACGTTGGAATTTTTTAAAATGCGAAACAGTTCGTCAGGCGTTTGAAATAAAACACCTCGCATCCCGATTAAGACATCACCCGGAAGCAGTTGCGCAAATTCGGCAGGGCTTCCTGATGCGATCGCAGTAATCAACAATCCAAAAACAGCTTTGCGCTCAACGGCCGCTCGAATCGGTTGCAGCGTGACGCCGAGATAAGGACGATCGAGCGGAGCGGTGAGAAATTGCTCCACGATTCGACTTGGAATTGCAAATCCAACACCGTTTGCAATCATTGTGTTGATTCCGATTACGTGTCCTGTTGCGTTCGCCAGTGCGCCACCCGAATTTCCCGGTGCTAATCGAATATCGGCTTGAATCCAAGCGTTTTTCAGATTAACCGAGTGAATAATTCCCGTTGTAACGGCCCCGATCGTGCCTCCCGGATTTCCAACGGCAAATACTAATTCTCCTGTCCGCACCGCATCAGAATTTCCAACAGTAATCGTTGGTAAATTTGTTGCATCGATTTTGAGTGCAATTAAATCACGCTGCACATTTCGAGCCGCCACCACGGCGGGAAAAACTCGTCCGTCTGCAAGCTGAATCGTCGCTTCGTCTCGAAGCACGACATGCGCATTCGAGATGATCACGCCATCGGATCGCCAAATCACACCCGAACCACTGCCGCGCCGACGAGATTGAACCTGCACGATCGATCTTCGTAGCGTTTCCGCAACTGTTTCAAAATTCATTCGCAATTCCTCCCCGATCGCTCTCCAACGACGATCGTGACTTTTGTTAAAGCACCCCCCCGAATGATTTGCGCCTCGATCGGCTGTCCCACTTGCTCAGACGATAAAATCGAATGCACATCGCTCACATCGCCGATTGCAGTTCCATTTAGTGCAATGAGGATGTCTCCGATCAACACCCCCGCTCGATCCGCAGGAGCATCGGATTCAACGCTGACGACAATCACACCGCCATTATTCTGAAGGTTAAGCGATTGACGCAATGTTTCGGGTAAACGAATCGCCTGCATTCCTAATCCGAGATAGCCACGTGCAATGCGGCCTTTTTGTACAAGCTGATCGACGACACGATCGATAGTCGCGATCGGAACCGTAACGGGCATATGACGCGCTCCGGTTGTGTTCATTCCGAGCACTTGCCCTTCTGTATTTACCAATGCGCTCCCCGAAAAGCCCGGATACAGCATCATCGAAGGCCGAATCAGTTGATTCACTTTGCCGCCGTGCCAGTCGCGTCCCTCGTTGATAATGG